>NZ_JBWHZP010000008.1:0-252298 GCF_056323165.1 Streptomyces sp. 3-6
GCTGCGCCTCACCCGCCGTCGTCGCCGTCCCGACCGACGCCGTCGTACTCCCACCCGGATCCGTCGAACCCGCCGACGGATCCACCGACACCGAGAAGTCCCGAGCAGGGGTGCCGCCCTCGCCGGCGAGTTCCCACACGGTGTGGGCGATGGCGTTGGCGGCTATGCCCATGGCCCGCGGGCCGACGTTGTCGATGTCGTCGCAGGCGGAGTGGTAGCAGGGGTCGTCGGCGGAGCCGATGCCGCTGACCGGGACGCCGTGGCGGGTGAAGGAGCTGTGGTCGGAGCTGCCGTCCCACTTGATGTCGAAGGTGCCGATGTCGCGGGCCGCGAAGTAGTCCTTGAAGACCTTGCCCACGGACGGGGTGTGGCTGTACACGCCCCACCTGGTGGTGTCCTTCTGGCCCACCATGTCGAAGTTGAGGTAGACGTCGATCTTGTCGAGCTCGGCCTGGCCCAGTTGGTCGGCGTAGTGCCGTGAGCCGATCAGGCCGAGTTCCTCCGCGCCCCACCAGGCGAAGCGCAGCCGCTTCTCGGGCCGCAGGTCGGCCCGGGAGACGGCGAGCGCGGTCTCCAGCACGGCCGCGGATCCCGACCCGTTGTCGTTGATCCCCGGGCCCTCCGGAACTCCGTCCAGGTGGGCGCCGGCGAAGACGACCTCGTCGGGGTTGCCGTGGGGCCATTCGGCGACGACGTTCCAGCCGGTCGCGTTCCGGTAGGTGAAGGGCTGGAGCGTGGTGGTGAAGCCGACCGCGTCGAGTCGTCCCTTGACGTAGTCGGCGGACGCCTTGAAGCCGGGGCGGCCGTGGGCGCGGTTTCCTCCGTTGGCGTCGGCGATGCCCTGGAACTCGCGCAGGTGGGCCATCAGGTTGTCGGCGGGGATCTCCGGTGCCTGCGCGTCCGTCGCCGCGTCGGGCACGGCCGCCCGGACGGTGGCGCCGGGCGGGGCGGCCGGCGCGTCGGCGCCCGCGACGGCGGAGCCGGTGGAGGCGGTGAGGGCGCCCACGGCCAGCGCCAGGGCGCTCGCCAGGGTCACGAGGCGTTTTCGCATGGAGTGATGAACCTTTCGGTGGGGGGTGGCCGGGGTGTGGTGGGAAGGGCTCAGGGGGTGTCGTAGCCGAGGGTGTAGTCGCCGCCGGCCGTGCGGGCCTGGATCCGGTAGCGGTAGTAGCCGGCCGGCCCGGTGTGGGTGAGCGTCGTGCCGGGGCCGGTGGCTTCGGCCACGACCGTCCAGGACCTGCCGCTCCACTTCTGGAGGGCCAGGTCGAAGTCGGCGCCGTCCGGGGCCCGCAGGCAGGCGCGGTGGGTGCCGGTGACGGAGGTGCGGTAGTAGCCGCCGTCCGGCTGGTAGGCCGTGGCGCCCGCTCGGAGGCTGCCCGTGCGGGTCTCCTCGTGTCCGGTGCAGGTGTCGGGGGTCGTCCCTCGCACCTTCAGCGTGAGCGCAGCGCTGCGGGTGCCGCCGTCGGATCCCTTGCCCGTCACGGTGATCCGGTGGGTGCCGGCGGGGGTGTCCTCGGCGGTGGAGACGGTGAGGACGGAGGAGCCGCCGGTCTCGACCGTCGGCGGGTCGAAGGCCGCCGTCGCTCCGTCCGGCAGACCGGAGGCGGTGAGGGTGACGTCCTGCGGGTCGCCCGATGTCGTGCGGGTGACGACGGTGCTCGTCGCGACGGCTCCGGGCGTCGTGTCGACGGTCGCGGGCGTCAGGTCCAGGGAGAAGGAGGACGGGTTCTGGCCGCAGTCGCCGGGCCGGCCGGGTTCGGCCGCCTGCGCGGGCACGGACACCGCGTCCCAGGCCCCCTTGACGGTGTCGTAGCGCGCGCAGTCACCGGGGTACAGCTGGGTGACGGCGTTCAGGGTCGCCACCCTGGCGTCGGCGTACTCCCAGAAGGACGTCTTCTGCAGCAGCGCCGTCATCCAGATCCGGCCCGCGGTGCGGATGCCGAGGCCGGTCACGCTGTCCGGCCCGCCCGCGCAGACGGGGCTGGAGGGCTTGCCGCCTCCCGGGTTCGTTCCCTCGGCCATCAGGTAGAAGAAGTGGTTGGCGGGTCCCGCGGCGTCGTGCACCTCGGTGTCGGGGATCTTCGTCGACCAGCAGTTCGGCTCGTCCCGCGGCCCTGCCGACGGGTCGTACATGATGCGTTCCGGGCCGCGTCCGAGGGCGTCGGCCTCCTCCGCGTACACGTAGTCCGGCGGGTCGGAGGGGTGGTTGGCGTAGTGCTCGGTGAGGGCGCCGAAGATGTCGCCGGTGGCCTCGTTCAGGGCGTACGTCTCCGTGTAACCGTCGAAGCCGCCGGGGGTGAACTGGAAGACCGAGTGCCCGAACTCGTGTGCCACGACGTCGAGTTCGGTCAGCTGGCGCTGGTTGTCCTTGGTGCGGCCGATGTTGACCGTGTGGCCGTTCCAGTAGGCGTTCACCGCGTTCAGGCCCACGAACAGGGGGAAGGCGCCGCCCGAGCCGTCGAAGCCGTCGCGGCCGAGCCAGTCGCGGAGCATGTTCCACTCCTGCTGCGCCGCGTAGTAGGCGTCCGCGCACGCCGTCTCCAGGTCGGTGCCGCCGCCGTTGCCGAAGGAGTCGTCGGGCCCCGAGACCGCGCCGTTGCCCTGGATGCCGCAGAACAGGTTGCGGCGGCCCGGGTCGGACATCTCGTAGCCGGAGCCGGTACGGCGGGTGTCGATCGGCGTGTCGTCGTAGTAGTAGCCGTGCCCGGTGCCGTCCAGCACCTCGTCCCAGGCCGCCGGCACCGTCCCGGAACGGGCGTCCACGATCACGTGCAGCCGGCTCGGCCGGCCCTCGCGGGTTCCGGTGAGGACGACCTCGTAGGCCAGGCGCTCCTCGTCGTCGGGCGCGAACACCACCAGCCGCGGCGCGGTGGCCCCGGTGGCTCCCGGCATCCGGGTCCGGGCGGCGGCCGTGGCCGCGCGGGGTGTGACGGTGGGGGTCACGGCCACGTCGACGGGGGGCTTGCCCGCGAGGGGGGTGCCCACGAGGGAGCCGGAGGAGTCGGTGACGGCCACGAAGTCGCCGCCCAGCACGGGCAGTCCCCGGTAGGTCCGCTCGTAGGCGTGGTAGGTCAGTCCGCGCGGCCCCTCGGTGGTCCCCACCGGGACGAGCCGCTCGTGGTCGCGTCCGGTCGCCAGTCCCTCCAGGGTGGCGCCGGCCTCGCCGCCGGGCGTCGCGTGGGAGGGGTGCGGGGCGATCCCGGACATCGATGCTGTGAGCATGACAATGGCGACGCCCAGAAGTCCGAGTCTTCGCATGAGTCCGTCCTTGTCGGCAGAGGCGGCCGGCCGCGGGGCCGGACCGATGGGCGGAACGCTCGCAGGATCCGCAGGGGCACGACAACGGGCTCGGCGACGAGAGGCACACATCGGCAAACCCGCCCGTCGGCAACCACTCAGGGTGAGGACGTTCCCCCGGTCGCTGCCGCACGGTCACCCGGTGGAACGCACAGGCACATTCCGGCATACGGTCGGTGAGGGCCCGGTGACAGCACACCCCCGGGTCGGCGCCGGGCCGCACCACGCGAAGGGGCCCGGACCGCCAACAGGCGGTCCGGGCCCCGACGTCAGGGCGTCAGCTGCCCTGCAGCGTCACGTCGTCGATGACGAAGCTGGTCTGCAGGTAGGCGTCCTCGGTGGCCGTGAAGGTCACCGTGACCTGCTTGCCGGCGTAGGAGCTCAGGTCGAGCGACTGCTCGACGTAGCCCTGCCGCGCGTCGGCGTTGGACTTGGTGCTGATGGTGGTGCCGTCCACCTTGACCCGGAGGAAGTCGTACGGGGTACTGGTGCGTTCCGCCGTGTCGACGTGCAGGAAGTAGCCGAGTGTGACCTTGGCGCAGCCCTTCGGGACGGTCACCGTCTGGTTGATGGTCTCGGTGTGGCTGCTCCCGTACCCGGCCAGCCAGGAGAAGCGGGTACCGGTGTGGGCGGACTGGCCGTTGTGGGCGCCGATGGTGCCGGTGTTGCCGGTCCACGGGGAGGTGCCGTTCTCGAAGCCGCCGTTGACGATCTTCTGGCCCGTGTCGCAGTCGCCGCCGTCACCGGTGACGGTCAAGGTGTACGTCGTGGTGTGCGTGGCCGACGTACCGGTGGCCGTGACGGTGAGGGTGTAGGTGCCCGGTGCCGTCGATGCCGCCGTGTCGACCTTCATGGCGGCCTTCTGGCCGGACTCGACGGACTGCGGGTCGAAGGCCACCGACACTCCGGCGGGGGCGTTCGGGACCGTCAGACGTACGGTCTGCGCCTCGCCGTTGGTGGTGGCGGTGGTCACCTGCGCGGTGGCCGACTCGCCGGCCTTGACGCTGCCCGAGACGGGTGAGACCGCGACGGAGAAGTCGTTCGCCGGGGCCTCGCCGCCGACCGCCTGCTCCCACAGGGTGTAGGCGACGCCGTCGGAACCGCGGTTGAGCCCGGTCACGTTGATGTTGTCGATGGTGTCGCAGGCGGAGTGGTAGCAGGGGTCGTACGCCCTGTTGGCCGTGCCGCCCCACTTGGCGGCCTGCGCCGAGGTCTTGCGGGCGCCGGCGCCCATCGCGTAACCGGAGGTGGCGATGGAGTAGCGCTGGAAGGAGTAGTCGTCGCTGCGGCCGGCCCCCTCGGTGTTCTCCTCGGGTGCCAGACCCAGGGAGTCCCAGTACTCCTTCATGGGCGCGGCGGCGGCCGAGTCGATGTGGTTGATGAAGTAGCCGCCGTTGGTGGAGGCGACCATGTCGAAGTTGTAGTACGCCTTGATCTTGGAGCGTTCGGCGGAGCTGAGCGAGCGGACGTAGAAGTCGGAGCCGTTGAGGCCCTGTTCCTCGTCGGTCCACCAGGCGAAGCGCACGCGGTTGAGCATGGTCGGGTTCTGCCGGGCCAGTTCGAGGGCGTTCTCCAGGAGTGCCGCCGATCCGGAGCCGTTGTCGTTGATGCCGGGTCCGGCGGAGACGCCGTCGAGGTGGGCGCCGAACATGTAGACCTTGTCCGCGTCGCCCTTCGGCCACTCCGCGATCAGGTTGGGGCCGGCGCCGCTGGTGCAGCCGGAGGTGCAGGGCTGCTCGGTGACCGTGTAGCCGGCGGCCTGGAGCTTGCCCTTGACGTAGGCGACCGACTCGTCGTAACCCGAGCGGGCCGCGTGGCGGTTGCCGCCGTTGCGGTCGGCGATGGCCTGGAACTCGGCCAGGTGGGCCCTCACCTTGTCCACGTCGATGTCGGGGGCCTCGCCGCCGGGGTTGCCCCCGCCACCGATGGTCAGCGTGTACTGCGCGGTGTGGTCCGCCTCGCTGCCGTCGCCCTTGACGGTGAGGGTGTAGGTGCCCTGGGCCGCGGAGTCCGCGACGGTCACCTTCATGGTCGCGCTGTCACCCGCCGTGACCGACGACGGGTCGAAGGAGACCGACACACCGGCCGGCGCGCCGCTCGCCGTCAGCGCGACGGACTGGGCGCTGCCGCCGGTGACGGCGGTGGAGACGGTCGAGGTGACCGACTGGCCCGGCTCGACGCTGCCCGCTGACGGGGTGAGCGCCATCGAGAAGTCGGAGGCCGGGGTGCCGGTGCACGTCGGGTCCGCGGACTGGGCGGGGACACTGATCGCGTCCCAGGCCGCCTTCGTCCTGTTGAAGAGGGTGCAGGTGGGGTCGAGGTTCTTGGCGGAGGTGAGCGTCGCGGTGCGGTACTGCTTGTGCGTCATCCTGCTGGTCTTGAGCAGCATGCCGCCGTAGAAGATCTTGCCCGCGTTCTGGATGCCGACCCCGGTGAGGGTGGTGTTGTTGCAGGTCGGGCTGGTCGGCTTGCCGTCCCCGGGGTTGGTGCCCTCGGCGAGCAGATAGAACCAGTGGTTGAGCGGGCCGGCGGCCGCGTGGACCTCCATGTTGGGGATCGAGGAGGAGTAGCAGTTGGGGTCCCGCAGCTTGGACGGGTCGTGCATGATGCGGATCGGCCCGTTGCCCACCAGGTCGATGGTCTCGCCGACCTCGTAGTCGCCCGGGGTGTCGTACGGCTCGGGCTGGTTGGCGTACGCCTCGGTCAGGGCGCCGAAGATGTCGCCGGTGGCCTCGCCGAGGCCGTTCTCGTTGTTCGCCCCGCCCGGGGTGAACTGGTCGATGCCGTGCCCGTACTCGTGGGCGACGACGTCCATGGCGCCGATCCACTCGCCGGCCTGGTTGTGGCCGATGGAGACGCTGGAGCCGTTCCAGTAGGCGTTGACCTGGTCGAGGCCGACCTTGGTGGGCCAACTGCCGCCGTTGCCGTCGTGGCCGTCGCGGCCCAGCCAGTCGGAGAGCATGCCCCACTGCTTCTGGGCGGCGTACATCACGTCGACGCAACCGGTCTCCCGGCTGCTCGCGTCGCCGTTGCCCCAGTCGTCGTCCGGACCGGTGAAGACACCGCCGCCGCTGTAGTTGGCGCAGCTCAGTCCGGGGCGGGTCGGGTCGCTCAGCCGGTACTGGCCACCGGACTGGCTGGTGTCGATGGAGAGCGGGTTCGGACCGTTCCACTCGCTGTGACCGCTGCCCGCGCGTACGTCGTCGTAGCTGTCGACGACCTTTCCGCTGCGGGCGTCGACGAAGACGTGCAGGCGGCTGGGGCGCTCGTCCTTCGTGGTGCCCGTGACGACGGTCTCCCAGGCGAGCCGTGCGGTGTCGCCCTGGATCTTCACCACCAGCCGCTGGGACTCGGTCTTGTCCGCCTGCTTCAGTTTCGCGCGACTGGTGCGTGCCGCCGCGGCGGCCTCGACCCTGGCCTCGGTACCGACGGATATCCGGACGTCGCTCGCGGCGCGCACGGCCCGGACGTCGCCCTCGCCGTCGGCCAGGACCACGGCGTCGCCGCCGACCACGGGCAGGCCGCGGTAGGTCCGCTCGTACGCCACGGAGTAGAGCCCCTTGAGCCAGGGCGTGACCATGCGCCGGTCGTAGCGCTCGTCCGGCCCCTTGGCGAGCGCGTCGAAGCCGCTCGCGGTGACCTTGTCGGCGGCGGCGACGGCCCGGTCCACGGGTTTGGGTTCGGCGGCGGCTTCGGCGCGGACGGAGTCGGTCGGTGCGGCGCGGGCGGCGGACACGGCGGGAAGTGCCACCGTGCCGATGGCTACGACCATGGACAGGCCGGCCGTGGCGAGTCTTCGTTTCACCAGTGCTCCTTGACATCGTGTGTCGTACGCGGGACGGGCGAACACTCGGCGGGGCATGACGGCCTGACGTCCACGGGGAGCCGACGACAGTCTTTTGCCATGTCCACGACCGACAAGGCGGCAAGCTCGCATCAACTCGGACCCGGGTCAACGAAGAAGGCACCGCTCACGGCCGACCGGCACACACAGGCAAACCCGTGCCACCCCCGCACCGGCCGGCCCTTCCCCCGGGGCACCTGGCGCTCACCAGGCAGAGTGGGCGGGACCGGCCGCGCACCGGGTGCGCGGACCCCGCCGGGGGCACGAGGCGTCGGCCGGTGGGAGCGATCGGGGCGGGGCCGCGCTGTCACAAAGTGGCAAAGCCGCCGGCGGGACCCTCCACCGGCCCGCGCCGCCCCCCCGACCGGGCAGTGCGCCGCGCCGTTCGGGCGGGTGACGACGGCCAGGTCAACGAGGTGGATCCGGCTCCGTAGCACGATGCGACCCGCGGGCGGGCACCTCCACCGGGCAGCTGGTCCGCGCGCCGGACCGTACGGGGCCCTGCGCCCGGACCGGCGGACGGCGCGTCCGGGACCCCAACTTCCGCTTATCATTCGACGCGTGTTCGATTCACGGCACATCAGGACCTTCCACGTCGTCGTCAACGCCGGCACGTACTCGAAGGCGGCCTCGCTCCTGGGCTACACACAGCCGGCGGTGACCCAGCAGATGAAGGCGCTGGAACGGTCCGTCGGCAGTCCGCTGTTCGTCCGGGTGGGCCGGCGCATGCGGCTGACGGAGGCCGGCGAGACCCTGGCCCGGCACGCCGAGGCGATCCTGGAGAGCCTGGACCTCGCGGAGGAGCGGGTGACGGCGATCACCCGGCTTCGCAGCGGAACGGTCAGGGTCTGCGGCTTTCCCAGCGCCAACGCCACGCTCGTCCCGGAGGCACTGGCACACCTCTCGGCGGAACACCCCGGGATCCGGGTGAGTCTGCTCGACGACGAACCGCCCGACTCGCTCGGGCGTCTCGGGCGCGGCGAGTGCGACGTGACGCTCGCCTTCACCTATCCCGGAGCGTCCGACGAGCTCCCCGAGGACGTGGTCGCCGTCCCGCTGATGGAGGACCAGCTCACGGTGCTCATGCCGGTCGCGCACCCTCGGGCGCGGCGTCGTTCCGTGTGTCTCACGGACTTCTCCGGGGAGCGGTGGATCGCCGGTTGCGCCCGCTGTCGCACCCACTTCCTGCACGCGTGCGCGGAACTGGGCTTCGCCCCCAACATCGCCTACACCACCGACGACGGTCTGGTCGTGCAGTCGCTGGTCGCCCAGGGCCTGGGCGTCGCGCTGGTGCCGAGTCCGGTGCTGCCCTTCCTCCGGCTCGACCGGGTGGCGGGGCGCGCCCTGAGGCCGGCCGTGCACCGGCGGATCTCCGCCTACGTGCTGCGCGGGCATCTGCGGGTCCCCGCGACCGCCCGAGTCGTCGAAGCGCTCAGGACGGTCGCCGAGAGGCGGATCGGCTGCTGACCCGCCGCCGGACACGATCCCGCGTGCCCGCGTGCCGCGACCCATAAGCCCCCG
This sequence comes from Streptomyces sp. 3-6, assembly GCF_056323165.1. Lineage (NCBI taxonomy): Bacteria > Bacillati > Actinomycetota > Actinomycetes > Kitasatosporales > Streptomycetaceae > Streptomyces > Streptomyces sp. 3-6. The sequence continues at coordinate 8,663 of NZ_JBWHZP010000008.1, forward strand.
TTGCCGTGAACCCAAGCAATCGTCGTTGGACGCGGGGGTGTTCGGCTCGCAGGCTGCCGACATGACCGCCGACACCACCACACCGCGTCCGCAGACCACCGCCCGCCTCGACCGCCTCGTCGACGAGGTGCGGAAGGTCGTCCGGCGCGGCCTCCCGCACGACCGCACGGCCCGACTGGTCGGTGAGCGCCTCGGACCCCACCTGGGGGCCGCCGACCTGCTGACCGGGCGGCAGAGCGAGGGCTCACCGGACCACTACCGTCAGCACGTGCTGCACGCCGAAGGCGACGGCAGCTTCTCGATCGTCTCCCTGGTCTGGCTCCCGGGACAGCGCACCGCCGTCCACGACCACGTCTCCTGGTGCGTCACCGGTGTCCACATCGGCCGCGAGGACGAACGCCGGTACGAGATGCGCTCCGAGGAGGAGGGCACCGGACGTCTCGTCTTCACGCGGGACGTGGTCAACGACCAGGGCGACGTGTGCGGCTTCGCGCCCCCCGGCGACATCCACCGCGTCCGCAACGCCGGCTCGGGCAAGGCGATATCCCTGCACGTGTACGGAGCCGACATCACTCGGCTGGGCACCAGCATCCGCCGGGTCTACGAGCCGCCCGCCGATGAGCGCTGAGACCCGTACGGGCGGCGGTGCGGCGACGGCCTCCGCCTCACAGGGTCCCCGTCAGGAACTGCAGTCCGAGGCTCGTCCCGGACACGACCACCCACAGGCAGGCGCCGAGGAGCAGCGGGCGGAATCCGGCCCGGCGCAGACCGGCGAGGTCGGTGGAGAGCCCGATCGCGGAGAGCGCCACCGTGATCAGGAAGACGGCCAGGGCGTCCAGTCCGTCGTGCCAGCCGTCCGGTACGAGCCCGATCGTGTTGGCCGTCGCGGTGAGAAGAAAGCCGACGAGGAACCACGGCACCAGTCCGAGGACACCGACGCGGGACCGGACGCGGGCCGACGGGCCTCCCGGCGACGGTGCTACGGCCGCGGCACCGTCCGGCACGTCGGCCCGCCCGGCGGCCCTACGGGCGACGAGTGCGGCCAGGCCGAGGCAGATCGGGATGATCAGGAGAGTGCGGGTGAGCTTGACGACGACCGCGTACTGTCCCGCCTCGTCCCCGTACGTGGTGGCGGCGGCCACCACCGAGGACATGTCGTTGACCGCGGTTCCCGCGAAGAGCCCGAAGGCGTGCTGCCCCATGCCCAGCAGGTGTCCCAGGAAGGGGAAGGTCACCACGGCGGCGATGTTGAAGAGGAAGATGGTGGACACGGCGTAGGCGACCTCCGCGCTCGCCGCCCCGATCACCGGGGTGACCGCGGCGATGGCCGAAGCGCCGCAGATCCCGGTGCCCGCCCCGATCAGGGTGCGCAGGTCGCCCCCGATTCCGAGCAGTCTGCCCACGAGGTACGCGGCGACCAGGCAGGCGGTCAGGGAGCCGAGCATGACCGGGAGAGACCCTCCGCCCACCCGCGCGATCTGGGCGAGGGAGAGCTGGCAGCCGAGAATCACGACCGAGACCTGGAGCACGGACCGGCCCGCGAACGTGATCCCCGGCCTCAGCCGCCCGCCCGGCCGGAGCACCGCGGCCAGCACCACACCCAGGACGATGCCCGTGACCGGACCGCCCACCACGGGGAACCGGCTGCCCACGGCCGTGGCCACGGCGGCGATCGCCACGGCCAGCGCGAGGCCAGGCAACCGGGCCCTCAGCGCCGCGCCGGGAGCGCGCGACACGGATGTCCGCCCGACGTCCCGGCTTCCGTCCGGCGGGAGGGGCGGCGCGGGCCGGCCGCGCGGGGCCGTCGGTTCTTCCTGCTGACTCATGTTTTCGACTGTCGTACGCCGCGGACCAGGTCGCTAGCCAGCCGATCGTGAGGAGGTCATAGCCAAACGCCATGACAGGCCGAGACCGGGCGGGACTCACCCGCTCATACCCTGGAGCAATGAGTAAGGTGCCGGACCTGGAGTCCTTGCGGCTGCTGGTGCTCGTCGGCGAGCTGGGCAGCCTCGGTGGCGCGGCCACCCGCCTCGGCATCGCCCAGCCCTCGGCCAGCAAGCGTCTGTCCACGCTGGAGCGACGCCTGGGCCTGGTGCTCGTGGACCGCACCCGGCGCGGATCGCGGCTGACGTCCGCCGGGCACATGGTCTCGGGGTGGGCGCAGCTCGTCCTGGACGACGTCGGCGCGCTGCTGACCGGCGCCGAGGCGCTGCGCAGCAAGCGCGACGCCGAGCTGCGGGTGGCGGCCAGCATGACGGTCGCCGAATACCTGATGCCGACCTGGATCGGCGAGCTCCGCCAGACACGTCCCGACCTCTACGTCGGGCTTCAGGTCACCAACAGCGAGCATGTACGGGAACTGCTGCACGACGGCGCGGTGGAGATGGGCTTCGTGGAGTCGCCCCGGGCACCCGTGGGTCTGTCCCGGCGGGTCGTGGCCCGCGACCGGCTGATCGTCGTCGTCGTCCCGGACCACCCATGGGCCCGCCGCCGGAAGCCTCTGCACGTCCGGGAACTCGCGGCCACCCCCATCGTCGTCCGGGAGCGCGGTTCGGGCACCCGGGAGACCCTCGACCACGCCCTTCGCCGGGCGGGCGCCGAGGAGGCCCGTCCGCTGCTGGAGCTGGGCTCGGCGGCGGCCGTACGGGGTTCGGTGATCGCGGGGGCCGGCCCCGCCGTCCTCAGTGAGCTCGCGGTGGGAGGCGATCTGGCCGAGGGACGTCTGGTCCCGGTCGAGGTGGAGGGCGTCGACCTGCGCCGCTCGCTGCGCGCGGTGTGGCCGGCCGGACGTCATCTCGCCGGACCCGCCGCCGAGCTCCTCGCCGTCGCCGTTCACCGCGCTCGCCGTAACGGTCACCGCCACCGTCCCACGCGTGCGGACGCTCCCGTCGCGGACGACCCCGGCAGCAGACGACCGCTTCCGAGGTGACCTCACCCAACGCGGCCGGGTCACAGGCCGTCGCTCAAGCGGCCCCTGAACCCGTGACCGGTACCGAGCGGCCCAATTGGTCATCCGTCCAGGACGATTGACCACCCGAAGTGCGCCACCTAGACTCCCGGCACCCGTCCGGACCAGGAGGCGCCGGTGACCGCACCGCCCGAAGGCCGGCCCGGCCCCCTGGAACCGACCCGCCCGGCGGAGGACGCCTCGGTACCCGGCACCGCCGTCACCCTGACGTGGCTGTGGCTGTTCGCGCTGGCGTGGCTCGGGTTCTGGCTCCTGGTGATGCTGCCCAGCCAGGTCATGCTCGCCCAGTTGGCCCGCGACGTCGACCCCGGCCGGAAGGTCCGCCTGGCCAGCGTTTTCCAGGGTGTCCTGCTGGTCACCATCGTGGTGGCCGTCCCCCTGGTGGGCTTCCTCTGCGACCGCACCCGCCTGGCCTGGGGCCGCCGGCGCGTGTGGGCGCTGGCCGGGTTCGCCCTCGCCGCACTGGCCTTCGCCCTCGTCGGGCAGGTCGACTCGGTGCCGGTGGTGTGCACGCTGCTCGTGCTCGTGGCGATCGGGCAGGCGAGCGTTCTGGTGGCCCTGAGCGCGATGATCGCCGACCAGGTACCCGTGAACCAGCGCGGCCGGGCGTCGGCGGCCTTCGGCGTGCCGCAGGTGATCGCGCTGGCGGGCGGCATGGCACTGGTCACCGAGGTCATCGACGACGTGCCCACCGCGTGGTGGGTGATCGCCCTGATCGCCGTGGTCTGCGGTCTGCCCTTCCTGCTCGGCGTCGGCGAACCGGCACCGCCCCCGCGGGCCGCACCGGCCGGGAGTCTGCTGCACAACCTGACGCCGCCCCGTCCGCGCCGGGCACCGGACTACTACTGGGCCATGTCCACACGGGTGCTGATCAACGCCGGCAACCTGGTCGGCACGGCGTACCTGCTCTACTACGTCGAGGACGCGCTGCACCGTCCCGACCTGGAGACCGCGGCGCTCACGCTCACCCTTGTCTACCTGGCGTTCTGTGTGGTCGCGACGTACGCCGCCGGACTGGTCGCCGACCGCACGCTGCGCCGCAAGCCGCTGGTCGTCGTCAGCGCCGTGCTGCAGACCGCGGCCGCGCTGAGCCTGGCTCTCTCGCCGACGTGGCAGGCGGCGTTGCTGGCCGCGGCCCTGCTGGGCGTCGGGTACGGCGCCTTCCTCTCCGTCGACCAGGTGCTCACCACCGACGTCCTGCCCGACGAGCGCACCCGGGCCCGCGATCTGGGCCTGGTCAACGCCGCCCAGAACCTGCCGATCGCGCCCGTGGTCGGCTTCACGGTCCTCACCCTCACCAACGAGAACTACCGCGCCCTCTACGCCGTCAGCGCACTGATCATGCTGCTCGGCGCCTGGTCGGTGACGCGGATAAGGTCGGTGTCCTGACATGCGCGCCATCTTCGTCCTCTTCGACACGCTCAACCGTCGATTCCTGCCCCCGTACGGGGCGAAAAACGTCGTCGCCCCGCACTTCGCCGACCTCGCCGAGCGCAGCGTCACCTTCGACAACGCGTACGGCGGCTCGATGCCCTGCATGCCGGCCCGGCGCGAACTGCACACCGGTCGGCACAACTTCCTGCACCGGGGCTGGGGCCCGCTGGAGCCGTTCGACGATTCGATGCCCGAACTGCTCACCCGCGCCGGCGTCTACACGCACCTGGTGACCGACCACCAGCACTACTGGGCCGACGGCGGAGCGACCTACCACCCGCGATTCCGGACCTTCGAGTTCTTCCGGGGCCAGGAGGGCGACGAGTGGAAGGGGCACGTCGCCGACCCGCCCGTGCCCGACAACCAGGCGCCGACCGCGACGAACGGGGAACTGCGCCGCCAGGACCGGGTCAACCGGCTCTACATGACCAGCGAGGCAGAACACCCGCAGACGCGTACCTTCGACGCCGGACTGCACTTCATCCGCACCAACGCCGACGAGGACGACTGGTTCCTCCAGATCGAGACCTTCGACCCGCACGAGCCGTTCTTCACCTACGACGACTACCGGAAACTGTACGACACGGCATACGACGGCCCCGAACTGGACTGGCCCGACTACGTGCGGGTCTCGGAAACGAAGGAGACCGTCGACCACACCCGCTCGCTCTACTCGGCGCTGCTCACCATGTGCGACCACAGCCTGGGCCGGGTGCTGGCCGCCATGGACGAGCACGACATGTGGGACGACACGATGCTGATCGTGGGCACCGACCACGGTTTCCTGCTCGGCGAGCACGACTGGTGGGGCAAGAACACCCCGCCGTACTTCCAGGAGACCATCCACCTTCCGCTGTTCGTGTGGGACCCGCGCTCGCGCCGCCGCGGTGAGCGACGCACCTCGCTGGTGCAGACGATCGACCTCGCTCCGACCCTGCTCGACTTCTTCGGACAGCCCGCGACCCCCGACACCCAAGGGATGCCCCTCGCAGACACCGTCGCGTGCGACGAACCCGTCCGCGAAGCAGGTCTGTTCGGCATCTTCGGCGGACACGTCAACGTCACCGACGGCCGCTGGGTCTATCTGCGCGCCCCGGCGCGCCCCGGCAACCAGCCGCTCGCGGAATACACGCTGATGCCCACCCTCATGCGCGGTCGGATGCCGGTCGAGGTGCTGCGCGAGGCCGCTCTCGCCGCTCCCTTCGGGTTCACCAAGGGCGTGTCACCGCTGCGGGTGCCCGGCACCGCCTACACCGACCCCCACACCTTCGGTTCGATGCTCTTCGACCTCGACGCCGACCCGGGGCAGCAGCACCCGGTCGTCGACGACGAGCAGGAACTGCGGATGGCCACCCTGATGCGCGACCTGATGGTCGCGAGCGAGGCGCCGGCCGAGCAGTTCTCGCGCATGGGCCTACCGGCGACCGGGCCGCTGACCACCGAGCACCTGCTGTGCCGCGAGCAGGCCGCTCAGGTGGAGACCAGCCGCCGACGACCGCTGCGGGCCGCGGACTTCCCCGGCTCCAGGATCGGCGTGACCACACCGATAGCGACGCTGCTGGCCGACCCCGCCGCGGTCTCGGTCCTCCGGGCCCACCTGGGCGACCTCGTCGACGGTCCACTGCCCGACGAAGTGCTCGAGCTGGGGCTGCTGGACGTCGCCGGCGTGGCCGTCGGACTCATCCCCACCGCCACACTGCACCGGATCGCCGACGAACTGGCCGAACTGTGAGCGGCCCCTGCTGCTCACCGGGGCGCCACGGCGAACGCGGAACGGAAGCGGCGAAGCCGACGGAACCGGCCGCCGGGGTCCCTCCCGTCCGCACTCCACGGCACGACGCCGAGCCGCCGGACCAGGCGGTGCGGCTCCCCGGGGGCACCTTCCGGATGGGCAGCGACGAGGGGCTGGGCCACCCCGACGACCTCGAGGGGCCGGTCCGTGCCGTGACCGTCGGTCCCTTCGCCGTGGCCGCGACGACGGTGACCACCGCCCAGTGGGCGGCGTTCGCCGAGGAGACCGGGCACGTCTCCGACGCCGAGCGTTTCGGCTGGTCCCACGTCTTCCACCTGCACCTGACGCCCGCGGCCGCGGCACGCGCACCCCGGGTCCGGTCGGCACCGTGGTGGTGCGCGGTCCGAGGCGCGAGCTGGCAACGTCCCGAGGGCCCCGGATCCGACGTGACCGGCCGCGAGGACCACCCCGCCGTGCACCTGTCCTGGCGCGACGCGCGGGCCTGGTGCGCCTGGGCGGGCGGCCGACTGCCGACCGAGGCGGAGTGGGAGTACGCCGCCCGGGGCGGTCTCGAGGGCGCGCGCTACCCGTGGGGCGACGAACTGCGCCCCGGCGGGGAGCACCTGTGCAACGTCTGGCAGGGCGACTTCCCCCACGGTGCCGATGGGGCCGATGGGGCCGACGGCTGGGCCGGCACCGCGCCGGTCACGACGTACCCTCCCAACGGCTTCGGTCTCTTCCAGACCGTCGGCAACGTGTGGGAGTGGTGCGCCGACCCGTGGCGCGGCGGCCGGGTGATCAAGGGCGGTTCGTTCCTGTGCCACGACTCCTGGTGCAACCGCTACCGGGTGGCCGCGCGCTCGGCCAACGAAGAGGACGCGTCGGCCGCCAACGCCGGCTTCCGGTGCGTCTGGGACCTCCCGGCCCCGGACGCACCGTAGGCGGCGGCACTCACCGTGCGTGGACGGCCACCTCCCACAGCGAGTAGCCGTACTTGGTGGCCCGGTCCGTGCCGTGCACCCTCAGGTAGCGGGCGGTCGTCGGGGTGAATTCGGCGGTCTCGAGCCCGCCGCGCCCCTGCGCGGTCTGCCACACCATGCGCCAGGTCCGGTTGTCGTCGGACACCTCGATGCGGTAGGCGGCGGCGTGGGCCTTCTCCCAGTCCAGGACCACGCGGCCGACGCGCTGGCGGCTGCGCAGGTCGACGGACCACCACTGGTCGTCGCTCCAGTCACTGGCCCACCGGGTGCCGGAGTTCCCGTCGACGGCACGGTCGGGCCGGTAGCTGGTGACGACCGAGAACTCACTGCTGCCGGCCGACGCGGCGCCGCTCCGGGCCAGGTCGGCCGGTCGGTCCCAGGTACGGGTGGCGTTCCACGTGTCCAGGTACGACTGCGCGCCGTGCAGGAGTTCGTCGACGACCGTGTCACCGCCGAGATGGCGTACGTCCTCGATCCAGTCAGGGATCAGTCCGACGTGGGCGCCGCCGTCGGTGTTGACGTCCCACACGCGCTCGCCGGTGTGCTGGCGATCCACCAGCGGACCGTCGGGGTAGGACCGGAACGGGTAGGTGACCTTGTCGGGGGCGTCGGCCCCGCGGGGCGCGGGGTGGCTGCCCAGCCCGTTGAAGTCGGTGCCGTAGCCGAGCCCGACGTCGTACTTCTTGCGCAGGTCGGCGGTGGCGGCGGTGTCCTGGACGAAGCTCTTCGAGTCCATGTCGTAGGAGCCGACGAAGCCGCCCATCCGGTAGAGCCGCTCGGTCCAGTTGCGGTCCATCCAGCTGTGGCTGGAGATCACGCCGGGGTACCGCACCGATTCCATGATGTCCATCGCCCGGCCCGCGGCCTTGACGCTCATGTGGTCGACCTCGACCATCATCCCGCGGTCCATCATGGCGTTGAGGGCGTACTCCCCGAGCCGGGTGAGGCCACGGGTGTTGCACTGCGCTTTCTCGTCGTACGACGGCACGCTGGTCCCGCGCGGCAGCTTGGCCTCCATCTCGGGGACCTTGGCCGAGCCGATCGGGTTGTCGTGCTGGGGGCCGGTGCACTTCTCGGTCTTCCAGAAGGTGCCGGTGGAGAGGAACTGCCCGACGTTGATGACGGTGCCCTGCGTACCCTGGTCGAAGCGCACGCCGCACAGCGCGTTGTCGAACTTGTGGCACAGGAACATGCTGCTCACGCCGAGCGCCCGGAGTTCGTCGAGGCCGGCGTCGATGTCGGCCCTGGAGCACTGGGCGACGTCGAGCACCTGCTTGCAGCCGAAGGGCTCGGAGGTCTCCACGCCCAGGACAACGGCGAGTTTGCCCGCCTCGATCACCTCGCGGGCCTGCGCGGGGGACGTCACGATCCGGAACCAGCCCTTGCCGGCGCCGCCGTACATCTGGTCGACGTAGTCCTGCATGTCGTAGGTCTTCTGTGCCTGCAGCCGCACGGAGTCCATCTCGTCGCAGCCACGGTCGCGGACGTAGATGGAGCAGATGACACCGTTGGACGTCAGGTCGGTGACGAGCACGCGCTGCCCGGCCCGCCAGGCGCGCTCCAGCCAGGCGTAGTAGTTCTGCTGGTGCGACATCGTGGTGTGGCTGGGCCAGTCCTTGAACGTCGGCCAGCCCACCGGGTCGTGGTGGCCGTCGGGGTCGACGGTGAGGTTCTCCAGCAGCGCGCCGGCTCCGTCGGGGTAGTGCTCGGGACAGTCCTTGAGGGCGTCGGCGATGCCGCCGTCGGAGAACGGCTTGCCGCAGACCAGCCTGCCGCCGAACGCCTCGTTGGTCATCAGGTGGTTGTGGGTGTCGACGAATCCGCGCACGTCGCCGTTCGCGTCGGTGCCGGTGAACGGCTCGCCGCTCACGTTGACCTGGGAGTCGGGGGCGGGCCGGTCGGCCGGTTCCCACCAGGGTCGCTCGGCGGCACCGGCCCCGCCGGCGCCCAGGCCGGAGAGGAGCAGTGCGGCGAGGAGGGACAGGGCAAGGGCGGCGGCGCCACCCGGACGCGCTCTCTTCATAGGCTCTCCCGAGGCATGGGGTGGGGCGCACCCTAGAGTTGGTCAAGTGACCCGGTCAAGAGTCCAGTTGAGCCATCGGGGCCCGTCGGCGCCCTGTCAGGCCGGGTGCGCCAGCCCCGCCACATGCCGGGCGACGAGGTCGAGGGCCTCGGCGGCCGCGGTCGCATTCCCCTCGTTGAGGTAGAGCAGCGTCACGCCGTCGAGCGCCGCCGTGACGTAGCGCGCCAGGACCGGCACCGGCGCCCCCCACTCCAGCCGCCCGCCCGCGTCGTCGGTGAGGGCCTCGATGAGGCGGGTGTTGGCCGCAAGGTAGGTCTGGTACTGCCGCTCAGCGACGACGGCCAGGCCGGGCTGCCGCGCCGCGTAGTGCGTCAGCTCGTAGGTGAGGCGGTGCTCGTCCGGCTCCTCGACGACGTGCTGCCAGTAGGCGCGCATGCCGCGACGCAGCCGTTCCTCCAGGTCGCCGGCGCCGGTCACCTCCGACAGCGCCCGCTCCAGGGTGTGGCCGGTGATGACCTCGATGACCTCGACCAGCAACTCCTCCTTGGAACGGAAGCAGTAATGGAAGGAGCCCAGCGGCATGTCGGCCTCGGCCGTGATCGCGCGCGTGGTGGCGGCCGAGACCCCTTCCCTGACCATGACCGCGATCGCGGCGTCGACCAGCCGCCCGCGTCGTTCGCTCGCCGCCATCCGGCTCATGACTCGGCTCCTCACTCGTGCTCGGGGGGACGGGGCGCGAGCGCCCACGCCGGCTCCATTGTCCTCGCCCTCGTCCTGGACGATCGACCAGGACGCTTGACCAAGCTTTCGGCTGCTGCGATAGTCGCGCCACCGACCGCACCGTCGACACCGCCACCGTCCACCAGGGCGACCAGGGCCACCACAGAGCCTGTCTCTGAAGACCGACCCCTGACCGTCAGCGCCGCGAAAGGTGTGACCATGTCCGACTTCCCCCGCCTTCCCGAGGACTTCGTCCTCGGTGTGTCGACGGCGTCGTACCAGATCGAGGGCGCCGCCGCCGAGGACGGCAAGGGGCCCTCCGTCTGGGACACTTTCTGCGCCGAGCCCGGCAGGATCAGGAACGGCGAGACCGGTGAGGTCGCCTGCGACCACTACCACCGGTCCAAGGAGGACGTCGCCCTGATGCGGGAACTGGGCGTGGACGCCTACCGCTTCTCGATCTCGTGGCCGCGCGTCATGCCGACCGGGGCGGGCGACGTCAACGCGGCCGGCCTGGACTTCTACGACCGGCTCGTCGACGACCTGCTGGCCGCCGGCATCACTCCCGCGGTGACCCTGTACCACTGGGACCTCCCCCAGGCGCTCCAGGACCGCGGCGGCTGGCAGGTGCGGGAGACGGCTCAACGCATGGCGGACTACGCCACCGTGGTGGCCGAGCGGCTCGGTGACCGGGTCGGTATGTGGATGCCGGTCAACGAACCGGTGGTGGCGACGATGTTCGGGCACGCGGTCGGCACCCACGCCCCCGGCCTGGCGCTCGGCTTCGACGCGCTGCCGGTGGCCCACCACATGCTGTTGGGCCACGGCCTGTCCGTGCAGGCGCTGCGCGCCGCCGGCGTCGGCAACATCGGCATCGCCTCCAACCACGCCCCCACGTGGCCGGCGACCGGCTCCGACGCCGACCGGGAGGCTGCCGCGTCGTACGACACCCTGGTCAACTGGCTCTTCGCGGACCCGGTTCTGCGCGGCTGCTACCCCGACGAACTGCTGGCCTCACTGATGCCCGGCCACGCCGACGGCACCCTGGCCGCGGACCTGGAGATCATCTCCGGCCCCCTGGACTGGTTCGGGGTGAACTACTACCAGCCGGTGCCCGTGGGCGCCCCCGGCACCGCGTCCGCGAGCTCGCCCGTCCTGGAGGGCGCCGCCCTGCCGGACGGGCTGCCGTTCGAGCCCCGCGTCCTGACCGGCACACCCACCACCGACCTCGGCTGGGCCGTCGTCCCCGACGGGCTGCACGAGATCCTGACCACGTTCGCGCGGCGGTACGGCGACCGGCTGCCGCCGCTCCACGTCACCGAGAGCGGCTGCGCCTTCCACGACCGGCCCGGCCCCGACGGTGCCGTCCACGACCCACGGCGCATCGCCTACCACCGCGACCACCTCGCCGCGGTGTCCCGGGCGATCGCGGCCGGCGTCGACGTGCGCGGCTACTTCGCCTGGTCGCTCCTGGACAACTTCGAGTGGGCCCTGGGCTACGAGCCCCGGTTCGGCCTCGTTCATGTCGACTACGACACCCAGACGCGGACACCCAAGGACTCCTACCGCTGGTTCCAGAAGCACCTGTCCGCCCGAAGGAGGCCGGCGAAGTAGACCCGAGCCCCGGCCGAGAACCCCCGCGCGCCGATCCCACGCGCTTGCGCCACACCCGCCACCCCACAGCGGCGTGGACATGCGATGCTCACGCGCAGCAGGAGCAGCCCGGTCGGCAACCGCACGCTTCCGCGGCCACTTCCCGCGGTGCGGCAGCCGGAGTGGCGCAACAGCCCTCGCCCCGCCAGGCGTTGCGCCCTTCCTTGACGGCGACGGCGGCGATGACGAGGGCCGCGACCGGATCGGCCCAGGTCCAGCCGAGGGTGGCGTTGAGGACCAGCCCGGCCAGCAGCACGGCGGACAGGTAGGTGCACAGCAGGGTCTGCTTGGAGTCCGCGACCGCACTGGCGGAGCCGAGTTCGCGGCCTGCGCGGCGCTGGGCGGCGGACAGGAACGGCATCACGGCCAGCGAGAGGGCGGCGAGCACGATGCCGGTGAACGAGCGGTCCGCGCCGCCGGTGCCGGCCAGTGCGCGGGCGGCGTCGACGCTCACGTAGGCGGCGAGGACGAAGAACGACACGGCGATGATCCGCAGCGTGGTCGTCTCCCGCGCCTCGCGGACGGCGTGCTCACGGGCGGAGAACTGCCAGGACAGCGCGGCGGCGGAGGAGACCTCGATGACCGAGTCCAGACCGAAGCCGATCAGCGCGGTCGACGACGCGACGGTGCCCGCGGCCAGCGCGACGACGGCCTCGACCACGTTGTAGGTGATGGTCGCGGCGGCCAGCACCCGTATCCGGCGGGTGAGCACCTCGCGGCGCGCCGGGGCAGGACCGAGAGACAGGGACGCCATCAGCAGCAGCCCCGCGCATCGGCGTCGGGGCACGTCTTGTCCGCCTCCACCGCGACCACGGCGGCCAGCAGGTCGTCCAGGACATGCCCGAGGCGGTCGTCGGCGAGTTCGTAGCGGGTGCGGCGCCCCTCCGGGACGGTGACGACCAGTCCGCAGTCACGCAGACACGCCAGATGGTTGGACAGACGGGTCCGGGAAACACCGAGGGCTTCGGCGAGGTCGGCCGGATAGGCGGGCGCCCGACGCAGGGCGAGCAGGATCCGGCACCGGATCGGGTCGGCGAGCGCGCGGCCGAAACGGGCCAGCACGTCAATGTCGGAGGCAACGGTCAGCACACTCACGACAGTACATCGTTTTCTGAATTCAGGAAACCATGGATCATAGTTGGTGAGCCGTCGCCCCACGCTTCGCTTCATCAGTACGAGACGACGACGCCTGTGGCGGACCACGTCCGTCCTTGTCTCTGAATGATCAGGAAACGGGGAACCAGGTCGAGAGGCGCTTGGCGATGGCCGGTACGTCGATGTTGTCTTGCGCGACGTCCTCGACGAACGGGCCGGCCAAGGAGACGTGCGGCGGGACGGTGCTGGCGCTCACGCCGTTGAACCGCAGGAAGACACGCATGGCGAGCCAGGCGGTGCGCTTGTTGCCGTCGATCAGCGCGTGATTGCGGGCAACGGAGTGCAGCAGTGCCGCCGCCTTCTCGTGCAGCGTGGGATACAGCTCGGCCCCGAACACGTTGGTCCGGGGTCGCTCGATCGCCGACACGAGGAGGCCCATGTCGCGCACGCTGTGTTCGGGCCCGTTGACCGTGCGGGCGATGGCCAGGATCTCGTCGATCTGGAGGTAGCGCACGCCGGTCACTTCAGGTAGTCCAGGATCTCCGCATCGCTGTCCATCAGCTCGGCCAGGACGTCATCGACCTTCAGCTCGGCCCGGTCCTGGGCGTCACGGATGGCCTCGATGGCAAGTTCCTGCTTACTACGGCCCTCCCGTCGGGCCCGCTCCGTAAGCTTCGCGTCCAGGTCGTCAGGGAGTCGGAGTGTCATCGCCACACGACCATGATACCTGACCGGTATCAAGCGGCGCGGTCGAGTGTCCCGTTCCCCAACAGTGTGGCCGAGATCGCGGTTCGCGGCGCCTGCGAAGGTGCAGCAGAGACTTCCGCTTCGGGCGTCATCCGAGCGTCAAGAATCCCCGAAAGCCCCTCCGAGGGCGTCGGCCACGAGGCACCTCACTCATGAACCCGCAGGTCAGCGATCCGCAAAGACTGACCCGTCACTCGAACCGTTCCACGGAGGGAAACAGGTCGAGCAACCCACCAGAGCAACAAAACCGCAGGTCACGCACCCTTGCCCGCCGGTTCGAGAATCGCCACGCACTCAACATGCGAAGTCATCGGAAAGATGTCGGCCTGAGCGAGTCTCGGAAAAGGCCAGGTCAAAGCCTCTTTCTCGGCTCGCTGTCCTGCGTACGGACGCCCAGAGCGTCAAACGAGCGTCATGACGACCTAGCCATCTCTCCTGGGGGCGGAACTGGCTGGCACGACCAGCTCCCCCTGCGTGAGCTCGACTGCGTTCACTGCGGACACCGGCTCGCACATCATGATCCGCACCACTTGGCCGGCCACGACAATGGAGTCATGCCTTCCAGCCCACAGCGCCCCGCACCCGCGCCGAGGGCCCTCTCGGGAGCGAACGCCGAGGATCTCGCGTTGTACCGGGAGAAGTTGCGGCGGCGCCTACCGGAGTCGCTGGCCGAGCTGCAGGGACCCACTCAGGGGGCGTGGCGCTGCCGCCGCACATGGCTTGGTCCGGGATGACTTCGCACGACCTCAGCAAGCCACGCCAGCGCATGGGCCTGCAGCGCACCGCCCTACACGAGGGCCTGCACGATGATCTGCCCCTCTATCTCAACCAGGACCTGCTCCTCCAGCTGTGGCCGATGCTGTGCACACTCGTCGGTCGCACCGTGCGCACTGTCTGGGAGGACACTTTCCCCGAGCTCGCCTCCCGCACTCGGGCAGCCACGTGACGGACATGCCGGGGCTCCACACGTGGCTGCTGGCGGATGTGACTGCGCTCGGCTCCCCGTACACCCCTGGTCCTCACTGGCGGATACACCGTGCGGGCGCACCACCTTGTAAACCGCCCCCGCCAGGACCTCGATGTCGCCACCGACAACCCGGCGCCCGCGGCCGCCATCGCAGCCCCTCCGTAGGGGTCTGGAAGCCGGGACTGGAAGGTGCAGGCGCTCGAGACCGCCCCGCTGGCCCCCCGTTTAGACGTCGTTTCTGATGGTGGGATCGCTCGTTGAGCCGCACATGACGGATCTGATCGAGCGGTTGGTGCCGGACGAGTTGTGGACGCTGTTCCGGCGGGTGGTCCCGCCGACGGAGGTCATACGCCCGCAGGGCGGCGGCCGCCGACGAGCCGGGGACCGCGAATGTTTGGCGGCGATCATCTTCGTGGCCACATCGGGCTGCACCTGGCGGCAGTTGCCGCCAGTGTTCGGACCAGCCTGGCCCACCGTCTACCGACGCTTCGCCCAGTGGAGCCGAGAGCGGGTGTGGGCCAGGCTGCACCGGGTGCTCCTCGACGAACTCGGCGCTCGGGGCAAGCTGGACTGGTCGCGATGCGCCATCGACTCCGTCAGCGTCCGGGCGGCAAAAGGGGGCCACTCACCGGACCGAATCCGACCGACCGCGGCAAGCCGGGATCGAAAATCCACCTGATCACCGACCGCAACGGACTGCCCCTGTCGCTGGGCATCTCCGGCGCCAACACGCACGACAGCCTCGGCCTGCAGCCGCTCGTGCGCGGGATCCCGCCCATCCGCTCCCGCCGCGGACCGCGCCGCCGGCGCCCCGCCAAGCTCCACGCCGACAAGGGCTACGACTACGACCACCTGCGGAAATGGCTTCGCGAGCGTCGCATCCGCCACCGCATCGCCCGCAAAGGTATCGAGTCCTCCACGCGGCTGGGCCGCCACCGCTGGGTCGTCGAGAGAACGGTCTCATGGCTGGCCGGGTGCCGCCGTCTGCACCGCCGCTATGAGCGAAAGGCCGAGCACTTCCTGGCCTTTGTCGGCATCGCCGCAGCCCTCATCAGCTACCGCCGACTCACCAACTGAAACGGCGTCTTAACCGTAACCGGCCCAGCCACCGGGCAGGACGTGAGGTCGGCATTCTCAAGGAGATCTTCTGGCGGCCGTCCCCCAGAACCCGTACAGGCTTGTCCTCGCGGAGGAGGACGTGATCGGGACGAAGATCCGCGCTCTCGCCGACTGCGGAGTGACGCGTGATCTGATCGACGTGTTCGCTGCGTGCCGCCTCTTGACCACGGCCGAACTCGAGGAGTTCGGCCGTCGCCGCGCCAGCGGCCGCTTCGCCCCAAGCCAAACAAAGGTTGATCATTCAGCAGGCCCCGCTGCCGTGTGGACCCCGAAACTTTCAGGTACCCAGCCTCCGGGTTCACTCTTCCCGAAGGACGTGCACAGGTCCTTGTCAGTGGTCCCTCTTATCCTGAGTTGACTCGGACCACGCGCGAACGACGGAGGATCACTGCATGGGGTGGGACAACAAAGCGCGCCGTCGGCCGCCCAGATTCAGCAGGGCTGCGGAGCACACATGTGTGCGTTTCTCGGAGCACTGATCGGATGCCGAAGCGCAGTGTCCAGCAGCGGGCTGGGTACCGGGGTGAAGCATTCGTCGACAAGGCCGTCTCCGATGCCGGCCATGTGTGGAACGACACCAAACGTGACTTCGCCGTCGACGGGCAGATCGAGTTCGTGGATGTCGACCGGGAAGTCACCGGTGTCGCCGTCCTGGCTCAAGTGAAAGGCACAGAAGTCGGATTTCGGGGCGAGACGGCGACGGGATTCAAGTTCACGTGCAAGGCCGACCACATCGCCTACTGGCTTCGGCTGAGGCGACCAGTCGTGCTCATCTGCGTCGACCTGCGTATCCAACAAGCATGGTGGAAGCGCGTCGACACCTGGTTCGCCGACCCTGAACGCAAAGCCCGGCGGGTCGTTCAGTTCGACAAGGCCGCAGACCGCTTCGACCCCGACGCCTTCAGCCGGCTGTCGGCCCTGGGCGTACCCGTGGGGGAGCCGTTGCCACGGCTCGAAGGAAGCGAACAGCTGGTCTCGAACCTCCTCAAGGTTGAGGGCTTCGCCCCACTCATCTACGAGGCGTCCACGCCCTGTCGTGACCGCGGCGATGCCTGGGAGCGGATGCGATCGAACGGCAACCAGTTCGAGAGCGGCTTCGTCCTGGCTGCCGGACGGATCTTCTCGCTGTGCCGACTGGACGAGGGCCCGCTGGCCGTGCTCTGCGACGGGCCGGTCACCTCCGTCCTCACTGAGGAATGGGCGACCACCGAGGACCCCGACCTGCAGCGGCGCTTCGTGTCCCTGTTGAACTTCACGCTGCGCTCCGCCCACCATCCCGAGTTGGTCTGGCATCCCACCAAGAAGGTCGTCTATATGCAGGCCCCGCCCGACCGGTCCCGCCGGAAGATCAAAGGCCGCTACCGAGGCAGCCGCGGACGCACCTTCTTCACCCCGTATTTCGGCAAGGACGACCAGACCAAGATCAGCTTCTGCCGTCACTACGCTGCCAGCCTGTACTTCCGCCGCTGGAGTGAGCAGTGGTTCTTGGAGATCAACCCCACCTACCACTTCACCATCGACGGTCACCGCGACTCCCTGTTCGACGCCGAGTACGTCCAGAAGATCAAGCGGCTGGAACGCAACAATGCCGTCTACCAGCTCGTACGCGCCTGGGCCGACTATCTGCAAGGCGATGACACCCTGTTCAGGAGCCGGGATGAGCGCATCCGATTCGGCCAGCTCCTACAGCTCGACTGCGATGCCGCCATCGACGAAAGCGTCTGGATTCCGCAAGAACCAGCGCCGAAGCCGAGCGTGAACGGGCTGGCCGAGGGACTGTGGGAGCTGCCGCAATGAAAGCACCAGTGCTTCATGAGCCGGAACTAGAGTTCCGCGCCGGAAACCGTCACATCGATCCCCGCTACGGCATCAGCGTGTTCGGCCCGGCCGACGCCGACTCCCCTACCGGACCCCGTCAGATCCCCATCGCCTTGGTCGGCCCCGCCCATGCGGTCGACGGCATCCGGAGTTGGCTGCAGCGCTGCCAGGACCCAATCGAAGCGAAGGAGACGAAGCCCGGGCAGGAGAATCTTCACCAACCGTTCCCCGGTTTCAGCGGCGACTCCCCGTTCGGTGCCCAGCTCGTCTTCGACGACGCCCTCGTCCGCGAGATCCCCGAACGCCAGCTGCGCCGCCTTGCCCGCGTCGACATTGCCTCCGCCACCGCCGATGCGGTCGAGCTCTACGCCGACGCCGCCCGGTCGCTGGCCGAGACCGGGCGCTGCCGGGTCATCATCTGCGCTCGCCCTGAAGAACTGCGGGACAGAGAAGACCATCTTCCCTCGGAGGATGTCTTGACCGACCGCCAGGAGGAACAGGGCGAGCAAGGGGCCGGAGGTGATTTCCACGACCTACTCAAGGCCGCCGCACTAACGCTGCCGGCCCCCTTGCAACTGATGCGCAAGGAGACTTGGACCGGGATCCCGGCCAAGACCAACGGTCAAACCGTCCGCCCGCTGCAGGACGAGGCAACACGGGCCTGGAACCTGCATACCGCCCTGTACTACAAGGCCGGTGGGACCCCCTGGCGCATGCAGCGCCACAGCTCCGACCTGGCCACCTGCTACGTCGGGGTCAGCTTCTACCGCAGCGCGAGTGGAAACGAGCTGCACACGGCCGTCGCCCAGGTGTTCAACGAACGCGGCGACGGCGTCGTCGTCCGCGGCGGAACCGCGCAGATCTCCAAGACCGACCGCCAGCCCCACCTGACGCTCTCAGACGCCCGGCAGTTGCTGCTGGACGCCCTAGCCGAGTACCGCACCACCCACGGCCACCAGCCCGCACGCATCGTCGTTCACAAGACCTCGAACTTCACCGCCAGTGAGGTCGACGGATTCCACGAAGCCGCCGACCTGCGTGAGATCGACCATGTCGACCTGCTGTGGATTCAGCGGCGCGGCGCCCCACACCTGTACCGCACCGGCCAACTCCCCCCGTTGCGCGGCACCAGCGTCCAACTGGACGCTCGTTCCCTGCTCCTGTACACCCGCGGCTCAGTGCCGTACTTCCGGACCTACCCCGGCCTGTACGTCCCCCAGCCACTGCTGATCCGGCCCGCAACACACGGCACGGATCTACTGACCGCCAGCATGGACATCCTCGCCCTGACTAAGATGAACTGGAACAACGCCCAACTCGACGAACGTGACCCCCTCACCTTGCGCACCGCTTACCGAGTCGGTTCGATCCTCAAGCACGTCCCGCCCAATGCCCGCATCGCCACCCGTTACGCCTACTACATGTAGGCAAGGGCGCCCTCAACAGCCCGAGCATCCTCAACAGCGCTTTCGCGGCGCGGCACGCCAGGCCAGGCTTCTGTAGGTCGGTACCGGTCCGGCTTCCACGCTCAACGCGCCCTCCGGGGCGGCGTAAAGACGTATAGGTCGAGGATGTCGGGGCAGGGGCGCTACCCGGGGCCGACATCCTGGACCCAGGCAGCGATGTCCTCGGTGGCGTCGAGGTCGTTGCCGAGGCCGAGCCAAACAGGGCGGGCGCCAGCGGCGTGTGCGGCGGCGGAGGCTGGACGACGATCACGTTGGCTTATTCGCACACGTCGAGGCAGTCCGAGACGCGAACGGGGGCGTTGGCCAGGCACGCGATCTGCCAGTCGTGATCGGCTTCGGGCACGCTGGAGGTTCCCCAGCAGCAGTCCCGGCAGACAACGATGCGGAAGGGTGCCGGTGCCGCCGGGGCGTGCGCGGAACGTCGTTCTTCAGGTTGCCGTCGGGGCATCGCTCGTCGTGTTCCTCTTGCGGAGTGATCCCTCGCGGGCTGCGGGACGCAGGAAGCGGATCGCGCGGTGGCCGGGGTCGTGGGTGACCTCAGCACGAACCCGGTAGACCTGCTCGATGAGGGCGGGCGTTAGGACCTCGGTCGGGTACCTTTCGCAACAGCCTGGCCGTCGCGCAGGACCAGCAGGTGGTCGCAGTACGTCACGGCGAGGTTGAGGTCGTGCAGGGCGATCACGTTGGTGGCCGACAGGCTCGCAACGAGGTCCAGCAGGTCAAGCTGGTGCTGAATGTCGAAGTGGTTGGTGGGTTCGTCCAGGAGGAGCTCTCGGGGTTGCTGGGCGAGGGCGCCGGCTATCTGGGTGCACTGGCGTTCGCCACCGGACAGGGTGTGCCATAACTGGTCGACCCGGTCGGTGCGCGCGAGGGCCTCAGTGACGGCTTCCGCGTCGCCAGCCGTAGCGGGCGTTCAGGTGCACCGGTGCGGAATGCGTCCGAGGGCGACGACATCCCGGACGGTCAGTTCGGTCTGGGTGTCGGCGTGTTGTTCGACGGTCCGATGCGGCGGGCGGTGGCCCGGCGTCCGACCTCGGCGAGCGGACGTCTGTCCAGGGTCACGACTCCGGCGGTGGGAGCGAGGCTACCGGGTCTCCGTCGAGACCGGGGCGAGGCGGAATACACACTGGACCGTGTTGAACTCGATCACCTCGGCGACGAAGCGGAACTTGTCGCCAACGGCAACAGTGGCAGGGACCTGCTTGCCGGTCAGGTGCAGATTGCCGGTGTTGACGTCCTCATACTTAAAGTTCGGGCCGTCCGTCGTCTGCGGCCCCTTGTCGCCCGGGCCGAGAAGGAAGTCGTAGCGGGTCCGGTCATCCGCGTGGGCCGCCATGTGCCTGATTGACCCGTCGAAGGCGACCGTTTGCCCCGCGTGCTTGGTGGCGAAGTTCACGTTCGCTCCGCCACACGGATCCGCCTTCAACAACGTCGCGAACTCGGGGCTGTTCTGCGCCGTGATCACCTCAGCGGTGGTCGGGGCGTCTGCGGGCGGCGTAGCGGAAGACTTCTCACTGGCGGCCGGCGAACTGGCTGACGCGCCCTTCTCCTCGTCGCCGTCGCCAAGTGCAACGCCTGTGCCGATGATGGCGGCCAAGACCACGAGGGCGGCGGCCCCCGCCCCGATCAGACGCCAAGGCAGTGGCCTCTTCGGCCGACGAAAGTTGAGGGTGGTGCGAAGTCTGCCTGGGAGCTGTTCCACGAGCTCCCATCCGTCCTTCTGCATCTTCGAGATCACCAAACCGTCGGTGCCCCGAACGGTCTGCACGGCCTTGTACTCGTACTTGATCTCATCGGCCATGCGGCTCTCTGCCCCCTGAAGCGAACTGGTCATACCGACTGGGCGCGAGCATAGATGACTCCGCGGGAGACGAACGTCGCCTTCGGCCCCTGCTCTCCCGCTCGGCCGGGTCGCTCGCTGCCGCGCCTGAGCGGCGCGTCTCGGTTGCGGGTGCGGGGCATAGAGACGACGTCGATGCCTACGCCTATCCGTGGCCGTTCGGCGCTGTCGGCCGCAGGGTGCTCCCCACGATGAGCCGCCCGACTCGAAGTCGCGATCGTGAGCGTGATCGTGTCCATGTTCCGCTCGCAACCAGCTTCGCCCTTGTCCAAGCAGGACAGGGGCGAAGGTACCGTTTATGCGGCGATCGTGAGCGGGGTTTCCATCCGTTCCCAAGCCCCGAGGACGGCCTTGTGCGCATCCGGCTGCAGGTGGGCGTAGCGCTGGGTCGTCTGGAAGCTCTCATGGCCAAGGAGGTGTTGGACCTCGTAGAGGGAGACCCCTTTCTGGACCAGCCATGAGGCGCAGGTGTGGCGCATGGAGTGGGGCGGGTAATGCGGGACGAGTTGCTGCTCGCCGTCGTCATCGAAGTAGCGGGCTCCCTCGATGGCTGGCCACCAGGTCTGTCGGCGCCAGTTACCGTCGTCGAGAAGCCGTCCGGACCGGCCCTTGGTGACGGTGGTGAACACCACGGAGTCCCGGTCGAGCCGGTATATGTGACGTTCAAGTGCTTCAAGGACATGGGCCGGGAGTGGGACCTCCCGGCGGCTCCTGGAGCTCTTGGGATACTCCTTGATGCCCCGCTTGGTGTTGACCTCGACCACGAAGAGGCGCGAGCGACGCTGGTCGATGCGGTGACGGTGAAGGCCGGAAAGTTCGCCCCATCGCAGTCCTGTATAGACGCCCAGTAGGCACATCGTCTTCCAGGGGGCGGCAAGCTCGTCGAGGATGCTCTGCGCCTGGTCGGTCGTAAACCACTGCGGCGGCTTGACGGCGATCTGAGGCAGGTCGATGCGGCGGCACGGGCTCAACGCGATCACATCGTCATCCACGGCCGCGCGCATGATGGACGAGGTCAGGTTGTACGCCCGCTTGATCGCGGCGGCGCCCACGCCCTTCTCCACCAGGGAGCGGATCCAGCTCTGGACGTCCATGCGAGTAACGGCCCGCATCTCCCAGTCCGCCCAGTGGGGCATGACGTGGTTTTTGATGGTGGAGGCGTCGCCGCGCAGGGTGCGGGGCTCAACGATGCGGGCATCCCACCAGCGATCGTGCCACTCACGGAAGGTGATTTCGCCGGCGCGTGGGTCGCGCATGCCTCCGCGAGCGGACTGTGTCTCCATCTCGGTGCCCCAGGCGCGGGCTTGCGCCTTGAGGGGGAACGACTCGCTGTACCGGCCTCCTGCCCGGTTGCGTACGGTTACTTGCCAGTTGCCGGACTTCAACTTGCGGAGGTACAGGTTCTACTCCTTGCTCGACTACGGGGCTGCCGTGATCGGGATCAGCGGCGTGTCGTCGGCATGACAACGGCGCGACGGCTGAGGAACTCGTCCAAGCTGGCCGCTGGGACCCGCACACGGGAGCGGCCTGGCCCGGTGCGGAGGTCGACGACAGGCAGGTCGCCGGCTGCGATGAAGCGATAGACGGTCCGACGGTCGACGTCCAGGGCAGCGGCGACGGTGGGTATGGACAGCAGGCGTGCGGGCATAGCGGGGGCCTCGAAGTACTGGGGGAAGGGCTGGGCATCCGGCGAGACGGCTATCAGAACGTCGGCCGGTGTAAGGCGCGGTCAGTCAACCCTGTCAGGGCAAGCAGAGCTCGAACCTGCTCCTCGGAATACAGCCACTCTTCTTCCATGACTTCGACCGACATACTTTTGAACTCCTTGCGGGAACGACGGAACACGCCCGGCAGATCAGCGGGTAGTTCAATGGTCTGGAGAAACGCCGGTTTGGCTAACCGGCGATCGTCGGCTATGTTGCGCCCGGCTCGATGCCCTCGCCCCCCTGACGCACACGCGTGAAAGCGGCGAGTAGTCGCGCTACTGCGGACTGTTCTAGGTTTACTTGCTTCGACGCGTCATTCCAGTCAAATGCGCCCTAAATGTGTCTGCCGTCGGCGAATCAGCACAATCAAGCACCGCGTTGGGATACTGCCAGCTTCACCAGCGCCGGGCAGTGAGGAGCTGTCTGCCGTGGGCGAATGTCACTCCCGGCTGGGCTGGAAACCCTCCCGGGTGTTCTTCGAGCACGCGGAGGCCGCCCTCGCTTTCGGCCGAGCCAGACGGATGTCCGTGCACGACATCACCAGCTATGACTGTCTGCCAGGCCGCCCACGAAGCCCGCTTCGGTTACAAGAACAAGCACTTCCCGTGCTGGACACGGGGCGTCAAGCCGGGCTCGGCGTACTACGAAGACCCCCGGTTCAATTCCGTTAACCGCCTGCCGCGCACCGCTCCCGACGGGGACTGCGCCTCGACCGGGTCCGCCAGACGATCGTGATCCCCCGGCAAATCCTTCTGCCTGAACAGACCGTCCGAAAAGCCAGAATGTGCGAAACCGAAGCGGCTGCGCTCTACTTGGCCCCCGGAATACTCGGTGTTCCCGGCGGCGCGACATCACTGCTCGCGAGCTCCTCAACGCCGCAGCGAGTTTCCCCTGTGTGGACGCGTGTGCCGGTCACAGCGATGAGGAAGCGTGCTGCTTGCCTCACCAATGATTGGCCGGTCACGAAGGAAGGACCGTGGCTCGACTGGCGCGACAACACGGTCCGCAGGGAACCACCCCGGTCAGATGAGACCTAGAGAGCCTCGTCCTGGTCGATGAGGCGGAGCAGGGTCGTGGTGGAGGTGAGGTCGGCCAGAACGTGTTGTGCACCTGCAGCGCGTAGTTGCTGCTCGGGGGTGGTGCCCGAAGCCACCGCGATCACCCTGGCGCCCCCCTCCAGGCCGGTGCGCACGTCTTCCAGGGAGTCACCCACGATCACTGTGTTGTCGCGATTAAACGGGCCTCCATGCTTCGCGGCTGCCCGCTTTTGTGCGATGCGTACGAGAGCCGGGCGGTGAGGGTCGTCGGACGCGTAGCCGCCGATGGTGGTGTCGAGGTAGCCGATGAGGCCCAGCGCGGACAGCTTGGTCTCGGCGCTACCCCGTAGGTTTCCGGTGACGACGGTCGGGATCAGGTGCTCTGCCTGCTGGACCGCGGCGAGCGCGTCCATGGCGCCCGGCATGATGACCCCGTCGTTGAACAGCAGCTCCCGGTGGCCGGCGAGGCGTTCGGGAAGTTCGTCGACGATGCGGGCTGCGAACGTCTCCACGTCCTGTTCGGGTACCTGGTTGACGCGCAGGAGTTCACGGACGGCCAGGGGCATGGTGACTCCGGTTCCCCGGGCCGGCAGGGCTGCCGGGGGACGGCCGACGACGCTGGTGAAGGTCTCCTTGTAGACGCGCCGGTCGATGTCACCCGTGTAGAGGAGGGTGCGGTCGATGTCCCACAGGACCAGGATCATGCGCTTCATGCGGCGCGTTCTTCCATGACGGCCTGACCGCGTTCCAAGAGCTCCTGGGCGGGAGCCGCCGAGGAGTAGCGGCGGGCTTCGGCGAGCATCGTGTCCAGGTTGTCGTCCAAGCGTGCGGAGCGGACTCCGGAGACGAGAGCGAGGACTTCGTGTCCGGTGGCAGATCCGGCGTCGACGTCGCCAGCGCGCATCTGGGCGGTGGCGGCGCGGGAGAGGAACTGGGCACGGGTGCGGATCTCGTCCGGGCTGAAGGCATTGCGGGCGTCGGCGAACGCCTGGGCGGCCTGGTCGGGGCGGCCGAGGTCGAGCAAGCAGCTGCCGGTCTGGCCCATGATCTCGCCGGGGTTGATCCAGTAGAGCCAGTGAGGGTCGTCCTCTCCGCGTCCGCGGGCGCACAGTGCCTGTGCTTCTTCCAGGGCAGTGCGAGCCTGGCGGTCCTCGCGTAGACGGGCGTGCCCGCGGGCCTGACGGGTGAGGAGCATCGCGTGCAGGGCGGGCGCGTCCTGGTCGGCAATCACCTGGCGGGCGGTGCGCGCGGCGGTGACCGCGTCGCGGGGGTCGCCGGCGGAGTAGCCGTGGATGGCGATGAAGGACAGCGCCCCAGCCCGGAGCCTGCTGTCGCCGCTGGCATGAGCGGCGCGGAGGGCTCCCACGAGGAGGTTGTGGGCGACGGTGTGGGCGCCGCTGTCGAAGTGGTACCAGCCGGTCTGGATGGCGGTGTCCGCAGTCACCGCTGCGAGGCGCTTCCCGGTCGCCTCGCTGAAGTCCCCTTCTTTCAGGAACCGGAGGAGGACCTTGAGGTGCGCTGTGGCGGCTCGGGCGAGGTTACCGCTGCCATGGCTGGCGTCGGCTTGGCGCAGAGCGTCGGTGGTGGATTGCAGGCTGGTGAGGAGCTGGTCGGAGACGCTGATTCCGTTTCGGGCGGTGGAGGCGACGGCCTCGGGAGGGGCGACGGCTGCTTGCAGGATGTACTGCGTGAGGCCGGCCCCGCCCAGGGCAATCACGCTGCGACGGTTCAATCCGGTCATGGCTCCTCCGACTGCTGCTTCCAGTGACGTCACCATACGAGCCGCCGTCCATGGCAGAGCCGGGTCGATGACCTCGACAAGTCGCTGCGATTCGGCCTGCGCGAAAGGGGCGAGGAGGAGCGGGCGAAGGTCGGCGGGAAGCCCCAGTCCGGTCAGGAGGTCGATGATCGTCTCGCGGCCGTTGACCTGTTTGAGGCCGCGCTCCAGGTCCGAGATGAAGCCCTGAGTGAGTCCGGTCAGCTCCCGTACGGCCTTCTGCGAAAGCCCGGAGCGGCGGCGGACCAGACGTACAACCGTTCCGAAATCCCAGGCAGCAAGGGCCCTGTGCACTTCCTCGTCGCGCCAGGCCCGGTCCGGGATCGTCGGTGTCGCATCGGTCCGGGCGCAGGTGGAACAGCGGGTATCCGGGTTGTACCGGCTGATCGGCAGTCCGCACCGCACGCACGTGCGCCCTGGTCCCCCTGGCATGGTCACCTCGGCTCTCCTTCTCGCGATCCAGCTCGCCCCAGCCGTGAGAACCAGGCTAGGTGGAGATCGATATCGCTGCAGCGATATCGCCACAGCGATGCCCTCGAAGCCGACGCGGCTCCAGACTCATGGCACTGCACCGGCCGCTCAGCGTCCAACTGCGCTGGTGGCAGGCCGTTTTGAAGCGCCGACTCAGAGAGGAGATGCCCGGTGGGAACAGGACACCTGGCTGTGTCCCCGTCGCATGGCACCTGCCCTCGGCTATGCGGCGATCTCCGTGCGGAGCTGGGCCAGGGCACGGGTGGCGGCGTCATGGATATCGGGGAGCCTGCCAACAGTGGTGCGCTGGACGCGCTGGAGCTGGTGCGGAAGGCGCTGGGCCTGTGCTTCCCGTACAGCCGCGGCCAGGAGCTGGGTAGCACCGTGGCTGTCGCCGGCGAGAAGGCGGACGCGGCCCGTGGTGATGAGTTCGATGACACGCCACCGGGGTGCGACCGCGATGGTCGGGGCGGGCGGAGCCGCCTCGGTATGCCGTATCGCATCGCGGATGCGGCCGGTGGAGATAAGGCCCCGAAGATGGATTTCGTAGAGAGCACTGGGGTTGACGAGGCTGGTGTGCTCGACCGTGTCAAGGAGCTGGTGGGCCTCACGGGCGGCTTGGTCGAACAGCACCGCGTTGCCGAGGGCACCGGCAGCACGGGCCAAGAGCGGCAGCACCGCGGCTCGCTGCTCGGTGCCGGGTGCGGTGACCGCGGTCTGGTTGAGCCGGTCGACGGCCGCACCGAGCAGGCCGGCCTTGCGCAGCTCGTTGCCGTGCATGCGCAGAGCGGTGGTAGTCAAAGCCCGGTCATCGAAGGCGCGCACCACGTCCAGGCTCTTGGCGGTCCAGTGCGCGGCGGTGGCCAGCCATTCCTCGGGCAGCACGTTTCCCAGAGCCGTCCCGAGACTCAGCCGGGCGTGCGCAAGGAGCCGAAGGACATCTCGTTCGGTGCTCCCGTCCCGGGCGCGGGCTTCCAAGCGAGCCACAAGCGGCCACAGTTCGGCGACGGTCTCGGCCGCTCGCCCGCACTGGCGGGCGACTTCGGCGAGCCGCACGGTGGAGGTGCCGAACTGGAGCATCGCCCGGTGGTCGGTGTCGGCCGGATCGGTGACGCCCAGGACATGCGCGGGCAAAGCGAGTCGCTCGGCGACGTGACGCAAGCTCCCGACATCGCTCAGATGCCGTTTGCCCAGTTCCAGGGCCGAGATGTAGGTCTTGTCATAGCCCAGGAGCTCACCGGTCTCCAACTGGCTGGTGCCGTGGACGTTCCGGTAGTACTTCAGGATCGAAGCAAGGTCGCGCGTAGCGAGGACGGCCTGAGCCTCCGGCGTCGCCCAGCGCCAGGAGACCAGCCGCGCCGACCGGCGCGTGGCCGGCCCGGAAACAGAAGTGAAGGCGTCCATGCCGGGTCACCTTCCGGGGTGGTCGTACCAGGCCGCGATCGACTGCTTGTAGCCCTCGGGCATGGTCGGGCCATCGACCTCGTGCCGGTCGAAGAGCCCGATCTCCTTGTGCTCGTGGCTCAGGACCGGCACACGGTCTGGAGACAGGACCGTGCAGCCGTAGGTGACGATCAGGACCCGACGGTCGGGGATCGGCTCGTAAATCCAGGTCCCGCCGCCGAGCAGAGGCCCGGCCTTCACCATCCAGCCGCTCTCCTCCGCCACCTCGCGCTCCAGCGCCGCACCGGGACTCACGTCGGCCGGCGCCGACCCATTACCTGCGGGACCGATCTCCAGCCGGCCGCCCGGCAGTTCCCACTCGCCGCGCTCGTTGTGCAGCAGCAACACGCGTTCGCGGGCATCGAGAGCAACACCCTTGACGGACACCGGCCACAACGACGGCTTGTACATGAGCTGTCCCTGAGTCGTGAGGGCGGGCATGTCCTCCGGAACGTAGCACCCGTCCGCAAGACGAAGTCGGGCTTGCCGCCTTTGTCCGGGTCGACAGTTTGTCGCTTTACGCCGCCCGCTATTCGTCCGGACGCTGGACGTCCAGCCCGATTTCAGAGGAGCACGTCGATGACGACCCGTTCGCTCACCCTGTTCGAGGCACACGTCACGCCCCTCGTCGGCGGTTTCGGCCGAACCTCCGCCGTGGTGGAACTCCTGCGGGCGCGGGGTGTCGCCACCGTCGAGGGACTGGACACCCGGGCCAAGGTTCTCGCCTTCGCCCAGCGGGTGATGACGCTGGTACCGCACCCCGACAGCGACCCGGATGCGCTGACCACTATCCGTGACAGAGGCGCCGCCTCCCGACGCCCCGGGCTGGCGGGGCTGGGCACCGGGGAACTCCTCGCGCATACCGAGCGCTCCAGTCTTCCCCGTCCGCCCCGTCTGATGCTCCTGGTCTGCCAGCAGCCCGCCGCGTCCGGTGGAGACGTGCTCCTGACCGACGGCCGCGCCCTGCACGCCCTCCTCATGGAACGCGCGCCCCGGGCTTTGGAAGTGATGGCCGCGCCCGGTACCGCCTTCTACGGCGACGGCGGCGGACACCCCTCTCGGATCTTCACCCGCCACCGAGGCGAGCGGGTCTCCATCCGCTTGCGCCAGGACGCCCTCGCCGCGTTCAGCCCCCTCCTCCCCCCACCTGCCCCACCTCCGCACGGCGATCGAAGCGCTCCAGCAGCGCGTCACTCTCGACGCCGGCCAGGGCTATCTGATCGACAACAGCCGCTGGCTCCACGCCCGCACCGGCTTCTCCGACGACCGTGTGTGTCTGCGGGCCCTGGGCGACCCCCGCACCCCGATACCCCCAGGCTTCCCGTCTCAGATCCACTGGCCCGCGCCGTGACTAACGGGCCCGTCGGCGCCTAACGGCCGAACGCTGCCGTGGAGCGACCCGCACGACACGGTCTCGCCGCAGGTGCAGTCCCCGGCCGCCCCTGCTCAGTCCAAAACCGCCCGGAGGAGCGCGACGTGACTTTCGACGTCGACCAGCTCACCCGGTGCCGGTCGAAAAACGCCTTCACGCACAGATGGTGACCGGATTTGTGCCTTGTCGGGACCGCTTAGGGGAGCTGATGAACGTGCATTTCTCCGACGCCGCTCTTCAGCGGCCGGACGAAGTTCTTGACGTGGCGGTTCACAACCTCGTGGGTCCCCATCCCAGTGCCCCCGTCGAAACTGTGCCGATCGCGGATCGGAGGCGTGCCTTCGAGATTGTGGCGGTGTACCCGGCGGAGGTGGCAGCAGTCTCGCGGGGCCGGCGCGAACTTCACGAATTGATGCTGGTAACGGGACTGGCGGCCATCGCGGACGCAGTTGCTCTGGGAGCCCATGAGCTGATGGCGAATGCAGTGACCCACGGGTGCCGTCACCAGGCGGTGAAGGCATTCACGCTGAAGGTCACCCACTCCAGCGGACGTCTCCGGACCGAAGTGCAGGACCCCTCCGGCAGACAGCCTTTCCAGAGCCTACCGAGCGACGAGTGTGAGGGAGGCCGGGGCCTGCTCCTGGTCGACGCGTTGGCCGCGAACTGGGGAGTCCGACCTGGCCCGGGCGGGGGCAAGACGGTCTGGATGGAGCTGGACGTCCCCGGTGAAGGGACTACGTCGTGAACCTCCTCAGCCGCGGCGCTCGCACAGCCGCCTGGTCCGTTCTGCCGGTACCGGCCGGAGGCTTTGACCGAATTCCCGTTCGGGGAGCGGAGTATCAGCGAGGACGGCCGACTACTTGGTGCGCCCCTCTCATCTCTGCGAGCGGGGCCCTCATGAGCGCTGCCGCGAGCGACAGATCACTACGGCAGGTCGGCTTACGGACGCTCCGAGACATCCAGCCAGTACGTGGCAAGCATTTCGGCCGGCCAGGCTGGCTGATGAACCGGTCCTCGGGGCCCCATCTGGGTGAAGTACGGCGCTATGTCGAGGACGGGAGTGCCGTCCACAGCGTCCAGGTCGGTGACGACGAGGTCCCGGCCGTCTGTCTTGAGCAGTCGCGGATAGCTGATCGCCAGTTGGTTGGGGCGTCGGTGGTTGCGGTGGACGAAGGTTCCGGTTGCCGGCCAGATCGGGTTTCCCCTTGGGCTGCGGGCGTGGAGCTGCACGTCTTCGGGCCGCGCCAGGTGGAAGTGCCAGGTCACTGTGAGGTGGGAGAACTCCTCGATGCCCTGCAGCGTTTCGAGCGGGAAGGCGTCGTCCAGTCGGATGATCGATTCCACCCCGCCCTGGTAGTCGTCTTGGACGCGGGTGTGGCCCCCCATGACCGTTGCGATCGGTTCGACCTCGTACGTCGCCATCGGCGCTCGTTCCTCTCCCATGAAGTCGCGTGTGCAGCAACCGCCGGCCGCACCTGCGAACCTGCCCTGTGGTCAGCCTATGGCGCGCAGCATTTCCCGTGCCCGGCGGTCCAATTCAACAACGTGGCGGCCTCCGCGTTGCCTCACGGGCGACAGGTCGCTCTGCATGCGGACGATGACGTCGCGGGCGCGGCCGGACTGGACGCCGACCATGGCATCGAGGGCTTGTCCCCAGGTGCCGCATGCCTCGTCGAGACGTCCTTGCTGGACCTGGACGGCGCCCAGGTAGCCGAGTGTCACGCTGTGGGTGCGGGCGTACTGCTGCCGGCGGCGGGTGCGGACGCTGCGCCGGAAATGGATCTCCGCCTCGACGGGGTTGCCCAGGTCGCGCAAGGCACAGGCAGTTTCGTGGGCGAGAGAGGCTTCCTGGAAGAAGCCGACGCGGTCGGGGGCGTCCTCGTTGTCGGCGCGGGCGAGGTCCCGCTCTGCTCGGCTGATGGCCGCGAGGGTGCCGGGCCTGTCGCCGTCGGCGGCCAGGGCGCGGGCGTGGACGATGGAGAGCAGGGCCTTCTCGCGCGAGCTGGCCTGGCCGTAGTGAGTGCGGGCCATGGAGGCATCGGCCAGGTCGAGGGCCCTGCGTGGGTGTCCGAGGTCGACTGCCTGGTGGGCGAGGGCGCGCAGGATGTGGCCGCCCAGTGGTCCGTCTCCGGCTTCGGCCGCTATGCGGGCGGCGAGGGTGAGGTAGCGCTGGGCGGTGCGGTGCTCCGAGGCGTCGAACGCCATCCAGCCGGCGATGTAGGTCATCTCTGCCACGGCCGAGTACGTGTCCCGTCGGTGCCGTTCCGTTCGAAACCTGCTGCCCAGCAGGGGCACCGCTTCGTCGCGAAGGTGGCCGGCCAGAGCCGAGCGCCCAGAGGCTCCACCACGCTGCTGGTCCCGTGCGGAGTAGAAGGCTGTCAGGTTGCGGACGTCATCGATGTCGGCCTGGGTCACCAACCGTGGGGAGACTGCTGGGCGCGATGCTGCAGCGGCTGGGGCGGTTGTCCACCACGAACTCGCGGGCAGAGTGAGGCCGGCGGCCGAGTACGCGGCGGTCGCCAGCAGCTTGCGTCGGTGCATGTCCAGGTCGTCGCTTCCCAGCTCGGCCAGCACGGTCAGAGGGTCGACGCTCCAGTCGGAACTGCTGTCGGGCGAGCCTGTCGGCCCGTCTTCCAGCCCGAGGTCAGCGAGGGTGAGGGGGCGACTGAGCCTGCGGGACAGCGTCTCACGCAGGATATGAGGCGCTCGTCCGCTGGGCTTGGTGCCCTGGACCCACATGGCGATGTGCGAGCGCGAGATGGCCTCCAATTCGCGAGCACCGCTCTCCGCGGCGACACGAGCCACCGCGGCGGCTGCTTGGGGCTGGGACCAGCCCGCTTCGCGCAGGAGTGCGGCGAGGGCGACGTTTCGCTCACGGACCATGGGCTGCCCCTCGGGTCCGAAATGATCTTTGACGCCTTTGACGGCCTTGCGGGCCGCACAGGCATACCCCCCAGCGGGGATTCGCGGTTCGCTCAACGTAGCGGCCGGATCACTCACCATGCACGCCGACCGACTGTGGTGCACGGCGTCTCTCACTCAATTTGGCTTGATTCACATAGGAGTTGTGTCATGCGTCTCTCGCTGGCCCCTCGCCGGGCGTTCTGCCAGCGCAGTGGTCAGGGCCGGAGTCTCGGTGATCCGGGTGCCGGGCGTGACCAAGCGGTGTCCGCGACGGAGACTGTGACGCTCGTGCTGGGCGAGGACTCCCCGGTGCCCGAGACCGCCGCCGATGTGGAGGACCTCGTCCTGCGGCTGCGAGGGCACGTCAACCAGCTCGGAACCCTGATGCCTTCGCAGGAGCCGGCCTTGCTCCGTGCGCAGCAACTCTGCTCGGTCGGGCTCCCGGAGGGCTATCTGCCCAGCCGGGTGCACCTCGTCAGACTCGCCGAGGCCACGCAGGAACTCATCGCGAAGATCCGGCTGGACGACTTCGGAGCGAGTCGACCGGCACGGAGGTTGGCTCGATGGACGCCGCAGATCAACGTGCTGCGCGGTGCGGTCTTCGCCGTCGCCCTCACCTGCCTGGTGTGGGCCGCTTCGGTGCCCCGGACATGACCCTCACCGGAGCGCTCCTCATCGGACTGATCCTCGTCGCGATGGCGTGGCTGGTGTGCCGAGGCACTCGTGCGACTGGCCTCGATCCCGCAGACAGGGCCTCTACACCACCTCCGAGCGAGCCTGCGTCCCCGCGCTGACCTCTGACTCCTTGACTCCCGGCCTGTCCCCGGCCGCTTCGGCGGCCCCGATAACACCCCCAGACCAGCGGGGCCTAACGGAGATCCACACACGATGAAACGCCTTCCGCGTATCGAGCAGTACGGCCTGATCGGCGACACGCAGACCAGCGCCCACGTCTGCGACGACGGCACGGTCGACTGGCTTTGCCTGCCCCGCTTCGACTCACCGGCCGTGTTTGCCGGTCTGCTCGGCACACAGAAGCACGGCACCTGGCAGATCGCTCCGGCTTCGTCCGCAGGCGGGTCCGGCTCCGGAAGAGTGGTTGAACGCCGGTACCGAGGTGACTCGCTCGTTCTCGAATCGCTGTGGCGCACCCCGACTGGTTCGGTCCGGGTCCTGGATTTCATGCCGCCGCGCGACGGGGCCCCACAGGTGATCCGGATCGCTGAGGGCCTGACTGGCGAAGTGGAGATGGTCTCGGCCATGCGTCCTCGGCCGGGGTACGGCAGCGTCAGCCCGTGGAACCACGAGGTCGGTGGGCGCATGGTCGCGGAGGCCGGCGCGGACGCTCTGTGGCTCGACACCTGCGTCCCGCAGTTGGAGAAGGACGGTGTGGTCGTCAGCGCCTTCGCCATCAGCGCCGGGCAGAGCGTGGCGTTTGTGCTCAGCTGGTGCCCGTCCCACGCCCCCGCACCGGACGTTCCTGACCCGGAGGCCGCGCTCGCCGAGACGCTCGCCTTCTGGCAGGACTGGGTGCAGGAGAGCACCTACGACGGGCCCTACCGCGAGGCCGTGGTCCGGTCCTCGATCACGCTGAAGGCCATGACCTACGGGCCGAGCGGCGGGATCGTCGCGGCTCCGACCACGTCGCTTCCCGAGGAGATCGGCGGCGACCGGAACTGGGACTACCGCTTCACCTGGCTGCGCGACGCCGCCACGACGCTTGCCGCGCTGCTGGGGACCGGATACCGGCAGGAGGCACAGGCATGGCGGCGGTGGCTGCTGCGCGCTGTGGCCGGGGACCCGGAGAACCTGCAGATCATGTACGGGATCACCGGGGAGCGTGACCTGCGGGAGCGGGAGCTTCCCTGGCTTCCCGGGTACGAGGGATCGGCTCCGGTACGGGTCGGGAACGGGGCGGCGAACCAGCTGCAGCTCGACGTGTACGGCGAGGTCATCGACACCCTGTACCTCGCGCACCAGAGCGGAGTCGCCCACTGCGCCGACACCGCGGTCCTGCACCAGCGGCTCATCGAGCACCTGGTCCAGCGCTGGCGGGAGCCCGACGAGGGCATCTGGGAGATCCGCGGGGCCCGCCGGCACTTCGTCCATTCCAAGGTGATGGCATGGGTGGCGGTCGACCGCACTATCCGCCTGGCCGAGGCCGGCGCGCTCGACATGGACGTGGCCCCGCTGGTCGAGCTGCGGGCGGCGATCCACCGGGAGGTCTGTGACAAGGGCTTCGACCCGGTGCGCAACACCTTCACGCAGTCCTACGGCTCGCAGGAGCTGGACGCTGCCACGCTACTCATCCCCCGCACCGGCTTTCTGCCGCCCGACGACCCGCGCGTCATCGGCACCGTGGATGCGGTCCGTCGTGAACTCTCCACGGAGGACGGGCTCGTGTACCGGTACCCGACCTGCGGTGAGGACGTCGGGGTGGACGGCTTGACCGGCGACGAGGGCGCCTTCTTCCTGTGCAACTTCTGGCTCGTCGACGGCCTCGCCCTGACCGGCCGCCCCGACGAGGCCCGTGCCTTGTTCGAACGCCTCCTGGCTCTGCGCAACGACCTCGGGCTCCTGGCGGAGGAGTACGACCCCGTCCAGCAGCGCCAACTCGGCAACTTCCCGCAGGCGTTCAGCCACATGGGCCTGATCCAAAGCGCCCTGCTCCTTCAGCAGAGGGCGGCGCAGTCCTCCCCCCGCCACGCCGCGCTCGCGGTCCCCGCACCCCGCTCAACCTCCGCAGCACGCGCCAGTCCACCGCCGACCTGACGCCGCAGCACGCATAGCCACCCCACCCCTGACGAGGATTCCCATGCCTGACAGCGCCTTCCCGGCACGGCCGGCCGCGACCGGCCACCGCAGACGGCGGCCCCCGGTCGACGCGACCACGCTGTACCTCGCCCGTCGCGCCGTGGCACTGCCCCTGGCACTCCTTGCCGCGCTGCTGCTCGCCGCCTTCGCTCTCCGGTCGGGGTCCGTCGTAGGCCCCGGCTGGGTCCTGGCCGGCCTGGTCTGCGGACTGGCGGCGGTCGTCGCGGTGGCGGCACACGGAACGCGCACCGTGGCCAGTGCCGTGCAGTCGGCAGTGGAGGAGTCCCAGTCAGCAGCGCTGACAGCGGTCACAGGGGCAGCGGCAGCCGTTGAGAAGTCGGTGCAGTGGTCGGCGGACGAGCTGTGCCGCGGAAAACGTCCAGCGTTGCCGGACCCGCACACCGCGCAGTCGCCCACTGCGAACGCCGGGATCGACAACGCGCTGAGTGCCCTCCAGGCGCAGGCCATCATGTCGCTGATCCGCGTGCACGACGAGTCCCAGTCCGTGGTCCTCCTGGAAGTGCTTCGCCGCCTGGCCGTGCGCGAGCACGCCCTGGTCAGCAAGGCACTCCAGGCACTGAGCCAGCTGGAGATGCTGACCGACGACCCGGAGCTGCTGGCCAAGATCTTCGAGATCGATCACCTCGTGACGCGGATGCGCCGCCAGGTCGAGAGCACGGCGGTCCTGGGCGGGCAGTCCCTGCGCAGCGTGCGCCGGCCCGTTCCCGTCACGACAGCCCTGCGCGGCGCCGTCTCCGAGGTCGTGCAATATCCGCGGGTGGCCGTCGCGGCCGGATCCGTGGGCGCCGAGCTGGGGTTGCCCGGCCATGTGGGGCCGGACCTGACGCACCTGCTGGCCGAGCTGATCGAGAACGCCTGCGAGTGCTCCGATCCAGCGACGCGGGTGATGGTGCGCGCGCAGCGGGTGCCACACGGGCTGGCCATCGAGGTCGAGGACCGCGCCATCCCCATGCACCCGCAGACGCGGGCGCAGATGAACCATCTGCTCAAAGCCCCGGACGAGGTCGACGTCAGCGGCCAGGTCCGGGCTGGACAGCTCGGCCTGCTGGTCGCCGCGAAGATCGCCCAGTCACACGGGTTGTCCGTCCTCCTGCAGGAGAACGCGACGGGAGGCACCACCGCCCTGGTCGTCATACCGGCACGGCTCCTGGTAGCCATTCCATCGATCGAGGACGCGGGTGCGCCGCAGCCCGAGGAAGCTCGCATGTCCGGGCAGCAGCCGCATCAGGTGACCGCGGCTCCTGCCGCCCCAGGGGTGGGGCAGGTCGCACGCCCCGGCGCCGCTGGGGCATCGACCTCGGCGGGTCATTCGGCCGACGCGCCCGCTCTTCCCACGCGCACGCGTCGGTCGGAACCTTTCCGTCCGCCACAGGAGCGGGAGCAAGCCCCCGTGTCCGCGGCGACGCCCGGGCTGGCAGCCGCCTTCCGCAGCGGCCTCCAGGCCGGCGGCACCGCCAGTCCCCCTCCAGCCTCGACAGAAGACCCCACCCCCTGACCCGCTTCTTCCGCGTTCCCGGCGGCCCAGTACACCCACTGGCCCTTCCCCCTTCTGGAGCGATCCCCATGAGCACCCACCCCGCGATGAACAACGTGACCGACGGCACGCCCGCATCCGCGACGACAAGCGGACAGCGGGACAGCATGGCCTGGCTGCTGCGTCAGTTCGCCTCCGAGACGCCGGGCGTCACGCACGCCGTCCTGCTCTCGCGCGACGGACTGCGGCTGCTGGACAGCGACGTCGACAAGGACTGGGCGGACGAACTGTCGGCCGCCTTCAGCGGGGTCGCCTCCCTCGCGGCGAACATCACCGGCCCCAGCCACAAGAAGAGGCCGGCCCGGCAGGTCATCATCGAGCGAGACGACTGCCTGTTCTTCGTCCAGAGCGCCGGGCGCAGCGCGGCCTTCGACACCCACCCCGGTGCCGAACGCGGTGAGGTGGACACGATCCTCGCTGTCATCGCCACCAGGGACGCCGATGTGGGCACCGTCGGCTTCGAGATGGGGCGCCTGGTCCAGAAGTTCGCCCCGTACATGCTGATCCCCGTCCGCGTTGGCACGGGCGGAGAGGTCCGGTGACCACGTACGGCCGCGCGGCCGAGGAGTCGGCGTTCGTGCGGACCTACGCCGTGACGCGCGGGCGTACCAAGCCGCGGCACCTGCTCGCTCTGGAAACCGTCCTGGAGGCCGGGCAGGGACGGCCGGGCCCGGCACAGGCCGAGGAGTGCGGGGAGATTCTCGCCCTGTGCCGGGAGCGCCGGCGGTCGGTGGTCGAGCTGGCGGGTCGCCTCGGCCGGCCCGTGACCGCCGTCAAAGTGCTCGTCTCCGACCTCCTGGACGCCGGCGCCCTCGTCGTCCCCCTGACCCAGTCCTATGCCGATACCGGCGCAGGGTCCGGTCCGTCTGTCCAACTGCTGGCAGCGGTTTCCGCCGGCTTGAAGAGGAAGTGGCCTGATGCCGTCGCCTATCCCCAGGCCGGATGACCCGTCCACGGTTTCGCCGCACTCGCAGGCCGGTGCGCCGACTGTGCTGAAGATCGTGATTGCCGGCGGTTTCGGCGCGGGCAAGACCACCGCAGTGGGCGCCGTCAGCGAGATCACGCCGCTGAGTACGGAGGAGTACCTGACCGAGGCGAGCGCGGACGTCGACAGCCTGGCTGGCCTGGCGTCCAAGCGGACCACCACGGTCGCCTTCGACTTCGGCCGATTGAGCCTGCCCGATGCGCCCGTGCCGCTGGAACTGTTTCTGTTCGGCACGCCGGGCCAGGACCGGTTCGTCGACCTCTGGTACGACCTCTCCCGCGGCGCCGTCGGCGCGGTCGTCCTGGTCGATACCCGCCGCTTGGAGAGCAGCTTCACGCCCGTCAGCTTCTTCGAGGACATCGGCCTGCCCTTCGTCGTCGCGGTCAACCAGTTCGACGGGGCGCACCGCTACCACCCCGAGCAGGTCCGCGCCGCTCTCGAACTCCCCGCTGCCGTGCCGGTGGTCACCTGCGACGCCCGCGACACGAATCACGTCGCCGGCGTTCTGCTGGCCCTCGTCGACCACGCCGTGAATTGCGCCGCCACCACCAATCGCGCTGGTCACGCCCCTTCTACCACCCTCCAGGACGTCTGATGTCACAGCACCCCCGCGACCCCTACCGCACGCCGCAGACTGCCCCGCCCGCCCGGTCCTTGCCTCGGCGCGACATGCGGGACACCACCCCCGGCCCGTTCACCCCGCCCGGCACCGCCCTCACCAGCCAGCGACCTCAGCAGTCGCTGGAGCTGGCTCAGCGTTACGAGCTACTCAACCGCCTGGGCGTGCCCCCGGTGGCCAACGAGGACTTCGACGAGCTGGCCCGCGACATGGCCACACAGGCCGGGTTCTTGTACGGGTTCGTCAACCTGTTCCTGGAGGAGCAGACTTTCGTCGGGCTGCACCAGCCGCCGGCGGACAGCGGGTTCGTAATCGTCGGCCGCACCATGAGCCGGGACCATGGCTGGTGCCCGGAGGTCATGGCCCGCAGGAAGGCCCTCCCGCTGCACGACGTGCACGCGTCCCCGCGCTTCAGCGGCAACGCGGTGGTCGACGCCGTCGGGATCCGCTCCTACTTCGGCGCTCCGTTGATCCACGACAGCGGCACGGTGCTGGGCACGGTGTGTGTGATCGACCCCGAGAAGCGGCCCCTGTCCGAGGCACGTCGTCTGCGGGACATCGTCATCAACGCCAGTGCACAGGTGATGGACCACATCGCCCGCGCCCCCGTCCGCTAGGCCGTTCCACAACTTCCCACCCGGGAGCCGTAGGCGTTCCCCGGCCGCTCCACGCGTTGCGACCTTCATCCAGGGAGAGGGAGACCATGTCCGCCACACCCACCACGCCTCCACCGGCGCTGCGTCCCTACCTCACCGCCCGCCACGATCTGCTGTGGCAGGAGGCGGACGTCTTCGCGGCCGAGCACGTCGCGCCGCGCGCCGCGCGGATGGAGGCCGCTCCGGGCAGGGTGGAGCGCAAGGTCGCCGACCTGATGGCCGCACAGGGCTGGTTCGCCGTCACCGTCCCGGCGGTCTTCGGCGGGCTGGGCGCCGGACACGTGGCCAGGACCGTCTTGGTCCACCGCATCGCGCGGGTCTCGGCGGCTGCCGCGGCCATCCTGCAGGCCACCTTGATCCCTGTGGGCGCACTGCTGCACTTCGCCACCTACGAGCAGAAGGGCCGCTGGCTTCCCCGGGTCGCGGACGGGTCCATGCTGCTGTCGATCGCCGTGACCGAACCGCTTGCCGGCGGACACATCGGCGGCATCGAGACCACCGCCGAACACATCGGCAACCAATGGGTGATCACCGGCAGCAAGATCCATATCGGCAACAGCGACCTCGCCGGAGCCCACCTCGTCGTCGCCCGCACCGCCGGGCCGGGAGTAAGCACCTCACAGGCGCTGACCGCGTTCATGGTCGAAGCCGACCGCCCCGGACTTTCCGTCTCCGACCACCGTGCCGGGCTCGGTCTGCATGGCTTCTCCGCCGGCCGCCTCGACCTCGATCACGTCCGCGTCCCCGAAGACAACGTGGTCGGGGAGATCGGCCAGGGACTGGCCGTGGCCCAGAGCAGCAGCATCCTCTACGGTCGCCCCAACCTGGCCGCCGTCAGCCTCGGCATCCACGAAGCCGTCGTGGACACCACCACCGCCCGGCTCAAGACCCGCCCCCGCTACCAGGGCGCCCTGTCCGACCTGCCGGTCCTGCGGGACCGCGTCGGCGGCATGGAAGCCCGCCTGCGCGCCGCCCGGATACTCGCCTACCAGGCCGTGCACCTCCTCGACCAGGGCCTGCCCTGCGACGCCGACCTGATCAATTCGAAATACCTCGGCCACCAGTGGGCCGTCCAGTCCGCCCAGGACGCCATGGAACTGCATGGCGCCAACGCCCTCGATGGCGACTACATCGTCCAGCGCCTGTGGCGCGACATCCAGCACACCTACCCACCGGCCGGGACCGGCGAAGTCCAGCGCATACGCCTGGCCGACGCCGCCTTCGCAGAGGACCACATCCAGTGGTCCGAGCGCCTCGCCGCCGAAGCCGCCTGGGCACGACCCGACCCGACCGCCGCATGAGCCCCCGTGCGCGGCACCCCGTGACTCCCCACCGCCGCGCACGGGCCCGTGCCGCCGGCCCCCGTCCCCCGCGGGGACCGGCGGCACCCCTCCCAGTGACCATCCACTCAGCCGAGAGAGACACCGTGACCCCGCCCGTGACGACCAGCGCACCGATCACGCCCCTGACGCCGACCCTGCAGCGCGTCGCCCAGCACCTCGCGAACGGCCTCACGGCCAAGGAGATTGCGGCAGAGACCAGCCTGTCGGCCGTGACCGTCCGCCAGTACCTTCGCGACATCCGTGAGAGCTTGCACTGCCCGCCCCGCTGCAAGCCCCCGGTGATCGTGCACCGCCTGTTCACCACCCAGCAGGTGGCCTCGCCCACGGCGGGCCGGCCAGCGCCATCCCTCACCCCGGAGCAGCGGCTGCTGCTCCGAGCCGTCGCCGAGCACAGCGACCCCCGTGACATCGCCGTCGCCGCCAAGCTCGCCCCCGCCGACCAGCGCGCCGCACTCGACCAACTCCTCGCCGACACGGGCGCGCGGGACACCACCCACCTGGTGATCCTTGCCCACGGCTGGAAGCTGCTGCCGACCGACCCGGCGGCGCGGAGCGGAGCGAGCCAGTGAGAAGGCCCCCCACTCCCCTGGCCAACGAGGAGGCTCCGGCTTCCACCTCGTTCGCAGCGAAGTACCCGGGCGCTGTGTACGCGGTGCGCAGGTTACGTACGGACGCCGAGCGGGCGGAAGCCGCGGCTCTCGTGCAGGACCGGCAGCGCTGGCTCACCCTGAGCGGTCTCCCCGTGCCCGCTCAAGCCGACGTGCCGGCCCTGTTCCGCGACCCGCACACGACGTCGATCGGTCTGTTCGAGGACGGGAAGCTGCTCGCCTGCATGGTTCCCGCGCGCGACCCCGGACTCAGCTGGGGCGAAGGCCCCTGCCTCCGCCTGGGCCACGTCCACACCCTGCCCGAGCAGCCCGACGACATCACCCGGCTGATCACCCTGTGGGCCTCCGACTTCGCCGCCCGGCAGAGCTTCCCGCTCGTACGGGCCGAAATCCTGGCAGGCCACACCCTGCAAGCCGAACCCATCGCCGCCCTGCTGCGTCGGCTCACGGACATGGGCTGGGACGTGCGGGGTTCCGGTCCGGGACGGGAGGGGGACCGGGTCGCCCGCCTCGAACTGGCCGCCGAGCACCGCCCCCGACTCAGCACACTAATCAGCTGCCAAACCCAAGCTCCCCATCTTGCCGCGGAAGAAGGGAGCAGCACGTGACAACCGAAAAGCCGCAGCGGCCCGACATCGCCCGCGAGCTGATCGCCCGCGCCACGGAATCGGCAGCGCACCGGGCCACACGCGTGCGCACCCAGCTCGATGGCGTCCAACTCGGCCGTGGTCGGCACACCGACTACGCCAACGCCAAGTTTCTGCACCGCGTCCTGGGCGAATACGAGTGGCCCGGCCACCGCCTCGTCGGCCCTGCTGCTGCCCGAGCCGCCTGGAGCATCGCCCTGCACAGCGACCACGATCTCGTCGTCCAGCGCGCCGCCACCATCCTGCTCGGGCGTGCGGTCGAGGCCGGTGACGCGCTCGTCCACCACTGGGCACACCTGCACGACCGCACCCTCATCAACACCGGCCAGGACCAGGAGTACGGCACCCAGCTCCTGCTGAGCTCCGACCGCATCGAGCTGTGCCCACTGCGCGCGCCGGGATCCGTCGACAAACGAAGGGCCACGGTCGGTCTGCTGCCGATCGCTGTCGCACTGGAGACGGTGCGTAGCCGGTACATGCCTAACGGCTCTACCGATGAAGTCCCGAGCGTCGTCCTCGCGGAGGCCGCGTGAACAAGCGGAACACCGCGGTCCCCACCATTCGGCCTTCATGCCGCACATCCGCTATGCGAAAGGGTTGTTGATCGATGAAGCTCCCTACCGCCGTCCTCGCTGCCGGTGTTGCCCTGTCCCTCACGACCGCCGTGGTCGGAGCCGCCCGGCTCAGGCAGAACGCACGGCACCAGGCCGAGCGGCACGAGGCGCTCCTCGCGGGCAACCAGCTCGACTGGCTGAACCGGGTGTCCACCAACGCCGACCTCGCCGAGCTGTGGAAGCCCGAGGACATGAAGGCCGAGGAGTACATGCAGCTCATGTCGGCCAACCGACTCATCTGCGCCCTCGGCCTCCGACACTGCCTCGGCCGCGTCCGCGACGGACAGCTGCCGTTCTACGCAGAGATGGTCATGAGCAGTGACGTCTGCCGGCGCTACTGGCAGCGCTTCGGCGACCTCCGCGCTCAGGAGGCCGAGGGCGACAAGCGGGCCGAGCACTTCACCCGGGTGCTGGACCAGGCCGCGAAGAACCATCCTCAAGCGCAGCCCGCGGCAGCCTGACGGCGTATCTCGGTTCACCTTTCGGACTTCCGTGTCCCGTCCCCAACTCCTCTTCCGGACAGCGGTTCTCGTGTCTGAAGAGGTGGCCGGCGAGGACCCGACTGGCGCAGGCCACACAGCTGCTGCCCACCGGGGTCGGCCGTACCGCAACACACCGAATGGAAGTGTTCCACCGGACCAATCAGGAGGATTCCCGTGACTCCCAGGGTGACCGACCAGGGCATGAGGACCGCCTCGGCCTCTGCCGCGCAGGACCCGTTCGACCTCGACATCAGCGTCATCGAATCGGGTGGCACGGTCGGGGCGAGTATCGCCTCCGACGGCGGCTGCGGCTCAACCTGCGGTGGCAACGCCTGTATCTCCAGCGGCTCCTGACCGCACCAGACCACCGGCACGACGCCCATGTCCTGTCGGCGCCGCCCACGCGGCACGTCCCTCGCGGCTCGATCGGAGCCGCGCACGACAACGGAGGAATCACCACATGCAGAACGACGAATTCGACCTCGACATCAGCGTCCTGGAGTCCGACGACGGCTCCGCCACGCTGATCAACCTCACCGACGACGGCTGCGGCAGCACCTGCTCCAGCCCGTGCGCCACCAACGTGGCCTGATCATCTTCCGCCGCACGACGAGTAGGGAGAAACCCGCATGAACGCGAACACGATCAAGGGCCAGGCACAGTCCCCGGCCGCCACGGCGGGCGGTGACGCGTTCGACCTGGACATCAGCGTCCTGGAGTCCGGCGACGGCTCCGCCACGGTGATCAACCTGACGGACGACGGCTGCAAGCCGAGCTGCCAGGGGTCCTGCGCCACCAACGTGGCCTGACCTCGGCGCGTTGATCTGCCAGCCCAACACACCACAACCAGGGAGGGTGCATGGGTTCCCGAAAGGACGGCCCGCTGTACCGGTGCGCGGATACTGCGCTGGTGCGCGCCGCCCGTTCCTCGAGGCTGCGGCTTCCCGCGTGGCCGGACCTCACCGACGACACCCCGGACTGCGAGGTGCGGTGGCAGACGTGGCTGCGCGACGTCTGGTCGCTGTCCGAGGCCGCCGACTCCATCGAGCAGGCCAGCCCTCTGCTCGCGCAGCAGGTTCAGACCCTGTGCTCGGTGGCCAGTCCCGAGACCCGTCAGTTGCGCCGCGCAGTGGTGTCGGTCATGCGGTACCTGCTGCGTATGACGGGCCGGGCGACCCCGAACGGTCTGTTCGCCGGTATCGCCTCCGCCTCGTTCGGGGAACGACCGGGATGGTCCTGGGGTGAGTGGCATCGACCCGTCATCCGTGCCGACGGCGACTGGATCGCGGACCTGGTCGCCCGTCTGGAAGCAGATCCTGAACTCCTGCGGCACCTGCATGTGATGGCCAACAACACCATCTTCGTACGGGGCGATCGGCTGATCGTGCCCTACCCGCCCCGTTCATGCCGTACCGACGGCAGCCCAGCGGCCGAAGTGTCCCTCCGGTACACCAGCGCCGTACGTATCGCCGTTGATGCCACCGTTTCGCCCGTCCCCGTCCATGCGGTGGTCGCACTGATGAGGAGCGAGTTCCCCGACGTTCCCGCGGACCGGGTGGAAGGGCTCGTCAGCAGCCTCGTCGAACGCGGTGTGCTCATCAGCAGCCTGCACGCGCCCTCTGCCACCCTCGACGCCCTGGACCACCTGGTCGAGCAGGCCGAAGCAGCCGCCGCCTCATCAGCCACGGACCTCGTGGCCGACCTGCGGACGGTCCGCGACGCCATCGCCCGGCACAACCAGGTACTGGCCCCGGCGGACGGCCGGCGCCTGCGTACCGCCTTACGTCGGAAAATGACCGCTTTGAGTAGCGTCAAGGCTCAGCCGTTCACGCTGGACCTTCGCATGGACTGCTCCCTCACTCTGCCCCCACAGGTTGCCCGCGAGGCGGAGCAGGCCGCCACAGTGCTGGCCCGGCTGAGCGCGTACCCCTTCGGCACTCCGGCATGGAAGGACTTCCACAACCGATTCTTCGAGCGGTACGGCATCAACTCACTGGTCCCGGTCCGGGACCTGGTGGACCCCGATGTCGGCCTCGGGTTCCCGGTCGGATACCGCGATGCGCAACCTGAACAGGGTGAGGCCCTGACCGCCCGTGAACAGCGGCTGCTCTCCCTCGCCCAAGCGGCCGTCCTCGACGGCCGCGACGAGATCCGCCTGGACGAGGACTTGATCCGCACGTTGGCGGTCGGAGATCGCAACGCCCCGCAGGTACCGGCCCACACGGAGCTGCGCTTTCGAATCCGTGCCGCTTCGCAAGAGGCCCTGGAGAGTGGAGACTTCGTTCTCCACGGCATCGCCCCGTCCCGCGGGATCGGCACCACGATCGGCCGCAGCCTGGGGCTGTTCGCATCAGACGATCAGGCCC
Source organism: Streptomyces sp. 3-6 (assembly GCF_056323165.1). Taxonomy (NCBI): domain Bacteria; kingdom Bacillati; phylum Actinomycetota; class Actinomycetes; order Kitasatosporales; family Streptomycetaceae; genus Streptomyces; species Streptomyces sp. 3-6. The sequence continues at coordinate 52,624 of NZ_JBWHZP010000008.1, forward strand.
GCGTGGCCGTCATGCTGGAAGAGCTGCCGGTCAACACGCCCGGCGCGGTGCCCACGCAGGTCTCCTTCACCCCACTCGACCGGGGCGACACCAACGTCACCCGCGTTACAGAACGCCTGCCGGCCGTCATCAGCCTGGCGGAGCACCGTCCGGTCGACGCGCGCACCATCCCGCTCGACGACCTCGCCGTGGGCTGCGACCGCCGCAGGCTCTACCTCGTCTCCCTCTCCCGCGCCTGCCTGCTGGACCCCATGACGCTGCACGCGCTGGACCTGCGCGGCCACACGCCGCCGCTCGCACGCTTCCTCACCGAGATCAGCCGGGCCCAGACCGCCGTCCTGACCGTCTTCCCCTGGGCGTCCGCTACCGCACTGCCGTACCTGCCGCGGGTGCGCTACGGCCGCGCGATCCTCTCTCCGGCGAGGTGGCGACTGAACCGGTCGGAGCTGCCCGACCGCCGCGCCTTCTGGGGGGAGTGGCACAAGGCGGCCGACGAGTGGCGCGCACGCCGCCGAGTTCCGGACGAAGTCGAGCTGGCCGAGGGCGACCAGCTTCTGCCGCTGGACCTCTCCGAGCGCGCGCACCTCGCGCTGCTGCGCGCCCACCTGGACACTCATGAATCGGTGATCTTGACGGAAGCGGAATCCGAGGAAGGCTGGTTCGACGGACGGTCCCACGAGATCATCGCCCCGATGACGGCCGTCCGCCCGCCGCAGTGGCCGGCCGTCCCTCCCGTCACCGCGGACCAGCTCGTCACCCGCGACCACGGTCACCTTCCGGGCGCCGCCTCCTGGCTGCTGGTCAAGCTGTACGGGCACGTCGAACGGCAGCCCGAGATCCTTGCCGACCACCTGCCCGCGCTGCTCGGCCAGTGGAACGAGCCGCCGACCTGGTGGTACATGCGCTACCGCGATCCCCGCTGGCACCTGCGCCTGCGCATCGCGGTCCCCAGCGAGCAGGACTTCGCCCTCACCGCACAACGCGTGAGCGCCTGGGCGAGCGGACTGCGCCGTGCCGGGCTCCTCACCGACATGCAGTTCGCGACCTCCTACCCGGAGACCGGCCGGTGGGGCCCCGGGCCGCTGATGAGCCTGGCCGAGGACGTCTTCGCCGCTGACTCCCGAGCCCTGGCCGTCCAGTTCGCCCAAAGCTCCCGTCCGCACCAACAGGTCCTCGCCGCAGCGAACTTCGTCTCCGTCGCCGCCGCCTTCACCGGCAGCACCGCAGCTGGCATGAACTGGCTGATCGCCCACGGCCGGATCACTGACCCGCGCCCTATGGACCGGACCGTGCGCGGTCAGGCGTTGCGCCTAGCCGACCCGGCCGACGGCTGGGCGGCCCTGCGCGCGGCTCCCGGCGGCGACGCCATCGCCAGCGCCTGGAGCGAGCGCGACGCGGCCCTGGCCCGCTACCGGCAGAAGCTGGACGCGTTCGGTGGCATCGACCCGGACGTCGTTCTCGACTCGCTGCTGCACGCCCACCACATCCGCGCCGCCGGCATCGACAAGGACGACGAGCGGATGTGCGTACGGCTGGCCCACGCCGCCGCCATGGCCTGGACTCACCGAGGAGATCACCATGAACCTGCGTGAAAGCGCGCGGGCAGCCGCCGACACGATCGCCGAGCGGCTTGCCTCGCCGCAGGATGTACGGGGGCTGCATCACCGCCAGGGCTGGTGGCCGCAGTCGCTCGCGCACGGCGCGGCCGGCGTCGCGCTGCTGCACATCGAGCGGGCCCGCACCGAGCTGGGTCCGTGGCAGCGCGCCCACGACTGGCTCGCCTGCGCCGCAGCCGAACCCGCTGTCGGCGGCCCGGACAGCCACCTCTACTACGGGGCGCCCGCGCTCGCCTTCGCCCTGCACGCCGCCGCCGACCGCCCCGGACGCTACGCCCGCGCCCTGGACACCCTCGACCGGTACGTCACGAAGGCGATCCGGGACCGGCTCGCGGACGCCCACGCACGCATGGACCGCGGCGAGATGCCCGCGCTGGCGGAGTTCGACGCGATCCGCGGCCTGAGCGGGCTGGGCGGGCTCCTGCTGCACCGCGACGTCCATACCGACGTCGTCCGCGAGATCCTGACCTACCTGGTCCGCCTGACCGAGCCGGTCAAGCAGGACGGGGAAGTTCTGCCCGGCTGGTGGAGCTCCCTAGCTCCCTCCGGCACGATCTCCCCGGAGTATCCGGAAGGGCACGCCAATAACGGCGTCGCCCACGGCATCGGCGGCCCCCTCGCTGTGCTCTCCCTCGCAGCCCGCCGCAGCGTCACCGTCGAGGGCCACCTCGACGCGATCACCCGCATACTGGCCTGGCTCGACCACTGGCAGCAGGACGGCCCCGCCGGCCCGTGGTGGCCGTACTGGATCACCCGTGAGCAACTACGCTCCGGCACGACCGGCCCCGGACCATCCCGGCCGTCCTGGTGCTACGGCACCGCAGGATTCGCCCGCGCCCAGCAGCTCGCCGCCCTCGCCCTCAAGGACCCGGCGCGCCAACATGCCGCCGAATTCGCCCTCCTGCGCGCCATGACCGACCCCGGCCAACTCGACGCGACCGTGGACGTCTCCCTGTGCCACGGCTTCGCCGGCCTGGCGCACATCACACAACTCGCTGCCACCGACGCCCGCACTCCCGGCCTCACCGAATGCCTGCCCCGGCTCCTAGCACCAATCACCGACACCCCGCCCGGCGCCCTGGCGGACTCCCTGATCAACCCTCCCGGCGGCGGCGACATCGGACTCCTCGAAGGCGCCGCCGGCACCGCCCTCGCCCTGCACTCCTTCCACACCGGAACGCCGTCCGCGTCCGGGTGGGACACCTGCTTCCTGATCAACTAGCCGACGAGAAGAGGAAACATGGCAGCGGACGAATGGCCGCAACGCCTCATCCGGTTCACCGACTGGAGCCGCGCGGAGGCCACCGCCGTGGAGCATCTGCTCCCAGTGCTGATCGCCCAGGAGTCGGAACTGGCCCAGTGGTCATTCCTGCGAAAGTTCCCCTGGTGGCGGTTGCGATACCGGGCCGCGGGCCCGGACACGGCGAAGGCCCTGGACGCTGCCCTGGACGAGCTGGTCGACGCCGGCGTCCTCGCTTCCTGGACGCGAGGCATCTACGAGCCGGAAGAGACAGCCTTCGGCGGCCCCGCCGCGATGAAGATCGCCCACACCCTGTTCCACTACGACAGCCGTCACCTGCTGGAGGAGGCGGCCCGCCAGCAGTCAGTCACCGGTCCCCAGCTCGGCCGCCGCGAGCTGGCGGTGCTCCTGCTCAGCGTGGCGATGCGCGCGGCGGGCCTCGACTGGTACGAGCAGGGCGACGTCTGGGCGAAGATCGCGGCCGAGCGCCCCGGCGACGAGGTCTGCAGTCCGCAACGGCACCGGGCCGCTGTCCACCGGTTGATGACCGTCGACGTCAGCACCACCAGCCGCAGCGTCACCCAGGGCCGACTCGCGCCGCTGGCCGAGTGGATAGCCACGTTCGAGTGGTTCGGCCAGCAGCTCGCAGACCTCAACCGTCAGGGCCGCCTGGAACGAGGGTTGCGGGCCGTGATCGCCCACCACGGCATCTTCCACTTCAACCGCCTGGGCCTTGCCGCCCAGGACCAGCACACCTTGTCAACACTCGCGAAAGAGGTAGTCATGGGAACGAACGACAACACCGCGTCCACCCGAACCGAGGGGCCGCCGAGCACTACGGTCAACGGGGTGACCAGTGACACCATCGAAGCCCCCTCCGCCGACCGTCTGCGCGCCCAGCTGATCGACCACCTGGTCGAAACCGGGTGCGTGCGCACGCCCCGTGTGGAGGAGGCCATGCGGACCGTACCCCGCCACCTCTTCGTCCCCAACGCCCCCCTGGAAAAGGCGTACGGCAACACACCCGTGGACACGAAGTTCGACGGATCCGGCCGCTCCATCAGCTGCGCCTCCCAGCCCGACATCGTCGCCATGATGCTGGAACAACTCGACGTCCAGCCCGGCCAGAAGATCCTGGAGCTGGGGGCCGGCACCGGCTTCAACGCCGGACTCCTCGGCTACCTCGTCGGCGAGACGGGACACGTCACCACGATCGACGTGGACGAGGACATCGTGGACGGAGCGCGCGGCGGACTGGCCGCCGCCGGCATCCACAACGTCGAAGTGATCCTCGGAGACGGAGCCGTCGGCCACTCCCCCAACGCGCCGTACGACCGGATCGAAGCCACCGTCGGCGCCCACGGCGTTCCGCACGCCTGGCTCGACCAGCTCGCCCCCGGCGGACGACTCCTCACGCCACTACGCCTGCGCGGCAGCGTCTCCCGCTCGATCGCCTTCGAGAACCAGGACGGAGCCTGGCGCAGCGTCGGCAGCCAGATGAACACGTTCATGCCGCTGCGCCGGGGCATCGCCGACGACCCGCGCGTCTTCGTTCCCCTGGACCCCGACCACACCGTCACGCTCGTCACCAACGGAGACCAGAAGGTCGACGCGGACGCCCTGCGCGACATCTTCCGCCAGCCGCGCGCCGAGGCGTGGACGGACGTCACCTTCCGGGGCCCGGAATCGGCGGAGTACCTGGAGCTGTGGCTCGCCTGCGCCATGCCGAACGGCCTGAGCCGGATGCCCGCCAACGACGAGGCCATCGAGAAGGGACTGGTCACCGCGCCCTACCCGTCCTCGACCGCGGTCTTCGAGGACGGCACCCTCACCTACCTCACCCGGCGCCCCTACGCGAAGAAGGCCCCCGACGGCGCCACCCTTTACGAATTCGGCGTCATCGGCCACGGCCCCGACGCCAAAGCCCTCGCCTCGGACGTCGCCGACCAGATCCGCACCTGGAACCAGGGCTTCCGGGCGCTCGACGTCGGGTTCGAAATCCAACCACTCGACGCGACCCCGCTCGCCCCGAAGCCCGGCCGCTTCACCTTCGACAACCCGCTGAACCGCATCGTCATCGAATGGCAGTGACATGGACGTCAGCCAGATAGCGAAGCGGTTCCCGCTCGTTGCACGGCCACGTCCAGCGTGCCCGCCCCTCGCTGAACGCATCCGCGAAATCACCGACCTCGCTGCCGCCGCCGAGCGCGACGACAACGTGACCTCCGCAACCGTCGCCCTGAACAAGGCGGCACTGATCGCAAGCGACTGCGGTATGCCGGACCTGGCACGCTCTCTGTGCTGGCGCCACGCCGAGGCCGTCCTGCGCGCCCAGCCCCTGGGCGCGCAGGAAGCCCGGCACGCCCTGGAACCCCTGGTCAACCTGGCCCGACTACGCATCCGCGACGGCGACGGGACTGGCGCGTATCACCTGCTCGATTCCCTGAACCGAGCAGTCAGATCGAAGACGGAAGCGGTCATCGACGACCGCGCCACGTCCTTCCAGCGCCTCACGAAGTCGGCTTCCGACCATCAACAGGTATGCCAATGGCTGTGGGCCGTACTCCTCGGCGACGGAACCCGTGCCCTCGTCGCAGCAGGCGAATGGGACTACGCCCGGGCGCACAGTAGGCAACACCGGGGCGTGGGACAGCGCCTCTTCGACGGGCGCCAAGTCGAGGTGCTCGTCCGCTGCCTCGGCGAGCAGCCCAGCGATGCGTTGAAGTTCCTACATGAGAGCACCCTGGTGGAGCCATGGGAGCACGCCGTCGCGGCAGCCCTTGCCGTCCTCTGCCACAGGGCAGCCGACGAGCAGCCAGTCGAGCCGATCAACAAGATGGTGCAGCACTACCTGGCTCTCGACTCGGCCCCCGACCTTGCCGTCTTCCGCTCTCGTGTAGGACTAGTTGTGCTCGACCTCTCCCCAGAGTCCCGACAAGCCGAATTGATGCGCCGCCTCACCAGCGAAGCGACGACGCATCCCGACGGGTACGTCGCACGAGACGTCCTGGCCCACTCTGTGTGCCGCGAAGGGCTGAGCCAGGACGAGCGCAGAACGCTCTCCACTGCAGTCGCCTCCGCCGGCCTCGGACGGGGCAGCATCCCCGACCCTCTGGATCAGGCCATACGGGACGCTTCAACAGTCGCAGCGGATGTCTGGCAAAGCCACGCTAGCTGCCGAGCTAACGCCTGGCCCGCATGACCGGCACCCCGAGCGGCGCACCCCGTCGTATGTCCACTGCAACCGCGGTTGGTCGTGCGAACACGACGCGAATCAATAGGAGTTCTCGTGAACGAGGTGCGGCCCAGCGAGCAGATGCGCAACCTCGGCGTAGTCCAGGAAGGCGCCTCCGTCCTTGCCGAGCCAGCACGCCCCTTCTCACTCCCTGCCGAACGTGAGGCCGCTGAACAAGCCGTGGAGAGCCTGTTCACCTCCATGGAGCGCATCGCAGGCGTCCACACGTTCGCCAAGGGCATGGGCATTGCAGCCCCACAGATCGGCATCGGCCGGGCCGCGGCCGTCGTCCAGCCCGCCGAGCCAGGAGGGGGCGCAATCGTACTGCTCAACCCCCAGGTCATCGCCGCCTCGCAGGAGACCGACGACCAGTACGAGGGATGCCTGAGCTTCTTCGACGTACGCGGCCTCGTCCCTCGCCCCCTCCGGATCACGGTCGAGACCACGACACTCGACGGGACGACCGTGACCACTGACTACGAACGCGGCCTCGCCCGTCTGGTCCAACACGAGATCGACCACCTCGACGGCCACCTGTACACCGCCCGGATGCGCCCCGGAGTGCAGCCCATCTCCGTGACCGAGTACCGGCAGACCGGACGGGCCTGGTCCTACGAGCACTGAAACCCGATCCTGCCGGCCCGCGAGCTCGGGGATGCAGGGGCCCGAAAGCCGGGTGAGATACCTGGGAGCCGTAGCGGTCGCTCTCAACCACGCCCCTCCTTCGGATCAGCGCGCCAGGTGGAAGACGGCTGCAGCCACGATGGTGCCGAGGATGGTGCCTGCGATCACTTGGTTGCGTGTGTGGTCCCGCAGCTCGACGCGGGACCAGCCGACGACGACGACCAACAGGAAGCCAAGGGCCATCCACGGGCCGTAGGTCTGCACGAGCATCGCGCAGGCACCTGCGGACACGGCCTGGTGGACGGAGATCTTCCAGGCGAAGGTGATCGCGGTGAGAATCGCGAGCGTCACGAGCATCGAGACGATGAGGGCAACCATGGTGCGCGGCGCCCCCGCGACAAGCATCAGGACGATGCCGGTGGCTACGGAGAGCAGGATGACGGCCATCACGACTAGCCGTGCTGGCTTCGCTCCGACGTGTCTGTCGCCCCAGTGACCCTTGCGAATGCCGTACTTAATGAAGGTGATCGGGATGACGGCCGCGAAGAGGGCGCCGACCACACCCCAAGCAACACCTGTCCATTCTGCGGTGTGCCAGCCGACCAGCAGCGTGACAGCGATGATCCAGTTCTTCGGCTCAAGCCAGTCTGTAATGCGGCGGGCCAGCCGCGACTCGCTGGGGCGGACATCAGTTGTCATCTGAGGAGATCCTTTCCGAAGCGCCCTGCTCGTGGGAAACGGACGAATGTTCTTGCCGGACGAATTCGGAAACGACTGGCGAGGAGAGGTACGCGCGGGCAACGGTGCGCAACCATGACAGTTCGCTCGCTCTGTCTCGGCCAGTGACGCCGAGGGTTGGATATTCAACTCCCCGCAGCCGTTCCCCATTTCGTGCGCTCTGGACGGCTGCACGCAACCAGCAGGCTTCCGCCACTGCGTCAGAGAGTTGCGCAGCGATCCCTTCCTGACGGACGAATCTCCGGGCCTTTGTGTGCATGTCGACTGACACGTACTCGCGAAGCGCCAGGCAGGCATCCTCGATCTCGATGACGCACCGCTCCAGCCGGAAGCGGACACGCCACCTGCCTACAGATGTCGCCAGCACCACATACGGGGCTGCTTCCGTGAGCTGCGCCCAGAGCGGACGCAGTTTCCGCAGGGTGCTCCACGCGGCGACGTATTCCACGGCGACGGAGAGGGGAGGCAAGCAGACGCCGACTGCGACCGACAGGACGGTGGCTTGCTTGAGCGTTGTGGAGAGAAGGTTCTCCAAGGCTGGATAGCTGGTGCCGGAGGCAAGCTGAACCGTCACGAAGACGATGCGCTGGAGGGCGTACAGGCTTCCGAGCAGGGTTCCCAAGCCCAGAAATCCGAGGCCGGCCTTCCCCAGGAGAGTCCGGCTGTGGCGTACGCCGCCGAGGAACAGCCATGTAGCGACGACCATGGCGATGCCGATGTACAGCGTGAAGACCGTCATGTAGAGGACGGGAAAGAGGGCGCCACGGCCCTCCCCAAGCCTGACGGGCCCTCCTGACGTCCAGTTGGCCAGGGCGTAGAAGGCGAGCATGAGGGGCAACGTCACGCCGGCGGCCACCAGCCGGGTGCGACTTGCCAGGCCCTGCGGTCGAACGACTGCGATGACGAAGTCGAGCAGATATGCCGCCGAGGTAACGCCGAGCAGGTGCTTCAGCAGCGGCGACAGCCTGGCGTCTGCGCCGACGGCGGCATCGACTGCCTCTTTGACCGGCGGAACCTCGAACGTCATGGCAGCTGCGAGAGCCACCAGGGTCAGCGCCAGACTTCGCTGCTTGCGAGAGTGCCGGAGGGATGGCAGTCGCCACAGAGCCACCAGCCAGAGGACGCCGGCGATGAGGGTGGATGTACTCATGAGCGGCGGTTCCTCCGTGGGTGGACCAGGGCGTCGTCGAGCCGCGCCACGGCACCGGACCGACCGCGTTCCCGGCCCGAGTGGGCAAGATCGTGAAAGAGCTCTCCCAGGCAGGAGGCGGCCATTTCGGCGTCGTACTCGGTCTCGCTGTCGTAGCTCGTCCGGCCGAGAGCGGAGAGCACGGCAGAGGGGTCGACCCCGTCAGGCAGGACTCCCAGTAGAGACCTGACGACGCTCTCGTTGTTCCCGGCGTGCCCGAGCAGCAGGTGCGCTAGCTCGTGGCGCACGATTTGTGCACGATGCCGCTCGCTGGTAGCCGCGACGTGAAAGACGTAATCCCCGTGGTCGAACGAGAGGACCATTCCGCAGGGAGCGTTGGCCCCTCCGGTCTCAGGCAATTCGTGGAGGTGCAGGGGGTGGCCACGCTTGACGGCGAGCTGCCGGCATATTTCATCCACCGCGTAGGGATCGGATATCTCGATCCCCCGCAACTGCTCCTCACACAGTCGCCTCAGCTGCGCCTCTCTGCGCGCGAATTGCCGCTTGAACATGGACGAGATCCTTGCTGTAGCCCCCGAATGAGCGCTGACACGGCCTGCGCTAACCGGAACCCACCATTCCGCGTGGTTCTAGCGGAGCTTTGCATAGGTACAGATGGTTGCCCAAGGCGATCTTGAAGATCCATGCGCGGCATACCAGTCAAATCCACCCAGCAGGTGAGGGAGGTCACATCACTGCCCGGGCTTGTCGAGCCCTTCCCACCGTCTCGCCTGATTGATCACATCCGTGATCATCCTCAAGCTGTCCGCCGAGAGGCCGTTGGCTCGAAGCGCAAGGCCGCGGACGTCGCTGTCGGCTACGGCCTCGATCAGCTCCAGGGAGGCGCGCACCTTCTCGGCCTCCTCGGCGTCGTAGTCCGAGAAGAAGTACTGCTCTTTGACGTGGAAGTGGCCGGCAAGTCGTTCCACCGTCGTGTAGGTGGGGTTGGGCTTCGCGCCGGTCCGCAGCTGCGAGATCGCGCTCTCGGACACGGAGATCGCCCGGGCGACCTCGGCGTTGGTGTAGCGCTTGCCGGTCCCCGGGTTCTTCTTGGTCTCGAATAGGTGGTTGAGCTTGTCGGCGAATGAGCGCCGAGCGTCGGCCGCGCCGCCGGGCGCCTCCGCCGGCCCGCTGGACTCCACCATCACCGACTCCTCTCATCTAGACGCCGACTCCGGACTGTACTGCAGTGTAGTTCCCGGGACCAAAGGCCGAGACGCTTCACTTAAGTGTTGACAGACTGGGATCACTTTGGCGTAGGTTTTCGATCACAGCTTCACTGAAGTGTTGCGAGGCCAGCAGAGCGCGGTGAGCGCTCCTTGCCCGGCCTTCGTGACCTACGTACGCGCTAGGACCGCCCATGATCGCTCCACCCCCGTCGCAGCAGCTCACGCGACTTCTACAGGGTTTAAGAACCAACTCTGGACCTTGACGCGGAGCCGTGCGTATGTTCGTCGTCCCCCGCCGGGCAGACCGCCCGCATGGACGAGCACAGGAGCAATGACGTGCACAACCTCCGGGCCTCATAGGTCCCTGGACACAGCGACGGCGCCCGAGAGCGGCAACTCCCGGACGCCGGACGCTTAACGGCTGTACCGCCCCGGCAAGGGCGGAGATCGCCACCATCACCACGCTGATCCCTTCCACGGGGCGTCTCAGCGTGGCAACACCAAAGGAGATTCTTGCATGCGCTCCGCCCTGCGCAAAAGACCCTACCGTCCGGCCTGCGCGGCAGCTAGCTCCGCCTCGGCGCCTCAGCGCCCCGAGCCGGACCGCACCATCCAGGCCCCTGCGAGCCGCCGCTTCCGCCCGCTTGCCGGGAGCGGCCGATGAGCAGCGAAGCCCGCGAGTGGGTGTGGGAGCACAGCTCCAGCCGAGGGGCCGCGCGTCTGGTCCTGCTGTCGATCGCCGACCGGGTGGCCGACGATCAGTGCATCTCCTGGGCCTCGCTGTCCAGCCTGGCCAAGCGCACGCGCGCCTCGGTCTCCACGGTGCGCGAAGCCGTCGAGCGCCTCGTCCTCGCCGGCGAGCTGGAACAGCTCGATGACCTGGTGGGCCCGCAGCGGAGCACGGTCTACCGCCTGCCTCTCGCCGCCGAAGCGGTCGCCCAGGCGCTGCGAGAGCAGCAGGAGGAAGCGGGTGACACGGCGGCGCCGGACGAGCCCGCTGGCCCTGCCAAGCTCCGGCTGTCGGCCCTGCGGCGGTACGGAATCCGCCCGCGTGAGGTGCCGGAATCCCCCGCGAGGGTCCGGAAACCGGCAGTACCGGAAACCGGCAGGTCCAGGCGGAAACCGGCACAGCGGCGTACCGGCCACCGGCACAACGATGTACCGGCCACCGGCACACAGAACCGTAGTGAACCTGATTTGAACCGGAGGTACAGCAGTGGTGGTGCTGCTGTCACCTCGGCTGCCGAGTGGCAGGTCGACCCCGCCACCCACACCTGGGCCCGCCAGCAGGGACACCTCGACCGCCTCGGTGAGCAGGGCCTGCAGGCCGCCGACGCGAAGTGGCGTGCACATCGAGCAGGCCATGCTCCGAGGCCGGCGGAAGCCTGGGCGGCCGACTGGCGAGCCTGGATCACCCGGGAGCACGCCCCCAGCCGCCCGAACCTCTACGCCGTGCCCGGCCAGAACTCCGCCGCGCCCGGTGGCATGACGCGGGCCGAGAAGCACACCGCCGCCCTTCTCGCCGCCCTGGACGAGCCGACCGGAACGGAGGGCTGACCGTGGACCGCCGTGAAATCGCTGCCCTGCTGGCCTACATCGGCAGGCTCGACCCCCGCAGCATCCGCACCGACGAGGGCGAGGCCCGCGACCAGCTCGCGCAGTGGAACGAGCTGCTCGGTGACGTGCCGATGGCCACCCCGCATGGCTGGGACGCCCGCGTCGCCGTCCGCCAGCACTACCGCGCCTCGCCGTACCAGATCCAGCCCGCGGACGTGGTCCGCCCCTGGGAGAGCTACCGGCGCAACCGCCTGGCCCTCCACTCCGACCCCACACCGTCCGCGGACCCGGACGACCAGGCCGCCTGGACCGCCGAGCTGGTCGGCACCCGCCGCGCCGTCGCCAACGGCATAGCGCAACCTGCACAGGCCCGGGCCATCACCAGCGGCCAGGAGGAGATCAACCCGAGGCTGCAGGCTCGACTGGAGCAGATCGGCTCCTGCATACCACCCGCCGCCCGAGCCGCTCTCGCACCGTTCCGGCCTGCCCGGGCAGCACGCGAAGCCGCCGTCGCGCAGGGGCTGCCTGACGCACTGAGCGTGCGGTGCGAGTGGTGCCTGGCCCCGGTCGGCGAGCCATGCCGACGCCGCCGGATCGGCCCCAACGACGGAGTACGCGCCATCACGCCGCGCGCCACCCCGCACCCCGGCCGTGTGGACCTCGCCGCCCAACAGGCCCAGCAGCCCGCCCTGGCCTGACCGGCGCCTCCGGCGCGTGCATCCCGTCCGCTGCACCGCCGCAACCTCACCGTCCCGCACCGGCTGCGGCGCACGCCCACGCGCCGCAGCCGGCACCCGACGCCGCACCCGCCGAGCACTGCGCTAGCCGGCCGGTGTGGCAGCACATCGGAGACTCGCCTTGCGCCACATCACCACCCATGACGCGCCGGCCACCGGCCTGCGCGGCATCGGAGACACCAGCTGGCACGTTCGCGGAGCCTGCCACGGCATGGACGTCGAGGACGCCGACGCCGTGTTCTTCCCCGGCCCTCGGGATCACGAGGAGATCGCGGAGGCGAAGGAGCTGTGCGGCTGGTGCCCCGTACGCCGCGCGTGCCTGGACTTCGCCCTGGAGAACGTCCTCAAGGAGGGCGTCTGGGGCGGGCTCACCGAAGCCGAGCGGCGCCCGCTGCACGACAACCTGCACCGGCGCCTGGACTACCGACGTGTGACCGCCTTCTTCCAGGGACGCGACGTGCACCTGACGGAAGCCGAGCGGCAGGTGGCCATCGACCACGCCTACGTCCGGGGCTGGCAGCCCGACCGGCTCGCCGCCGCCCTGCAGATCAGCCACAAGCACGCCCGCGACCTGCTCCGGCAAGCGGCCAACAAGGTCTTCGACCGCGACCGCAACTACGGCGTGCCCCGCTCCAAGAAGAAGCGGAAGAAGACCTCCAAGGCCAAGGGCACCACCGCGCCCACAGCTCCCGGCACTCAGCAGCCGACAGGCCGCCCGGCGGCGTCGACCCCGGCGCGCGCCCCTCTCGGAAAGGCAGCATGACCCACCCTGTCCTCGCCTTCGGTGCTACCTCGGACCTCCCTCTCCTCCTCGCCGCCGTCGTGCCCGCCGCCCTCGCGCTCGTGCTGACCGCCTGGGCCATCCGGCGCCGGGGGGCCCGCTCGCAGAAACGTCTCGGCGGCCCGGCGGTCAAGGTCGCCGCCGTCGCCGCCCTGGGCTGCACCGCCTACAGCGCCGACACCAGCTGGCGCTTCGCGGCCGACTACCTCGACATGGCCGGCACCGCCGAGCGTGCCGGCATGTTCGCCGCCGCCGAACTCGCCCTGTTCGCCACCGCGCTGATGGCACGGCAGAATCTGGCCGTCCAGGGCGCTCCCGGCCTGCCGGGCACGCTGGTCTGGGTGATCACCACGGTGCAGGTGATCCCCGCCTATGCCGAGAGCGGCCCCGTCGGAGGCACGGTCCGCGCCTTCGTCGGCCCGGTCATGGCGGCGATGCTGTGGCACCTGGCCATGGGCATCGAGCTGCGCCTGCGCACCCCAGGTGCAGCCTCCAACGGACTGCTCGCCGTCCTGGGCCGGGAGGCACGCGAGCGGCTGCTGTCCCGCCTGGGCATCGCCGCGCGGGACCGTGACGCCGCGCAGATCACCCGGGACCGGGCCACCGCCCGTGCGGTCACCCTCGCCGCCCGCCTCGCCGAGCGCACACCCGAGCAGCAGCAGAGCCGTCGCGGCCGGCGGCTGACGCGACGCCTATCAAAGGCGGTCGGCAGGGCTTCGGTCGGCACCGACCCTCTCCAGCGGGCGCAGCTGCTCGACCAGCTCGCCGCCCGGCGCCACGCGCTGGCGCTCGCCACGGTCCCGCTCCCCTCTCCCTGGTCCCCGGCGCACAGCAGCGCATCGACGGCCACGGTGACGTCGACTGTGCCGGTCCCCGTCCCCACTTCCGACGGTTCCGACGAGCCGGTCCGGGACCGAGGACCGTGGGCTCCTCGGGGACCGGTCCCCGAGAAGGCCGACCCGGAAGCCGAGGTCGGCGTAAGGACCGGGGGCGACGAATCGGGAACGCCCGCGGGGACCAAGCCCTCTGAAGACGGTGCGGTCCCAGGGACCGAACTCGCCGGACCGGAAGCCGCAGCTCGGGACGCAGCGGCCATGAGGACCGGCCACAGCACGCGAGAAGTAGCAGCTCAGGACCCGGATCATCGGGGACCGGGCATCGCGCAGACGAGGACCGCGACCCCCGAAGGCCGGGGACCGGCAACCCCGCAGTCCGGGACCGAGACCACCCAGGACCGAGGACCGACCGCCCCACAGTCCGGGACCGACACCACCCAGGACCGAGGACCGACCGCCCCACAGTCCGGGACCGACACCACCCAGGACCGAGGTCACAAGGTCCCGCTTCGCCGGAAGCCGGCCAGGACGACCCGGTCGAAGAACAAGGACCGGCGTGCACGGTCCCGCTCGCAGACGGAGCGCCAGGCACGCGAGCTGGGTGAATCCGAGCGCCAGCTTGTCCGTGAGGTGCGTCCCCATGTGCCGGCTCTGCTCGAACGGGACGGCAACGGCGCGATCACCCGAGTGCAGCTGCGCGAAATCATCCGCCGCCAGGGCCTGACGGGTGTCGGTAACGACCGACTCGGCCTGGTCCTCCAGGAGCTGCGGAACGCGGACATCACGACGACGAGGAGCACCGCCCGATGAAGACCTGCCACCAGTTCAAGACGGTCCGCGCGGAGTACGAGCGCGAGATCGGATTCATGCTCGCTCACTCCGAGCGGCATGCGGGCAGGCCGGCGGCGAAGTCCAGTGCGAAGCAGGCTGCCTCGGCGAAACAGCGGATGGCCCGCGCGCTCAACAGCCACGTCGGGCGCTGCCCCGAGTGCGGCTGAACCGGCAAATCCCAGCTCAAAGCCCGTGTCCGTAAAGGTGGCCCGGCTCCACGCCGGGCCACCGCCCCGCTTAGGAGGTACGCCATGATTCCTCGTCCCCCTCGCTTTTCCGGGCCCACCACCGCCGAGGCCGGTGCCTGGGCGGACGTCTTGGTCCGCCGGCAACTCCTCCACGCCGTCGTCCTCACGCCGACCGGGCAGTGGCTCGTCCAGGACCGTCCCAACAGACCGGTTCGCGTCCTTGCCAGCCCAGCCGATGTCCTCGCGCTGGCCGCAACCATCCAGCAACGCACCCGCTCTACGAGGCCCGAATCCCGATGACGAACGCACCCAAGAACGGCACCACCCCGGAACCTGATCCCGGCTCCAACTCGGTCTCGGGGCGAGCAAGATGGAGGTTCGGACACTCCCCCGAGGGGGGAGCGTCCGACCCAGCCCCCGCCCCTGGGGTGGCGGGGCCCGACCGGCACCAGGGGGCGCCGGTCGGGAATGCTGCGACCGAGGGCGGATCGCAGCCAACCGCCGCCCGCAAGGGGCGGCCGAAGGGGCGAGCGCGTCCGCGCGACAAGAAGCAGCGTCGCGCGCACAGCGTCCGCCTCAACCCGTCCGAACTCGCCCTCATCCAGGCCGGAGCAGACACCGCCGGTATGAGCGTGGCGGGGTTCCTCGCCTATGCCGGACTAGCCATGGCCCGCGACCAGTCCCGCACCGCCGCCGCCATCGCCACTGAACGCGATGTCCTCACCGAATTGTTCGCGATGCGGCGTCAGCTCGGCTGGGCCGGCAGCAACCTCAACCAAGCCACCAAGATCCTCAACTCCGGCGGCGACGTTCCACGTCTGGCACACGTGCTGGCGGACGTCCACCGAGCAGCCGACGCGGTGAGGACGGCCGCAGACAAGGTAGCCAATCGCCAGGCAGGTGAGGCACCTTGATCCCACAGATTCACAAGCAGGGCAGCAACACCCTGGGACTGCTGTACTACCTCTACGGCAAGGGTACCCATGAGGAACACGTCGATCCTCATCTCGTCGCCTCCTTCGACGACATGTCGCCCGACCCCGGACGCGATGCGACAGCCACCAAGAGGGATCTCGGGCAGCTACTCGACCAGCCGCTCCGCCTCCTCACCGCAGACCAGCGCCCCGACAAGCACGTGTGGCACTGCTCGGTGCGCGCCGCGCCCGACGATCCCGTCCTGACCGACGAACAGTGGGCGGACATCGCGCGTCGCATCGTCGCCGCCACAGGGATCGACCCGCGCGACGGTGCGGGCTGCCGCTGGGCAGCCGTGCGCCACGCGGACGACCACATCCACATCGTCGCCACCCTCGTGCGGGAAGACGGCCGACGCCCCGACCATCACCGATCCGGTAAGCGTGCGCAGGCGGAAGCCCGCCTCATCGAGAAGGAACTCGGCCTCCACCAGGTCGCTCCCGGCGACGGCACCGCCGCGCGGCGGCCCACCAGCGCCGAACGGCACAAGGCAGAGCGCCAGGGCCGCGAGCGCACCGCCCGTGAGGAACTGCGGGAATCCGTGCGGCGTGCGGTGGCCGGCGCGCGGGGCGACGAGGAGTTCTTCGACCGGCTTGCGGCCGCCGGCCTCCTCATCCGCAAGCGCGCCGCGCCCTCCGGCGACCTCCTCGGATACAAGGTCGCCCTGCCCGACGACCTGAACAAGGACGGCGAGCCGGTGTTCTACCCCGGCGCGCGGCTGGCTCCCGACCTGTCGCTGCCCCGCATCCGCGAGCGCTGGGCCGGTGACGTGCAGGACGTTCCGGCTGTCCGGCGGGAGGGTGCGAGCCGTACAGGGCCGGGCAGTCCGGCCTCCGCGCGCCGCGGCACGGCATCGGCCGTGTGGCAGGCCGTGCTCGTCGTCGACCACGGCGAGGACGGGGTCGCCGCCGCCCACATCGCCGCGGTCGGCGAGGTCCTGGACGCACTCGCGAAGACGTCCGCCGCACACACCCGCCACGAACTGCGCGACGCTGCAACGGCTTTCGAACGGGCCTCGCGCTCTCACGTCCGCGCCGTACGCGGGCATGATCGAGCCCTGCGACAGGCCGCCCGCGACCTCGTCCAGGGCGGTCCGGCCCTCGGCCGGGGTGAGGACGGAGCCACTACGGCGATGGCGATCGACATGCTGTTCTTCCTGATCACCGCCACCGCGCACTGGCACGCCAGGAAGGGGCATGCCCAGCAGGCAGAAGCCGCCGCCCGGGCCGCCGAGCACCTGCGCGCCGCCTACCGGGCTGCCTCGGCCCAGCCGCTCGGTGTGCTCTACCAGCGTGGTCGGCGTCTGAGCCGACCGACGCTCCAGCGGCAATCGGTGTTGCTGCGCGAGGCGCTGCCGGAGCTGGCCGAGCAGATCCTTGCCGAACCCGGCTGGTACGCCCTGGCTGCAACCATTGCGGAAGCCGAAGCCGCCGGCCACGACCCGGCCGCCCTCCTGTCCGACGTTGCCGCTCGGCGCGAACTGGGCACCGCGGACTCCATCAGCGACGTGCTCGTATGGCGGATGCGGCGGACAGCCGACCTGCCCGCCGATGCCTCCCAGCTTCCCGAGACCAGCACCGCAGCGAACCGGTCCGCGACGCGCAGGGCGACGACCAGGCCCTCCGCGCCCGGCAGGCGGCGCAGCGGAGAGGAGTCACCGCGTCAGGCCCGATAAGTACACCGGACGGCACGCAGGCTCCCCGGATCGCCGCTGTGCCGTACCGAGACATGCGTCGTGGCCTCCTCGTCACCCGGGCAGCCGAGAGGCCACACCCGTGCTGACCTGGCCGAAGGGACTGTGGACGTTGTGAATTGAAACCGCCGACGGCGTGGGGCACGATCATGAAACGCGCAGGACGAGGTGCCGAGGTAGAGGAGGACGCCAGGGTGTTTCACCGGATACGCCGCAGGGCCAAGGGGCCGAGCGAAGCTCAGAAACGGTTCGCCGAGCTGCACGCGCAGATGCAGGGACAGGTCCCGCCCGGCATCGGAGTGCCGGCGCCCAAGCCGCAGCCCGCCGAGCCGACCGCCATCGTGGACGACTTCCTCCCGCCGGAGCTGCGGGTGCCGAGCCACGACCAGGTCGAAGGCAAGATGATGCCGTGGAAGCAGCCCCTGGTCCTCGACGGCGAGATGGCCACCTGCGCCGAGTGCGGCGCGTACCGGGACTGGCTCATCCTCTCCACCCGCGGTGAGATCTGGCTGCGCTGCCGGGCCGGACACCAGCAGCTGGAGACGCGCATCGACACCGCCTGGTACAACCGGCACTCCGGGCCGGCGGACTCGACGCACGCCACGTTCGAGGACTGCCTGCGCCACCTCGGGCACTGACCACCACTCCTACGACCCCACCGGGCCCGCGGGCCCGCACTGACCACCCGTCGCCTAGCACCAAGGGGTCAGTTCCGTCATGCGCGTTCGCGTCGCCACCACCGCACTCGGCATCACCGCCGCCCTCCTCGCCGTACCCGCCTGCTCCACCGACACCCCCGGGTCCAAGCACCAGCCCTCCTCCTCCCGTACGGGAAAGCCGACCGAGGTCGCCCAGGAGCCGGCCGCGCTCTCCTCGGCCGCGCTCGAGTCCCGCCTGCTCGACCCGCGCGACCTCGGCAGCGGCTACCTTCCCCAGCCGGAGCGTCCGGCCCAGCACGATGACGTCACCGTCCTCGGCTGCCCGGCCCTGAGCGAGCTGGGCGGTGACGCGGCGACTGGCGGCACACTCGCCTTCCCGCACAAGGCGAAGGCGGACTTCACCTACGGCTACAGCTCCTCGGAGATCTCCGAGGAGCTGTACAGCGACAGCGTGAAGAAGCTCTCCGACGGCACCGGCCGGATCTTCGATGCCATGACAGGCTGCCCGGCCTATCAGGTCGTCGCCGGTGGCACCCAGGTCGACGTGACCTCGCAGAAGCTGCCCGCGCCCAGCGTCGGCGGTGATGAGCAGTGGAGCCTGCTTTTGACGTTCATCGCCGGGGGCCGGAGCACCGTGGTCAAGCAGACCGCGATCCGCGACGGCAGCCTGCTGCTGGTCCTCTCCGGCTCCCCGGCCCTCGTCGACCGCCACCTCGACAAGGCCCTCGCCAAGGCCACGGCAACGAGCTGACCTGCGCGCGCGTCACGCTGCTGCCTCCGACCGTCGCGGTCGGGGGCAGCAGTGCGTTATGGGCTAAGCACTAACGACCCGACCGGCCACTTCGCCCGGGAAACAAGAAAGTCCGGCACCCCCAACTGGGAGGATGCCGGACTGCGATCGTCGAGAGGGGTGCGCGGGACGTTAGATGGCCGGCGCGCGCAGGAGGCGCTCCTGGGTGGCCTCGGGCAGGACCCGCCGCAGGACCGGTGCGGTCGAGCTGAGGGAGGCGGCGAAGGCGGCGACGAGATCGTGCGGGACGCTGGCGGCGAACGAGGCCACCCACAGAAGCGGGGCGCCGAGCACAGGCTCGGCCCACGCCTGCCACCCGGCCGGTCTAGTCTCGTCGTCCTCGGCGGACAGGGCCCGCAGGTCGCCGTCCTGGATGAGGGGCGGCACCTCCCCCAGGCTGATGTGCGAGGTGAACGTCGGGTCCATCGCCGCCGCCTCGGGCTGGTCGATGTCGCGGAACCAGCCGTGGGCGGCGACAGCGTCAAGGACCAGCTCGGGTCCGGCGAGCGCCGAGGCAGGCTGGTTGCTTGCGTCGAGCGCGACGAGGAAGTCGACCACCGCCTCGCCGGGGACGTCACGGGTGAAGTAGGCCGACCACTGCGCGAGCGGTCTGCTCGCCTCGGCTCGGGCGGAGATCTGCCAGGCGATCGGCAGCCCACCCAGGTGGAACGGCTCGTCCGCCAGCCCCCACTGGGCCCAGCGCAAGGCGTCGGGGCTGATGTGCAGGACGGTGCTGCGCAGGACCTGGCGGTCCTCCGGTTCCTCGTCCGGCTCGTGCCGTCCGCGGACGATCGTCAGGCTCGTCCACCCCAGGCCGGCGAGCGCGTCGGCGACGACGTCGTAGAGGCGTCCATCGTCACCGGCTAGGTGCCGGGGGCCGACCCAGAACGCGGGCTGGCCGCCGCGCGGGGCGGACGGGTCGGGCGGAAGGTCGGGGTACAGGGGCGCCTCCAAGGGCTCGGTGCGTGTCTAGTTGCCGCCGGCACGGCGGCGAGGGCGGCGCGGGGGCGCCTGGACGGGGCCCTGCCACGTCAGGGCGATGGCGACCTCCGGCGGAAGGTGGCCGAGCTGTGCGTCCTCGTCCCGCCCTTCGGCGAGGTAGACAACGGTCCGGCCGGTCTCGTCGACCGACTGCAGGACCTGCGCCAAGCGGTGCGCCATCGGGAAGAACGGGTTCATGGCCTGGCGGACCGGAGCGCTCCGGTCGCAGCCGGACAACAGATCGATGAGATCGCCGACGGTCGTCTCCGGGGACGTCACGGACAGCCTCCTGGGGTTCGAGGGAAACGGGGGCGGTGGAGCCGGGCCGGCCTACGGCACCGCCAGCGCTCACAGGGCGGGCGCTATGTATCGGTGGCCGCGCTGTCAGAGGCGCCATGAGGTCTGCAGCACCCTCGCCACGGTGGCGGCGACGATGTCGGCCGGCGTCTCGGTGTCGAACGACATGTGGTAGCCGCGGACCTGAGCGGTACCGGTGACGGCGATCTTCCACCCCTCGCCGTCCGTGCCGGGTCGGCCGTGCGGAAACCAGCCGAGGTAGAACCGGCCGTCCTTGGAGCTGACGTGCACGTCCGCGCGATCATCAACGATCAGGTGGAAGTCCTCGGCCGAGAACTGGTCCATGACCAGAGTCGGCTGACCGGGGCCGAGCTGCCACTCCCGCAGTCGCAGGGCCTCGACAGTGGTGGAGAAACCGGGGCCCGCAGGGGCTACGGTCACGAGCAATCACCTCTCTGACCTGGGGTTTCTAGCAAGGTCGTCTACGTTGACATGCTCTCGCGCACGTTGGCCAGTCTTTCCGAGATCTTTCCTGTCTGCCCCCGGCGAACTGCCGTCCATCGATAGCAAAGCCACCGGGCGGCGACGGTCTTCGGCACCACCAGTGCGATGCGACCCGATGCTGGCAGATGGATAACATGGCCCGCGGGATTCGGTAGCGGCGAACCCAACGCTTGAAGGATTAGGGCTGATCGACCCGGGGGAAAAGATGGCAGTCAGGTTCGACCCGCATATCGCCCGCCAGACATTGGACGAGGCGTTTAGGCAAGCGATGGAAGCAACTTCGCTACCAGAGGCGTGGCTGCACCTTTCGCGCTCACTGCGCCAGGAAGAAGCGCCACGCACTTACACCCCCGCACTGGGTACCGCACTCCTCGCTCGAACACTCGACGAGACCGTTGACCCTCGCTCTATCAAGCAGCAGGCACACAATGCTCGATCCTATTCGGCTCGAACCCTATGCCACCGCGTACTTGTACCCGCTTCCGCGGAACTCGGTTTCGACCTGCACACCGCAGGAAGGGAACCTTTCAACAACCACCCCTTTTTCCGCTGCGACCATTGGGACGAGATACCCCGACCTGAAGCGGAAAAGGGGATGCATTTCGACAGGGTCGATAAGGCGCTGAGACTTCTCGATCGGCAAGACCCGCAGGAATGCAAGTTGGCGCTTATGGCCTTCCTGAAAGTCTGCTCCGAGCATTCAGAGTACGACAAGAAGCCGAACTTCACTGCCCGTCATATGGCTGGCGTGCGCAAAAATTACGCGTGCGATCCCATCCCTATAGATGGCGGCCAAGCTCAGCTTTTCAGGGCGAGAGACAAGTCCACGGGATCCGTGGTAGCCCTGAAGAAGCTCCGCACACCGCTAGAGCGCCGCGTCGCCAGAATGAGGCGGGAGATTGAAGTCGGACTGTTCCTGAGCGGTCATCCTCATGCCATGCCCATTCTGGACCACGCGCCAGATCATAGCTGGTTCGTCATGCCGTATGCGCAGGGAACGGCCCTGGACTACCGTGATGACCTACGGAACGACGACGCGCTGGCCCTTCTCCTGCAATCCGTATGTTCGGTCCTTGAGGTAGCACACGAAAAAGGCTATGTGCACCGTGACATCAAACCGGCCAACATTCTTCTGCTGGACGGCCGGTGGGTGGTTGCTGACTGGGGCATTGTTAGGCGTCCCCGAGGGATGACGACCGACCCTCAGAGGACGAGGATGGGTGTAGCTTTGGGATCGGCTGGGTTTGCCGCCCCCGAACTGGAAGACGACGCTCACAGCGCGGGGCCGCAGGCCGACATATACAGCCTGGGCCAATTCGTCGGGTGGGCAATCACAGGAAAGCGCCCCCGCGCGAATATTCCCCTCCTACCGGAGAGCGGCGCATGGCGTGCGGTCGTAGAGACCGCCACGAGAGAAGACCCCGCCATGCGGCCCGAGTCCGTCACCGAGTTCCTCGAAATCGTCACCCGCGAGACACAAGTTCCCATTAGGTCGACTTCTGGTTCTCATGTTCCAGCAGCCGAGTAATCCTGCGGGCTGCCACCACGCGTTTACCCACTGAGCGGATGCCAGGCGTCGCGGCTGCCTGCGGATCGAGAGGGGCGCTGGGTTAGCAGGCAACTCGCCTCACGCGCTGGCGGGCTGGTCAGGAAGCGCCCGCCCGCCAGGAACCACCGAGTTCGGCAAGATGCCTGCGCAATGCGCCGCGCTGCTCCTCAAGATCCTGCGAGGCGGGAGACAGAAGATAGACGTTGTCCCGGTAGGGACGGAAACCCAGGCTCTCCCACCCCTGGGCGATTTTGGCGTTCACGCGGTCCCACTCGGCTCTGGCCGTCAGCCGATGGCTGCTGAGATCGGTGATGCCGGGCGAACAGGCGACGGCCCGGCAGCCGGCCATGAGCCGGGTGATCACCTCGCAGGCAAGCACGGCCGCCAGGCCGTGCCCGCGCCATGGCGGATCCAGCGTCACGCGATTCATGACGAGCAGCGCTGAGCCGACGTACTCCAACTGTTCGCTGACTTCGTCGGTGAAAGAACCCGTCTCGGGATCAAGGAGGACCTGCGCGGTCTCGTACAGTTCCTCCGACTCCTCCTCCATGGCCCAGTAGGCGTTGCGGCCCCGGTCGAGGTGCACCCGGTAGAACGTCATGGAGCCGACGACTACGTCCTCGACCGTGCACGAGGAGCAATCAGCAGTCGTACACCCGCTGGAGCTGACCGGCTCGTGATGTTCACCATGAGCGCGTCGGCGGTGCAGGACGGCCACGTTCCAGCACTCCAGCGTGTCCGCCTGGGGAGTGTCCCAGAGTCCGTCGTCGTAGGAGATGCGCACGTGTAGCTCGGAGGAGTCGCCTGGCAGCGGGGAGGGCTCGGTCACGGCCGCAGCGTAACGAGGTGTCCGCGCGTTCGTGGATAACGGAGCCCCAGCTCAGAGATAGCGTGCCCACACCCACGCCGAAGCGAGGAGTTCGTGCGCTGGGACCCGCGGTCCTTCGCCGAGCTGAAGGACAGCTGTTCCTCCCGATTCGTCCGCGGCAGCTCACCGCACGCGCGTCACGGTGACCACGGCATGCCTCGTCGTCCCCGCCAGCACCTCGACGAGCAGTCCGGACTCCGCCGCCGTGAACGACTCGCCCCCAGCCGCCCGACCTCGCGTGGCCGGAGCAACGGCCACCAGCGCCGCCGCGACCTGCGCGGCCAGCTGCGCCCCGAGCCGCTGAGACAATGCAACACGGCCGTCAGGCAACCGCACCGCCAGCGCCCGCGGCCGACCCGCCGCCCCCGTGAACCCCACCACCTCCGCGTCGATCGTCTCCGCGTGTCTGACCTTTTTCCACGACGACGACCGACCCGCCCGGTACGGCGACCGCCCCGACTTCGCCACCACCCCCTCCACACCGGAGCCGGTCAGCGTCTCGTACCAAACCCGGGCGACCTCCACGTCTTCCGTCGCCGACACTGCCTGGATTGGCGACCCCTCCGGCAGCCCGGCCACCATGTCCAGCATCAAGGCGCGCCGCTCCTCATACGGACGCCCCCTCACGTCCCCGGTGGGCAACGACAAAACGTCCCACACGATGAGCAGCGCAGGGTGCCGCGCCGCCAGCTCCCGCGACCGTGCAGGCGAGGAAGCCGCCCGAGCCTGAGCGGCCTCGAACGACACCTGCCCGTCAACCATGACGACTGCCTCGCCGTCCAGCACGACACCAGGCGGCAGGGCCATCCCCGCCACGGCAAGATCCATCCAGGGCGTCGTCACGTCCCGACCCGACCGCGCGCTTGAAGTCGAACCGTCTCAGCCAGCCGCCACAAAACTGTCCGGTGACCGTCGAGCTTCACTTCATACCACCAGCGCGGCCCGGTCGGCAGTTGCGGCACCAGCTCGGCCAGGGCGACGTCGACAGGGAACTCCACCCCGCCACCCTCAAACGCCGCCCGGACCGCCCGCGCGCCGGACTACTCCAGCAGGCCCAGCCGCGTGTCCGGCCGACACTTCGAGCACGCCGGAACCTGCTGACGTATCGCGTCGCGTGCCTGCTCCCGCGTCGCCGGCATCTGGCGCTTACCCGGGTCCCAGCAGTCCCCCGTGTGCACCGCCACCAGGCTGCTCCGGTCAAGGCCCCGCTCGATCAGCCACTCCGGGGGCGGCAGTCGCCGCTCCTCGGCCTGCCGTCGCTCGGCCTCGCGACGCTCCTCGTCCGCGATCCACCGGTCTAGCTGCCGAAGGCTCGCCCGCGCCTGCTGCTCGACCACGCGGCGCGTGAACTGCAGCAGTTCCAGACGGGACGGAGTAGCGCTCACACGTTCGACTATAGAGGGGCGGTTCACAAACACCGAGGCCCCCACATCCAGGAGGACGCTGTTGGCGGTCGCGAACAGCGTGTCCAGCTGGGGCTGCGGGGGCTCCGTGTAGTGAAGAAGGGTGGGTGCGGTCAGCTCCCGGTGTTGTCTTCTGTGTGGCTGTCGGTGCGACTGCGGCGTGCCACGGTGAGGGCGCCTCCACCGGCCGCGATCAGAACGGCCGCGCCGCCGATCAGCCACGGCGTGGCGTCAGCACCGGTGTGGGCGAGGGAGCCCGTCGGCGTCTTCGGTGTGGAGTCGCCGACCGGGGTGGCTGCGATAGCGGAAGTGTCGGTTTCCGGTGTGTCGCTATCCGTTACGGACGGCGTGGCCCTGTCCGTACCGCTGTTCGGCTTGCCTGGGCTGGAGGGGGTGGCGGTGGGCGTGTGCGTGGGCTTGCCCGAGGGTTCGGGCTTCGGGGTGGTGGTGGTCTTGGCGTTGGTGACGGTCACGGTCACCGGGTCGCCGGGACCAGCGGTGAACGTCTTGGTGGGCTTGTACAGGTCGTAGCCGGCAGGGGCTTTGATCTCTTTGACCCAGAACTGGGCCTTCCGGCTCGACATGGGCAGCTCTCCGGAGGCCGTGCTCTTGGCTCCCGTGGTCAGAGGGAGCAGCGTCGAGCTGCCGGTGCCGATGTTCACGGTCGCGCCGGGCAGGAGCTTGCCGGTCTTGTCGTCCTTGGCCTGCAGGAGGACCTTGGCGGCCTTGAAGGGATCGGTGATTGTCAGCCGGGTGGTCGCGCCCGGGGTGACGATGACGTCTTGGTCGGCGACGACCTCGTGGAGCGGGCTGCCGGAGGCCGTCTCCTTGAGCCGGTAGACGCCGGGCGCGAGGTCGGAGAAGGTCAGCTTTCCCTGTGCGTCGGTCTTCCCGTGTCCGGCTTCCTGGCCGGCGGAGTCGAGCAGCAGGAACACGGCGCCGGGCAGGGCGTCTCCGGCTGTGTCCCTGGTGGTGATCTCGACGCTGCCCGCGTCCGCGGCCGGAGTCTCGGCGGCGGCGGAGGCTGAGGGGGTCGGTTCGGTGGGCTCGGCGCTCGCGGCCGGTGCCCAGGTGAGGGTGCCGGCCGCAGCGACGGCGATGGCGGCGGCGGATCGGACGAGATGTGCGTGCACGAGGAAGGGGACTCCTTGATCGGTCGGGGGAGGTCAGCGGGCGCGGCCGGCGGGGTGGGGTGCGGACGGCAGAGCGGGCGGCAGATGGCTGGGCGGCTGCGGGGTTGCAGCCGGTGCGACGTAGAGGTGACGACGGGTGTGGAAGGGGATCTGCTTCACGGCCCGGTGCAGCGGTTCGGTGGAGATCAGCGAGGCGGTGAAAGCCGCGGCGAGGGTGGTGGGCGCGCCGGCAGAGAACTGGGCCTGCCAGTGCGGCTCGCTCGGGTATCCGCCCCACGCCCGCCAGGCCGGACCGTCGGACCCAGTGGTGGCGTACCGGTGACGCACACCGCCAAGGCCCTCTGGTGGCAGAAAGGTTTGCGTACCGTCCGTTTTGACGCTGTGGCTCCAGCCGTGGGTGAGGAGCGGCGTGTACACCTCGTGCGGGGCCGTCGGATCCTCGACCAGGTGGTTCTTGTCGCTGTGGCGGTCTTCGAGGTACAGGTCGAGCAGTTCGGTGTGGACGTCGCGCAGGAGTTCGGCGGGGGTGGTGGCGTCGAAGGTGATCTCCCAGGCCCGCGGGCCGAAGGGGGCACGGTCCATGCCGATGGTCCACGTGTCTGCGCCTCGCTCCTCGGGCTTGGGAGCGAAGCGGGTCCACAGCCGGGCGCAGGGGCTGATGGCGAACACCATCCCTTCGAGTCCCTGGTGAAGGTGCCATCCGTCGTCGAAGGGGAAGGCCCAGATCGTCTCCAGGTCTGCCTGGCCGGGACCCGCGAGGTGACGCGGGAGAACTCTCACGGTCTGGGCAGGGTCGAGATTGTTGAAGGGGTCGCGTGGTGGGTCGGGCAACACGAGGAGATGCTCCTGCTGAGTAGGTGGCGCGGGGATCGGGACGAGGCTCAGCGGGTGCGGGCCCCGGCGGGGACGGTCGGCGGAGCTGGAGTGCTGCGCGGCGTGGGGCCGGCCGCACGCTTGGGCGCGGAGGCAGCCCAGGCGCTGGGGAACCAGACGGCCGTGTACTGCTCGATGGCGTCGCGCAGCCCGGTGGTGACGGCTCCGTCCCACGGTGGGCGGCCGGGGCGGTGGTAGGTGCCGAAGATGCCGTACTGCTTGGTGTGCGGAGGGGTGTTGGTGGCTTCGTCGCGGCGGTGGAAGGTTCCGTGGTCCACGAAGCTGAGTGCCACCGCGTCGATCTCCCCGCGTTCCGGGTGGACGACTGCGACACGCAGCCCGCCGTAGGTGTCCGCGTGGATGGTGCGGGTGAAGTCAATCCGCAAACGCAGCGGCGTGCCCGGCACGGGGGCGGCGTAGTAGGTGTTGCCCACGACGGCGTGCTCGTGGAAAGGAAGGCACAGCTCGGTGAAGAACTCGGGAGCCTGCAGGAACACGAGGGTCTCCGGTCGGAGTTGAGTGGAGTCAGCGGCGTTGGCCGGGCAGGGCATGTCGGCTGGTGGTGCTCCAGCGCGGAACGCTGGCCGCGGGAAGCGCGGCCGGGCGGCGGGACGCTGCGGCCCGCCGGACGTCGAGCGGGGTGGGCGTCGGCGGAGAGGGCGGGTGGATCGGGGAAGTCTGGGCGTGGTCCTTGACGTAGCTGGAAGTGTCGTCCCGCCATCGAGGCAGGGGTGCGGGGTCGGCCACGGCCTCGGTCACAGCTCGCAGAAGGGCTGCGGGGGTGTCGGTGCTGGCCGTGGCGTACCAGTAGGGCCGAGCTGAGGAGGTGCCGGCCCACAGGTGCCAGCGCGCGTCGCGGGTTTCCAGCTCGATCGCCGGGTCGAGGTCGCCGGTGGTGTATTCCAGCGTGGCGAGCCCGTCGGGTGCGGTGATGGCGAAGGTCCTCAGATCCGGGCGGTCGAAGCGCCAGCCTCGGTTGATGAGCGGGTCAACGGCCTGGAACGGGTCACGGTCGGTGCTTCCGGCAAGCGGGCGGGCAAGGTAGCGGTCTGGGCCCTGCCGGTACGCCTCGGCGAGGGCGGTGGTGAAGGCAGTGACGAACTCCGTGGGCGCGCTGTCGTTGAAGCAGACGCCCCAGGCCGGTGGGCCGAAGGCGTCCTTGTAGGCGTTGATGCGCCACAGGCCGTCGTCGTCGCCTTCGGGGAGGTAGCCGAGGCGGACCTTGCCGTCGGGGGCCGTGAGGTAGGCGTTGCCGAGGTGGTCGTGGTGCAGATCCCAGCCGAGGTCGCGCAGCGGGTCGAGGCCGGAGTCGCTGACCGCGGTGGAGCGGGCCAGGTGGCGTGGGGAGACGTAGACGTCGCCGTCGATGGTGTCGTGGTCGTCGTGGGGCACTGAATCCTGGGGGGGGAGGAAGCGGGTCAGTTCGGGGGCTGCAGGGCGGCTGCGAGGTCGGTGGGGTGGCCGGTGTAGTGCAGGGTGCGCAGGCCCAGGTGGCGGGCTGCATGGCAGTTGTCGTCTCGGTCGTCCACGAAGAGGACGCGGTCGGGGTCTGCGGCGCCGGTGGCGTTCATCGCGTGCTGGTAGGCGGCCGGGTCGGGTTTGCAGACCTGGAGCCGGGCCGAGTAGAAGGCGTGGGTCATCAGGCGGCGCCACGGGCGGCGGTCGAGGACATCGCTGAGGTGGCGGGGTGCGTTCGACAGCAAGACCAGCGGCAGCCCGGACTCGTGGGCCTGGTGGAGAACATCGATGACGTGATCGTCGATGGACGTCCACATGTCGGTATCGGCGTCGCGGAGTCCACGCAGCCTGCGGGCACCGGGGTGGTGGCCGAGGACCGTGGCCCAGTACGCGAGGTCGCTGAGGTGGCCTGCGTCGTAGGCGGTGCGGGCGTTCCAGAAGGCGTTCTGGAAGGCGGGAAGGTCGTCCTCGGGCCACAGGGCGGTGCGGGCCAGGCGGAGCCACTGGTCGGTGGTGGGTTGCAGGCCGATGACGCCGTTGTAGTCGAGGATGACGGCGTCCAGGCCCGCGTGGGCAGTGGTGGGTGTCAAGGGGTGGTGTTCTCCAGGGCGCGGTGGGCGAGGACGGCGACGGCGGCTGCGAGGAGGGCGGGCAGCAGCAGGGCCGTGGGCAGGGTGGTGGCGCTGGCCAGGGCTCCGATGAGGGCCGGGCCGGCGAGGAGGCCGAGATAGCCGGTGGCGGTGACCGTGGCCACGGCCTTGGCGCCTCCGGCGCCGGCCGCGGTGATGAGCGAGGGGACGGTGGTGGACAGGCCGAGTCCGAAGACCGCCCAGCCCGTCAGCGCCAGCGGGGTGCTGTTCCCGATGACGCCGAGGGTGAGTCCGGCCGTGGCGAGAAGGGCTCCGGCCCGTACGACTGTCGGGGCGCCGAAGGCAGCGGTGAGCCGGTCACCGGTCAGCCGTCCGGCCGCCATGGCCGCGCTGTACAGGGCGAACGCGGTGGCGCTCGCGGCCGTCGGGGCGCCCAGGGTGTGCAGGTGCACGGCGGCCCAGTCAGCGGCGGCGCCCTCCCCCAGCAGGCTCGCAGCGGCCAGCGCGGCCAGAAGCCAGAGCTTCCCCGGCGACGAAAGCAGGGGCAGCTTCCCGGCGCCGGCGCGCATTGCGGGTCGGTCTGCGCCGCTCAGGCTTCGGGTGACCGGCACCGCTGCGACAGCGGCCCCGGCCAGGAGGGCGCCTGTTGCGGTGAAGAGTGTGCTGTGCGGGGCCTGGGCGGTGAGGGCGGCCAGTGCGGCGCCGGCGAGGGCGCCGAGGGAGTAGGCGGCGTGAAGACCAGACATGATGGGCCGGCCGAAGGCGTTCTCGCAGCGGACGGCCGCAGTGTTGGCGGCTACATCGAGGACGCCGTGCGCGAGACCGAACGCGAGAGCCGCCGCCAGCAACGCGGACAGGCTCTCGCCTTGCCCCACCAGGACGAGGCACCCGGCCAGGGCGATGGACCCACTGGTGAGCTGGGCTGGTAGCCGCGCCGGGCGGGCGTAGCGGCCTCCGAGCTGAAGCCCAGCGACCATGCCGACGGCGGCGGCCAGCAGGACCAGGGCCAGCCCTGCGGTGCCGAGGTGGGCAGCCTGCTGCACGGCGGGCATCCGGGCGCCCCACACCGCCATGATGGCCCCCAGGCCGAGGAAATAGCCGGTCAGCAACGCCCGGCTGTGCCGGTCAGCCGCAGACACCGCGCTCACGCCGCAGCGCTACGGGGGCCGGAGGTCCGGTCGAGGACCGCGGTGACGGCACGAGCAGCCTGGTCGGCGCGTGCACGCGCCTGCTGGCCGGTCGTGGCGGTGGTGATGAGGTAGCCTATCCGGCCGGTGTACAGGTTTCCTCCGTCAGCGGGGAGGAGGAGCTGGTCGCCGGGGCGGCACTGGAAGTGCACCCGGTCCAGCCAATGCGGGCGGGGCCCGTCGTAGGTGAGGCGGGTGAGGGTGCCGGAGGTGTCCGGATAGAGGAGCCGGATGGCGGCGGCCGAGGACCTGGTGGGCGTGAGGTCGGGGGCACGGTCGCAGGCGATGTCGGCGGCGGCACGGACCAGGTCGATGCCGGTGGCGAGACGCACGAGGTGGCCGATCATGTCTCCGGCCAGGCGAGCGTTGACCTCGATGAGACGGGGCCTGCCCTCGACGAGGCGCATCTCGATGTGGCTGACGCCGTCGGTGATGCCGAGGGCACTGATCGCCGCCCGGGCGGCCGGCGCGACGGTCTCCCGGAGCGGGTCGTCGGCGTCCACGCTGTGGGCCAGCTGCTCGAAGTGCGGCGGAGGGCTGATGGTCTTGCGGTTGACCGCCACCACCGTGGTGGCGCCGCGGTAGGTGACGCACTCCACGGAGATCTCCGGCCCGTCGAGGAACTCCTCGACGAGGACGCTGGTGCTCTCGGTGCCCTGACCGGCCGTCCGTTCGGCCGCCCGGTAGGCGGCCGTGAGCTGGTCGCGGTCATCGACGCGGCGCACGCCGATGGCACCCGCGTGTGAGGCGGGCTTCAGCACCACGGGGTAGCCGATCCGTTCGGCGGCGGCTTCGGCCTCCTGCCGGGTACGCACGCTCACCGAAGCGGCCGAGGGCACGCCGTGGCGGGCGAACAGCGACCGAGCGGTGGCCTTGTTGCGGCACCCCTGCATCACTTCGGGCGCGGTGGTGGGCAAGCCGAGCTGGCGGGCGAGGCGGGCGGTCGGGACCACACTCCACTCGTCCCAAGTCATGACACCGGCGACGTCGTGGCGTGCGGCCAGGGCCCAGCCCCCCGCCAACAGCGCGGCAGGATCGCTTAGATCCACGACGGCGTGATCGGTGATGTGCGGCTTCTCCCACGAGGGTTCGGTGCCGGTGAGCAGCACGACTCTGTAGGCGTCGGCGACCTGCTCAAGGCAGTAGCCGCGGTAGTTCTCATCTCCGGGAGCGACGACAAGTACAACAGGGCGAGCGGGC
The DNA here is from genome assembly GCF_056323165.1 of Streptomyces sp. 3-6. Classification (NCBI taxonomy): domain Bacteria; kingdom Bacillati; phylum Actinomycetota; class Actinomycetes; order Kitasatosporales; family Streptomycetaceae; genus Streptomyces; species Streptomyces sp. 3-6. The sequence continues at coordinate 83,525 of NZ_JBWHZP010000008.1, forward strand.
AAGAGGGAATTCTCCGTATCGAGGGACGGCAGGGCGGGGAAAAGGGGGTGTCTCAGGCGGCGCGGCGCCGGCGCAGCTCGAACGCGTGGGACCAGTGGGGGTGTTCGTCGATGAGGCGACGGGCGTAGAGAGCGGTGAAGTTGTTGTTCAGCCCGGCGACGCCGTACGGGAGTTGGCGGCGAAGGTCTTCGAAGAGGTCCTTGAGGCTGATCCGGGTGGCGCCGGCGGCCAGGCGGCGGGCGGCCATGCGTTCGAGGGATCGGTACACGTGCGGGTTGCGGGCATCGAAGGCGTGGAACTGCTCGCTGATGGTGCGGCCGGTCGCTCGGTGTGACCCGAGGGCGGCGATGGTCATAGGGGTCCTCCACGGGCTGGGGACAGCCGGGTCAGGCGCGCAGGGCAGGGTCGGTGCGCAGGCGGGCGAAGGCGCAGAGCAGGCCGAGGGTTTGCAGGGCGGCACAGGCGGTGATGACGTGGCCCAGCGCGTCGGGCGGGGTGAGCGCGGTGAGCACGCCGGCGAGGGGGAAGGGCAGCAGGAGGATGAGGATGGTGGCCGACAGGGTGCTGCCGAATGCCTCCGGGGGGATCAGGCGGGAGCGCAGGGTGCGCAGGACGACCGCCAAGCCGCCATCGGCTGCCATCAGGACCGCGACCATGACCAGGTAGGACAGGTAGTCGGGGGCCAGGGCGGCTGCGAGACAGGCGAGCGAAGCGATGACGGAGCAGGCGACTCCCACCGGCCACAGGCCCAGGCGGTCCAACGCGAACCGACAGACGGTGACGGCCACCAAAGTGGCCGCCGCTGCGGCGGACCACACCAGGCCGACGGCCGTGGTGGACTGCCCGAAGTGCTGGACGACGATCACCGGACCGGCTGCCTGGAGAAGGCCGATAGACAGGTTGGACAGAGTCAGCCCGGCCACCAACCAGCCGAGCGCGGGGAGCGCGCGGATGGTGCGCCACCCGGTGACGAGCCCGGCGCCGGGCCGCCCCTTCGGCGCGCGGGCCGGGGCCACGGGTGAGGGCGGTGTGCGCAGGGCGAGCAGCGCGGCAAGCAGCGAGAGCACGGTAACCACTGCGAGCATCGACGGCGGCCCGGCGAGCAGCAGCACGCCGGCGAGCGCCGGTCCGGCCAAGGTCGCCGTCTGGTCGATGCCGAGCAGGGCAGCCTGGACACGGTGAGCCCGAGGTCCCGCTCGGCGGCCGGCGGCGGCACCTGCAGTCTCGACGGCGATGTAGCTGAACTCAGTGAGCACACCGGTCGCCGCCGCCAGCACCATCACCGTCACGCTCGCCGCAGCACCGGACGGGTAGAGGTACAGCAGGACAGCGCCGGCGGCGAGAGCCAGCGCCCGCCCCAGGGAGGCGAGGTGGAAGACCACCGAGGCGCCGCGTCGGTCGACGATCGACCCGGCCCACCCGAACGCTGCCAGGCGCGGGATCCACTCCAGGGCGAAGGCGGCCCCTGTCAGTACGGCGGATCCAGTCGTGGCCAGAACGAGCAACGGGATGCCGTAGGTGGACATCGCGAACGCCAACGCGTCCGCCGTGCGCGGCAGGTAAATGCTGCTCATCAGCCCGGCCGTGTGGCGTGCGTGCCGGGGTGTGACCGCTGCGCTCACGCGGCCCGCTCGGGCTCGGCCCGGGTCACCTGGGGGTTGCCGGCCAGCCACTGGATCAGGTGCGTGCGGACGCGCGCTAGGTCCGCCTCAGCCTCCGCGCTGATCGGGTGCGCGTCGGGCAGGGGTGCGGGGCGGTCGGCGTTCCCGGGGGTGAGTGAGGGTGCCAGCAGGCCGAGAACGTGCTGGATGCGGCTGCTGAACTCGCAGACGGCGGCGGGGGCCGAGTGACGCCGCGCCCACCGGGCTAGCGCGTCGTACAGGTCGGCCAGTTCCGTCCCGGAGTCCGTGAGTTCCAGAACGGCGCCGGGCGCGACCCGGACGAGGCCGTGGGCACGGGCCGTGTCGGATGCACTGCGCAGTTGGTGCGCGGAAAGGTCGGGCAGGGTGCCGGCGAGCCGTCGCGGCGGTATGGCGCCGTTGTCGTCGATCTCGGTGACCAGACGGATCAAGGAGCGTGAGGCCAGCAGGTCGATGACCTGGCGCGCTTCGGCAGGGGGGAAGGAAGTGCTCATCGGCGCGGGCCTCCCGCCGGGAGGGCTGCCGTCGGGCGGCCGGTGGCAGCGTGCGAGAAGAGGTCGCGGTGGTGCCACACCGGGGACGACCCAACCGCCCGAGCAGGTGGAAGCGCCACGGGCGCCGGCCGTGACGGGCTGCTGACCCACGGCCTCGGCGCGCTCTTGGCCTGCGGCTGCCCCCAGACGGGGTGGCTGGCTGCCTGGTCGAGGGGTTGCCCGGCGGACCAGGCGGACAGCGTGCCGAGGACGGGGCCCAGGGCGTCGCCGGCGGCGGACAGCCGGTAGGGCCGGCCGTTTCCCTCGGTATCGGCCAGACCGTCGGCAACGAGCTGGCGCAACGGCGGATAGATGTTGGTCCAGTCGCTGCTGGGCATCACGATCCGGGCCAGAACCCGGCCACTGACCTCCTTACGCGACTTGAGCACCCACAGGATGGCGGCAGCATGGCGCCGGGTGAGCAGGGTGAGGCTGTCCTCGATCTGCTCGATCGCGGCCAGCGGGCGCTCCGCCTTCTCCAGGTGCTCCTCGGCCCAGGTGACGATCATCGGCAGGATCGGCAGCAGGGCAGCGGCTCGCTCGGTGTGGCCGTAGGTGACGTGCCGTGCGGTGTGTTCGGTGCGCTCGACGAGACCGGCGTCGCACAACGACTTCAACTTGGGGTGGAGCTGGCCGTTCTGCAGCCAGGACACCTTGGCCGCCAGCTCGCTGTAGCGCAGCGGCGGGCCGGAGAGGGCCAGCAGGATCCTCACGTTCCAGCGCGGGGTGATCATGGCGAGGGCCTCGGTGACCCGGGCGATGTCGGCGTCGGCATCGGGGGGCAGAGCGGTGATGGCCAAGGGAGGAACTCCTGGGTGAAAGAAGGGGGAATCGCCTGGGGGTCGGGTCAGCGGCTGTGCGCCGCGCTCTGCGCCACAAGGGGCGCGGCCGGAGCAGGCGGCGCGGGAGTCGGAGAGGCAGACGTCGGGGCCGGGACGCGGGCCAGGCTCTGCAGGACGGCTGCGACCGATGTGGCCTGGGCCTCGCGGACGGCGACGGCTTCGGCGAGCCGGCGGGTGCCGTCGAGGAGGTGGGACACCTCGTGCGGGCCGATCTGCCGCTCGGGGTGGACGAGCCGGGCCAGCTGGTCGCGGTGGAAGCCGATGCTGCGCTCGGCCAGGGCGAGGGCGCCGTGCATGCCGAGCAGGGCGGACAGCATGCCGGGGGGCTGGTCCTGTGCGTAGGCTTCGAGGTCGGCGAGCGGTGCGCCGTACAGGTCCTCGATCCGGTCGGCTATGTCGGTAGACGTGAGGTGGGGCAATCGAGGGCTTTCACGGTCGGCGGGCCCGGGCCGCCCCGGCACGCTGAGGTGCCGGGGCGGCAGACGGAGGCAGGGTGGCGGTGGCCTTGAGCTGTGCCGTGCGAGCGGGCCGGGTTTGCTTTGCAGGCGGGGGCATGGTGCGCAGCAGCTCGCCGAGGGCGGCGCGGTAGCCGTCGCGGGCCTCCAGTGCCGCTTCCAGCCACTGCGCGTCGAAGCGGAGCTTGTCCGCCGACAGTTCGCCCATGTCCCGCTCGGGGTCCATGTCGGCGTGGACGCGGTCACGGACGCGGGCGACCTGCTCCTCGGTGAGCGCCAGGAACGAGCGCAGCTCCAGAGCACGGGCGAGCGCAGGCGAGGCATCGTGGCCGGCAGCAGCCTCGTACAGCTCGGTTACCGGGTTCCCGAAGACCTTCTGCAGGTCGGTGTCCATGGTGCTGGCCTTGTCCCGGCTCATCGGGCGGACCTCGCCGGCCGCCACGCCGACGCCGGTGCGAGTGTCCCTGCCGGCCGGTTGGGGGCGCTGGTCTGCACCGCCGGGCCGCTTCGGGGCCGGAGGCGGGCCAGGCGCTGTGCGGCGAGGTCCTTCTTTCCCGGGGCGTCCGGGTCGAGGAGCCACCGCACAACCATGGCCCGGCCGTCGCGGGTGGTGACGGCGGCGTTCACCCGATGGGCGAGGCCCATCGTCGGGTCGTCGACCTCGCTGGGCTGGGTCTCAAGGGCGGCGAGGAGGTCGTCCTCCGCGCGCTCCAGCACGGACTGGGCCTCGACGAGAAGGCCGTGCCACTTGACGACGTCGGTGGCGTCGGGGTTCGCGGTCGGAGCGGCGGCGACCGCGGCCTTCAACTGGTCCATGCCCATGTCGAAGCGGGCCTCGATCCGTTCGGTGAGCACGCCCACGACATCCGCAGACTCATCGGATATGCCGTCGGTCAAAGGGAATCTCCTGTTCTGGATGGGCCGGTGCCTGCGGAATGTGAGGGGTGGCCGTACTCGGTGCCCCCGCCGCTGGGCGGGACGTGCTGGATCCGGTCAGTCAGTCCAGACACATGCGGACGTCGCGGTAGACGTAGGTGCCGGAGACCCAGCCCTTGACGCCGGTCGTCTTGTCCGTGATGTAGAGCCAGTTGCCGCTCTTCTTGGACACGCTGAACTTGTGGCTCTTGTAGAGCACACCGAGCGCGGTGGACTTCGAGCTGGCCTTGGACCGGATGGTCACGGCCTTGGTGTGCACCGCGTACGGGAGCGGCGGCAGGTTGTGGCAGCTCACGGCAGGGGTGGCGGTTGCTGCGGTGGGTACGGTCGCGGCGCTGGCGGGCGTGGCGGACAGCGCCGGCAGCGCGAGCGTGCCGAGCATCGCCGCGGATATGGCGATTCGGGTGGAGCGCATGCGGAAGAAACCTCCGTGAAGGCACAGGGAATGCGGGGAAAGTGCCGCGGGAGTTGTCCCGGCGGCTGTATAAGAGTCCGGAGAATCGGCGGTTTGGCTAACCGGCGATCGTCGGCTATGTTGCGCCGCCCGCGACTGGAACAGCGCTCAGCGAGAGCGGCCGGGCGGGTGTGGGGCAGGGGCCTTCGCTACACCTGCCGGGCGGCTGGGGGTGGCTGCCGGGCGGATCGGCGGGAGCGGCCCGGCCTCGCCGGTGAGGCGGTCGTCGCACCACTGCAGGGCCTCACCGGCCGTGTCGAAGCCGCCCTCCCGCAGGGTGTGCGTCCACGTCTCGGTATCGACCTCCTCGACCACCACGCGGAATGGGCTGGGGACTTGCTCGTCCTGTGCACGCAGTACCACGACGATGACCATGTCGTCCGGGTCGTCGCTGGTGTAGGAGTAGCCCATGGCGTAGTGGTCGCCGTCGCCGACGAGGCGTCGCTCCAGTGCTCGCGTGGCCTCGTCCGCCGGTGGCGGGCCCAGTTCGGGGTGGAGGCCGATGGCGTCGGGCGGGCAGCCGCGGTGGATGAGCCAGGACTGCGCCATCGCAGACAGCGGCAGCTGAGCGTGCTCGAAGCTGAACATGCCTTTTTCGTGGTCCCGTTGCAGATGCACGGCGAGCACCTGGGGCATGCCGGGGCGTCCCCAGGTGGCGGTGCGGTCGAACAGCACGTAGTAGCTGTTCGGGCCGTCGTGGTGTTCGGCGAGGGGGACGAGCATGTCCTCGTGGACAGCGACCTTGCGGTAGAAGTCGAGGTACCTCTCCTCGTCGGAGTCGAGGTCGTCCAGCTCGAAGTCGACGTGGGGGATGGTCTTCCGGGCCGGCGCCGGTTCGGTGGGGGACAACAAGAGCCTTTCGGTGGATCGGTGCAGTTCAGCGCCGCTTCGCTGGAGTGGACGGCGGGGCGCCGGGGCGAGCCGGGCTCGTCGGCGCATGCGTTGCAGGAGTCCGGCGGGCGTCCAGCAGTGCGGCTCGTCCGGCGTCGGTGAGGGAGACGGGCTGGCCGGCGTGCACAGGGTGGCTGGTGTCCCGGACGGTGAGGCCGGCGCGTTCCAGCTGCTGCATCTGGGGATAGGGGATGCGGGTGCCGGAGGAGGCGGTCACGGACAGTCGGCCTGTCAGCAGGTGTTCGTGGAGCTTGGCACCGCCGGCGATGGCGAGCAGTGCCGCCCGGTCGTCGGTCGAGAGTCGTCCTTCGTCGGGCGTAGATGCTGCGGCGGCGGCCTCGATGGGCTCCAGGGCGGCGAGCACCTCTTGGGCGGCGGCGTCGCGCGCGTTGGCGGCTTCCTCCAGCTGGTCCACGGTGCGGTCGATGCGTACGAAGAGGGCACCGTCGACAGGGAACTCACCGCTCGTGAGACGGTTGAGCAGCTTGAGGTAGAAGGTGACGCCGATCTGGGCGTTGGCCAGGGTGCGGTGCCGGTCGACCAGCTGGGTGTGCGGCTCGTCGAGGGCGCCGCGGTCGCGGTAGGTCCACAGGGTGTCGATGTCGTGGCCGGTGACCGCTTCGAGGCGGTGGTCGAGCTGCGTGACCGCACGCCGGGTGGGTGTCGGCGCGGGTTGAGGGGGCATGGGCGGCGCTCCGTGCGTTCAGCGGGTGGGATGGTGCGCGGGGTTGGGTGCGGGACGGGGCAGGCCCGGCAGGGCGGCAGGCGGCGGACCGGGCCGGGGCGCGGGAGGACGGGTGGTCAGCTGCGGGGAACGCGAGCGGGCCGCGTGCGTCCGAGCGCTCAGCGGCCGGCGGGTCATCCCCAGGCGGCGGCCGACCTCGTCGTAGACGTCGTTGCCCGCACGCGGCCGTACCGCGACGACGTGGATCTCCTTGGGGTGGGCGGATTCCGCGGGCGCCGGGCGGACGCCGTAGACGACGCGCCAGTCCTTGCGGCGGTCCACGAACAGCTTCCGGAATCCCTCCAGGTCGCCGTCGAGGCGCTGTCCGAAGCGCTGGGCGTTCACGACTTCCTGCAGGTAGGCGAGGGTGAGGTCGCGGATATCGCTGGGGGCCTGGAGGAGATCGGTCAGCGCGCGAGGGTCGAAGCTCAGTCCGAAGGCGGGCTGTCCCGCTCCCGCGGTCATGACGTCGGCTCGCCCGGCCCGGCAGTGCCGGCGCCATCCGCCGTGGCCGCCGTCTCGGTGCGCACGGACGGCGGCGGGCCGGGCAGGAGACGGTGAGCGGGCCGGTCGGGGGAGGTCATGCAGGCCGACAGCGGTCCGCCCGGCGCGCGAATCGCGGCGACGGCGTGGGTGAGGAAGTCGCGGTGCCACACGAACAGGCCGGAGAGCCCGGCTTCGGGGTCCTTGTGCTGCTGGTAGGCGAGCCACAGGGCGTGCAGCCAGGCCACGACGTCGTCGTGCTCCTGCCACTGCAGGCACCAAGGTGCCGCGGTGGTGACCTCCGCTCCGTAGACCGGGAGGAAGAAGTCGTCGACCCAGTCCGAGAGGGCGTCGAGTTCGTCTTCCCGTTCCTCCCCGTCGAGTTCCAGGATCGGGCGAGGCTCCGGCGGAACGGCGGCCGGAGGCCCGCCGAGTCCCGGCATACCGAACGCGGCGAACGGTGACCCGCTCGGCGCCGGCGCGGATGCGAGGTGGTCGAGCTGCTGAGCCTGTTGCGCCGACTGCTCCATGAGCCGCCGCACGCTCGCCTCGATTCCCTCCAACTGCGGATCCGGAATACGAACCGGCTCCAGCTCCCCATCGTCAGACGGCCTTGCGGATTCGGACATTGAAAGTTCAGCCTCCTACGAGACACGGGTTGGGAGAAAGGCGAAGGCGTCCTTGCACGGACCGGGCAGTGAAATTGCACGTCCACTCCGGCGGTGCTCCGCCGGCGGCTCAGCAGGGAGCCGGTTGCGGTGGCGGCAGGAGAGGGCGCGGCTCAGGTTGCGAGAACCACGTCGTCCTTGGTGAGGGTTGCGCGGATCGTCTCGGTGATCCGGTCGGCCGCGATCGACGCGTAGTGCTCGGTCTTCTCCACGCCGATGAAGTCCCGGCCTTCCAGCAGGGCGGCGACGCCCGTGGAGCCGGAGCCGGCGCAGAAGTCGAGGACCGTGCCGCCTTCGGGGCTGATCTTGACCAGCTCGCGCATCACCTCCACCGGCTTCTGCGTGATGTGCTGGCGCTTGGACCCCGAGGGCTGCGAAGCCGAGTACATACCCGGTAGGTAGACCGGGTTCCGGGAGCCGTCGATCGGCCCCTTGGACGCCCAGACGATGAATTCGCAGTTCTGGGTGAACCGGCCCTTCTGGGGCCTGGCCTGCGGCTTGTGCCAGGCCAGCACACCCCGCCACAGCCACCCGGCCGCCTGGATCGCGTCCGTCGTCGTGGGGAGCTGGCGCCAGTCGGTGAACAGCAGGGCGGTCCCGCCGGTCTTCGTCAGCCGGTGCGCTTCGGTCATGATCTGCGTCAGCCAGAAGCCGTAGGAGCGCTGGTCCATGTTCTCGCCGGTGAAGTCGGCAAGGTCGTTCTTGGCATCGGCGGAGGTGTACTTCTGCTTCGCGGAGCGGGTGGTGCGCTCCTTCGCGGTCCGGCCGCCGCTGTTGTACGGCGGGTCGGTGATGACGGAGTCGACGCAGCCGTCCGGTAGGCCGGAGAGAACGGCCAGAGCGTCGCCCTGGTGCAGGGAAAAAGGCAAAGAGGAACCCCTATTCGGGTGCGGAATCGCGGAGGGAAACCCCGCCTCACACAGGAGTCCTCGCGGGCCGAAAGCAGGCATGCAGAAGCCCGTGGCCGCAGACCGAGGAGGGCGAGGGGGAGTCAAAAAACTGTAGAGGCGAATCCGCCGACGACCAAGAAACCCTTACCGATGTACCGGTTTCCGGCACCTCACGCCGAGCTTTTTGGTCAACCGCCGATCCGCACCTACTGTTTTTGAACCGCCCGGCGCACACCGCCGCTGGCTACATCCTCGCCACACCTCATGGAGATACCCCTGCCCCGGCACACCTAGCTCACAGCACGGCCGCGCGGAGCGAGCGGCAACTCCCCCGCACCGGCCCGCCTCCGATCGCCCACCCCGGCTGCCGCGCCCTTCCACCACGCCTCGCGCACGCGACACGCCGGACACCACATCCCGAAGGACTCGTTCATGACGTCTGACCACCCATCCATGCCCGAACCCGCTGACCGGCGAGCGGTCCGCTCGGGTTGAAGGCACTCGCCGCCGGCATCGGCGTCGTCTTCCTCTCCCCGATCCTGCTCGCCGGCACCGGCATGATGCTCGCCTCCTCCGCCGAAGCCGTACAGAGCAGCAGCTCCTTCAGCAACTGCCTGACCGACATCGACAGCGACAAGGTCGCCGAGCAGGTCACCAAGATCCTCGACGGCGCGTCCGGCAAGGACGTCCACATCGAGGGCCTGGACCTGCCCGCCGAGCAGGTCCCCAACGCAGCGACGATCGTGGCCGCCGGCCTCTCGCTCGACGTTCCCAAGAAGGGCCAGATCATCGCACTCGCCACGGCGATGCAGGAGAGCCGGCTGCGCAACCTGGGCTACGGCGACCGCGACTCCCTCGGCCTCTTCCAGCAGCGTCCCTCCCAGGGCTGGGGCAGCGCCCAGCAGATCCGCGACCCCACCTACGCAAGCGAGCAGTTCTACAAGCACCTGCTCAAGGTGGACGGCTGGCAGCAGATGACCGTCACCCAGGCCGCCCAAGCCGTGCAGAAATCCGGCCTGCCGGACGCGTACGCGCAGTGGGAGAACCTGGCCACCGCGCTGCAGGCCGCCATCGTCAAGACCTTCCCCGGCGCCGGGGATGCCACGGATGACAAGGACGCGAACCAGGACGAGAAGCAGTCGACCAGTACGACCGGCTGCGCGCCGGGCCAGGACGGTTCCGGCTTCGGCCGCATACCCGAAGGGAGCGTCCCCAAGGGCTACTCGATCCCCAAGGACGCCGACCCGAGGGCCCGTAAGGCCATCGAGTGGGCGATGCACCAGCTCGGCACGCTCTACCAGTGGGGCGGCTCCTGCACCAACGCGCACGGCCCCGACCCCATGGGCCGCTGCGACTGCTCCAGCCTGATGCAGCAGGCGTACGCCCATGCCGGCATCACGCTCACCCGCACCACGTACACGCAGGTCAACGAAGGCAAGGCTGTCTCGCCCGCTCACCTCACGCCCGGCGACCTGATCTTCAGCCGCGGTACCGCCGCACGGCCTGAGCACGTCGGCATGTACATGGGCGAGGGCCTCGTGATCGAGGCGCCGCGCACCACCAAGCCGGTGCGGATCACCCCGATCAAGGACTGGGACATTCTCGCCGTCCGCCGCGTCCTCTGACGCCGCCCCGCCCGGTGTCAGCCCGGGCGGGCCGGGCTGACACGGCCACTTCCGTGCCCTTCGCTCGCCTCTCCCTCCGCTTTCACCTTCCCGTTGGGCCTCGCCGGGCCCGCGTATGCAAGGAGCCTCGCACCACCTATGTCCGTCCCTCTCGCAGACCGCGTCGTCCAGCTCGCCTACGACCCAGGCATCACGCCCAAAGGCGGCGGGCTGCCTGGCCTCGCCGTGCTGAAGAACGTGGTCAACAGCATCAACATGTTCGGGATCATCGCCGTCGTCGGCGCCCTCGCCGTCTCGCTAGGCGTATGGGCCTGGGGCCACCACACCGGTGGACACCAGGCCGAGGCCAACGGGAAGAAGGGCGCCGTCGTCGCCGCCGGCGCCGCTCTCGGTCTGGGTGCCGCGAACGGCATCGTGGCCTTCTTCTCCGGCCTGGGATCGCAGGTCCACTGATGCGGAAACGCTTCCCCTCCTCTTCGCTGTCCTCGTACGGCTCGGGCTGGTCGACAAACCAGCGCATCGCGATCGGCGCCACCGTTGTCGCCGTTCTACTTGCCCTCGCCGGGGTCGTTGCCCTGCTGACCGGCGGTGGCAACGGCCAGCAGACTCACGATGCCGCGCCACCGGCTCCCACGGGCGGCCCGTCCCACTCCGAGGCTGCTCCCAAGCCTTCCTCCGGGTCCGGGTCGGTGCCCAAGCCGCCGCAGATCGCCGAGCCGGTCGCCTACGCCAAGGCAGCGGCCCAGATGCTCTGGTCCTACGACACCCGCGACACCAGCCGGGACCAGCAACTCGCTGGCATACGCGCCTGGATGACCACCGAGACCAAGTACGCCGACTGGACCTCGGTCGCTGGCCAGGTCCCCGACCCGGTGCTTTGGTCGCGGATGGCCGACCAGGACCAGCACGCCACCGCCCACATCACCGAGGGCCACTACCCCGGCGCGTTTAAACAGGCGCTGGCCGAGGATCCGTCCGCGATCACCGAGGCGTACATCTACGTCGTCACCGTCAACGGCAAGCAGACCCTCAGCTGGAAGAAGGGCGGCGGCGGAGCCGAGGAACGCGCCGTGACCCTGGCCGTCCAGTGCCGCCCGAACCACGACTGCACCCTGGCCGCCATCGCACCGAGCGTCACGCAGTGACCCGCGCCTGAGACACGAAAGGAGGAGTAACTCCTCGTGGGTTTCTGTGATTTCCCCCTGGCGGACAAACTGTGCGCCGTCGGCGACGCGGTGGACTTCGCCTCGGACCCCGGCAAAGCCATCGGTGACTGGATGGCGAAGTCCGCCGGTGAACTGGCAGCCGCAGCAGCCGACCTGGCCGCCGAAGCCGTCAACACCACCACCAAGGTCGATCTGAACGCCGGGTGGTTCCGCGACAACTACGAAATGCTGTTGCCGCTGGGCCTGGTCCTGCTGGTCGCCACCTTCTGCGCGCAACTGGTCCGGGCCGCCATCAGACGCGACGGGCAAGCCCTCACCCAAGCATGCACGGGCACCGCGTCCGGAGTCCTGTTCGCCTTCTGCGCCATCGCCCTGACCACAGTCGCCATCGAGGTCGTGGACGCCGTCAGCGACGGCCTGTTCAAAGCCGCACACCTGAACATCGAATCGGCCGTGCGCCGCGTGGTGAAGGTCGGCCAAATCGGGGCGCTGTCCGGTCTCGGCTGGCTCGTCCCGGTCGTCACCGGGCTCGGCGCCGCCATCGGCGCCTTCCTCTACTGGTGCGTGATGATGGTCCGCAAGGTCGGCATCCTCGTCATGGTCACCCTCGCGGTCTTCGCCTCCGCCGGCGGCGGCTGGGAAGTCGCCCGGCGCTGGCGCAAGGGCTGGATCGAAGCCACCGCCACCCTCGTCGTCTCCAAGCTCCTGATGACCGTCATCTTCGTCCTCGGTATCGCCGCCATGGGCAAGACCGAAGCCAATGACGGCATCGCCGCGCTCGCCGACGTCATGTCCGGCATCGTGATCATGGTCCTGGTGCTGTTGTGTCCGTACGCGGTCTTCAAGTTCGTGCACTGGGCAGCCGACGGCACCGACGGCGAGTCCATCCACCGTGCCGGTGGCGCCGGGGCCCAGATCGCCAAGGCCCATGCCGAGAAGGCCGCCCGCAAGGCCGCCGCAGCCGCGGCCACCGCCGGAACCGGTGGCGCCGCAGCCGGAGCAGGTGGCGCTGCCGCCATGGGGAGTGCCGCACCGCAAGGCCCCGACGGCGGCGGATTCCCCGGCGACGTCGCCACCGACCCGACCGGCGGCGAAGGCAAGGACGGTTCGCAGGGCGGTGGTACGGGAGGCTCGCCCGGCGGCGATGCCGTCAAGTCCGGCCTGGAGAAAGCCGTCCAGCCCGCGCCGACCAGCGTGTCCGACGACACCAGCGGCCAGGTGGGAGGCACCCCAGGTTCTGGCGGATCCGGCGCGAATGCCGCGTCCGGCCAGGGCGGCGGATGGCAGACCACTCCGCCGACGACGACACCGCCTCCGCAGGGCGCACCCCCGTCCTCCGGTTCACAGGATGCCGCGTCGAGCGGGTCGGCTCCGCCGCCGCCTCCGACCGGCCTCTGACCCCTGCCCGACTCCCGGGGGCGGGACGTGCACACCACCTCCCGCCCCCGGACTCCCCCCGCGCCTCCAGGACCCGCCCCCATGACTGATCTTTCTGTCGCTCCGGTCACGGTGAAGTTTCCTCACCGGAGCCGCCGCGGCATCCTCCTCGGCCTCTCCCTGCCCCAACTCGTTCTCTTCTCCTGCACGCTGGCCCTGCTGCTGATGACGGTGATCTCCACCGGGCTACTCGGCGCCGTTGCCCTGGCACCGCTGTGGGCGGCATCCGGTGCACTGGTCGCGATCCGCCGCCACGGCCGCTCCCTCATCGACTGGGCACCGATCGTCACCCGGTACGCGCACCGCCGCCGCACCGGCCAGACCCTCTGGCTCGCCCGGCCCGTCACCCGGCCCCGGCAGGACGGCGTCCTCCACCTTCCCGGCACCGCCGCCTCCCTGAAGGTGGTCACCCCCGGCGACTCCGCCAACCAGGCTGCGGCCGTCCACGACCCGCACCAGCAAACCCTGACCGCCATCGCCCGCGTCACCAGCCGCGCCTTCGCCCTCCTCGACCCCGCCACCCAGAACCACAACGTCACCAGCTGGGGACGCGCCCTCGCCGGCATCGCCCGCACTGGGCACGTCGCCACCGTCCAGGTACTGGAGCGCACCGTGCCCGACAGCAGTGACACGCTCACCCGCCACTGGACCCAGAACGGGCAACCCCAAGCTCCCGTCGCTGGGCAGGTCTACTCCGAACTGGTCGCCTCGGCCGGCCCGGCCGCCGCTCCGCACGAGACCTACCTCGCCATCTCCCTCGACCTCAAAGCCGCCCGGCGCCTGATCAATCAGGCCGGCGGAGGGCTGCCCGGTGCGTTCACCGTCATGCAGCAGACCACCGCCTCCATCGCCCAGGCCGCCCGCAACGCCGGCCTGATGGTCACCGGCTGGCTGAGCGCGCGGGAGATCGCCGCCGTCATCCGCACCGCCTACGACCCCAAGGCGCTCGCCGCGCTCCAGCAGTGGTCCGAGACCGGCCGTGCCGAGGCCGACCCCGCAGCCGCCGGGCCCGTCGTGCAGTTCGAGGAGTACGACCGCCTCGCCACCGACAGCGCGCGGCACGCGACGTACTGGGTGGAGAACTGGCCGAGGACCGAGATGGGGGCAGGGTTCCTGCACGGGATCATGTTCACGGCCGGTGTGCGCCGCAGCCTCTCCCTTATCTACGTGCCGCAGGGGCTCGAGTCGGCGCTGCGGGACGTCCAGCGCAAGAAGGCCGCGATCATCGCCGACGCCAACGAGCGCGCCCGCCGCGGGCAGGTCGACTCCGAAGAGGATTCCGTCGAGTACGCCGACGTCAAGACCCGCGAACGCCAGCTCATCGCCGGGCACGCGGACGTGGCACTGACCGGCCTGGTCACCGTCACCGCCGAGACCGACGCGCTCCTGGACGCCGCCTGCGCACAGATCGAGACCCACGCCGTCACCTCCGGCGTCGATCTCCGCAGGCTCAACTACCAGCAGCCGGACGCCTTCGCCCTCTCCGCGCTCCCGCTCGCCCGCACCGCCCTATGAACCAGAGCGTGCCCTGGCCCACTGCCCTCCGGATCACCCGCGACGGGACTCCCGTCGCCGCCCTGCCGACCGGCAGGAAGGACCACCACCTTTGACCTCTCCCCCGCGCCCCGACGACGCGCACCCCTACCTCCGCGCCGCGAGCGCCGGCATCCGCCACCACGCGCGAGCCCTGGCGCCGTCGGACGCAGACCCGCCCAGGCCCGTGGACCGTCCGCACATCGACGTACTGCACGCCCACCTCACCGCTCTGCTCCAGCTTCTGGACCTGCTCGCCGACCACTCCCGGCCCCCTCACCCGGCCGCCGGACGCCACCTGGCCACCGCCCACACCAGGCTCTGGCAAGCCACCACCGAAGTCCACGCCGCCTTCCATCTGCTGCCCGGCACGACCGAGGCCACCACCGCGACGAGCGCCTGTCATCCGGAACGGCTCCCCGAGGGCCCGCCCGTGCTGACGATCTGCCAACGCCACCTCGCCGCCGGACACGTCGTCCGCCGCAAGACCACCCCCACCGACCTCCGCCCGCACACCACCGCCTGCGCGCGATGAGCACCACCCGCAGAATCGAGGGCCCCCGATGAGCCACCGGCCCGCCCGTCGCGCCCGCCGCGCGTCCGCCAGCCCGCTGTTCACCCCCCACGGCACCGACCGCGCCAGCCGCAAGGCCGCCCGCCGCCAGCTCGCCGAGGCCGCCGCCAAAGCCCGTGCCGAAGCCAGCGCCCACCAGAGCGAAAGCACCCGCCCCGAGCAGCAGATGCCCGTCCCGCTCTACCCACCGAGCGGACGCCCCGGTCCCGCCTCCGCCCGCGGGAACCGGCTGAAACTTCCGGCCCACCGCATGACCACCGCCGTCGCGGCCGGCGCCTATCCCTTCCTCGCCGAAGGCGGACTCGGCGCCGAGGGCATCTACATCGGCCGCGACGTCCACGCCGAGGCTTCATTCGTCTTCGACCCGTTCGCGCTGTACGGCAAGGTCGAGGGGTTCACCAACCCGAACCTGCTGCTCGCCGGCGTGATCGGCCAGGGCAAGAGCGCGCTGGCCAAGTCTTTTGCGCTGCGGTCGGTGGCCTTCGGGTACCGCGTCTACGTCCCGTGCGACCCGAAGGGCGAGTGGACTCCGGTGGCCGAAGCCCTCGGCGGCCGGTCCGTCGCCCTCGGGCCCGGACTGCCCGGACGCCTGAACCCCCTGGACGCAGCCCCGCGCCCGGACAGCGTGGCCGAGGCCGACTGGGTCGGCGAGATCCGCAAGCGGCGCCTGCTCCTGCTCGGCTCCCTGGCCCGGACCGTACTGGGCCGGGACCTGATGCCCATGGAGCACACCGCCCTGGACGTCGCCCTCGACGCCGTCGTCACCCGCGCCGCCGACACACACCGCACCCCGCTCCTCGGCGACATCGCCGCCACCCTCAACAACCCGACCGACCTCGATGAGGCCGCCGGGATGATGGCGGGCCAACTCGGCGACGCAGCCCGCGACCTGGCCCACGCCATGCGGCGCCTGGTCCACGGCGACCTGGCCGGCATGTTCGACGCCCCCTCCACCGTCGCCTTCGATCCGAATGCGCCGATGCTCACCATCGACCTGTCCCGCCTTGGCGGCTCCGGGGACGACACCGCCCTCGTCCTCGCGATGACCTGCGCGAGCGCCTGGATGGAATCCGCCCTCTCCGACCCCGGCGGCGGCCGACGCTGGATCGTGTACGACGAGGCATGGCGGTTGATGCGGCACGTCGGCCTGCTCCAGCGCATGCAGGCCCAATGGAAACTCTCCCGCGGCCTCGGCATCGCCAACCTCATGGTGATCCACCGGCTGTCCGACCTGCTCACCGCTGGCGACGCCGGATCACAGGGGCGCGCCCTGGCCGAGGGCCTCCTGGCGGACTGCTCCACCCGGATCATCTACCGCCAGGAGACCGACCAGCTCCACGCCGCAGCCTCCCTGCTCGGCCTGACCTCCGTCGAAATGGACGCCATCGCCCACCTCAACCGAGGGCGCGGATTGTGGAAAGTCGCAGGTCGGAGCTTCATCGTGCAGCACCTCCTGCACAGCCACGAACTGGCGCTCTTCGACACCGACGCCCGTATGCACTGAGGAGCAAAAGGCCCGTGAAGCCCGATTTCCAACGCGACCTGATACCGCGCGACGACGCGCTCCACCTTATCGGCGCACTCAACGCCATGAAGGACAAACTGCACGACGCCGCCCAGCGGTGGGAGCTGCTCGACGAGAACGGGCACGTTCCGGCCGCGCCGTCCTACACCGCGCTGCTCCAGCACGCCACCGATGCGCAGGACCTCTCACGCGAGGTCCTCCGCCTAGCCGACGCCTTCGCCCGGAGCCCTCACCACACCACCCGGACCGGCCGGACCGTCCTGAAGCAACTCGCCACGGCCGCGACCATCTCCAGCCACGCAGCCCCGCACTTCACCGAGACCGCAGAGGCCGCCCTGTCCCTGCCCCGGACCACCAACCCCACCGACCGGCACTACCTCACGAATCGCATGGTCATCGACCACGCCTCAGCGCGAGCATTTCTGCGGCGTGCCTCGGAAGCCCTCCGCGACGCAGCCAAGGAACTCGACGACCACCTCGGCGTCCAGCGCTTCCTTGCGCCTCTGACCCGCCGGGAGGGACCGCCGGAACCACCGCCGTCCCGGCCTGGCGGTCTCCACCGCTGACCGCGCCAGAGCCGTGAACTGCTCGTGCAACAGATCGCCACCCCGGTGCAGTCCGCCCGCAACGACCTGCAGCCCGCACCAGCCCGAAGGACTCCTGCATCATCCCCCGCGACCCAGACTTCGAGCTCTACGACAACGTCGGCCGCGACGCCGACCAGATCCAAGCCGCCCGGTACAACCTCGCCACCCGCAGCGACCTGAAGCGGTGGGCACGACGCGACGCACAGCCCTTCCGCGCCGCGCACCCCCTGCCCGACCAGCCCTGGCCGGCGCCCGACCTCACCCCGTACCTGGACGCCCTCGCCGCAGCCCGGACCCCGGCGGAGATCGACGCGGTCACCGACCACGTCCTGGACGCCGCCGAACCCGCACTGCGCGCCCTGAGTGACTACCTCGTCGCCGCAGCACGGTGGAAGCAGGAAAACCGCGACGCGGCCAAGGGATCGCCTTCGCACCTGCTGATGACAGCCGCCAGCCGGGCGCTGTCCGCCCTCGCTCTCGCCGACGAAGCCGGCCTGAAGAGGCTGCGCGCTGAATATGACCCGGCCCCCGCCCCCACAGCGTCGGCCGACGCCTCGCGTGGAGCTACCGCGAGCCTGCCACCCACTCCCCCCTCCACCGGACCCGCGCCTCGCCGTTAGCTCTTCTCCACCGGCCGTGCCCGTGCGCGCCCTGACCCACTGCACTCCGGATCACCCCGACGCCACAGCCGTCGCCGCTCTGCCCGCCGGCAGGAAGGATCACACCCTTTGACCTCTCCCCCGCGCCCCGACGACCCGCACGCCTACCTCCGGGCCGCAAACGGCGGCAGCCGCAGGAGGAGCCATGGCCGCTGACGAAACGAGAGCCCCGGAACCCGGCCAGGTACCGCTCGCGCCGCTGCCCGACCACCGCAACGTGCACACGTCGTGGTGGCAGGAGCTGTGGCGTCGCCACGCACACGTCATCACGCCGCTTCGGGCACGCGGACTGCAGTGCGACATCGAATTCGGCCTCAGCACCTACAACGTGCGCGTCTCGCTCCCCGACGACAGCTACCTGGTCATCAGTCCGCCGCACGACCCGCCCTCCGAGCGACCGCCCGGAGACCCGGAGGGCTGGATCGCCACTCGCGAGCACCCCGACGACCAGATGCTGTTCGAGGTCATCTACGACTCGGCGCCCTCCAACGATCCCAGTGCTCCCCAGCGGCCCGAAGCCCGCCACGGCGGCAGCGCCCAACCTCTGATCGAGGCGATCGACCACCGCCTCGCCCAGCTCGGGCTGCTACCGCACCCCGTCTTGCCCCACAAAACTCACACGTGCCCCCAGCCCGGGCCCTCCCGCCGGCATCGCCGAAAGCCGCCCCACCGGCCAGGCGCACTCCCTGATTCCTTCCCCCGCGAACCCTTGGAGCCTCCATCCGCACCGCCCGCCGTACCCTGCCGCTGATCACCGGCGCCACCTGCCTCACCCTGGCCCTCACCGGCTGCTCCGGCGAAGACGGCCCCGCCCAGGCCCGGCAGACGCCCAGCGCCAGCACCGCCCCGAAGCCCGCGCCCGCTCTCAGCACCGCCCAGGCCCGCGACGTCATCACCCGCTATTCCAAGATCAACAACGAGGCCAACGCCGACCGCGACCGGCGCCTCCTCGACACCGTCGAGGACGGACCGCTGTACGCGATGTCCGTCTCGGACTACACCGAGACCGAAGGACTCCCCGCCAAGGACCGCGAGCCGTACGAGCGCTGGTCCTACGACCTCGCCAGCGCCAAGCTGTACATCCCCCGCCTGGCTTCCGGGCAGGACCGCTGGTTCGCTGCCGCCCTCTCCAGCGAGAAGGGCAAGGCCCCCTCCCGCCTGGCCGTGTTCGCCGAACAGCCCCAGCACAAGCGCTGGGAGATGGTGTCTGTCGTCGACCTCGACAGCCAGAAGCTGCCCGACGTCGCCCTGGACCGCGAGGGATACGCGACCGCCGTCGCCGCCAACGACAACAAGCAGCTGGCCGCCGACGCCGACCTGCTGCGTACTGCCGTGCTGGACAACTTCACCACCGGAGGCACGAACACCGGAAGCAAGGTGTTCGCGCCGACCAAGGCCAGCAAGCGGCAAGTCAAGGTCCACAGCGATGCCGCAACACGCTTCGGCGACAAGGGAACCAGCGTCTTCGACGAAGCCGACAACCGCTTCACGGACGCCTACGCCCTCAAGACGGAAGACGGCGGCGCGCTGGTCCTCTTCTCCCACACGCACACCCAGACCGACGCCGTCGCGCACTCCGGCCTGCAGATCAACCCCGGCAAGGAAGACCGGGCCTGGCTCCACGACGTGCCCCGCATGTCCATCCAGTACACGTTCGTGTGCAACGACGCCGCCACCGTCCCCGCGAAGGCCGAGCCCTCCCGCCTGATCGGCTACACCTGCGCCCGCACCGACGCCTCCGGCCCCCCGGTCCCCTCCTGGTCACACCGCGCGTAGCCGCACCGCCCGCCGCTTCGACGGCCACCGAGGACATCCCCCGCCCCTGCTCGCTCCGGAGAACTCCCTGTCCACACACTCCTTCATCGCCCGCCCCACCGCCGGCACGGGGTACAGCGGCATCCACGTCCAGCTCGACGGCGTGCCCAGCCACCACCTCTCGCTCCTCCTGGCCGCCTACCAGTACAAGTTCGGACGCGACGTCGAGGCCATGGCCCAGCACCTCATCGACGACATCGCCGTCGGCTGGGACGAACTCGGCACCGATCTCCTCGACGGCGCCCCGCCCACGCTCGTGGCCGCGCTGACCGGCGGCGAACACTGGCCCAGCCGGACCCTCGATCACCTGATCACTCCGGACGGCTCGCCCCCGGTGCGCATGACGGTCACCGCCACCACCGCCGGCGAACTGGGCATGCCGTGGGGCTACATCCTGCATCCGCAGGGCATCGAAGTGATCAGCATGGCTCACACAGGCGCGGGTCCCCTCGTGGCCTGGGACACCGACCCCAGCACCCCCTTCAGCGACCACCCGGCGCACTGGCCCGCCATCACCACACGCCGGACGCCCAACACCTCGCGCACCGCGCGCCCCGCTGCCGGTGCAGCGCCGACCGGGCCCCGCACGGCTGCCCGCCGCTGACCCGCACCGCCTCTCACTGCCGGAGACTTCCCTGCCCGCTCCCCTGATTACGGTCGTCATCGCCACCCGCCTGCGCGACGACCGCCTCGACTACCTGACCGCCATGCACGCCAGCCTCACCCGGCAGTCCGTGCCGTGGGAGGCCGTGATCGCGCTCGACGGCGCCTCGCCGGACCGCCTGCCGGCCTCGCTCACGCAGGATCCCCGGGTCCGCACGCTGGCCCTGCCCCGGCCGGTCGGCGCCGCCTGCGCCCGTAACCTCGCTCTCACCCACGTCCGTACCCGCTACGTCAACTGGGCGGATGACGATGACGAGTTCACGGACAGCGCGATGTCCGTGCGGCTAGACATCCTGGAGTCGACCGGCGTCGGCTGGTGCGCCGGCTGGAGCCAGGACCAGCATCCCGACGGCTCGACCACCCTCTGGCGCTGCCCCACGCCGCCCGGCCGGCACCAGGCCGGGGAGGTGTGGACGTACTGGAAGTCGCCTGCGGACACCATCCCCATCGGGCCGACCACGATCCTCGCTCGCACCGACCTCGTGCGCGCCGCCCCCATGGGCGGCCTCGTCCAGGGCGAGGACTACTGCGCGGCCCTCGGCGTGACCTCGCTGGCGCCCGGGATCCTGCTTCCGGTGCCGGTGTACCGGTACCGCAAGCACCCCGGGCAGATGACAGTCCAGGCCGGATATGACCAGTTGGAGGCGGCGGCCCGGGAGCACGCCTGGGCGTACGGGCGCAGCCTGCGCGCCGTCCTGCGCGGTGGCGAGGACCTGGTCCGTGGCTGAGGCTCAGATCATCCTGTCGCACAGCCGGGAGTCGGGGATCGTCGCCATTGCCTCGGGCGAGCAGTATCCGTGGGCGCACACCGCCCTCGCGGAGAGTGGCTTCCAGCGGGACGACGACGGGGTCTGGCACCTGCCGGCGGACGGCACCCAGACCACCGTGGTCGATCTGGTCACGTGCGCGAAGCGGCACCGCGCCAGCGTGCACACGAGCAGCCGCCGGTTTATCGGCGACGCCGCCCGTGACCTCGCGCGCCTGCTGCCCGGCCAGTGGCATGCCTCGGTCGAGGTCTATGCGCACCCGGCCTGGCAGGAGGACCTGGTCCCGTGGATCTGGGACAGCGGCGACCTCGGCCGCGCCGTCCGGAGCGAGCGGATCCCTTACGCTGCGGTCCTCACCGACGCGGCGCAGGGCACGACGCTGTTGTTCGTCGAGCGGCCCGGCCGTCATCTCGGTTACCTGGTGGGCGCCTTCTCGCCGGAAGGGCTCGAAGGGGGCTACGGCGATCCCCACGCTCCGCGCAGCATCGTCCTGCCGCCGTTTCCCGGGCGGGCTGCTCAGGCCCTCACCGACCGGTACCTTCCCGCCTACGAGCAGGCCGTCCATGCCCGCCAGACGGCGGCCATCGCTGGCGTGCTCGGGGACGTCCGCTCCGAGTACGACACCTGGCAGGCCATGAACGCTTCCGGCCGCTACAGCGACGCCACCCCGCTGAGCGCCGCCGCTCTCGGCGCCTCGACGGAGCTGTTCCTCGACCACGCCTGGCGCCGTTTCCTGACCGTCGTCGACCACGCCCCGACGCTGCTCGACCGGTGCCGGCCCGCGAACAGCCCGTGGCCCGAGGACGCTACAGCCCTCTCCCGTCTGGCCGGCGCCGTGAGCGATGCCGAAGCCCTGGTCGACGACCTCGTCCACGGTGGTGCTGTGGCGGAGCAGGAGCGCCGAGCACGCGCGTGGCCGGCCATCGAGACGTGGCTCACCGACGGCGACGCGTTCTTGCGCCAGGCCCGTCTGAGCGCACCCCACCGCCGCCCGGCCTTCCCCGTCACAGCCCCAGCCCGCCCCCTCCCTGCGGCCCGGCCGGCGTACCGCAGCCACTGACCGTGCCACCCCGACAACGTCTGGAGACTTCCGCCCCTTTGCAACCCGGCACCCATTTCTCCTTCGGCGACCACAAGGAACACGGCTTCGTCGCCTCCTTCACCTCCTTGATTCCCCAGCACCTCGCCCACTGGTTCCTGGAGCGCGAGCAGTTCGAGCCCGTTCCCGGTGAACCCGGGCTGTACCGCCTCAGCGATCCCGAGCGCGACGGAGTCCGACGCACCCGCCAGGCCGTCCACGACCTGCGCCGCCACGGCTACACCGTGCAGGCCGACATCCGCCTCAACCCGGCCCTCTCCACCGGCCCGCCGCGCCCCGTCCGGCCCCACGGACTCCAGGAGCGCCGCAGCCGGCTCGCTCAGGCCGCCGCCGGCCGAACGACGCAGCGCTCCACCACGCTCACCACCTCCCTACCGTCGGCCCGGCCGATCCCGCCGAAGCCCACCTACGCTCCCACCGTCCACCTGACGGCCGCAGCCAGCGGGCGGTCCCGATGACCCGCAGCAGCAGCCCGGCCCCCGACAGCCCGTTGCCGACAGCGTCCGCACTGGCCAGCAAGGCACGCGACTTCCGGCTGCGGATGGCCGTCATCGACTGCGAGACCGATGCCGCCCTCGACAGGACACGCGACCGCCGCGGCCGCACCGTCCACGCAGACGCCGCCGCAGCCGCACGAGCCCACCGTGACAAGGCGGCGCTGGAGGCGTACACCACCCACCTCGCCCCCCACGCCGAGGCTCTCCTCGCTGCCGCCCGACTCGCGCTCGACGAGTTGCCGCCCGCCCGGCACCTGACCGGGTGGCGGGCCGTCCTGGACGGCCTGGAATCCTCCGCCGCCGAGATCCGCCGGGCCCTCGACCGGCCGGCCGCGCCCGGCTCTCCAGCCGAACGTGCTCAGCACGCGGCTCTGTGGCCGCATCTCACTGCCTGGGCGGACCACAGCCCGATCGCCAGCAACCTCGCCGACCAGCGCGAGGGCCAGCACCACCAGGCTCCGCTGACCGACGAGGAACAGCAGCTGTGGACCGACAGGGCCCGGGCCGCGCAGACGCGTGGCGCGCTGGAGCTGACCGAGTCGTGGTATGCCGCCGACGGACAGCCGATCACCCTCGCTTACCTGGTCGAGGACGACGACTCCACAGTGGTCGCGCTGCGCGGCGACCCGGGCGTACCGGGCTGGCAGGTGATCGGGCACTTCGCCCACGAGTACGAGGCGGGCAAGGCCCTGCCCGCTCCGGTCCCGCCCGGCGTGCTGCGCTCGGACATCTCCCGGTTCAACCGCCCGGCACCGGCCCCGGAGCTGTCCCTGCAGGACCTCATCCGCGACGTCGTCGAAGGCCACAGTGCCGGAGACGCATCGAACGCTCTCCTGGGAGCTGTCCAGCGCGGCTACGCCGCCGGCCCGATGGTCCGCCTGCAGGAACTTCTGGAGACGAGCAGCCAGTTCGCCAGCGCCCTGGAGACTGTGCAGGGCCGTCAGATCGCCGCCCGCCTCTCAGCGCTGGGACGGCAGATCGAGTTCCTCACCCGCGAAGTCGAAGAGGCAGCCGAGGACCTCGGTGCGACCGTCGCCGTCCTGCCTCCGCACCGCACCCCCGTGCTGCGCGCCCGCCCGCGCCCGGCCGTGGACACCACACCGCTGGCGCCGCCGCCCCGCGCCAGCACGACCGCCCGCCACCGTTAGGAGATCCGCTTTGCCCGAGGCACCAGCAGAGCCGTTCATGCCGATCCGGCACACCATCACCGGCGAGATCACCACCACCGGCTACAACGCCGCCGCCCGGCGGATCCTGCTCCAGGACGGCTTCGAAGAAACGCCCGGCTGCGCCTGCCGAGCGACGGAACCCGGTACGGAGCTCACGCACGGGCCTGCTCGGCAGCCAGCCAGCTGCTCGTCGCCGGCCGTCCCGTGCCCCTGGACCGAGCCCTCGGCCGGCCGGTGAGCGCCGACGGTACGCCCCGGTTGGCCCGGTCGCCGATGTCGGCACAGCCCGTGACCCCCTCCGAGAGCGGCCGGCCTCTTTAGCGCATCGCCCACCCCGCCCCCACCCACACCTGTTGAAGGGTTCTCGTTTTGACCACACCCGGGCCTACCAGACCAGCGCGCACCAAGGGCGGCGAACTACGGGCCAAGGTGGCCCGACTGCTGGCCGACCGGCCGACGGACAAGCTCACCATCGGGGACATGGCCAGGCAGCTGGGCCACTCCCACGGCGCTGTCCGCAACGCCGCCCTCACCCTGGTGCGACGGGGCGAGGCGGACCAAAGCGGGACCGGACAACCGCAGTTCCGCGCGAACGCGAAAACCGCCGCAGCCGCGCAGAGGGCTGTGATCAGCCCACCGGGCACCCACTCTCCCCGCGCCCAGGCGGCCACGACCCGTACGACCTACACCGCAGCAGCCGCGCCCAGGCAGACCGGCCCGATCCGCCGCGCGGGGGGCCAGCTTTACCACCCCCGGGAGCTGGCCGATCTGCCCGACGTCGAGGCGTTGAACCGCTTGCGCGACGCCGACGTGCCCGTGCTGCTCTACGGCCCTCCGGGCACCGGCAAGACGAGTCTGGTCGAGGCGGCGTTCCCGGACCTGCTCACCGTCGCCGGTGACGGCGACACCACGGTCGGCGACCTGATCGGCGAGTACACACAGGACGACGCGGGAGCCTACGTCTTCCAGTACGGTCCGCTGGTCACCGCGATGACCGAGGGCCGCGCCCTGCTGATCGACGATGCCACCTTGATCTCACCGAAGGTCCTGGCGGCGCTGTATCCCGCGATGGACGGGCGCCGGCAGATCCAGGTCAAGGCCCACAAGGGCGAGACCATCAATGCCGAGCCGGGCTTCTACGTGGTGGCGGGCCACAATCCCGGCGTCCACGGGGCGGTGCTGACGGAGGCACTCGCGAGCCGGTTCAGCGTGCAGATCCAGATCGGCACGGACTACGACCTCGCCCTGGCCTTGAGGATCGATGCCCGGGTGGTCCGGGTCGCCCGACACCTCGCCCAGCAGGTCGAACTCGGCGAGCTGGGCTGGGCCCCCCAACTGCGGGAACTGCTCAGCTACCAGAAGACCGAGGCCGTCCTCGGCACCAAAGCCGCGCTCGCGAACCTCGTCGGCATCGCTCCTGTGGAGGATCGCGACGCCGTCGCCGACGCCGTCACGAAGGCTGTCGGGATCAAGAAGATCGCACCTCTCACCCTCGGCAAGCAGCTCCCCGCCTCAGCCGCCCGGCAGCCCCCAGCCAGCACCGGCTCCGCACACCGGGGCCGCCCGCGATGAGTGCCCATCACCACATCCAGTCCACGCCGGAAGACGACGCCGACCTCGCGCGCTGGGACGACGACGGCGCCCCGCCTGCGCAACCCCGCTCCTCCCCGGCCGCGTGGCTGCGCGTGGGAGCCGAACTCGGCGACCGGCTCGTCGCCCTCTCCGGCCGCCACGACCTCCTCGTCACCTGCCGCCCCGGCACGCGCAGCGGCGCACCGGCCGCGTTCTTCCCCACGCTGGGCGAGGTCGAGTTCGACGCCCGCCTGTTCGCACCCCTCCAGCCTCACGAGATCCATCCGCGGATCGTGGGCGACGAGGAGCGGTATCCCGCCGCTTGGGGAGTGTTCGTCCACGAGGCCGCGCACGCGGCCCACTCCGTCTGGACACAGCCTGCCGGAGCCAACCCCCGTGTCGTCGAGGCCGCGCTCCTGCTGGAGGAGAGCCGCGTCGAAGGCGCGCACCTGATCACGCGGCCCACGGACCGCACGTACCTGCGCACCAGTGCCCGAACCCTGGTCATGCCCGACATCGCCCACCCCACCCTCCAGGGCATCGAGCAGGCCGCCGCCGCGGCAGCCCTGATCCTCGGCCGCCGGGACGTCGGCATCCTGGACGCCGGCGAGACCCGGGCCGTCGCCGATCTGTGCGAAAAGGTGCTGGGCGCGCCCTTGCTGACCACCCTCACCCGCATCTGGACCGCAGCCCACCAGTGCGCCGACCACGACGCCACGACCATGCTCGCGTACGGTCAAGAATGGTGCGACGCTCTGGACGCCGCGGCCCCCGCCCTGCCCGTGCCGGAGGGCCTCTCCGATCTGCTGACCGGCGCCGTGGGGGTCGTCATGGACCACGCGGCAGCCACCGACGCGGGCGACCTCGCGGCACAGGACACAGCGGCCAACGCCATGGCGTCACGGTCCAAGGCGCAGGCTCAGGACCGCGCCCAGCGGGCCCGCCAGCGACGCAAAGCCGCTGCCACCGCCAAGTCGGTCTTCAACGCCCGTAGCACCACCGTCCACCCCGACGGCACACCGGCACCCTCCGGCAACCCGGTCACCGGCACACGCAGGCCCACCGCCGCCGAACAGAGTGCCGCCGCGCGCCTGAGCCGCGCCCTGCGTGCCGCCGCCTACCGCGAGCGGACCGAGGAGCGGACCACCAGCCCCACCCCGCCCGGCCGCCTCAACATGCGCGCGGCCCTCGCCCGCGATGCTCAGCGCGCGGCCGGGTCGGTCCCCACCGCGGAACCGTTCACCCACACCCGCCGCCGAAACTCCCCCACCCCACCGCTGCGTGTGGGTATCGCCGTCGACGTTTCCGGCTCCATGCGCGCCGCCTGCAAGCCCGTCGCCTCCGCTGCCTGGATCGTGGCACGCGCAGCAGCCCTGACCGACCCCGACTCCCGCACCGCCACCATCGCCTACGACAGGCACCTGACCGCACTGACCCGACCCACCCACCGAGCACCAGAGCGCGTGACGACGTTCGATGCCACCGGCGGCCACCACAACCTCGCCAACGCCATCGACGCACTCGACCACGGCCTCGAACTCAGCCGCCCCGGCGCCGGCCGCCTCCTCGTGATCGTCACCGACGCCCACTACGGCAGCGACGAAACCGCTCAAGCCGTCACCCGCGTCAAGCAGCTCACGACCGCTGGCTGCGCCGTACTCCAGCTCACCCTCACCGCGGAATCCCGCCACTTGCCCGGGACCACCTTGCTGCACCTGCCCCAGCCCTCCAGCGCTCCCGCCGCCATCGCCAAGGCGGCCACAGACGCCATCCGCAGGACCCGCTGAGACGACGCAGAAGGCGGAAGCGTCCCCGAGACCACCGCCAAGCACTTCAGACCACCCCTGTCCGTCGCATGACTCGTGCAACCTCAACCGTCAACGAAAGGCACTCGATTTGAAGCCCCAGAGCAGCAGCCCGACCTCGAACGTAACGCCCATCAAACGGAATTCCCCGGGGGTAAGTACGCACTGGACCGTGGAGCACGCCTGCTCCCACCGGGTAGATCACGACCTGTCCAACCGCCCCGCCGACAAGCGGGCCGGCTTCGCCCGTTGGCTCGCGTCGAAGGACTGCACCGACTGCTGGAAGGCAGCGCGCGACGCCGACTCCGAGTCCAAGGAGAAGTGGCTCGCGGAGAAGCGCGCCGAGGAGCAGGAGGCAGCCGCCACCTGGGCCAAGCAGTTCGACATGCCGCAGCTGGAGGGCCCGGCCAAGGCCCTGGACTGGGGTGAGCGCTCCCGCCATCAGCTGATGATGGCCGCGCACACCGCCCTGGTCGTCGAGGGCAGTTGGGACGAGGCGGACTGGGCGGAGCTGGAGGAGAAGGCCCGCTCCGTAACTCGTGCCGGGTGGTGGATCGACCAGCGTGACGCCGAAGGTACTGACCTGCTCGAACTGCTCGACGCAGCCACCGAGGCGGACCGCGGGACGGAGAATCCGTTCCGCTGACGGCGGGGCAACATAGCCGGGAAACGCCGGTTAGCCAAACCGGCGTTCCTCCGGACTATTGATGCTCCCACCCCGACAGCCATCGCGTGGAAGGAACCGCGTGCTCCCTCCGTTCTGGGACCATCAACCCACCCCCGTCACCGCCCTCACCCCCGACCCGCTCACTCCCACCCGAGATATCACTCACGCCCACTTTCAGGCCGGGGACACCGTCGTCGTCCTCAAGGGGGTGGCCGGCGGAGAACTTTGGGGAGACTCCATGCGCATCGTCGCCCCCTCCTGGCACACCCCCACCGACGAGGACGGATGGCGACTGCGTGACCCCACCGGTGGTGCCCAGTCCTACGTCACCGCCCATCCCCGCTACCTCGTGCACCTCTCGCGCCGCTGCCCGGACTGCCTGATCTACCTGCGGGCCATGGAAGACGCCCTCCTTACGCGGTTCGCCGGCCGCGACGAGCTGATCGACTGCGGCTGGTACACCACCACCGCCCTGGGCCAGCTCGTGCACACCGCAGACGCCAGGGGCGGCCGGTGACTCCCCCCACGAACCGCCCGGACCGTGCCGCTGCGCTCCACAAGGCCAGGGCCCGAGCCACCGCAACTGCGGACGATCCTTCCTGGCCGCTGCACCTGGCCGAAGACCTCCACGGCATCCGGGCCGACTGGAAAACCTCAGCCGAGGTGTGCGCGGACGCCGCCTGGGCGGCACGGTCAGCCGGCCGCAGCGTCCTGGGCCTGCTGTCCCCGGAGGATGTCCTCGCAACGAACCGCGATCCGATCACCACCCGAACGTTGGCGCATCTGTACTTGAGCGCCCTGCGGTTCGACTTCCGCTGTCCCACCCTCCAGCGCCTCGTCGAACAGCTCGCGGAGACCTCGCGTCAGCCGCTGGACTGCTATACCCGTGCCCTGTACGCCTTCGCGCTGCTTGGCCAGTCCCGCCCCGAGGGCCTGACTGTCATGGACGAGGTCCTCACCGAGGCCGAGGAGCACCCCAAGACCCTGCACGTCCTGCTGCACGGACTGTGGCTCGGCCAGGACCTGGACGAGGGTGCGGAGCGTCTCCTGGCCCTCAGCTCCCGGCCCGCCCTCGCCACCGGCACCGACCCGATCGTCCTCTTCCGCGTGGCCGGCGCCCTGCGCCGGCTGGGCCGGTACGACGAGGGGCTGAGCGCCATCGACAGGGCGATCGACTGTCTTCCGCCAGGAGACATCTCGGTCCACGCCGACCTGGTGCGCGAGCGCTCGCTGCTCTGTGCAGCCCGCGACCTTCATCAGCACCGGTCACCCACCCGCGCGTCGAGCGGGGTGCCGTCGTGATCCCCCGCCTGCACCCAAGGGCCCACTCGCCGCGCGAGCCGCTGGCCGAGGCGCTCGGGCGGCCCGTTTCCCCGAACGAGGGCCTGACGGAGTACACCGTGGTCGCCCACTGGCCGGGCCTGGACTACTACACCCCGGACGACGAGCAGAGGACCTGGACGTCCGTTGAGTGGGCCGAGCATCTCGAAGATCCGTACCTGGAGCACCCGTTCGCTGCCAGCTCGGACGACGACCGGCACGCGATCCTCCATCTCGACGTCCGGCTCCATCCGAACGACCGGGAGCTGACCGGCCCCGAGTGGTCCGAAACCGCCCACCGGTTCGCACGGGCCGCTGGTATCGAGGTGCCCGGCGCCGCAGAGCACGGGTGGCGGTGGATCGCTGTCCAGGGCCAGCCCGGACGTCTGGATCTGATCGCCAACCTGATCCACCTCGACGGCACCTGGCGCACCCCTCCCGCCGACATGCTGCGACGGCTTGCGGACGAAGCACGCCGCATCGAGCAGGACCTGAACCTGATCCCCGTCCGCACCGGCACCACGCAGTGGTCCGCTGCCCGTACGGTCCCGACCGCATCGGCGCAGCTCGCCGGCGTCCTCACGCAGCTCGCCGACGAACAGGCCGGCCCGCTGGCCACGGTCCGCGGACTGGTCGAGCACACCGCTTACCGGATCGCCCGCCAACCGGGGGCTGCCGGCACGGACACGGCGCACCGTCTGGAGCTGATCGCCCGCCGCCTCCACGCGATTCAGCAGGACCTGGACGCCACTGCGGCCCATCTGGCCCAGCCCCGGGCCGCCGCCGCACCGGCCGCGGCCCGGCGCACCGCCCACCGATCTCCGTAGGAGAAACGTCTCTTTGCCCCGCACCACCGACCGCTTCCTGGACATCCGCCGTGACCCGCACTCCGGCGAACTCCTCGCCCGCGGCGGCGACGTCGAGGCACACAGCATCCTCCAGCGCGCGGGACTCGTCGCTGTCGTCCGCCTCCACGAGAACTACCACCGCGCCCCCGCCGGCCTGACCGAGGACGAAGAATCCCGTCTCGCCACCGATGCCGTAGGGCGCCTTCGGGCTGTCGGGTACCACGTCGACTGCGACGAGCGCTTCGACACCGAAGCCCGCCCCGCGGCCTATCCCACGCTCGGCGCCTCGGTCTCCCACCTCGCCGAACGCCTGCGCGAGGCCACCGACACCGCCGAGGCAGCCGACGTCCTCACCGAACTCACCGCGCCCCACGACGGCGTCCTCGCCGGGTTCAAGGAAACCCTCGGCGCCCTGGCCCAGTTCTTCGACGGCCTCGGCGACGCGAGCGATCCGTACACCGCCGGGCGCCTGCGCTACCTCGCCGACGAATACGTCCGCATCATCTACTCCGACCTCGCGCACACCCGCGAACGGCTGGCCGACCGGCACGCCCCTCACCCCGGCCGCCGCGCCTGCACCGAGCAGGTTCCCGACCACGAGACCGAACGCTCCGCGGTGTGCGCCTGCCCGCCCCCGCCGCGTGCCCTGCCGGCCCCGGCACCGCCACCCGTCGGTGCCACCCGACTGCGCCGCTAACGCCCCTGCAACTGCCCAAGGACACCATGCACGACCACAGCGCCTCCGAGCGCCTTGCCTCCTACGCCGACGTCCTCGCCGGCGAACTTCCCGACACCTGGACCAGCACGCACCTGGCGGCCGACGCGAAGGACGACCTAGCCGAACTCACCGACCGCATCTGGGACCTGGACCTGATCGCCGCCTCCCTGACCGAACACCCCCTGCAGCAGGCAGCCGTCCTCAGCCGCCCCGACGGCGCCCAGCTCGTCCTGATCGACCGGCACGACGAACGCGACGGCTTCCTCCTCGCCGCCGTCGCCCCGCACGCCCTGCCGGACGAGGCGTACCGCAGCGTCCCAGAGCCCAACGGCATCGCCCTGACCGACGACCCGTTCCTCGGCGCCGAGCAGGTCGCCGGTGATCTCCTCGTCCGCTACGACCGTGCGCTCGCCCAGGTCCGGCACAACGCCCTGGACGGCATCCAGCCCTCCCAGCCGGACCGGGTCGTCCTGACCTGGCAGCCGGACGGCAGCGTCGCCACGGCCCCTGCCGACGACCGGGCCGGCACCATCCTCGCCTCCCACGGCTTCGTCCAGGACCCGCACAGCGGCATCTACCGCCTGAGTGGCGACGACACCCAGGCCCAGGCCCGCGCGCTGCGCGAGATCGGCCCGCAGCTCGACGCGCTCGGCATCGGCACCGCCCTCCAGCACCCCGCCGGACGTCACGCGCCCACCTCCGCCCCGGCATCCATGCCGCCGGCCCCCGCCGGCGCCCGCACACCCACCGCCCGGACGCGATGAACCAGACGGAGCCCGACTTCTGGGCCCTGGAGTATGTCACCATCACCAAGGACCCCCGCACCGGTCTGGTCGTGGCCATCGGCGGCACCGAGAAGGCAGCGGACATTCTCCAGCGGACCGGCGGCTTCGTCTCCGCTCCCGGGCCCCGCGGGGACTACCACCGTCTTCCGCACGGCCTGCCCATCGAGCAGCAGCGCCTGAAGGCGACCACCGCCTCGCACGCCCTGCTCGCCGCCGGCCACAGCGTCCACCTCGACCCCGCCCTGAACATGCTGGCCGCCCCCGACGGCGACCGTGACGCAGCCATGCGCTACCTCGCTCAGCTCGCTGAGCGGGCCTCGGCCGCCGAGACCCGCAGCGCGGTGGCCGAGGTCCTGACCGAGGTCGCGGCGCCCGTGCACGGGCTGCTGCCCCTGACCAGAGAAGTGATCGTCCGCGCCTGGATCGCCGCCAGTGATCTCCACGGCGCCGCGCCCGGCGAGGAACCCGAGCCCATCGCACGGCTCGGCAGCACCGCCAACTCCCTGAGCGAAGCCGCCCGCGTCATCCTGCGCGCCCGCAATCACGCCGCCCACCCGGCGCAGCCGCCGACCACCGCACCGGCACCGGGCCGTGCACAGTCCCCGGTATCCCGCCGCCGCTGACTCCGGAGATGAAACGTATGGCCAATCTGGCCGACGAGTACGGCACAGACGTAGAGATCTACATCAAGGCCCTGACGACCACCATCCACGCCGACACCCCCACCGGCGCCCCCGCCGGCCTCCACGACCTGCTGGAACAGCTCGGCCTCGAACGCCACGAATACCCCACAGGCGAGCCGCTCTACGTCTGGCACACCGTGCCCGACCACCTCGGTGCCGACGAGCAGAAACGCCTGGCGAACCGCGCCATCCCCGCCCTGCTCCTGGCCGGATACACGGTCAACTGCGACCCCGAGGTCTTCGACGAGGCCCTCTACCAGCAGGCCGTGCACCGCCTCCAGGCGCGCGCGGCCCGCCCCGCCCCGCAGCAACCGGCGCCCGCCAGTCCCCCCTCGCACTCCGCACCGGCCCGCCGCACCCCGTAAGCATGGGCGGCCCCGGCACCACGCCGGGGCCGCCCACCTCCCCGCCGCCCGATTCCACGGAGAAACCCGTAGCAGAACGCACACCCGCACCGATCAGCCATCGGCTCAAACCCCGGCTCGCAACCGCCCTGTTCCGCCGCTATCTACGCGCCTGCATCACGGCCGGCCCCGACCGAGCCTCCCCACTGGTGGGCGCCCGCCCGGACGCCGTCCCCACCGAGGCGCAACGCGTCGGGCAGCGCCACCACCACTGACCGTCCACGCACCCGGAGGAGCATGTCCCACCCCGCCCCCTACCCGGTGAGACTGGCCGACGAGATCACCCGCCAGCTCGGCCAGCTCTCCGACCACCTCTCTCAGCTTCCCCCGCCCCAGGCAGCGCAGGTCATCGCACGCGTCCTCGACCCGGACAACGGAGTCCTCGGCGGCGTCACTCACCTCGTCATCACCGGCAGCCACTTCGCCAAGAGCGAGGCGGAACGAGGCGCCCTGCCAGCGGAGGTATGGCTCGCCTTGGGCCGTGCCGCCAACGAACTGCACGACATCAGCCTGGACCTGGACGAGCACCAGGACCTCCTCCAGCACCTCGGCACCCGACCGGCCACCAGCGCGGCGAAGCCTCCGGCTCCTGCCCCGCTCGTCGTACGGCGGCGCCGGTGAAGAAGAAGCAGTGGCAGGGCTGGGGGCCGGACGAGCAAGCAGAGCAGCACTACCTCGTCCAGCCCCGTGCCCTGGCCGGGGGCGGCGACGTCCGGCACGTCTCGGAGTTCCTACGCGCCTCGGGCTGGCGGGACAAGTCCAGGAAGGGCGGCCCGCTGCTCATGGAGAGCCCGGACCGCACCGTCCGCGTCGCCTACGACCCCTACATCCTCCCCGGTGGATGGACCATCCACGGCCGGGCAAACGGGGCGAACGCCGAGTGGTCTGCGCACCTGGGCCGGCAGACTCCGGTGGAGATCGTCGCCGGTCTGACCGACGCCCTCACCCACCCCCACTCCGCACACGCCCCCAACGTCTGGGCACCTCTGCAGGAGCAGAACTGGCACACGCGGTTCGAGGGCCAGGACTATATGGCGACCAGCCCCGACGGCGCCGCGTGGATGCATTACCACCAGGGCGCCGATGGCTCGGCGATGTGGTGGACCGGAGCTCAGGACAAGCAGGGCAACGGCTGGACGGCCAACTTCACGCCGAACACGCCGATGCACCTGATCCAAGCCTTCTCAGCCGAACTTGCCGGCCCGGACCCCGTGATGCGCCCACGCGGACGTGTCCCGCACAGCACACAGATCCGGACCTGGTCGGTCTCCGTCAAACCCTCCCAACTCAGCGCATGGCAACAGGCCCGGATCACAGCTGCCCGCGCCGCCACCTGGGCCCGCAGCAGCGCTCGAAGCGCCCGGCCACGCACCACCGCCCGCCCCTACACCCCATCCGGCGGTGCCCGGACCCGCCGCTGACCACCCTCCCCCTCTCAAGGAGTCCGATGCCTGCCCCCACCCCGGAATCCCTGCGCACCGTGACCGAAACGCTGTCGGACGTCACCGAGTACCTGCGCGAGAATCCCGACCCCGCCGAAGCCCTCGCCCTCGTCGAGCCGCTCCTCGACGAGTACACGGGCCTGCCCGTCCAGCTCGCCGACACCCTGCGTGCCCTCGCCCGCACCATCCAGGAACACCAGGCCATCCCACGCACCGCGCACGTCAACGTCCTGATCGCCGAGCTGCGCTCCGCCGCCTGGGAACAGACCGACCAACACACCCTCCACTACGTCCTGGACGAGCTGCGGGCGCTGCACGACGACGCCGAGAGCGAGCAGGGGTGCAGCCGGTGCCGGTGAGCGAACGGCAGCTCTCGGAGTTCGCCGACAAACACGCCTGGCAGATCCCCTTCGACACCAGCCCTCGCCACCTCGCCGGCCCTGGTGACGCCCGGCACGTCACACACGGTCTCGCCGCCGCCGGTTGGACTCGCACCTCCGATCCGTTGAGCCCGCGCATGGTCATGACCAGCCCCGACCACCGCTACAGCCTGCGCTTCACCCCGGAGTCCGGGTACATGTCCGCGTGGTGGCACCTGACAAGCGAACCCTTCGGTGCCGAGCCCTACTGGTACGCCGCCGTCGGCGAACTCGTCCCCGCTGAGGTCATCGCTGCCGTAACCGACGCCCTGGTCATCTCGCCACCGGCCGCACAGCCGGACCCATGGCAAACACTCGACGCAGCGGGCTGGGCTCGCGACGACAGCGGCGCAGCCCGCTCCACCGACGGCATGTGCACCATCGAACACCGCCCGGTCAGCGAACTCCACGACACGCCGGAATGGCACATCGAAACCCACGAGACCAACTTTCACGAGCTTGGCGGCCGACGCATCTGGCACGCGCACTTCCACCAGAACGTCCCCGCCCACTTGGTCAACGCCTTCGTCACCGCGCTGACCGACACCGCTCCACTCCAACGCGGCATGCACGAACCGACCGCCCATTACAGGGCCGTTCAGGAGCCAAGCCCACTCTCCCCTCAGCAGGTAGTCGACGCCCACACCGACCGACTCAAGGCCATCACGGCACGCGTCCGCGCAGCCCGCCGACGTCAGACGAAGCCCGCACCGGCCCCGATGCACACCCGAACTGCCCAGCCGGCCGTCCGCCGCTGAACCGACAGGAATTTCCCATCTCCCCCTCTCACCGCCGCACGTCACTGCGGCGCCTCAACCGCTACCTGCGCCACAGTGAACGGATCCTGGCGTCCTGGGACGCCTTCACCGCGTTCAACACGGACCTGGACGGCTGGCCCTTCGACCAGGACGCCTACGGCCGCCGGGCCGCCGTCCGGGACGCAGACACCGCCGCAGCGTTCGCCAGTATCCGCCCCGGTGCCCGCCAATTGCTGGTCACCGCCCGGCTCCAGCTCCAGCACCTGCCCGCACACCTCACGCGGGACAGCTGGCCCGGGCAGCTGACCATCCTGGAAGAGGCACTGAGCCACCTCGACGCCCTGGACGCCCGGTGGCAAGAGACCCGGGCCCAGCTCCCCGAGGGCGCCGGTCCGGGCAGCGACGCGTACGTCGATGCGCTGGACGAGCACCACGCAGAGTGCTGGAGCTATCTGGACGACTGGGCCTGCCACGGCCGCGTCATCCTCGACATCCAGGCCGCCGCACGCCGAGCACCGTCCCGGCCGAAGCGCCCGCAGCTTCCCGCCCTGACGTCCCGGCGCAGCGGACACGGCGCGAGGGGGCGGTGACCATGCCCGAGGTCCCCGCCAACGTCGACATCGACTACGTCGCACCGCGCCACCTGGCCGGCGGCGGTGACCCCGCCTGGATCACCGTCCCCCTCCACCGTGCCTGCGGCTGGAGCTACGGTCACGACCCCCTGATGCCCCGCGTCCTGCTTTCCAGCCCCGACCAGAAGGCCCTCCTGCGGCTGGAGCCCGACCCCGACGGACGGTGGTGGACTCTGCAGCACGCCCCCGCGCCGGACCGGCCCGCCTGGTTCGCCAGCTTCGATGCCCGCACCCCCGTAGAAATGATCGCGACGTTCACCGAT
The DNA here is from genome assembly GCF_056323165.1 of Streptomyces sp. 3-6. Taxonomy (NCBI): domain Bacteria; kingdom Bacillati; phylum Actinomycetota; class Actinomycetes; order Kitasatosporales; family Streptomycetaceae; genus Streptomyces; species Streptomyces sp. 3-6. The sequence goes on from NZ_JBWHZP010000008.1 coordinate 119,473, forward strand.
GCGCTGACCGATCCCATGGCCGATCCAGCAGACAACTGGGATCCGCAGGAGCCGCTTCTCAAAGCAGGCTGGACTCCGGCCTACAACCACCACCGACTCGCCTCACCCGACGGCACCGTCCGCGTCGAGGCCGACGTGACAACCAGGGCCTGGTGGGTCGACACCGCCCTCCGCGACTTCCGGACTCTGCTGTGGCAAGCCCACTTCAGCGAGCACACCCCACCCCACCTGATCACCGCGTTCACCACCGCGCTCACCGACCCCCGACCGGTGCCGCGCACCGCCAGCCCCTCCAGCCTCCCAACTCGCAACCCGGACCTCATCACCCGCTCGCACCGGGAAGTACCCGCCCAGCAGGTCGCCGGCGCCCTGGAAGAACGCATCCGCTCCCTCGCCGCACGCCGATCCGGCCCGCCGACGACCAGTACGCATCCTCCGCAACGGCCGCAGGCCGAGCGCCACCGCCAGCGCTGATCCCTCCGTCCCCGCCCGGAAGCACCTAGCCCCTTGCCCCCCTCCTCCTCCAGCAGCAACACCGACGGATACGACCTCGTCCTGCGCCTCCTGCTCGGCGTGCTCGCCGTCGTCGTCCCCCTGTCCCACCTGGCCTGGCTGTGCGGCAACCTCACCGCCTACCTCACCGGCACCAGCTGGGCCCCCTACCAGCCGACCAACGCCTTGCTCCACCCCGAGCAGGTCTGGCCCGCTCTGGGAGAAACGTCCCTGCTCATCGGGGCACGCATCGTTCCCGTTCTGCTCCTACTGGCTCTCGTGGGGACGGCGGTCGCCCTGTGGCTCCGGCACAAGAACCGCGGCGGCAGCCGGAAGAAGATCACCGGCATGGCCAAGGCCCGGGACATCGAGCCCCTGATGGCCAAGGCGATCACCGACAAAGCCCGCTCGCTGCGCCCCAGCCTCAAGGACGCCAAGCACATCGAAGCCCGCGACACCGGCATCCTCCTGGGTAACCTGCAAAACACCCGGCACGAGGTGCGCATGGGCTATGAGGATGTGGCCGTCGCCATCATGGCGCCCCGCTCGGGCAAGACCACCTCGCTCGCCATCCCCTCCATGCTCGCCGCGCCCGGCCCCGTCCTGCTGACCTCGAACAAGGCCGCCGGCGACGCCTTCACCGCCACATACGAGGCCCGCTCCCGCGTCGGGCAGGTGTGGACCATGGACCCCCAGCAGATCGCGCACGCCGCACGCGAAATGTGGTGGAACCCCCTCGCCAGCGCGAAAACCCTGGACGGGGCGAACCGGCTCGCCGGACACTTCCTCGCCGCCTCGGTGGACGCCTCCCAGCAGGGCGACTTCTGGTCCAAGGCCGGCAGCAACATCCTGTCCCAACTGCTGCTGGCCGCAGCGCTCGACGAGCGGCCCATCACCGACATCATGCAGTGGCTCGCCTTCCCCGCCGACCGCACCCCGCTCGACATCCTCCGCGACCACGACTTCGCCGCCGTCGCAGCCCAGCTCAAGGGCACCGTCGAGGGCCCCCCGGAAACGCGCGACGGGATCTACGAGACCGCCCGCCAGTACGCCGCCGCCCTGCTGAACAACGAAATCGCCGCCTGGGTCACCCCGCAGAAGGACGTTCCCGAGTTCCGCCCCTCGGAGTTTGTCACCTCCACCGACACCTTGTTCCTGCTGAGCAAGGACGGCGGCGGCGGGGCCTCGGCACTGATCGCCGCGTGCGCGGACTCCGTCATGCGTGCGGCCACCGCCCAGGCCGAACGCGCCGGCGGACGCCTGGACCCGCCCATGCTGGCGATCCTCGACGAGGCCGCCAACGTGTGCAAGATCAGCGACCTGCCGGACCTGTACTCCCACCTCGGCTCCCGCGGAATCATCCCGATCACCATCCTCCAGTCCTACCGCCAGGGCCAGAAGGTCTGGGGAGACACGGGCATGGACGCCATGTGGTCCGCCTCGACCGTCAAGGTCATCGGCTCCGGCATCGACGACCCCGACTTCGCCGACAAGCTCTCCCGCCTGATCGGCGACCACGACGTCGAGACCACATCGACCTCGCACTCGGAGTCCGGCAAGAGCACGTCGGTGTCGATGCGGCAGGAACGGATCCTGCCCGCCGACGCGATCCGCGCCCTGCCCAAGGGCACCGCCCTCTGCTTCGCCACCGGCATGCGCGCCGCCATGCTCGACCTGCGGCCCTGGTACCGAGAGCCAGGAGCCGCGGAACTGTCCGCGGCGTCCGCCCGTGCATCGAAGGCCATCACGGCTCGCGCCGTCGCGAAACACGCGCCGACACAGTCCGACTTCGGGACGGCCGCGTGAGCGACATACCGCTGCACCTGGTGCCGGTCCGCTCCCGTGAGGCGAAGGACTTCGTGCGCACCTGGCACCGTCACCACCCGCCGCCCGCAGGACAGATCTTCGCGGTCGGCGCCGCCGACGAGACCGGCACGCTGCGCGCCGTGGCCATCGTCGGCCGGCCGGTGGCCCGTCACCTGGACGACGGCGCCACCCTCGAAGTCACCCGGACCGCCACCGACGGCGCCCGCAACGCCAACTCACTGCTCTACGGCGCCGCGTGGCGGGCGGCGAAAGCCCTCGGCTACCGACGGCTGATCACCTACACACAGGACGGCGAGAGCGGCGCATCACTGCGCGGCGCCGGGTGGCACGTCATCGCCAGCCGCCCGCCCCGCGCCGGATGGCACACCCCGTCCCGCCCACGAGCCGGCCACGGCAACGACCACGTCCCCCGCCTGCTGTGGGAAGCCCTCTGACCGAGCCCGCTCCTACGCCGCAACGGACCCACCATCCTCACCTTGCCCCGTACCGCCCCGCGTCCTCCCGGAGTTGTCCTGCACACCGTCGACCTGACCGAACACACCCCGCCTTCTCGGCGAGGTGGCCCCCGCCCTGAAGGAGCTGTCCGCGGAGGCGGCACGCATCCGGGAGGGCGAGATCGCCAAGCCCGTCCGAGAGATCGCACCCCTGAGCCTGCGAGTGCACGAGCTGGCGACGAAGTGCACGCGCCAGGTCCACGACCTGTCGGTCAGCCAATACCCCGCAATGAAGGACGGGGCCGACAACCTGGCGCTCCTCGCCGGCGCCTGCTCCCAGATCTCACTGGCCGCCACCCTGTGCAACCTCGCCATCCATCACCGCACCGAGATCTTGCTGTACGAGGACGCCGACCCCACCCCCGCCACCAGCCGTGATCAACTCCGCCGTGCCGGTGTCGAGATGCAGCAAGCGGCCACCACCTATCGCGCCGTAACGCGACGGCTCTCCCGACGCCTCGCCTCATTCTCGGCGCGCGCTGAAGACCGGCAACTCATCGCCGAGGCCCACGGACCCAGCCCGCAGAAGGCGCCCTCCACACCGCCCGTGCTCGCTGCCCGGCGCCGCGGATGACGACACCGCCCGAGGGCTTCCTGTTCGACGTGGCCGCCCCGCCGACGCCGGTTGAGCGCCTGCTGCTGCTCGCAGACCAGTACGTGCAGCACAACGACATGCTCGACCGTCTCCTGCGGGCCCATCCGCCATCCGAGCCCAACGCCCACGCCGCCTCCGCCCAGCGACTCGCTTCTGCGACCCGCACCGCCCTCAAAGCGGTCACCGACGAACGCCTCTTCCGCAGTCCCGACCTGTCGGACGCAGTGGTCCGCCTTGAGCAGCTCGCCTTCCTGAGTAGCGCCTCCGCGGACCAGCAGCTCCCGATGGCACGCACTCTGACCGCCTTGGCACCCGAAGCCGCGATGGGCTGCGCCAACACCCTCGCCTACGAAATCCGACGCCGCCAGGGGACGGCAGCAGGCGACGGTCCGGAGCACACCCTGACCGCCGCTCACCACACCGCCCTGTGGGAGATCGCCTGCGGAAACGTGGTGGTCACCAGCTCCCTGGGACGGCAAAACGTCCACTACCGCGACGAGCGCGTGCTCATGGGCACACTGCGGGCGTTGGAGGCAAAGGGGCTCGCGGAGCGCGTTCCGCAGTCCGCGCCTGCCGCCTATGTGGGCGGCCCGCTCCAAGACCGAGTCCGCCTCACTCCCGCCGGCACCGCCGCGCTGGCCACAGCCATCAGCAGCCCGCCCACTCGCAGGGCGCCCGGCACGACGCCCGCGCCCGCACCCACCGCTGCCAAGACGGCCGCCCGCAGCCGTTAACCGACCCATCGGAGCCCACAGCAGCCCATGACCTCGCACAACCGCACCCAACACCCGGATCCACCCCGCGCCCGGGTGGACGGATACGAGGCCCCGCCCGCACGCCTCCCAGACGTCTCCTGCACACCGGCACCGACGCGCTGCACCCGATCAGTCCTGGCCCACTGCCGCCTGCGGTACAAGGCCCGGCGGTGAGGCCCTTCGCGCCCCAGGACCGGGTCCTGGTCTCCCCGCGCTATCTGGCGGGAGCGGGCATCGACCGGCTCGCCGATGCGATCGGCCCGCTGGTCCACCTCTTCGGCTGGCCGAGCGAGCACGATCGCGCAAGCGGACGCATCAGCGTCCACAGCCCCGACGGCAGCCTGTTCATCAACTTCAACTCCCGGCATACCCACGGCCACTGGTGGTCCCTCGCGCACCACGAGCCGTACTGGGAAGCCCGCTTCACCCGGCAGACCCCGATCGAGGCCATCGCCGCCGTCACCCAGGCTCTGCCCCAGCTGCTCGGCGACGACCGGCACATCGACCGGATCCCGCTCACCACCACCCCCCTCGCGCAGATCGCCGAACTGAACCACTGGCACCGCGAGGACGACACGTTCACCTCGCCCGACGGCCACTGCCACCTGCAGCACACTCCGGCGGAAGACACCCCGTGGCGCTTCCGGCACCACGTGTACGACGGCTTCGACACCCACTGGGACGCCTCCTTCACCCAGGACACCCCCGAGCGGCTCGTCGCCCAGTTCTTCACCCACCTCGCGACGACCACCCCGGTCGAGCGCACCTTCCGTGACGTCCCCTACCTCGTGCAAAACCTGGACGACGCGCTCATCACCCCCGTGCACCGAGCCGCCGTGAACCCACACGTCCACCACGCCGGCGCCCAGCTCGGCCGCGTCGTACGCCGCCGCTGACACCGGCCTCACCGAAACCCGTCATCCCCAGATGAACGAGCCGACTGGGCCGGCCGAGCACCTCCTGCTCCTCGCCGGCTACCTCACCCGGCACAACGACGCCCTGACTCGGCTGCACGTACCCGTCCGTTGCCGCGAGCGCACTGCCATTCCTCCCGGCCTGCACTTCCGAATCCCTTGGACCACCGTGTCACTCCTGGACATCCCCGACGTATTCATCGGGTCCACCGACGACGGCCACACCTTCGTCATCCTCAACCGCCCCATCCGCGACGCCGACCGGCTGCTCACCGACGCCGGCTTCCTCCCTCGTGAACACCACGGCCGCAGGCTCTACCTGCTGCCTCCAGGCATCGCGCAGGACGTACACGAGCGCGCCGGCGTGGCGATGTACGGGCTCTTGGCCCACACCCACGACCTCGTCGACCTTTCCTGGACCACCCGCTGGAGTCCCGACCAGCCGGCAGGCGGCCCAGACCTGCACTTCCAGGTCAGGGACGGCACGGTTGCCGTGACTGCCTCGACCACCGCCGCCCGGTTGCTGCTGGAGCAACACGGCTTCGTCCCCACAGCAGACGGCGCGTCCTACCGCACTCGGGACGGGCTGGACGAGCGCCAACTGCTCAGCGCCGTCACCGCTGCCGAGGCACACGCGTACACCCACGGTCTCAGCGCGCGTGTCCACCTGGGCATCCCCACACCAGCCGACATCCCCGCGAGCGCCCGCCGCCGCTCAGCTCCCGCGACCGGTCCGCGAACCACACCGTCGGCCCCTCGCCGCACCCGCTGACCACCCCGCCGCATCCGGCACCACCATCCGAGGAGCTTCCACGTCCGACACCCCCACCGTGCATGATCTCGCCCGTGCCCTCGCCGACCAGCTCCACCCCGGTGCCGCTCCCCGGGACGTGACCGTCAGCTTCGGCGCCCGCCGGCAAGCCCCCATCGAGTACCGCAGCCGCGGTCGGGGCGGACCCGTGACGGTCTACGCCCAGGCACTGCACGCCGCCCTCTACGGCCTTCCCACGCCCGACGAGTCGCTGCCCACCGCGCTGGACGCGCTTCTGCAAGCCACGCACACCGCGACCACCCCGGAACGGAAGACCGCCGTCCTGCGGCAGGTCGCCGAGCAGCTGCGCAACGCCGCCGAGATCATCCAGCGCTACCAGTACCGAGCCCAGTGGGACCACTTCCCCACCGATGTCGCCGAGCAGCTCGCTACTGCTCACGACCAGGCCCGGCAGATCGTCCAGGCCCTCGACCGCGTGGCCCCCGCCTTCAACCACCAGCCCACCACGCCCCGTGCCCAGGCCGCCCACGGCAGTGCCACCACCCCCGTGGCCTCCCCGCCCACGCTGGCACCACGTCACCGCTGACCTGCCGCGACAGCCCGCCCTCCGAGAAAGGCATCTCCTGGCCGCCACCGACTCCCTCCAGGCCCTCCTTGCACAACCCCGGTGCGCGCTCGGCGTGTTCGCTCCCGCCGGACTGCATCCGGCCCGCGCCGAGCGCCGTCAGCTCGACCAGATCGCTCGGGCCGGCGCCGATCTGTTCGAGATCGGCCACGCCCACCATGACGCCGGCCTCGATGGGCCCGTCATCCAAGCCGCCTACCGCCGCGCCCTGAGCCGCGGAAACGTCCTCGCCCGCGCCCTGCGCGCGGTCGAGCACGCCGCTGGCCTTCGGCCGACCGTCGTCATGACCTACTGGGACCCCGTCAGCCGGCACGGCCCCGAACGCCTGGCCCGACTGCTCGCTGACGCGGGCGCCGCCGGGGCGATGGTCGTCGACCTGCCCGACGACCAGGCAGAGCGCTGGCAGGCCGCAGCGAAGGACGCAAACCTCTCCACCCCACGCCTCGTCCCCCGCCACCTCGCCGACACCGGTCTCGCCACCGTGGCCGCCGGTGCGTCGGGATGGCTCTACGCACCCGCCAGCACCGCCCCCACCGGCTACCGCGGCCCGCTCGACGTGCCCGCGCTCGCCGACTTCACGACACGCCTTCGCGCCGCGAGCCCCCTGCCCGTCGTATCGGGCGTGGGGATCTCCACCCCGGCCCTCGCGGAACGCGTCGCGCCACTGGTGGACGCCGTCGTCATCGGCACCCCCGTCGTCCGCGCCCTGATGGCCTCCCCCGAGCGGGCCCCGGCGCTCACCACCGCGTTCGCCCACGCCCTGTACCCGTACGCCACCACGGAGACCCGTGCCTGACACCACCAACCCGGTCCCGGTCCCGGTCCTGTCCCGCATCGCCTCCGACGCGTCCTGTCTGCACCAGGCCCTGCGTGCCCTGCCCGCCGAACGGGACGCATCCGCACTGGCCGCGCGCATCACTGACGCCCAGGACCTCGCCGGCATCGCTTTGCGGCTGTTTCTCACCCGCAGCCGCCAGACGTCGCGTCCCTCCCCTACGGACCTGCTGCTTCTTCACCGTGTCGCGCAGATCGCCAAGGCCGCCCAGGACGCCGCTGCCGAACTGACGGCTGCTCTTGCCCGCGCCGTGGAGAACCAGCGCCGCCAGGCCGCCGCCACATCACGGCGGGTCGTCCTGATCGGGCCGACACCGCAGCAGTTCATCGAGTCGGCCGCCGACCTCCTCGACCGCATCCCCGCCCTCTGCGACGCCCGCGAGTGGCCGGAAGCCCCCTGCCAGTGACGCGACAGCCGCGATGCGAGCGCCCCCCTTCTCCCTACACCCAGGACAGACCATTTCAGATCAGCCCAGATTCCGCGCACTCTCCCTCGGCGCGGGAGTTCAATCCAGCACGCTCCTCGCACTGTCAGCCGAGGGCATTCTCCCCAAGGTCGACTACGCGATTTTCGCCGACACCGGATGGGAACCCGCAGCGGTCTATGCACACCTTGACCGCCTGGAAGAAGAGATAGCCGCCCCCGCCGGTATACCCGTACTGCGCGTGTCGGCCGGAAATATCCGAGACGACGCCCTGAACCCGGGTCACCGGTTCGCCTCCATGCCGCTCCACATCCTCAATCAGGACGGGCGACCTGGGATGACCCGGCGGCAGTGCACCGGCGAATATAAGGTTAAGCCAATCAAGCAGAAGGCCCGCGAACTGCTCGGCTACCCCTATCCGGCACGCATCCCGAAGGGCGTTTTCGTCGAGCAGTGGGTAGGAATCTCCACGGATGAATTCCACCGCGCGAAGGACGCGGACGTCAAGTACATGCGCAACCGGCATCCCCTTCTGGACATGTCCTGGAGCAGGGCCGACTGCGCGCGCTACCTGACTTCCCTCGGTCTCGCCGATACCCCGAAGTCGAGTTGCAGCTTCTTCTTCCATGGAAATGCGCAGTGGCGGCATATCAGGGACACATCTCCGTCCGAGTGGGCGGACGTCGTCGAATTCGACGCGGCCATCCGGCAGGGCAATGCCCGGGCCAACGCCACCGGCAACAGACTGCTCGGCGAGGCGTTCCTGCACCGCTCCCGCGTCCCGCTCAGCGAAGCCCCCATCGATCACGTCACGGCTGCCGAGCGGGCCGCCCTGCGGATCAGCGCGGACGAGGCCGACGTCCTGGAGAACGGTGTCGAGGACGGCTGCTCACCCTGGGCATGCCGGGGCGACGCCGACGCGCTGACGCAGGACGACTTCGGGCTGGCCACGTGATACTCGACCTCTTCGCGGGGCCGGGCGGCTGGAGCAGGGCACTGCACGTCCTGGGCGTGCGCGACGTCGGCCTGGAATGGGACCCGTGGGCATGTAAGACCCGTGCTGCGGCAGGACAGTTGACCATCCGATGCGACGTGGCGAGGTATCCGGCCTGGCCGTTCCTCGGCCGCACCCGCGGTGTGATCGCTTCGCCGCCGTGTCAGGCGTGGAGCATGGCCGGCAAGCGCCTCGGCCTTCTCGACCAGCCGCTGGTGCACGCGGCGGTCGAAGACCTGGCCGCCGGGCGCGACACCCGCGAACGCCTCCTCACCGCCTGCCGCGACGAGCGCTCCCTGCTCGCCGCCGAGCCGATGCGCTACCTGCACGCGCTGAATACGGTCGGCGAGCCCGACTGGGTCGCCATGGAGGAAGTACCGGACGTGCTGCCCTTGTGGAAGCAGTACGCGGCCGTCCTGCGCGGGTGGGGGTTCTCCGTCTGGTGCGGGATCCTCAACGCCGCCGACTTCGGTGTCCCGCAGACCAGGAAGCGGGCAATCCTCCTGGCCTCCCGCGTCCGCACGGCGCAGCCGCCCACGCCCACGCACGCCCCGCTCGCCGAGCCGGAATCGCTGTTCGGTCCGGGCCGTGCCCGCTGGGTCAGCATGGCCGAAGCCCTGGGATGGGGCGCGACCGACCGGCCCGTCCCCACCGTCTGTGCAGGAGGTGGGCCTGGCGGCGGCCCCGAGCCGTTCCCGTCGGGCTCTCGCAAGACGCTGTCCGACGCGCGGGAGCGCGGCACCTGGATGCCGCGGCCGGACGGGGTGGTTCTGCAGTCCCGCCGGGAAGGCGCGGGGTGGGCGGCCCGGCACGGCACGCGCGAGAATCGTGCGTCCGACGCTCCGGCGCCCACGTTCACCGCCGAGGCGCACCGCTGGTCCTGGTCCCTGCGCAGCAACAACCAGGCCAACGCCACCGTCCGGTCCATCCAGGAGCCGGCTGGCACGCTGTTCTTCGGGCACCGTGCGAACGAGTGCACCTGGGTCGCCGAACCCGCCACACAGCCAGCCGAAGAAGCCGATGCGCCGGCCGTTCCTGAGCCGATCCGGATCACCGCCCGCGAGGCGGGCCTCCTGCAGACCTTTCCCGCCGACTATCCCTGGGCCGGGAACAAGGGCCAGCAGTTCTCCCAGATCGGCAACGCCGTTCCCCCGCTGCTCGCCGGCCACCTCCTCGCCCCGCACCTCGGCCTCACCCTCGACCCCGACGACTTCACCCTCGCCGCCTGATGCCCCACACCTCCGAACCCGACGAAGACGACCTTGACGCCGTCCCACCGCCCCAGCCGGTGTTCCACGTCGAGCAGGCACTCCTGGGGGCTCTCCTGCTCGACCCGCACCGCCTGGACGACGTGAACGGCATCGCCGCCGACTCGTTCTCCACCGCCGCGCACGCCGCCCTGTATGCCGCGATCAACACCGTGCCGCGGCCCGATCCCGCCGAGCACGCGAAGAACACCACGTGGCTCGACCGCGTACTCGCCACCGCCCTGGAGGAGGCGCGCGGACTGACCGCCTCCTACCTGCACGCCCTCGTTCATGTCTGCCCCTGGCCCAGCCACGCCCCCGCGTACGCCCGGATGGTCGAGGCCGAGCACGCCCGCCGTCGCCTGCTGACGGCCGCCGAACACCTCGTCCACACCGTCCACGACGCCTCCCTCCCGCACCCCGTCCAGACAGCGCTCGCCGAGGCGGATGCACTTGCCGCGGTCGTGGACGACATCGCGAACCGCTTCCCCCCGCGCTCCGGCGTCCTTCCCCGCACCCCGGCACCTCCTCCCATCGCCGCCGACGACACCGAGGCGGTCGAGGAGGAGCAGCTCCTGCTCGCGACCGCCACCGCCCGCCCGGACGACATCGACGCCGTCCGGTGGCTGCTCCCCGACGACCTCACCCTGCCCCTGCACGCCGGCCTGTGGCAGTGCCTGACCACCCTCGCCCGCCGCGACGAGCCCATCGACCCCGTCACCGTCCTATGGGAAGCCCAGCAGCGCGGCCTGCTCGACTACGGCCGTGAACCAGGCGAGGTCCTGCGCATGCTGGCCGAACCGGCCGGATCCGTCGAGCACTGGGCCGAACGCGCCCTGCGGCGCTCCCTGCTGGCCACGGCCGAACACACTGGACGGCGCGTCGAGGCGTACGCCGGCGACTCGGCGAACACCCCCTTCCAGCTCGTCGCCGGGGCCCGCCGCGCTCTCGCTGACATCGCCGCCGTCCGCACCCGCTGGCAGCACGCCGCCGGAGCCACTCCGCCGCAGCAGCGGCGAGCGGCGCCTGCCACCCGCGCCGGCCCGCCGACCACCACGGCCGCACACGCCGCCCGGCCCACACGAGCAACCCGATAACTCCCGATTACGCGGTGGCCGGGCCCGCGGGTCCGGTCACCGGCAGAACGGATGAGACCCTCACGTGACTGCCTCCATCGACGCCCATGTCCGCCTCGACACCCACCCCACTCACCCGAGCGCCGTGCAGGCCGTGCTGACCGGCACCCAGGCACGCGTCGCCTCCATGGCTCTGGAGGATGCTGGCTGGAGTGCCGCCGCCACAGGCGTCCTGGTCCTGGCCCGCATCGATCACGAGGAGCCCTACTGGGCCGCCGACGCAGCCAAACGCCTGACCGCCGAAGGCATCACCGTCGAGATCACCCCGCGCCTCCAGGAGGCCATGGACGAGGAATGGACCTGGCCGAACTACCCAATGCCCTGGTGCACCCGCAACGAGATCCGCGAGGTCTCCAACCAGGCGCAGAAGATCCACGACGACATCCGCAACGGCCACCTCCTGATCCACGCCCACGCCCACGACGGCCACACCACCGTCGCGGTCGGCACATACCTCCACCAGGGCGGCAAGTCCGTCTACCTCCACGGCGAGGACCATCTGCGTCAGATCGCCGACACCTTCGACTCACCCGCGGAAGCACTGGTGGCCTTCGAGAACGCCCACGCGGCCGAAATGCGCCCCGGCCCAGCGCCCCTGACCGACACCGAACGCGCCGCCACCGCAGCGCGTTCCGTCTTCGACGTCACCACAGCCAAGCTCGAACCGTCCCGCCCGGAGCCGGAGGCCGTCCCCATCTACCTGGCCGATGCCGGTGACCACGACGCGCTCCTCGGCACCTTCCTCGACACGCACGGCGAGTTCGAAAAGTGGCGCACCTGGTCCGATGAAACGACCCACGCCATCCACGAATCGCAGACCCTGCGCATCGAACGCGTCCACGAAACCCAGGCCCGCGAGACCGCCTGGACCGTGGCCGCCTACGAAACGCCTGTCTCCGACCGCATGTGGCACCTCACCGCGACCAGCGCCACCCCCGCCCCAGTACTGCAGAATCTGCTGAATCACCTCGCCGACGGCGACGGCTGGGACACGGTCATCGGCGTCCCAGTGGGCGAGAGGACGGTCACCACAGCCACGCAGCCGCTCACTGAGGCCGGGTGGAAGCACACCCTGACAGGGCACGGGATCCGGTGGACGTCCCCCGACGGGCAGGCAGGCGTTCGGTTTGACCCACTGACCGCGCAGGCCCCCCAAAACCCAGCCACCTGGACCATCTGGGCCGGCCCCGACCCGGACCGGCCCACATGGGCCATCACCGCGTCCCCGCACACCCCAAGTTCGCTACTGGCCGACCTCTCCGAATCTCTCGCCCACGAGACCGGCACGCGCCAGCCCCAGCCGGGCCGCGAGCACAGGATTCGCCTCGCAGCCAGTGCACCGGCGGCTCCGGCGGTCACGGCCGGCCGACCCGCCAGCCGTTCACGCTGATCATCGGCCCCGCACGAGCGGGGCAACATAGCGCGGGATCGCCGGTTGGCCAAACCGGCGATCCCGCGCACCATAGATATTCCACCGCCACGCCCTGCCCGCACGTCGAGAGGCTCCTCCCACGACCGCAGACACCACACGTAGCGCAGCCCGTCACGAGGCCGGGAGCGCCGGGCGATCACGCCGCCGCGTAGCTCGCCCGGAACAGGTCCTGCGCCCGCTCCACGTCCCTCAGCGTACGGAGCTGGACCTCCAGATCACCCGTGCCGTGGTGACCGAGACCGGACACGTCCCGAGTGAAGCCCGGAACAAGATCGACGTTCTTCGGATCTACCTTCAGATAGACCAGCAGCTTGCTTCGCTGCGGCGGGCACAGGCAGGCAAAGTTGCGCAGCCGCTGATACGCCCGGTAGGTCTTGCGCTCCACCCGGTTCACACCATCCCCGAGCCCAAGCAGAACCTCGTCGACCGCACCCGCCAACTCGCGCATCGCCGCGCCCTGGACATCAGCCGCCGCCCGGGCAACCGCCTGGCGCCGTGCCCGGCGGGCCACCTGCACGCCGCCGCTCACGGAGGCCACGGTCTCAAGACCGAGCAGGTCCCTGCCGAAGAGTCGGTAGCGAACCAGGTCGATCGACCTCCGGTGCTCGCGCACGGCATGCACGTCGTAGCGGGTGAAGTCGCCGGCGATGCAGATCAAGCGCGGTCCGCTCCACAGGACCTGGGACGCGGCCGTCACCCCGAGCCGGTCGCGGACCAGGTGCTCGAACTCCGCCCGGTGGTCCATCAGCCAGGCCAGGTAGAACAGGCCCTGGTTGATGACGCCGGCGTCCGTGCCGCGCTTGTACTCGATGATGACCGGCGATCCGTTCTCGTCCAGCCCGAGCGAGTCGATCCGGCCCCCGTGGGCGGGCCCAGTGCTGTACTCGCTCGCCAGGAACCGGACGCCCAGCAGCGTCTCCATGTGTGCCTCGACCAAAGCCTGCACATCGGCCTCGATCTCAGCAAGACGCGGCATGACCTCCGTCATGCCGCTGTTCGTCGTGTCCGTGCGGAACAGCTTCAGGCCCGACACCTTCCCCTCCTCGGCTCGGAGATCACCAACGCCGACGGGGTGCGGGATTGTTTCCGCGAGAGCCTTCGGGGGCGTGAAGATAGTGTGAGACCCTACGTACTGCTCGACCAGGGAGCTCGCGCCCCCCGGTCACCGGGAATCCGCGGTTCCCCCATGTGTCCCCCGCGACCTGGGGGACAGCTCCCGGAAGCTGCGTTTACGCAGGTCAGCCCCCGTAGCTCAGCGGATAGAGCACGTGCCTTCTAAGCGCTTGGCCGCAAGTTCGAGACCTGCCGGGGGCGCCACCGCCATACCCCAACCAGTGCATAAGCCTGTGAAAACGTGTGCTGAACAGCCCGGCGCTCGGATCCGCAGCCCCCGCTCACAGCCACATCGCCGGATCCGACGCGATCAGCCGCTACGTTCCCTGTCAAGTCGAAGTGTTCAGGATCTCTGGGTCGTGGAAGCATTGCCCTGAGCGTGTGCGGCAGCCGGGGCCGGGTGGACGTGCGATGGCCGCAGCTGTGTGATCGACGAGGAAGGTGAGCTGTCCGGCTCGGCGCCCCGGCGGTCTCGACCTTCCTAATCGGGCGGCACTCCGGTTGGTCACTGCCAGTTTTGGATAACGCGGCACCCATGTTGCCGGCTGGAGAGGTCTGCCGCCCTCCAGCCTCTCGCGCGCCACGGTCCGGCGGAGAGTCTCGCGCGGCCACCGGGCTCATGCTGCCCAACGGCATCAGCGGCGACCGGTACGATCCCGGGGACAGTTCTTGTGAGAGCTATCACGCGGGACGCTCGGGCGGGGGGGAAGTCGACATGAGGGGCGAAGCTGCAGCGGGTTCAGCGTTCCCGCGTGCACTGCTTATGGGCGTAAGCCGCTTCACTTCGTCCATCGCGCCGGACTCAGAACCAGAACCGGGCCAGGGGTGGAGCGAGTTGCCCTTCGTGCCGGAGCTGTTATCTAGGCTGGAGCAGGCATATGGGAAGCTCTCGTACCAGGTGACTACTGTTCGGGAGCCCGATCGCAAGGCGGTGCGGCGGAACTGGGAGATGGCGAGCGAGGACCAGTTCCGTATCGTGCACGTCGTCTCGCATGGTACATCGGCCCTGCCGGGCCGGGGCCGGAAGGCCGAGGGCACAGAGCGGTTGTCCATGGTGCCTTCGTGTGGGGACCCTGGATTGGGGACTGACGTGAGCTTGTGGGTCCAGGAGGCGAACAGCCTGCAGGAACCCATGCTGTTCCTGGTCGACCTGTGCAGGGCTGGACGCGCCGCCCGGATCGGGCAATTGATGCAGATCTCGGATGACCAGTTGCACGCCTGGGTGATCGCAGCCACCAGTCCGGACAAGGCGGCCTACGACGGCGTGTTCAGCACGGCCGTGGCCGAAGTGCTGGAGGAGATCGCTGTCAACGGGCTCGACACCTCCCCATCTCTGCGCTACGTGCGGTGGGACCGGGTGACGTCGGCAATCCAGCGGAGAGTCAGCGCGGTGAGCCGTCGCCAGAAGGTCCACTCCACCAAAGTCGACACCTCACAGCCGCTCGAATTGCCCTTCTTCCCCAACCCCAACTGGATCAGCGACCCACGGCAGGAGCGGCTTCAGACGGTTGACGCCCCCGTTCGGGCATTCGTGGCCGACCTGGGTGCTGAGCATTTCATGGACCGCGTCGGCGACCACTTCACTGGCCGCCGTCGGCAGCTCACCGCGCTGGCCCCCTGGCTGGACGACATAACCGCCGGCGGGCTTAGTGTTGTCACCGGTGCCCCCGGCTGCGGCAAGTCGGCCCTTCTCGGGGCGCTGGTCTGCGCCGGGCACCAGGAGATCGTGCGAGCTGCCCCCGACATTCGCAAATACCTAGCCGCCCAACAGCCGGATGGCGTCCCCTCACCCAATCCTATGCTGGCGGCCATTCACGCCCGTAACCGCGGGCTGGATGCCGTGGTCGCCTCCCTCGCTACGCAATGGGGGCTCCCCTGCCGAGGCATCAGACGGGAGGAGATGTGGACCGCACCGGCTCTCATCGACGCCGTTTTGTCGCTCCCGGACGTCCCGCCGCTGGTCTTCGACGCCCTGGATGAGGCCGATGATCCCGTCGATTTGATGCGGCGGCTGCTTCTGCCGCTGGTCGAGGCCGTCCGCCCTGACGGGCTGCCCGCAGTGCGGCTGCTCGTCGGCACCCGGCGTGGTTCGCGCTTTCAGCCGCTCCTGGAACGCGCCGTCCGGCATGGAACACTCCTCGACCTGGACAACGTACCGAACGACGAAATCCGCGATGACCTGGCCCGGCATCTCGCCATGCGTCTCGCCGAACTCCCTGGTTACCGGGAACCGTCTCGACGCGCCGTGCGTACCACGCTGGCTGGCACGATCGCCGCAACGCTAACCCACGATCCTCGGACCACTCGGCACTGGGGTCCGTTCCTCGTGGCCCGGATCTACGGCCGCGCGCTCGAACGGCTGCCAGTCCCAGAAGACACGGCCTCCGCAGCGCGGCGTGGCGAGAGTGTCCCGCTCACCCTGCCCGACGTGCTGGAGCTTGACCTGAGCCTGCGTCCAGAGGGGGCACGGTTGCGGGCCGTGCTTTCCGCGGTGGCCTGGGCCAAGGGCGAGGGGTTTCCCACCGAAGCCGTCGTGGCGGTCGCGCCCGAATTCAACCCGGAGGTCGGGGACCACAACGTTCGCGAGTTGCTGGAGGCCGGCCGCTTCTACATGCGTACCGGCGTGGAGAGTGACGGCTCCACCTTGTACCGACTCTTCCATCAGGGCCTGGCCGACTACTTGACATCGCATCCCTACTCTCCCAGAGGGCCGGAGTGAAAATCGTTGGAATCCACGGCATCGGTAACCACCGACCGGGCGAGGTGCCGGAGACAGCGGCCCGGAACCTCTCAGCTGCCTGGAGCAGGCACCTGGGCGCCGAGGTCGAGGTGGTGTACTACGCCGATCTGCTGCGCGACCGGGGCGGCCAGAGCGACGATGCCTCGGACCTGGAGGACTTGACGGAGGCCGAGGAGGAGACCGTCCGTGAACTCCTCGGCGCTCAGCCCGCCGCCTCGTCCCCTGGGCGCGTCCCACAGGGACTGCTCACGGCGGTGCTGCGCGACGGCATCGCCGACCTGGCGGAGAGCTGGGCGTGCCCAGAGTGGCTCATGGAGTGGTTCATGGTCCGCTTCGCAAAGGAGGTCGCCGCCTATCAGCGGAGAGGCCCAGCTCGCGACGCGGTGCAGCAGCGGCTCCGCGAGGCGCTCGACCGCCACAGGCCGGACGTGCTGATCGCTCATTCCTTGGGCTCGGTCGTGGCGTACGAGACCCTGTACCACGACGGCACGCCCCCCGTTCCGCTGTGGGTGACAGTGGGCTCGCCGCTCGCGCTGCCAAAGGCCATTTTTGACCGGCTGCACCCGTCGCCCGAGGCTGGCCGAGGCGCAAGGCCGCCCCAGGTGGTCCGCTGGGCGAATCTGGCGGATCCCGGCGACCCCGTGGCTATCCCCGCCAAAGGAGTATCCCAGCGTTTCGCCGGCGTGGACAGCGATGAACACCACGTCGTTCACCAAGGGTTCAAGTTCCACCATGCGGAGTCTTACCTGAAGTCAGCCGGTCTCGCGCACGTTCTGACGACTGCGGCGTGAGCCCGGTGGAAGAAGACCAGCAGGATCCCCAACAGACAGACGTGGATGAGGGAAATCAGACGGACGGCGAACGTCCAGAACGCGAGACCATCGCTGGCCTGATTTTGGACCGACTTACGGCGCCGATCCGGGAGGGCGGTCGGCCACGCTGGGACCTCGCGTCGCCCTACCTCCTGCGCCACGCCACTGAACACGCCGCCGAGTCCGGCCGTCTGCCGAGTCTCTTCCTCGACTGCGAGTTCCTCGTCCACGCCCGCCCCGGTCCGGTGCTGCGCTTCGGCGCGTACCTGGAGGGCAAGGCGATGGAACCGGTGCGGGCCCTCTCGCTCTACCGGGCTTCCCTAGTGGAGCACATCACGGCTGAGCCGCACGCACGGCGCGACGTCCTCGCCGTGGATGCCGCCCGCCATCAGTGGCCCGACCTCTGCCAGTCCTTCTACCATCCTCGTCACGCACCTCCCACACTGTGGCAGTGCCGTTGGTCCACTGCGAGCAACGTTAGCTTCGCGCTCCGTGGCACCCTCGTCCACGACTCACCGGTCGAGTCGCTTGCGACTGGGACAGCCCGGGGCCAGTACTTTGCTGTGACGGCTGCACGCGGCGACAAGGCAGCGGGCGTCTGGGACTTGGCTTCTGGCACGCGTTTGCGTGTTCTGCCAGGACATGTGGCGCCGTTGACGGCCGTGGCCACCTCGAACTCCTCCAGTGCCCTCGTGCTCACAGCGGCGAAAGACGGAACGCTGCGCTGCTGCAAACCGTGGAGTGGGGAAACCCTCTGGGAGACGACCGCACACGACGGCGCGGTGCACGGACTCCAGTTGCACGAACTCCATGACGTCCAGGTCGTCATCACCCACGGCAGCGACGGCACGGTGGGCATCCGAGACCTAGAAACTGGGGAGATCTGGAGGGTTTTCACCGGCGTGCCTCCCGGCGGCCGCTTGGTCGCCGCCGTAGGTGGCATGAACGACATGGTCGCCTACGTCGGCCAAAGGCAGCTGCTGTCACTCGACCCCGCCACGGGAATGGAACTGTTCAGGAAGCCGCTTGACTTTGGGGAGATCACCGGTATCGCACCGGCCTTAATCGACCTGATCCCGGTCGTGGTGATCACTACCGCCGACGGCGTGGGGCAGGTGTGGGACCTGCTGGACGGAAAACTGACCAGTGTGTTCGAAGGACCACCAGGTGCTGTGAACACCCTCACCACCCTTGACACGAGTCGAGGCAGTGTGGCTGTCACTGGTGGCAAGGACGGGACGATCCGGCTCTGGGACCTGGAACGCGGAGGACGACCCCTGCGCCAACTCACCGGCCACCTCGGCGCAATCACCGACCTGGCCGTGTACGACGCCCCGGCCAGACATAAGGTGGACAAGCCGCACAGCTCGTTTCCGGGCATCCAGTCGGTCTTCCACACTCCGCGTGTCAAACCGCGTATCACCCCGGACAGTGAAGGTCTCCGCCGGTCACGATTGCTCGACTCACTGGATGGATACGCTCTGCTGTCTGCATCAGCCGACCGCACCCTACGCGAGTGGAGTATGGCGGACGGAAGCCTCCGCCAGACGTTCAGCGCTCACACTGACCTCCCCCGAACCATCACCGTCCCGCACATCTCTGGCAACCCGGTGGCGGTCAGCGCGGGCCAGGACAATACGGCGCGTGTCTGGGCGCTGAACGACCGGCGTGTCAGGACCGCAGGCCGAGTTACCTACCCCATCCCCGTCAGCTCTGTGGCCCTCAGCCGCGTGGATGGTCGGCTATTGATCGCTACCGGCTGTGGCGACGAGCGGCTGCGCGTGGTGACCGCGTCGGACGGCATGTCCGAGGGGAACCATCTCAACGGCACTGGCAGGATCACGGCCGTGGGGATCGGCCCAACACTCGAGGGGCCAGTCGCCGTCATTGCTACTGACGACGGGAAGCTGACCGCCCGGCGACCCGCGACCGGGGAACGGCTCTGGCAGTGCACCCCGTGCTCCACGCCGGACGCACCTGTGACGGCACTGGCCGTGGGCGGCTCGCGGCGGCGCCCCCTCGTTCTCAGTATCGACTCGTCGGGCGGCGGAAGACTGCGAGTTCACTCGCTCACTGGGGGACGCCCAACTCACCACCCTCTGCAGGGCCTGCCCTGCGTGGCAGTGACCACGGGACGGATCGGCCGGAAGACGGTCGCTGCCATCGCCCATCATGATGGCTTGATCGAGCTATGGAACCTCAACCCTGGCGCACCCCGGAGGTCCCTGTCTGGCGGGGGCGGCGACGCGGTGAGTGTCGCCATCGGTACGACACCCATAGGGCCGATGGTGGCGGCCACGTACGAGGATGGCCGGGTACGCGTATGGGACGCCGACACCGGTCGGCGGCGCTGCCTTCTCACATCGGGCCCAGCACAGATGACCGCGATCGGCACATCGCATGGCCGCCCCGTGGTAGTCACCGCGGATCCGTCCCGTACAACCCTCCACTTCTGGGATGTGGAAACAGGCGATATACACACCGTTGTGACCCTGCCCGAGGCGATCGGCGCGCTCTCCCTGACGGAGGGGGTCCTCGCCGTCGGATACGGGCGGGAACTTGCCGTCTTCAGCGCCTCCTACGACCCGGGACCTTGGGATGACGTCAAAGTGCCTCTGGCGGCGTCGAGCCCCCTACACGAAGGAGACATTGGGGGCACGGAGGACAATTTGGAGGACATCGGTGGACAGATGACCCCTCTGGAACTTTCGGTCCTGCTCCACGTCTGCCAGGGGGGCGAGCCCGTCGGCGTTTCAGAAGTGCACGCGGCCTTCAGGTGGCACTTCCGCCGGTGTGTGAAGAGGCAACTGCGTTCCCTCCTCCAAAAGGAGTACGTGTGCCGGGCGGAGAACCCCAGCCTCTTCCTCCCCACCGCCGAGGGCCGCAAGGCTGTTGCCTGGGCTGAACACAACGGTGAACTGGCCAAAAGACGCAGGAAAATCGGCAGCCATTGCGCAAGTTGCGGCATCTAGCCGGACGACCGGCCTGGTAGCCCCGCCTGGTGGGTGATGCGACGTGCGAACCCGCTGGTAGCCGACATTGCCGTTCGCGTAACCCTTGCTCCCCCGACGCTTGAACACATCCAATAATCAGGGAAGCTACGACCTCGGGGTGCTCATCGCCCAGCGTGACGGCCTCAACGCCTCCCGGCTGCGCGTCGGTCGGCGGGCGGACACGCGCTCGCCAGGAGCGCTCGACGTGCGTATCCACAGCCACACCACAAGCGTCGGCTGAGCACCAGGGCCCACGGTGCCTGCGAATTTCTCGGCGAGCGGTGAGGCGAGAAGTCGGAACTTACTTGCCTGGGCCGTCGTTCCTCGGGGAGCCATACGCACACGCTCGCAGCTCTACTCCAAGACGTTCCCTTCCAGCGCCCATGGCCATCGGCGCCGAAGAGCAGACCGGACCGGGCTGCGCTTGACCACGCAGCCCGCCATCCTCCGCCCCCTGGGTTCCCGCCTCCCGATCAGTGGTCACGCAGAATTCCTTTACCCGTCCTCGTACACCCGACCATTACGCTTGGGCGGTGGCACCGTGCTCTCGACTCGGACAGCTTCGTGCCCCGCCAGGAGTCTGGAGCACCGATTTCCAACCATCATCCCGGATCAGGAACCCGAAATTCCGGAGCCCGGAAGCCCTAATCGTCGTACTCTAACCGGGTGAACCTCAGCGCCCTGTTGAATCCGCCCGTGAGTCATTCCGGCACCGTCGTTCGGCGTCCGAAGCCCGTATTGCGACGGGCAGGTCAGCGACGGTGAGGCTCACCAGGCTGAAAGTCGTCAACTACGCCCGATTGCAAGACCTCGACATCGAGGTTCGCAAGCACCTTGTCGTCGTGGGCGCAAACGATGTCGGCAAGACGTCGCTCCTGCGGATGCTGAACCTCACGCTAGGCGCCACGCTCGGCCAGTTGTACCAGAGTCTGTCACGAGCGGATCTTCGGGACCAGGATCAGCCACTGACCGTGGAGGCGGTTCTGGCCGACTTCTCCAACATCGAGAAAGCGCTGTTCCACCGTGAGATCGACATCGATGCCAGCTCCGGCGCCGCGTCGCTGACGGTCCGTCTCGATGTGCAGCCCAACGAGGATGACGTGGAGGCTGTTGTCATCCACCGGGTTCTGACCGGTACGGCAGACCGTCGCGCGCCGACTCGCCAGCAGCTCGACGCGTTCGGCTGGCGCTACCTGCCGGCCACGCGCGGGACGAACGGGGCGCAGCTCGGGGGCCCGAACAGTGCCCTGCAGCTGATGTTCGACAGCCTCGACATGGGCGCGGAGCGGGCCGCCCTCACGGCGATCCTCAGCGACTTCAACGACAAGCTCCACGTCAGCGAGAGTCTGACCGAGCTCCGCAGGAAGATCGCGGGGCACTTGGCCAAGGCCATGCCGCGCCAGGTCACCGCCAACGATCTAGCTGTGCGTACCTCGGCCGACCCGGGTGCGTCCGTGCTGGAGGGCGTCTCGATGTTTCTCCATCGCGATGACCAGTACGTGCCGATCGCCCAGCAGTCGGATGGCCTTCGCCAGCTGATGGCGCTCACCCTGTTCGACCTTGCCGAGAACGCCGCGAACATCATCGCGGTCGACGAACCGGAACTCCACCTGCATCCTGCCAGCCAGCGGACCATCGCCGAGTTGTTCGCCGCGGCCGAAAACCAGAAGATCGTCTGCACGCACTCGCCGTACGTTCTGCAGCGCTTCGAGCCGGCCCAGGTGCTGGTGGTTGCCCCCGGTGGGGATGTGCACCAGGTGCCGGATGGTGGCCTGGGTGCGGTGGAGAAGCTCCGCGCCCAATGGTGGTCCCCGCGCCTGCTAGAAGCCCTGACCGCCCGCTACGTCATCGCGGTCGAAGGCGTCGCCGACAGGATCATCGTCGAAGCGGCAGCACGGGCACTCGAGATCGGGCTGGACCGACTCGGCGTAGTCGTCTTCGAACTGGACGGTGCCGACAAGTTCCGGCACGTCTACAAAATGCTCGGGCCAAACGGCTTCGGCGTGCATGTCCTGGGCCTCGTAGACAAGGCCGAGGAAGGCATCTTCCTCGGTGCTATCGGGGGCCGGCCCAAGGATCTGATCGGAACGAAGGTCTGGTCCAGCGACAGCGACCTGGAGGATGAGTACTGCAAAGCGCTGACCGGGCCTGGCGTCGGCCGCATCCTCATCGACGCAGGCGTGTGCCGACTCGAGGGGCTCCTCCAGGCGTGCGGTGCCTCCAGCGAGGATGAGCTCACGTCCGAAGCCGTCGCGGCCTACTGCCGCAGGAACAAGACCGATGCGGCCACAGCCATCGCGGACGCGATAACCCGCGAACAAGCGGAGGCGATAGGTAGCGTCGCTGGAATCCTCACCCGGGCTAAGGAACTGGCCGGAGGATGAATCAGGACACGGGACCGGACCCGGCCTACAGCCCAGCGGCGAACCTCCTGGCCATCGCACCGCCGGGCTGCGGCAAGACGGAGCTGCTCGCCCGACGCGCGGTTCACCTGCTCGGTGCGCTACAGCCCCACCAGCGCATCCTCGCACTGACGTTCTCCAATCGCGCGAAGCAGAACCTACGTGAGCGCCTTTTGCGCACTCTGGGACCGCAGCGTTTTTCGCGCCACGTCCGAGTTACCAACTTCCACGGGCATGCCGCTGACATCATCCGCGCCCACGGCCGGACTCTCGGGCTCGATCCGAACACTCCGATGCCTGGCCGCTCAACCCTCACCGACGCGATCTCCTTGTTCACCGACGGCCTAGACATCGGCCCTGCCATCAACCGCAGGAAGGCCATCGAAGCGGCCCTGACCGCCGCAAAGCAGGGCCCATACGACGACGATGAGGTGCGCGAAGCCCTCGCCGCCAGCGGTAACACCTTCGCCCAGCAGATCGAGGCCAAGCGTCTCGCAGAAGGGATCTTCCACTACGAGGATCTGCTCCGGCACGCCCAACGGCTGCTCAGGGTCGAGGAGATCGCCCGCCTGTACCAACTGCACTACGGTGCGGTTCTGGTCGACGAGTTCCAGGACATGTCACCGCAGCAGCTGGAGATCGCCCTCGCGAGCAGCTTGGCTAGCCGGACCTTCGTCGGCGACCCCCTTCAGGGGATCTTCAGCTGGGCTGGCGCGAGGCCCGCTGAGGTGGAACGGGAGTTGAGGCATATCTGCGGCGAACCACGCCGTCTCACTCTCTCGTATCGGTCCTCCCCTGCCGTGCTCGACGTCGTGAACCATGTCGCAGCCCGGCTCGACGATGTCGCGGATCTCCGGTCAGTCCGGCCTGATGCCTGGCCCCAGGGCGGTGCCGCAGCCACCGCGGGCTTCAACAGCGGGGCCGAGGAAGCAGGGTGGATTGTGGACCGGGCAACCGAAATCCTGTCTACCTTTCCCAAGGCGACCATCGGCGTCATCACCCGGTCTGGGTGGCGCCGCAAGTACGTGGATGCGGCGTTCTCGAACGCAGTCCACCTCCGGTGCCAGCGCTGGGACCTCGCGATCGAGGACAACACCATGGTTCAGCGGCTGGTGGCCACGGTTGCCCAGCTGCCGCGCCAAGCCGATATGGAGAGGCTGCGAAGCGCGGTGCTTGGAGGCATCGACCCGAGCGATGTCGACACGATGGAACAGGCGACGAACGCCCTATCAGAGTTCGAACGCCTGGCCATCCAGGCGGGATCTCTCGCCGCGGCGGCAGCCCAACTCCGCATCGTGGAGGAGGGCTCGGCAATCGAGCCGGGCGTCCACTTGCTCAACGCCCACACAGGAAAAGGACAACAGTTCGACTGGGTATTCGTGCCCGGCTTCGAGGACTGGCACATCCCAGATGGTCGGGCCGACACCGCCGAGCAACTGGCAGAAGAGCTCCGGGTCGTCCTCGTCATGGTCTCCAGGGCACGCCATGGCGTCGTCATCACCCGCGCGCGGTCTCTCATCTCCAAGGCAGGCAACCCCTACGCCACGCGCGAGAGCCAGTGGTGGCCCATAATCGTCGAGGCATGCCCAATGAACGCCAACACCCTCGCCCAGCACATCTCCGAACTGGTATCCCATGGCGCCCCTCGGGATGAGTCCGTGTCCGCACCGCCACAAGCGTCAGAACAGGTACGAACCGAGGTCGCGGAGGATTCGGTGGCCACTGGCACAGTAGGCCAATGATCCCTTCGCACTTCGTCGACCTCCCGCCCCGAGTAGCACGAGGACCGGCAACCGCAGCAGGTTGCCGGGGCAGAACCGCACGGGGCAGGGCCCGGACCGCGAGGCGCAGTCCGGGCCGTGCTGCCGTATCGGGGCTCTGCTGCCGGGTACGGCCGGTCCAGCTCAGCGCTCGGCGCAGTGGTAGGCGCGACCTACTAGGTCCGGGCTCGGGCAGCAGGGCCATGGTTCCTTGGCCTCACTCCCGCAGAGGTGTGGTCTGCTGGGGCGGGATATGCGGGATATGTGCCGCATCTAAGAATCCACCTGCTGATCGACCGCTGCTTCGTAGAAGGCATCCGCGAGGGCGACGATGATCGAGTTGATAGCCGGCCCGTCCGTGAAGAAGTAGTCAGCAATCGTGTTGTGGGCGTCCTGGTTGTCTGCAACTGCCTCAGTGACGGCTGCTTGGAAGTCTTGTGACTCCAGGAACTGCTTCTTGGAGTTCACCTTGGTCTGCTTGATCAGGTTCGGGTCGGCGAGCAACCGCTGGACGAGGCCCTGCACGAACTCCCTGATCTGGTACTCGGCGAACGTCTCGGCGCCGAAGAGGTCGTTCATCTTGTCTATGACGACTTGGAGCGCGACGTACTTCGGTTCCTTCTTCGTGCCCGTGCCGGCGGCGCTGATGCCCTTCAGTTGCCCGTCACCCACGAGCGAGATGTCGACCGGGATCGCCTTGTTGTGCTTGACCCCGACCAGCACCACGTCGGAGAGGTCGACGTCGGCCGCCCACGCGGACTCGGCGATGACCTTCTCCAGCAGGCGCAGGAAGATCGAGAGCATCTCCATGTAGGGGTCGCCGTAGTCGACGATCTGGGACATGAAGTCATAGAGGCGTACGTAGGTGGAGACGTCCTTGCGGAACAGGTCGAGCGCCTGGAGCGTGACCTTGTCCTCTTCCTCGATCGCCCTGGCGTAGCGGCGCCGGAAGTCGTGCTGCGCCGGGCTGATCGCCGCCGAGAGGGCGTTGTTGCCCTTCCGGGTCACCCACAGTTCGGCGACCTTGCGGACGTCGTCCTCGGTGTAGATTCCAGCCTGGGCGAGCTTGTTCGCCAGGTGGACGACGACGTACGGGTCGGTTTCGGTCTCCAGGGTCGCGTTCTTGAAGTACGGCTCGAAGGCCGCCTTGATGTCCTCGGGCTTGTTGGTGAAATCGATGACGAACGTCTTGCGCTTCTGCTCCCCACCCGCGGTGCGGTGGGTGCGGTTGAGCCGCGAGAGCGTCTGCACCGCGGCGACCCCCGACAGCTTCTTGTCGACGTACATCGCTGAGAGTAAGGGCTGGTCGAAGCCGGTCTGGAACTTGTTGGCGACCAGCATGATCTTGTACGTATCACCCTTGAACGCGGCCGCCAGATCAGCCCCGGCACCGGGGTTCATGTTGGCCTCGGTGAACTCGTCATCCTTCGACGGCTGCGGGCCCCAGTCGCTGTGCCACGTCTCGTCCTCGGCCATCGTTACCCCGGCGGAGAAGGCGACCAGGGTGCGGTAGTTGTACGAGGCGTCCTCGGCGCTGCGCCTGGCGATGTAGGCGTCGATGGCCAGCTTGTACTTCACCGCGGACTTGCGTGAGTCGGTCACCACCATCGCCTTCGCCTTGCCTTCGAGGAGGTAGGCGACGTTGGCGTGGAAGTGCTCGACGATGATCTGTACCTTCTGGCTGATGTTCGTCGGGTGGAGCTGCACCCACCGCATCAGCCCCTTGCGGGCAGCGGCTTCCTCGACCTCTCCCCCGTCACCGCTCTCGGCCCTGCCGGCGATCTTCAACGCGGTGTCGTAGGACTGATAGCCCTTGAGCACGTCGAGGATGTAGCCCTCCTCGATCGCCTGCTTCATCGAGTACAGGTGGAACTCTCGCGGCTTCCCGTCGACGCCCTTACGGCCGAACAGTTCGAGGGTCTTGTTCTTCGGCGTCGCGGTGAAGGCGAAGTAAGAGATGTTCTCCGACTCGGCCCGCTCGGTCATCTCCGATGCCAGCACCGACTCCACATCGACCTCACCGCCCTCCTCGATCTCCTTCACCTCCTCGGCGGTCAGCACCTGCTTCAGCTTCGAGGAGATCTGACCCGACTGGGAGGAGTGCGCCTCATCGGCGATGACGGCGAACCGCTTGCCCTTCAGGCCGGCGTCGGTCCGTATCTCGTCCAGCGCATGCGGGAAGGTCTGCACCGTCACCGCGATGATCAGCTCACCGTTCTTCAACGCCTGCGCCAGCAGACCCGACTTCGACTTCGCGCCGGCCTTGCGGACGTCCTCGGGGCTGATAGTCGCGACGATCTTGCCGGAGCCGTCGATCTGCCGGATCGCGTCCTGCAACTGGGAGTCGAGCACAGTGCGGTCCACGACCACGATGACCGAGTCGAAGACCTTCTTGTCCTCGACATGTAGCCGCGCCAGCCGATGGGCTGTCCAGGCGATGGTGTTCGTCTTCCCCGACCCGGCCGAGTGCTCGATCAGGTACCGCTGTCCTACACCCTCCTCCTTCACCGCCTCGATGATGCTCGTGACGGCCTCCCACTGGTGGAACCGCGGGAAGAGCATGTTCGTACGCCGCACCGATGTGCCGGTGGTGACGTCCCACTCCTCCTTTGTCTGCACGATCATCAGCCGCCCGATGATGTTCAGCCAGGCGTGCTTCTCCCACACCCGCTCCCACAGGTACGCCGTCGACGACCGTCCGTTCGCGCCGGGCGGGTTACCGGCACCGCTGTCGTAGCCGATGTTGAACGGCAAGAAGTGGGTCTTCTCCCCCTCCAGCCTCGTGGTCATCGCCGCCAGGCCGTTCGAGACAGCGAAGTGCACCAGCGCCCGGTGCCCGAACGACAGCAACGGCTCCGGCCGCCCGTTCGTCAACGGATTGCGATCACGCTTGTACTGGTTGACCGCCTCGTCCAGCGACTGGGTGAAGTCGGTCTTCAACTCCACCGTTGCCACCGGGAGCCCGTTGACGAAGAAGACCAGATCGATACTGCGCTGGTCGGCGGTCGAGAAGTGCACCTGCCGCACCACCCGCACCCGCATCGCCTCGTAGTGCGCCGTCGTGGTCTCGTTGAGCAACGTCTCCGGACGGAACTGCGCCATCTTCAACCGGCCACCGCCGATGTACTGCACCCCGTTACGCAGGATGTTCAGCGTCCCACCGCCATGTTCCAGCGGTCGATCGAGCGCCGCGGTCAGCACGTCGAGGAACTTCGCCTGCGACCCCGCCGCCTTCAACGCCTTCTCGTACGCCGGCCCCTGCGTCTCCTCCAGCCACGCAAACAGATCAGCGGGGAACAATGCCCGCTCTCGGTCGTACTTGCCACCGTCGCGGTCGTTCTTCGAGTACAGCCAGCCGTGATCCCGCAGGTACTCGCAGATCTCCTTCTCGAAGACCGGCTCGTTATGGTCGGCCATCACGCCCCCTCTCTCACGTCGATCTGCCCCGTCACCGCCGCCGTGATCAATGCAGATCGGCGCTCCCTGGAAAGCTCGACGAACCGCTCCGTCTCAGTGATGAGCGAGTCGATCTTCACTGTCTCCTCGTCCAGGAATTCGACGATGCGGCGCTGCTCGTCGAGAGGCGGCAGCGGAATGCGAAATGCCTTTAGGTCTCTCATCCCAATCGTTCGGATCGTCGAGCCATTCTGGAATGAGTCGAAGAAAGGCTGCATCGCATCCTCGAACAAGACCCAGAGGTACTCGGGATCAAGATCCGGTCCGCACACCCACGCCGCGAAGTGCTGAGATGTTGCCATCGGAACACCCATGATCGCAGTGCGGCCGACAGTGGCGTCCCGAGAAAGGACAACAGTCCGTGCTGGAAGGAGACGGGCGGAGCTGTTGGCAATTCCAGCGTCGCTGATGTGCTGCGTCGTGTCGTTTAGGTACTTGACACCCCGCATCATCCCAACATCGTGGAGGCTTACCCACGGGATATAACAGTCCTGCCACCAGTCCTCCCGGGAGCGGCTCGGAGTGTGTCCGCTTTCGAGTGCTGCAACGGAGGTGAGTGGGACGACACGCCAAGCAGCTGGGAGCGTCTTTGCCCACGGCAAGGGACTTTCGGTCTCCTCCGTCGGTGTCGTTCCGTGCAAAGCCACGTTGACGCGAAGTGCAAACCGGCGCTCACGAAGCATCTTGATCAACTGCTGCTGCTCTTCGATGAGCGTGTCGATGCGGGCTGTCTCGCGGTCGAGATAGTCTGCGATGGCGCGCTGCACCTCCGCTGGCGGAAGCGGGATAGGAATCCTGGCAAGCTTCTCTGCCGTGAGGTGCGGCATTGAGACAACGTTGGAGCAGGCGCGGATGAAGCCACTAGCCCGCAACGCAATCAAGTAGAAAGCGATGAAGCGCCCGTCAAAGTCTCCAAGCGGTCGAAGTCGGTTGATCGAGTTCTGGAATCCCCAGCCAGGAATATCCTGATCGATATACGCGGCACGACCGAATCCGCCCTGGCCGCCCTCGACGACGACCACGTCGCCCGCGCGGATACTCAACTGCTCAAGTTCGCCCTCACCGAACCACATCTCATTCACGTCGTCGAGGGCCAACACGCCATCGGGCTGCACATTCGCAGCGCGCATGTAGGGCGCACGCATGTCACTGCCCGAATCCTTACCCTGCAACATCTTACCGAGCGTGACCGTCGCGGCGTGCTTGACCTGGCCTGCCATCCATCCATCGGGCAGGGCCTTCCAAAGAGGACCGGTCACTGCTCCACCTCTCGCAGCAGGTCAAGAATCTTGGCAACCTGCTTCTCCAGATCCGCATCGATCTCGGCGAGCGGCCGGGGCGGGACGTACCTGTAGAAATGGCGGGTGAAGGGGATTTCGTATCCGATCTTGGTCTTCGCCCAGTCGATCCAGGCATCGCGGACGTGCGGCTTCACCTCCGCGTCGAAGTACGCCTGGATGACCTCGCGCTCCGCCTCCGCGCCTGCCGTCGAGTCACCGTAGGTGAATGGCACGTTCTCGGTGTCGCGCTTCTTCGAGTCTGGCTTTGGGTTGCCCTTTCGGTCGACGACCGGCTTACCGTCTTCCATTAGCGGGCGCTCGACGGTGATGTTCCAGTAACCGAACTCGTTGCTTTTTAGTACCTTGGAGAGATCGGGATCAGCTTCTTCGAAATCGGCGTACAACTGCACAATCTTGGCCCGGTCATCGTCGCTGATCTCGCGGTTCTTCGAGCCGAGACTCGGGCGCATCCTGGTCCAGAACGATGTGCCGTCGATGAGTTGGACCTTGCCCTGGCGGTCGGGGTGCTTGGTGTTGTCGAGGATCCAGATGTAGGTGGCGATGCCGGTGTTGAAGAACATGTTTGTCGGCAGCGCGACGATCGCCTCGACCAGGTCGTTCTCCAGCAGCCACTTGCGGATGTTGGAGGGGCCGGATTCGGCGGCGCCGTTGAACAGCGGCGAGCCGTTCATGATGATGCCAACGCGGCCGCCGCCGTCCTCGGGTGCGCGCATCTTGTGGGCCAGGTGGAGCAGGAAGAGCATTTGGCCGTCCGAGGTCGCGGGGAGGCCCGGCGCGAAGCGGCCGTAGGGGCCGGCGGAGTCGCGCTCCTCCTTGACTGCCTTGGCGTACTGCTTCCAGTCCACCCCGTAGGGCGGGTTGGACATGCAATAGTCGAACTGGCGGCCCTTGAAGGCGTCGTCGGTGAGCGTGTTGCCGAAGGCGATGTTGGTCGCGTCGTGGCCCTTGGCGAGCAGGTCGGACTTGCAGATGGCGTACGACTGCGGGTTGTACTCCTGGCCGTACAGGCTCAGCTTCGCTTCGGGGTTCTGGGCGAGCAGGTGTTCCTCTGCCAGGGAGAGCATGCCGCCCGTGCCGGCGGTGGGGTCGTACAGCGACCGGATGATGCCGCCCTCCGTGAGGTCGACGTCCTTCTCCGCGAAGAGCAGGTCGACCAGCAGCCGGATCGCGTCGCGCGGCGTGTAGTGGTCTCCTGATGTCTCGTTCGCGGCCTCGTTGAACTTGCGGATGATGTACTCGAACGCATCCCCCATGTCTGCGTTAGACACCACGCCGGGATGCAGGTCGACGGCGCCGAAGGACTTGACGATCTCGCGCAGGAGCCCGGCCTTCTCCAGGGCCAGGATCTCCTTCTTGAAGTCGAAGAACTCGAACACGTCCACGTCGGCGGAGAACCGGTCGATGTAGTCGGCGAGGTTGTCCGCTAGCCCGTCGGCGTCGGCCAGCAGGTTCGCGAACTCGTAGTTGGAGGTGTTGTAGAACGTTCGGCCCGTGACCTTCTTGACCTCGACCTTGAGCCGGTTCGGGTTCTCGTGCCTCGCAGCCAGCTCCCGTACCGCCGCGCGGTCCGGCTCGAGGATGCAGTCGAGCCGTCTCAAGATCGTGAACGGGAGAATCACCGTCCCGTACTGGTTGGGGCGGTAGGGGCCCCGAAGCTGGTCAGCGATTGACCAGATGAAGCTACCGAGCGTGCTCACAAGGTTCCTCACGAGAATCGTCTAGCAGTGCCGATCACTCTGCCAGAGGCAGCAGCCAGCGTCCCATGGTTCAGCTATGGGACCTCCTCGACGTGCTCTTGCCGATCGGCCCCGGGGCCTGCGCGTGCTGCCGGAGCGGAACTTGCCTAAGCGTTGGAAGATGGCAAAAACGAGCCAGGCTCGTCGGACTTCCACTACGGCGAGATGAAGATGCGCCGGCACGACACCGAAGCGCCTCTGGGCAAGCAACTGCTCCTGAGCGTGCACTGGACAGTGGCCGGATAAGAGTTGCGGGTCGTTCGTGCCCTCACCTCCGCAGGAGGACTCCGGCCCACCGCCACCGCAGGAAGAACCAACTGACTCCCCATCAGAACGAGCGTCAAATGAGCGTCACGAGCGTCATTTCAGCGTCAAGATATCGCCCGTAACGCACACAACGCACATAATGCGCACGGACAAAACCGCAGGTCAGGAGCCCTTTGCGGCCGGTTCAAGGATGGCGACACACTCCACATGGTGGGTCATCGGAAACAGATCGAACACCCGCAGCGTCCGCACCCGGTATCCGCCCTCGCGGAAGTACGCGAGGTCGCGGGCCAGGGCCGCCGGGTCGCAGGCGACGTAGGCGATCCGGCGGGCGCCCAGGGAGGAGAGGTGCTCGACCGTCTTGCGGCCCGCGCCCGCGCGGGGCGGGTCGAGGACGACGAGGTCGACCTCGGTGATGCCGGTACGGGGTAGGACGGACTCGACCTTGCCCTGTTCGATGCGGACGCGGGGGAAGTCGGCGAGGTTGTGGCGGGCGTCCTCGACCGCGCGCTTGGTGGCCTCGATGCCGAGGACCGCGCCGGCGTCGCCGACCCGGTCGGCGAGGGCGCCGGCGAAGAGGCCGACGCCGCAGTACAGGTCGAGGGCCATGTCGCCCTTGCGGGGCAGCAGGCCCTGCATGACGGCGGTGACCAGAGTGTCGGCGGCCTTCGGGTGGACCTGCCAGAAGCCGCCGTTGCCGACGCGGTGGGTGCGGCCGTCGGCGCGTTCGCGGACGAAGGGGCGGCCGTGGACGCGGTGGACCTGGCCGGAGCGCTCGTCGACGCGCATGACCGAGACGGGGCGGTCGAGTTCGACGAGGGGCAGGCGGGCGCCGGGCTTGGGGGTGAGGACGACCTGGCGGTCCTGGGAGCCGGTGGCCGCGATCGCCTCGACGGAGTCCATGCCCGTCCAGTCGCGCTTCTCGATGCCCAGTTCGCTGATGCCGTCCGCCGCGATCATGCAGTGGTCGATCGGCTCGACCTCGTGCGAGCGGTGCCGGCGCAGCCCCGCGCGGCCGTCGGCGGTCACCGCGTACTGCACGCGGGTGCGCCACGACGGGACCTGGCCGGCGGGGACCTTGTCGCCCTCGGCGGGCATCACGGTGCCGTCCCAGCCGGCCTCCTCCGGGGTGAGACCGGCGAGGCGGTGCAGCTGCTCGGCGACGACCTCGCCCTTGAGGCGGCGCTGCGCCCCGGGCTTGGCGTGCTGCCAGTCGCAGCCCCCGCAGCGGCCGGGGCCGGCGAACGGGCAGGGGGCGTCGATCCGGTCCTTGGAGGCGTCCAGGATCGTCACGGCGTCGGCGCGCAGGA
Organism: Streptomyces sp. 3-6; assembly: GCF_056323165.1. NCBI lineage: Bacteria > Bacillati > Actinomycetota > Actinomycetes > Kitasatosporales > Streptomycetaceae > Streptomyces > Streptomyces sp. 3-6. Next base: position 151,905 of record NZ_JBWHZP010000008.1, read on the forward strand.
AGCGGGCGCCCTCCTCGCCCTCGGTGACGCGGGCGACGACGCGTTCCCCGGGCAGCGCGTGCCGGACGAACAGCACCTGGCCCTCGGACGTACGGGCGATGCAGTGGCCGCCGTGGGCGACGGGGCCGATCTCGACCTCGTACTCCTCCCCCACCAGTGATTTCCTCGGTTCTGCCTGCATGGCGGGGTGACTCCACAACATCGAGAGCGGGTGGCGGGCCGGTCGGCCCGCGACAACAGCCCACCAGTCTACGGGTGCCGGGAGGTGTCCTTCGCCCGCTCCGCCGGACCGCGCCGCACCGCACCCGGCGCGCTCCAGTTCTGCCGCTTGCGGGCGCGCCGCCGGGCGGCCTCGGAGGACTGGAGCTGGTACGGCACCGAGGTCACCATGACGCCCGGGGTGAACAGCAGGCGGCCCTTGAGCCGCAGGGCGCTCTGGTTGTGCAGCAGGTGCTCGTACCAGTGGCCGACGACGTACTCGGGGATGATCACGGAGACGACGTCGCGGGGCGCCTCCTTGCGCAGTCCCTTGACGTACTCGATCACGGGCCGGGTGACCTCCCGGTACGGGGAGTCGAGCACCTTGAGGGGGATCTCGATGCCGCGCCGTTCCCACTCGTCGCGCAGCGCCTTGGTCTCCGCCGCGTCGACGTTGACGCTCAGCGCTTCGAGGCTGTCGGAGCGCATCAGCTTGGCGTAGGCGAGGGCGCGCAGGGCGGGCCGGTGGATCTTGGAGATCAGGACGACGGAGTGGACGCGGGAGGGGCGCACCATGTCGTCGCCCGGGGTCTCCGGTGCGGCGATCTCCTCGGCGACGCGGTCGTAGTGGCGGCGGATCGCGGTCATCGTCGCGTAGAAGACGCACATGCCGAGCAGCGCGACCCAGGCGCCGTGCGTGAACTTGGTGCCGAGCACGACGACCAGGACCAGGCCGGTGAAGAAGGCGCCGAAGGCGTTGATGGCCCGCGAGCGGACCATCCGGCGCCGCTGGGTACGGTCCCGCTCGGCGGTGAGCAGGCGGTTCCAGTGCCGGACCATGCCGATCTGGCTCAGGGTGAAGGACACGAACACGCCGACGATGTAGAGCTGGATCAGCCGGGTCGAGTCGGCCCCGTAGACCCACACCAGGAGTCCGGCGGCGGCGGCGAGCAGCACGATGCCGTTGGAGAAGGCGAGGCGGTCGCCGCGGGTGTGGAGCTGGCGGGGGAGGTAGCGGTCCTGGGCGAGGATCGAACCGAGCAGCGGGAAGCCGTTGTAGGCGGTGTTCGCCGCGAGGAAGAGGACCAGGGCGGTGGCGGCGGCCAGCATCATGAACAGGACGCTGCCGTGTCCGAAGACGGCTTCGGCGACCTGGGAGATCACCGGGTCCTGGACGTAGCCGGGGCCGAGCGGAACGCCGTCGTGGACCAGGTCCTTCGCCGGGTTCTCGGCCATCCGGACGTCGGTGGCCGAGGCGAGCGCGATGATGCCGCAGAACATGGTGACGGCGAGCAGGCCCATCATGGCGAGCGTGGTGGCCGCGTTCCGCGCCTTCGGCCGGCGGAAGGCGGGCACGCCGTTGGAGATCGCCTCGACGCCGGTGAGCGCCGCGCAGCCGGAGGAGAAGGCGCGCAGCAGGAGGAAGACCAGGGCGAAGCCGGCGAGGCCGGGCTCCTCGGGCCGGATGTCGAAGTCCGCGGTGGGCGCGCGCATCTCGTCGTCGAGCACCAGGCTGCGGAACGCGCCCCAGGCGATCATGGTGACGACGCCGAAGACGAAGACGTACGTGGGGATTGCGAAGAGGGTGCCCGACTCCCGGACGCCGCGCAGGTTCATCAGCGTCAGCAGCACGATCACGCCGACCGCGCAGGCCACCTTGTTCTCCACCACGAACGGGACGGCGGCACCCAGGTTCTCGATGCCGGCGGAGATCGACACGGCGACGGTGAGGACGTAGTCGACGAGCAGGGCGCTCGCGACGGTGAGCCCGGCCCGGGGGCCGAGGTTGGTGGTGGCGACCTCGTAGTCGCCGCCACCGCTGGGGTACTCGCGGACGTTCTGCCGGTAGGAGGCGACGACGGTGACCATCAGTACGACGATCGCGACGGCGATCCAGGGGCTGAAGTGGTAGGCCGACAGGCCGGCGACGGAGAGGACCAGCAGGACCTCGCCGGGCGCGTACGCCACCGAGGACAGCGGGTCGGAAGCGAACACGGGGAGTGCCACACGCTTCGGCAGAAGCGTTTCCCCCAGCCGGTCGCTGCGCAGTGCGCGCCCGATGAGAATGCGTTTGGGCACGTCGGTCAGTTTGGACACAACAGAGCATCGTAGGCCGTCGCGCCCCGGGCCGCCCAGCCACCACCCTTTCTCCGCGCGGCCTCCGCCGGCCGTCCGCTTCCCGTTCGGGAGCCGTCTGCTCTCCGAGTGAACTCTGGTCGGGCGGCGGGCATGGATCGTGCCGGTCCCGGGGGTTCCATGCCTATATGACTAAGCCCGTCCCCGGGGCGGGGCGAGGGTTCCGGGGGCCTTTTGCCGGGCACGTCCCGCGGGGGCCGGCGACCCCACAGCACCCCTTCCTTCTCCTCGTCTCCGGCCCCCTTCTTCTCCTCGTCTCCAGCCCCTTTCTTCTCCTCGTCCCCGGCCCACGCCGCCCCACGGAGGTAGGTCCCATGCACGCGACCGCAGAACTGATCGGCGCCGTCGCCGCCCTCGTCGGCGTGGGCCTGCTGGCCCTGGCCAGCGTGCGCAGCATCAGCCGCCGCTGAGCCCTTCCGCCGACAGGCGCGGGCAAGACGCCGGCGGAGGAGCAGGTGGCCTACCCGGCGGCTCTCCCCGCGACGCCCCCGAGCAGCTCATCCCGGCCGATGCTGCCGACCCGCGTGGCGGGCACCGTGCAGGCGTGGGCGCCGGCCACCGCGCCGTAGCGGGCGCAGTGGAGCACCGGTTCGCCGCGCAGCCAGCCGAACAGGAAGCCGGCGGCGAAGGCGTCCCCGGCCCCGTTGGAGTCCACGACCGGCTCGGGGGGTCTCGCGGCGGGGACGTGGGTCACCCCACCGTCGGCCAGGACGTATGCCCCGTCCGCCCCCGCCGTGACGATCACCGCGCGGGCCCGTCCTCGCCCGGCGATGTCACGCATGGTCGCCTCCGGGTCGGGCAGCGCGGCGGCGGACAGGAAGACGACGTCCGCGGCCAGGGCGAACGGCTCGTGGTACGGGTTCTCGCCGTCCCAGTCGTGCAGGTCGGTCGAGAGGGTCACGCCCGCGTCGCGCAGCAGGGGCAGGGCGTCGGCGCAGGGCTGGGTGATGACGACGTGGACGTGCCGGCTCACGGCGGCCAGGGCCCGGACCGTCTCCTCGGGCAGGCGGTCCGTCTCCGCCCAGCGGGTCGCGTCGTACAGCGAGAGGCGCCGCCCGTCCGGGTCGACGAGATTGACCGCGCGCTTGGTGCCGCGGGGCTGCGGAACGGCCGTGAGCGCGATGCCGTGGTCGCGGTGCAGCGCACGGACGAGGTCGCCCTCGGGGTCGTCGCCGACCATGTCGAGGTGGTGGGTGCGCAGGCCCAGGGCGCTGGTGCCGAGGGCGACGAAGTCCCCGCTCTGTCCCGCCCGGGTGACGATGCCCGGGCGGATCATGTGGCTGTCGGCGAACGGCAGCGGCAGTTCGGGCACGTGCACGATGGTGTCCACGCCCGCGCCGCCCAGCACGAGCACGTCGATGTCGGCGGCCACGGCGGCGGTGACGTCGTCCGCGGTCACGGCGGCCCCCACCTGGGCGTTCAGGTCGGTGGTCACGTCGTGGGTGTCGTGAGTCCTGTCGTGGGTCACGTCGTCGGTCATGTCACTCCCCCTGTTGCTGCGCCCGGCGGCCCACGCCCGGGTGCGGTCGTTCGGTGTGCGTACGGTGCTTTCGGTGTGGCGGTGTGGTCGTACGGTGCTGACTACCGGTGCTTCGACGGACGCGGCGGGCGGCCGACTCGTCGATCTTGTCGGGCTCTCGGGTTCGCTGTCGACCCCTGTGGAAAACGTGGCGCCGGACGTCGGGCGGCCCTCCGTGCACCGCCGCGCACCCCTCCGGCTCCGCTCCTGCCGACCGCGTCCGACCCTCGCCGTGCCACCCCGTCCGGCCCTCCGCCCTGCCGCCCCGTCCGGTCCTCCGCCCGCAGCCCGCAGCCCGCAACCCGCAACCCGCAACCCGCAACGGATCGTCCGCCCCGTCGGCCGTCCTGCCCGCCGCCCCTTCGCACCCCCCGTCGGCCGTCCTGCCGACCGCCCGGCACCACCCCCGTCGGTTCGGCGGGCCGCGCCCCCTGGGGGCTACGTTGGACGTGGGCCCGAGGGGTGCTCTCCGGCGTCACGGGCACCCGAACCGACGAGCCGCGCCCCGAAGGGCGTCAGGAGTCCGATCCCCCGGCATGATGTTGCCCTGCGGCCCGGACCCCGGGCCGGGACGTGTTGCCTGGCGAGCCGAAAGAGGGACATGAGCACCAGAGTCATGAAGGTCGGAAGGCCTGCAGGAAGCGCGGTGTGAAGTAATGCATATCGTCATCATGGGCTGTGGAAGGGTGGGCTCCGCCCTGGCCCAGACCTTGGAGGAACAGGGTCACACGGTGGCCGTGGTCGACCAGGACCCCACTGCCTTCCGCCGCCTGGGCTCCGCGTTCGGCGGGCGCCGGGTCACCGGGATCGGCTTCGACCAGGACACCCTGCGCGAGGCGGGCATCGAGGATGCCGGTGCCTTCGCCGCCGTCTCCAGCGGTGACAACTCCAACATCATCGCGGCGCGGGTGGCGCGCGAGATGTTCGGCATCGAGAACGTCGCCGCCCGCATCTACGACCCCCGCCGCGCGGAGGTCTACCAGCGCCTCGGCATCCCCACCGTGGCGACGGTCCGCTGGACCGCCGACCAGATGCTGCGCCGCCTGCTGCCGTCCGGCGCCGAGCCGCTGTGGCGCGACCCGACGGGCGGGGTGCAGCTCGCCGAGGTGCACACCTCCCCGGCGTGGGTGGGGCACCGGATCAGCAGGCTGCAGGACCAGACCGGGGTGCGCGTGGCCTTCCTGACGCGGCTCGGCGAGGCCATCCTGCCCAGCTCGCAGACGGTGCTGCAGGAGGGCGACCTGGTGCACGTGATGATGCGCACCGACGAGATCGACCGGGTCGAGGCGGCGTTCGCCAAGGGACCCGACGAGGAGGGCGGTCACTGATGAGGGTCGCCATTGCCGGGGCCGGGGCCGTCGGCCGCTCGATCGCGGGCGAGCTGCTGGAGAACGGCCACGAGGTCCTGCTCATCGACAAGACGCCCACCGCGATCTCGGTCGAGCGGGTGCCGCAGGCGGAGTGGCTGCTGGCCGACGCCTGCGAGATCACGTCCCTGGACGAGGCCGCGCTCCAGCGCTGCAACGTGGTCATCGCCGCCACCGGTGACGACAAGGTCAACCTGGTGGTGTCCCTGCTCGCCAAGACGGAGTACGGGGTGCCGCGGGTCGTGGCCCGGGTGAACAACCCGAAGAACGAATGGCTGTTCAACGAGTCGTGGGGCGTGGACGTCGCCGTCTCCACCCCGCGCCTGATGTCGGCCCTGGTGGAGGAGGCGGTCAGCGTCGGCGACCTGGTCCGGCTGCTGCGGTTCAGCCACGGCGACGCCAACCTCGTCGAGCTGACCCTGCCGGAGGAGTCGGCGCTGGCCGGCACGCAGGTGGGCGACGTGCAGTGGCCGCAGGACACCTCACTGGTCACGATCATCCGCGGCACGCGGGTGCTGACGCCGACCCGGGAGGACTCCCTGGAGGTGGGCGACGAGCTGCTGTTCGTGGCCGCCCAGGCCCGTGAGGAGCAGCTGGAGGACCTGCTGTCGGTCCGCAAGGGCGACGCACGGCAGTAGGACGGACGGTCGGACGGCTGACGCTGACAGCGGGCAGCTGACAGCGGATAGCTGACAGCGGATAGCTGACAGCGGACGAGAGACGGACGGCGGACCGCGGACGACGGCTGCACCGGGCCGGGTCCGCACGGCCCGTCGTTCCGTGAGACACGTGAGGGGCGCCGGGGGAAGATCACCTCCCCGGCGCCCCTCACGCGTCGCGCGTCCGCACCAGAACTGCCCCAGGACAGGTCTGCGGGGCCTACGACCCCCTGCGGTGCCGTCCCGTGGTCGTGGCGCGGCCGGCGTCCTCCGGTCCGGCGGCCGCCGGACCCGCCGCGTCCGTCGTCCCGGCGGCGCGGGCCGCTTCGCGCTCCTTCTCGGCGCGCTCCTCCGCCTCCATCTCCGCGAACACGTCGATGGGCGGCGGCGCCTTGGCCAGGAACACCCACGTCAGGTACACGGCGAGCAGGAACGGCGGGATCTTCAGCGCCACCAGCACCCAGCCGAGCTGGGTGGTGTCGGCCCACCAGTAGAGCGGGAAGAGGATGGCGCTCTTGCCGAGGAGGATCAGCCCCCAGGCGTAGCTGGCCTTGGTGTACGCCTTCTTGCGGCCGGGGTTGCGGGTGCGCCAGGAGAGGTTCTCCCGGAAGATCGGCCCGAGCATCAGACCGATCAGCGGCACGCCCGCCATGGCCGTGATGACGTATGCCAGGGCGAGGCCGAGGGTGTAGAGCATGCCCGGCAGGTAGAAGTCCTTGGCGTTGCCGGTCATCATCGCGAAGACGACACCGAAGCCCACGCCGAAGACGCCGCTGAAGGCGTGCTTGACGGTGTCCTTCATGGCCAGCCGGACCACGACCAGCACCAGCGACACGGCCAGCGCCGCGATCGCCGACATGTGCAGGTCCTTGTTGACCGTGTAGATGCTGACGAAGAGGAGCCCGGGCAGCACCGTCTCGACCATGCCCCGCACCCCGCCGAACGCCTCGAACAGGGCGGCCTCGGTCACCGCCCGGGCGTCGTCCGCGGATGTGTCTTCGGTTGTCGGCTTGTCGAGCGACGTCACCGGCTACTCCCGTCCCAGGGGTCTCAATTCGTATTTCGGGTTGAACAGCACCCGGCGGCCCCGGCTCATCGAGATCCGGCCCGATGCGATCAGCTTGCGCCCCGGTTCTATCCCCATGATGGAGCGCCTGCCGAGCCACACCACGGCCAGTGCGGCGGAGCCGTCGAACAGCTCGGCCTCCAGGGCCGGGACGCCCGCCCGGGGGCGGAGCGTGACCGTGCGCAAGGTACCAGTAACCGTGACGATCTGCCGGTCCTGGCAGTCTCCTATCCGCGTGCAGCCGGCGATCTCGGCGTCCTCGCGCAGCTCCTCCGACTCCAGCTCCTCCTGCGACGAGGAGAGGCGGTCGAGCATGCGCCGGAACCGACCCGCAGGCTTCTCGGGACGAGGAACAGCACTCATGTCTGAAGCGTACCGGGGTGCACTGACGGTTACGTACCCCCTGGCCCGGCGCCCCGAACCGGCCGGCCGCCCTGCCGCCCCCGAGCCGCTGTCCCGAGCCGCTGTCCCGAGCCGCTGTCCCGAGCCGCTGTCCCGAGCCGCTGTCCCGAGCCGCTGTCCCGAGCCGCTGTCCCGAGCCCCTGCCCCGAGCCCCTGCCCCCGAGCCGCTGTCCCGGGTCCGCCGCCCCGCCCGCGGTGGACCCGCCGCTCGCCACCGCGCCGCGCACCCGCCACCCGGCCCGCCGGGAACCGGCCGACCGCCCCGTCGCCCCGCCCCGGTGCCGTGGCGCGACCACGGCCGCGCGCTCACTTCTCGAAGCGGTACCCCATGCCCGGTTCGGTGATGAAGTGCCTGGGGTGCGAGGGGTCCGCCTCCAGCTTGCGGCGCAGCTGTGCCATGTAGACGCGCAGGTAGTTGGTCTCCGTCCCGTAGGACGGCCCCCAGACCTCCCGCAGGAGCTGCTTCTGCGCGACCAGGCGGCCGCTGTTGCGCACCAGCACCTCCAGCAGGTGCCACTCCGTGGGCGTGAGCCGGACGTCCTTGCCGCCCCGGTTGACCTTCTTGGCGGCCAGGTCGACGGTGAACTCCCCGGTGTCCACCACGCCGTCCTCCTCGCCCCCGGCGGGCTCCGCGCGGCGCACGGCCGCCCGCAGCCGGGCCAGCAGTTCGTCCATGCCGAAGGGCTTGGTGACGTAGTCGTCGGCGCCCGCGTCCAGGGCCTGGACCTTCTCCTCCGAGGCGTGGCGGGCGGAGAGCACCAGGATGGGCACCCGGCTCCAGCCGCGCAGGCCGCGGATGACGTCGACGCCGTCCATGTCGGGCAGCCCCAGGTCGAGGACGACCACGTCGGGGTGGCGCGCGGCGGCCAGTTGCAGGGCCTCGGCGCCGTCGTGGGCCGCGTCGACGTCGTACGAGCGTGCCTTGAGGTTGATCACGAGGGCGCGCACGATCGCGGGCTCGTCGTCGACCACCAGCACACGGGTCATGAGGCTTGCCTTTCGGGTACCGCGGGGTCTGCGGCGGGTTCGACGGGACGGGTGGACCGGGGCACGGTGCCCGCCGCACGGAGGGTGACCGTCATGGTGAGGCCGCCGCCGGGGGTGTCCTCGGCGTCCAGGGTGCCGCCCATGGCCTCGACGAAGCCCCGCGCCACCGGCAGGCCGAGGCCCACGCCGGCCCCGCGCGGGGCATCACCGTAGCGCTGGAAGGGCTCGAAGATGCGGTCCTTGGCCTCGTCGGGCACGCCGGGGCCGCGGTCCACCACGCGGACCTCGACCCGGTCGCCGAGGGCACTGGCTGCCACCAGGACGAGTGAGTCGGCGGGACTGTACTTGACGGCGTTCTCCACCAGGTTGGCCATGGCCCGCTCCAGGAGGCCCGGGTCGACGGCGACCATGGGCAGGGTCTCGGGGATGTCCAGGGCGACCTCGCCCTCCGGTACGCCGCCGAGCGCCATCGGGACCACCTCGTCCAGGTCGATCTCCCGGATCAGCGGGGTGACGGTGCCGGTGTGCAGGCGGGACATGTCGAGGAGGTTGCCCACCAGGTGGTCCAGGCGGTCGGCGCCGTCCTCGATGCTCTCCAGCAGTTCGGCCCGGTCCTCCGGCGACCACTGGACGTCCGGCGAGCGCAGCGAGGAGACCGAGGCCTTGATGCCGGCGAGGGGCGTGCGCAGGTCGTGGCTGACCGCCGCCAGGAGCGCGGTGCGGATGCGGTTGCCCTCGGCGAGGGCGCGGGCCCGGTCGGCCTCCTCGCGCAGCCGCCGGTGGTCCAGGACGACGGCGGCCTGGGCGGCGAACGCGCCGAGCACCCTGCGGTCCTCGGCGGGCAGCACCCGGCCGGTGAGCGCGAGCGCCATGTGGTCCCCGACGGGGATGTCGACGTCGGCGTCCTCCGGCCGGGCGACCGGCGGGCCGGTTCCGGCCCGTCCCGCGCAGGTCCAGGGCTCCAGGTCGCCCGCGCGCTCCAGCAGGGCGGCGGACTCCATGCCGAAGGTCTCCCGTACGCGTTCCAGCAGGTCCTCCAGGCCGGTCTCGCCGCGCAGCACGTTGCCGGCGAGGTAGGAGAGGATCTCCGCCTCGGCGCGCAGCCGGGCCGCCTGGTGGGTCCGGCGGGCCGCGAGGTCGACGACCGAGGCGACCGCCGCACCGACGGCGACGAAGATCACGATGGCGACGATGTTCTTCGGGTCGGCGACCGTCCAGCGGTGCAGCGGCGGCGTGTAGAAGTAGTTCAGCAGCAGCGACCCGAACGCGGCCGAGGCCAGGGCGGGCCAGAGCCCGCCGAGCAGGGCGGCGGCCACGGTGAGGGCCAGGAACAGCAGCATGTCGTTGGCCAGGCCCGGGTCGACGGCGCTGAGCAGCAGCGCCAGCAGCGCGGGGCCGGCCACGCCGACCGCCCAGCCCCAGGCGACGCGGGAGCGCCCCAGCCGGGCTCCGCGGGCCACCGGCAGGCCGCGGCCCTGGGCGATCGCCTCGTGCGTGACGATGTGCACGTCCAGGTCGGGCCCCGACTCGCGGGCCACGGTCGCGCCGACGCCGGGGCCGAAGATGTACTGCCACGCCTTGCGGCGGGAGGACCCCAGGACGATCTGGGTGGCGTTGGTGCCGCGGGCGAAGGCGAGCAGGGCGGCCGGGATGTCGTCGCCGACGACGTGGTGGAAGGTGCCGCCCAGACTCTCCACCAGGGTGCGCTGCTCGGCCAGTTCGCTGGGCGAGGTGGCGGTGAGGCCGTCGCCGCGGGCGATGTAGACGGCGAGCACCTCGCCGCCGGCTCCCTTCTCGGCCAGCCGGGCGGCCCGCCGGATCAGGGTGCGGCCCTCGGGGCCCCCGGTGAGACCGACGACGATCCGCTCGCGGGAGCCCCAGATGGCGGACACGTCGTGTTCGTTGCGGTAGCGCTGGAGGTGCTCGTCGACCCGGTCGGCGACCCACAGGAGCGCGAGTTCCCTGAGGGCGGTGAGGTTGCCGGGGCGGAAGTGGTGGGAGAGGGCGGCGTCGACCTTGTCGGGCTGGTAGATGTTGCCGTGCGCCATGCGGCGGCGCAGCGCCTCGGGCGTCATGTCGACCAGTTCGATCTGTTCGGCCCGCCGCACCACCTCGTCCGGCACGGTCTCCTCGGGGCGCACGCCCGTGATCGACTCCACGACGTCGCCGAGTGACTCCAGGTGCTGGATGTTGAGCGTGGAGTGCACGTCGATCCCGGCGGCGAGCAGTTCCTCCACGTCCTGCCAGCGCTTGGCGTGGCGGGAGCCGGGGACGTTGGTGTGGGCGAGTTCGTCGACCAGGGCCACGCGGGGGCGGCGGGCGAGGACGGCGTCGACGTCCATCTCGGTCCGGACCGCCCCGTCGTGCTCCAGTCGCCGGCGGGGGATCTGCTCCAGTCCCTCCAGCAGCTCCGCGGTGCGCGGCCGGCCGTGGTGCTCGACGAAGGCCACCACGCAGTCGGTGCCCCGCCCGATCCGCCGGTGCGCCTCGGACAGCATCGCGTACGTCTTGCCGACGCCCGGTGCCGCACCGAGATGTATCCGTAGCGTCCCGCGTCCCATGACCTCATGTCTTCCGCTCACCCGTACCGGCGGACACGACCATACGTCCGAACGCCGCTGCTCAGCGCGGGGGCGCCCGGCGACCGGCCCACGACCGGCACCCCACGGCGCCTCCCCGGGCCGCTCCCGGACGCGACTCTACGGAACGGCGCCGGGGCGGAACGGCGGAACGGGCGCCTCCGGGCCGGGGCGGCACGCCTCGCTCCCGGCGGAACGGCCGCGTGCCGCCCCGGACCCGGGCGGTGTGCCGCGGTCCGCACACCTGCCGGGCAGGGTTCCGCCCGCTGCCCCGCTCGGTGCCCCACCCGAGCCCTGCTCAGAGCTCCACCCGGTGCCCGCTCAGTGCTCCACGATCTCGCCGTCGTTGAGCTCCAGGACCCGGTCCGCGAGGTCCAGGAGCGTGGCGTCGTGGGTGGCGACGAGGGCGGTGACGCGCTCGCTGCGGACGACGGCCCGCAGCAGCTCCATCACGGCGTGCCCGGTCTCGGCGTCGAGCTGGCCGGTCGGCTCGTCCGCGACGAGCAGGGCGGGGTTGTTGGCGAGGGCGCGCGCGATGGCGACCCGCTGTTGCTGACCGCCGGAGAGTTCGCCGGGCCGCTGGGCGGCGTGGTCGGCCAGGCCGACCAGGGAGAGCAGGAGCTCGACCCGTTCCTCCCGCTCGCGCGCGTCGGCGCGGCGCAGCCGCAGCGGGACGCCGACGTTCTCGGCGGCGGTCAGGATCGGGATGAGTCCGAAGGACTGGAAGACGAACCCGACGCGGTCCCGGCGCAGGGCGAGCAGCCCGTTCTCGTCCAGGTCCGCGAGGTCGAGCCCGTCGACGGCGACCCGTCCCCGGTCGGGGGTGTCGAGTCCGCCGACGATGTTGAGCAGGGTCGTCTTGCCCGACCCGGAGCGGCCCTTGAGGGCGACCAGTTCACCGCGGGGGATGTCGAAGGAGACGCCGCGCAGCGCGTGGACCGCGGCGGCTCCGGTGCCGTACGACTTGTGCACGTCCGTCACGCGCACCATGGTCGCCGTCCTCGCCCCGGTGTCCGTACCGGTCTCGGTGACCACCCGACTCATCCGACCGCCCTCCCCCGTGAACCGGGCGTCAGTATCGCCGCTGCCCGTCCGGCGATCAACAGGCAGTGGCCCGGAGAAGCGGGACGGGCCGTGCCCCCGGCGGTTCGCGGGTGCACGGCCCGTCACACGGGACGACGTGGGAGGACGGTCAGCGGACCTCGGTGATCTCCGGGCCGCGCTGGAGCTGGCCCATGCCGCCGGCGAAGCGGGAGCCCTCGGCCTCCTCCTGCTGGACGCCCTCGGGCACCATCTGGGCGTCGTTGGGGAGCTTCAGGACGATCGGGTCGCGCGGTGCCATGGGGCCGTCGCCGCGCACCACGACGGTGTCCCGGAAGATCTGCTCCAGCAGCCCGGCGGCCTGCGGCTGGACCGCGCCCTGGCCGGAGATCACGCCGCGCAGGAACCAGCGGGGGCCGTCGACGCCGACGAAACGGACGACCTGGAAGCCGCCGGTGCCGTCGGGCAGCTGCACCGGCACCTGGGCCCGCAGCTCCCAGCCCAGCGGACCCTCGACCTCGTCGATGATGCCGCCCTGCTGGGTGATGCCGGTCGCGATCTCCTCGCGGACCTCGCCCCAGATGCCCTCGCGCTTGGGTGCCGCGAAGGCCTGGAGCTGGATGGCGCTGTCGCGCAGGACGACGGTGGCCGCGACGATCGCGTCGCCCGCGACCTCGACCCGCAGTTCCATGCCGTCGACGCCGGGGACGAACAGACCGCCCAGGTCGACGCGGCCCTCGCCGGGCTCGCGGACCTCGGTGCTGTCCCACGGCCCGTCGGGCCGCGGCGCCGGCTCGAGCCTCAGCCGCTCGCGCTCCTGCTCCACCTCGGTGTCGACACCGTCGACGACCTGCTCGGCCTCGCCGGCCGCGTCCTCGGCGGCATCCCTCTTCTTGCGACGTCCGAACACGTCATTGTCCTTCCCGGTCGGATACGACCGAAGCGTATCGATTCCCACCCGCTGTGCCGCCCACGGCGGCCTGATCGCTTGTACCGCTCTTACCTTCCACCGCGGCATGGCCGCCGGTGGAGCCGAAACCCCCTGCGGCCCGCGCCGAGTCGGGAAGCTCCGCGACCGGCACGAAGCGGACCCTCTCGACCTGCTGGACGACCAGCTGGGCGATCCGGTCGAACCGCTCGAACCGCACGGTCTCGCGCGGGTCGAGATTCACCACGATCACCTTGATCTCCCCACGGTACCCGGCATCAACCGTCCCCGGGGCATTCACCAGGGCGACGCCGCAGCGCGCGGCCAGACCGGATCGCGGGTGCACGAACGCCGCGTACCCCTCGGGCAGCGCCACGGACACCCCGGTGGGCAGGACGGCCCGCTCGCCGGGGGCGAGTTCGCACGGTTCGGTGGTGCGCAGATCGGCGCCCGCGTCGCCCGGGTGCTCGTACGACGGAAGCGGTACGTCCGGGTCGACGCGCCGGAGGAGGACCTCCAGCGGGGCACGGCCGGCCTCGCTCACGGGTTCACCTCGAAGGCCCGGGCCCGGCGCACCTGGTCGGGGTCGTCCATCGCGGCCCGGATCTCCTCCGGGCGCCCGTTGTCGATGAAGTGGTCGACCTTGACCTCGATGAACAGCGCGTCCGCGCGGACCGCGACGGGGCCGTCCGGGCCGCCGATGCGGCCGGTGGCGGTCGAGTAGATCTTCCGCCCGGCCACCGCGGTCACCTCGGCCTGGAGGTGCAGCGTGGTGCCCACGGGCACGGGGCTGACGAAGTCGGTCTCCAGCCTGCCGGTCACGGCGATGACCCGCAGCAGCCAGTTCAGGGAGCCGAGGGTCTCGTCCAGGGCGGCGGCGAGCACGCCCCCGTGTGCCAGGCCGGGGGCGCCCTGGTGGGCCGGCTGCACGACGAACTCGGCGGTGACCGAGACGCCCTCACCGGCGCGCGCCTGGAGGTGCAGTCCGTGGGGCTGGCCGCCGCCGCAGCCGAAGCACTGGTCGTAGTGCGCGCCGAGGAGTTCGCCGGGGGCGGGCGCGTCCGGGTGCCGCACGGGTGTCCCGGCGTCGGCCGGGGGCTGAAGAGCTGGGGAAGTACCACTCACAGGCGCAGACCTTACCCGCGCGTCGGCGCGGTCCCGACACCGTGCCAAGCTGGTTCCATGCAGCAGCCCTCCACCGCCCCGTACGAAGAACGCCTGACCGCGCCCCGCGCCTGGTGGGTGATGTGCTTCCTGGCGGGGGTCTCCCTCGCCCTGATCGTGGTGCCGTTCGGGACCCTGCCGGCGCTCGGCGGCCTGGCCGCGGGCACGGCGGCGGCGGCCGTGGTGGTCAGTTCCTACGGGTCGGCGCGGATCCGGGTGGTGGGCGGCAGTCTGATCGCCGGTGAGGCCAGGATCCCGGTGACGGCGCTCGGTGAGGCGGAGATCCTGGACGCGGAGGAGGCCCGCGCCTGGCGCACCCACAAGGCCGACCCGCGCTGCTTCATGCTGCTGCGCGCGTACATCCCCGGGGCGGTGCGGGTGGAGATCACCGACCCGTCGGATCCCACGCCGTACGTCTTCCTGTCGACCCGGGAGCCGGAGCGGCTGGCGGGGGCGCTGCGGGCGGCCAAGGCGGCCGCGTAGCGGCGTACCGGGGCGCGTGGTCCGGGGTCGGCGGGGGCTGTGCCCCGGCCGCCTCGGGGCTCGCGGCAGTGCGGGTGCCGGGGGTGGGTGTCCCGGGGCCTCGCGGTGGTGCGGGTGCCGGGTGCCGTGGCCGTCTCGCGCCGCTCGGCAGCACGGGTGTCCCGGGCCCTGTGAACCCTCACCACGGCGGGGGCGGACCCGGCCGTCGTCCCGCCCCGTGCCGGCCCCGTGGACCCCGTGCGCCCGGAGGCAGCGTCACGCGCCGGAGCCCACCGGGGCGGGCGGGCCGTCCTTGGAGGCGGGTGATCACGTGGCGGGGCCGGTGTCCTCCGTGCCCCGGCCGTCGTGCGGGCGGGCGTCGTGCGGGCGGGCGTCGAGCGGGCGGCCGTCGGTGAGGTGGTCCATCTCCAGGGCGTCCGCCGGGGTCTCCAGGGCGGGCAGCGGGGCCAGCTCCTCCCACGGCACCTGGATGCGACGCAGGTCCGCCCGGATGCGGGCGGCGAGTTTGCGGGTGTCCCGGCGGTTCATGAAGGCGCCGACGGCGGCACCGACCAGGAAGGGCATCAGGTTGGGCAGGTTGCGGACGGTGCGCTTCATGATGCGCTGGCGCAGTTCGCGCTTCATCCGGCTGTTCAGGGCCGCGCTGACGGTGGACGGCTTGGTCGCCTCGACGCCGCGCTCCTCGGACCAGGTGTTGAGGTAGACGGTGCTGCGCCGGGCGAGGGTGCCGGCCGGGCGGACGCCGTAGACCTCGTGGAGTTCGGCGATCAGCTTCAGCTCGATGGCGGCGACACCGGTGACCTCGGCGGCCAGTTCGGCCGGCATGGCGGGCGGGACGGGCATGGCGGCCGCCGCGCCGACCCCGGCGCCGACCGTGGCCGTGGCGCCGGCGGCGCCCGCCACCAGTTTGTCCGCGAGTTCCTCGGGCCCGAGCCCCGGGAACTGGGCGCGCAGGGTCGCGAGGTCGCGCACGGGTACGCGGGGGGCCATCTCGATGATCCGGTCCGCGAGGTGGCCCAGTCCGGCACGCGCGCGTGCTCCGCCCTTGCGGGCTCCTTCCCTGGCCTTGTCGCGGAGGGCGGCGGCCCGTCTGCGGGCCACGGGTGGGGGGACCTCCGTGGGAGCCGGGAGGTCGCCCGGGTGTCCGGCGTGCTCGAGCGGGGCCGTCCCGGTACCGGTCGGGCCCCGCTCGTGATCACGCGTTTCGTGCTGCGGGCCGCCGGGCGGCGGCCCCTGGTCCGCTCCCCTTGCGAAGAGTCGGCGCTTCCGGGAAGGGGTCGAGCCAGTCACGGCCGACCCTCCCTCAGTCGCAGTCGCGGCAGATCGGCTGGCCGTTCTTCTCCCGGGCCAGCTGACTGCGGTGGTGCACCAGGAAGCAGCTCATGCAGGTGAACTCGTCCTGCTGCTTGGGCAGCACCCGGACGGCCAGCTCCTCGTTCGAGAGGTCCGCTCCGGGCAGTTCCAGGCCCTCGGCGGCCTCGAACTCGTCGACGTCCACGGCGGACGCCGACTTGTCGTTGCGCCGGGCCTTCAGCTCTTCCAGACTGTCCGAGTCGACGTCGTCGTCGGTCTTGCGTGGAGTGTCGTAATCGGTTGCCATGCTCGCTCTCCCCCTCTGGGTGTATGCGGTGTCTCCAGCGCACGTAACGCGTGAGAGGCCGGACTTGTGCCCGACCTGAGGCGGAGATTTTGCCTCACATCAAGGTCTGTTACTCAATCGACACCCAACCGGACCCCTCATGAGTGATCGGCTGGGATGGCGATGGGGACCGTACACGGTCCCGATCCTGTGCGCCAAAGGCGCCTCACCGTGTACTTCCCGTGATGAGGGGCCCTGAAAACCGGTACTTTCCCGACCTTCCGACCGGTCGCATGATCACAGAGAGTGGATGATCGGTATTTCCGACCTGTGATCGATCACACACGTGACCCTCGGGCGGGTGCCCAAAAAATTCCGCGCAAAGCGAACACGGTCCGGGCGGGCCGAGATCTCACATCGGCAACGTGACACGCATCACGAGTCCGCCCCCCTCCCGCGGCTGGGCGTAGATGTGCCCGCCGTGCGCCCGGGCCACCGACCGGACGATGGACAGACCGAGGCCGACCCCCTTGTCGCTGCCCGTGCGCTCGGTGCGCAGGCGCCGGAAGGGCTCGAAGAGGTTGTCGATCTCGTACGCCGGCACGACCGGCCCCGTGTTGGCCACCACCAGGACCGCCCGGCCGTGCTGGACCTCGGTGGTGACCTCCACCCAGCCGTTCTCGGGCACGTTGTAGCGCACCGCGTTCTGCACCAGGTTCAGCGCGATCCGCTCCAGCAGGACGCCGTTGCCCTGGACGACGGCGGGCTCGTGCCGACCGCGGATCTCCACGCCCCTGGCCGCGGCCTCCGCGTTCACCTGGTCGATCGCCTGCTCGGCGACCTCGGCGAGGTCCACGGGCTTGCGTTCGACGATCTGGTTGTCGCTGCGGGCCAGCAGCAGCAGTCCCTCCACCAGCTGCTCGCTGCGCTCGTTGGTGGCCAGCAGCGTCTTGCCCAGCTGCTGGAGCTCCACCGGCGCGTCCGGGTCCGAGAGGTGCACCTCCAGCAGCGTGCGGTTGATCGCGAGCGGGGTGCGCAACTCGTGGGAGGCGTTGCCGACGAAGCGCTGCTGGGCCGTGAAGGCCCGCTGGAGGCGCTGGAGCATGTCGTCGAAGGTGTCGGCCAGCTCCTTGAGCTCGTCGTCCGGGCCGTCCAGCTCGATGCGGCGGGACAGGTCCGAGCCCGCGACCGCGCGGGCGGTGCGGGTGATCCGGCCGAGCGGCGAGAGCACCCGGCCCGCCATGGCGTAGCCGAAGGCGAAGGCGATGACGGCGAGGCCGAGCAGGGCGAGGAGGGAACGGCTGAGCAGGTTGTCCAGGGCGTGCTGGCGCTGCTCGTTGACGCAGTCGTTCAGCGCCCGGTTCAGCTCGTCCGCGGGCACCTCGGCGCTGCCCAGGTGGCAGGTCTCGCTGGCCACGTTGCCGGAGAGGATCCGGAACGGCAGGTCGCTGCCCACGTTGAGCGCGTTCGCCGCGAGCAGGTAGATGATCGACAGCAGCAGGATGCCCGCGATCAGGAACATCCCGCCGTACAGGAGCGTGAGACGTATCCGGATGGTGGGGCGCAGCCAGGGGAAGGGCGGCACCGGCCTGCGGGGATCCCAGGTGGGCTTGGGCGGGGCCTGGGGGGACGCCGGCGTGGGGGTGGGCGTGGCGGCCATGGGATCAGATCCGGTATCCGGAACCGGGCACGGTCACGATGACCGGCGGCTCCCCCAGCTTGCGGCGCAGGGTCATCACGGTCACGCGCACCACGTTGGTGAACGGGTCGGTGTTCTCGTCCCACGCCTTCTCCAGCAGCTGCTCGGCGGAGACGACGGCACCCTCGCTACGCATGAGCACCTCCAGGACGGCGAACTCCTTGGGCGCGAGCTGGACCTCCCTGCCGTCCCGGAAAACCTCGCGGCGGTTGGGGTCCAGCTTGATGCCGGCGCGCTCCAGGACGGGCGGCAGCGGGACGCTGGTGCGCCGTCCCAGGGCGCGCACGCGGGCGGTCAGCTCGCTGAAGGCGAACGGCTTGGGCAGGTAGTCGTCGGCGCCGATCTCCAGGCCCTCGACCCGGTCGCTGACGTCGCCGGAGGCCGTCAGCATCAGCACCCGTGTGGGCATGCCGAGCTCGACGATCTTGCGGCACACGTCGTCGCCGTGCACGAGCGGGAGGTCGCGGTCGAGGACGACCACGTCATAGTCGTTGACGCCGATGCGCTCCAGGGCGGCCGCACCGTCGTACACGACGTCGACGGCCATGGCCTCCCGGCGCAGTCCGGTGGCCACCGCATCGGCGAGCAGCTGCTCGTCCTCGACGACGAGTACGCGCACGTCGCTTGTCCTTCCTGATGTCTGCCGGGCGGCGCCGGGCGGGCGCGCGCGGGCAGGGGTACGGGTGGGTGTGTTGGCCTCCATCCTGCCCTTTTCGGCCGTAAGTCGGCGGTAAGCCGTGAGTGCCGCCGGTGCGGGCGGGTGCCGGGCGGAGGAACGTCCGGGGAACGCCGGGGGAATACGAGATTTTCTCGTCCGGTGAGGTTTCCGCGGAAGGGAGCTTGGGGAGGACGGGTCTTACACCCCGCGATCACGCTCTGCTTGTGCCGTACCACCATGCGGTAGCTAGTGGTCCGCTTCAGAGCGGACGTGGGTGTCCGGCACCGTAGCCCCCCGGCCGAGCGGCGCCGGGCATCCGCTCCGGGCGTGATCGAACCCTTTCGAAACGGCACACCCCCGTGCCATCGACCCACGACCCAGGACGAGGGGGCGCAGCATGGACGCTTTCACCGCAGGACTTCTGCAGCGCATAAGGACGACCGAGTCCGATCTGTCCCGGGCCCGCGACGAGGGCGACGAGTTCCTCGTCGAGGTGGAGCAGGGCGAGCTCGACGACCTGCGCCGGCTCGCCGCGGAGCACGGTGTGGAAGTCGGCCTGTCCGGCATCTGATCGACTCGCGCGTCCGAGAAACGGCACGTCAGCGGGCCCCGGCGAATCCAGCGCCGGGGCCCGTTCGCGTGGGCGCGCGAGGTCGCACGCACGCGTGAGCCGTACGGACGCGATGCCTCAGTCGTGCCAGGCGCCGAAGTCCTCCAGGAGCCGCTGGAGGGGCTCGAAGACGCCCGGTGAGGCCGCGACCGTGAGGTCGTGGGAGGGCCGCTGTCCGGGACGTCCGCCCGTCAGGGCACCCGCCTCCCGGGCGATGAGGTCGCCCGCCGCCATGTCCCAGGGGTGCAGTCCGCGCTCGTAGTAGCCGTCGAGGCGGCCGGCGGCCACGTCGCACAGGTCGACCGCGGCCGACCCGCTGCGCCGGATGTCCCGCAGCAGGGGGATCAGGCGCTGCGCGACGTCCGCCTGGTGGGCGCGGACCTCGCGGACGTAGTTGAAACCGGTCGACACCAGCGCCTGGTCCAGGGGCGGCGCGGGACGGCAGGCCAGCCTGCGCTCGCCCTCCCAGGACCCGGTGGCCCACGCCCCGGCGCCGCGGACCGCGTGGTACGCCTCGCCGCGCATCGGGGCCACGACGGCCCCGGCCACCACCTCGCCGTCCTGCTCGGCGGCGATGGAGACGGCCCAGGTGGGCAACCCGTAGAGGTAGTTGACCGTGCCGTCGAGCGGGTCGATCACCCAGCGCACGCCGCTGGTGCCCTCGGTGGCGGCGCCCTCCTCGCCGAGGAAGCCGTCCTCGGGCCGGTGCTCGGCGATCAGCGAGGTGATGAGCTTCTCCGCCGCGATGTCCATCTCGGTGACGACGTCGATCGGGCTGGACTTGGTCGCGGCCACGGCGAGGTCGGCCGGGCGGCCGTCCCGCAGCAGTTCGCCCGCGCGGTGGGCCGCGGTCCGGGCGAGCTGCAGCAGGTCCGCGTGCAGGGGGTCGGTCACGGGGTTCCTCACGCGTAGGGGCTGTCGGCGCCCGCGGCGGCGGGGCGCGGGGCGCGGGCCGGGCAGCACCCGACCGGGCAGACGTCGTGGCTCGCGCCGAGCGCGCCCAGGGCGCACGGCGTGATCCGCTGTCCCCGCTCGGTGGCGGCCCGCTCGACGATCAGCTCGCGGATCGCGGCCGCGAACCGCGGGTCGTCGCCGACGGTGCAGGAGCGCCGGACCGGCAGGCCCAGTTCGCCGGCCTTGGCGACGGCCTCGGTGTCGAGGTCGTAGATGACCTCCATGTGGTCGGAGACGAAGCCGATGGGGGCCATGACCACGGCCGGGACCCCGGCGGCGTGCCGCTCCTCCAGGTGGTCGCAGATGTCCGGTTCCAGCCAGGGGATGTGGGGGGCGCCGGAACGGGACTGGTAGACGAGCTGCCAGGGGTGGTCGGCGCCGGTGCGCTCCCGGACGGCGTCGGCGATCAGCCGGGCCACGTCCAGGTGCTGGCGCACGTAGGCGCCGCCGTCGCCGTGGTCCCCGACCGGTCCGGAGGTGTCCGCGGCGGCGGTCGGGATCGAGTGGGTGCAGAAGGCGATGTGCGCCCCGTCCCGGACCTCCTCGGGGAGGTCGGCCAGCGACGCGACGATGCCGTCGACCATGGGCTCCACGAAGCCCGGGTGGTTGAAGTAGTGGCGCAGCTTGTCGACCTTCGGCAGCTCCAGCCCCTCGGCCTGGAGCGTCGCGAGTGCCTCGGCGAGGTCCTCGCGGTACTGGCGGCAGCCGGAGTAGGAGGCGTAGGCGCTGGTGGCGACGACGAGGATGCGGTGGTGGCCGTCGTTGACCATGTCGCGCAGGGTGTCCGTCACGTAGGGCGCCCAGTTGCGGTTCCCCCAGTAGACCGGCAGGTTCAGGCCGTGCTCGGCGAAGTCCTTGCGCAGGGCGGCGAGCAGGTCCCTGTTCTGCTCGTTGATGGGGCTGACCCCACCGAAGAGGAAGTAGTGCTCACCGACTTCCTCCAGGCGTTCCTTGGGGATCCCGCGCCCGCGGGTGACGTTCTCCAGGAACGGCACCACGTCGTCCGGGCCTTCGGGACCGCCGAAGGAGAGCAGGAGCAGGGCGTCGTAGGGGCGGGGATCGAGCTCGTCAGGCATGTCTACGATCCTGCCACCCGGCACTGACGGGCGGGAACCGGAGGGCCGGGAGCGCGCACCGGGGCGCTCCTCGGCTGGTGCGACCGGGTGAACCGGGCGGTAAGCTGTGCTGGCTCGGACGGCGCCTTACTGACCACCCCGGAGACCTCGTGCCCAGCCCTTACCGCGCCCTGTTCGCCGCGCCCGGCACGAAGAGCTTCTCCGCCGCGGGGTTCCTCGGCCGGATGCCGTTGTCGATGATGGGCATCGGCGTCGTGACGATGATCTCCCAACTCACCGGGCGGTACGGGCTGGCGGGCGCCCTGGCGGCGACCATCGCCCTGTCCGCGGCCGTGGCCGGCCCGCAGGTCTCCCGCCTGGTGGACCGGTACGGGCAGCGGCGGGTGCTGCGCCCGGCGACGCTGATCTCGCTCGCGGCCGCCGCCCTGCTGCTGCTCGCCGCGCACTACGGCTGGGCCGACTGGGTGTTGTACGCGGCCTGTGTGGGCATCGGCTGCGTGCCGAGTGTGGGCGCGATGGTCCGGGCCCGCTGGGCGGCCCTGTACCGGGGCACGCCCCAGCTGCACACCGCCTACTCGTTCGAGTCGGTGGTGGACGAGATGTGCTTCATCTTCGGGCCGATCGTCTCCATCGGGCTGTCCACCGCCTGGTTCCCCGAGGCCGGTCCGCTGCTCGCCGCCTGCTTCCTGGCGGTCGGCGTCTTCTGGCTGACCGCGCAGCGCGCCACCGAGCCCGTGCCGCACCCCCGCGAGCGCTCCGGCGGCGGCACCGCGCTGCGCTCGCCGGGCCTGCAGGTGCTGGTGGCCACGTTCGCGGCCACCGGGGCGATCTTCGGCGGGGTGGACGTGGTCACCGTGGCGTTCGCGGAGGAGCAGGGGCACAAGGCCGCGGCCAGCGTGGTGCTGTCCGTCTACGCGCTCGGCTCCTGCGCCGCCGGCATCGTCTTCGGGCTGCTGCGCTTCGTGGGTCCGGCGGAACGGCGCTGGCTCCTGGGCGTGTGCGCGATGGCCGTGAGTATGATCCCCCTCCTACTGGTCGGGAACCTGCCGTTTCTGGCCGTGGCGCTGTTCGTTGCGGGTCTGTCCATCGCTCCCACGATGATCACGACGATGTCCCTCATCGAAGAGCACGTACCACGCGCGCAGCTCACCGAGGGCATGACCTGGGTGAGCACCGGGCTCGCGGTCGGGGTCGCCCTCGGCTCCTCCGCGGCCGGCTGGGTGATCGACGCGGCCGGGGCGCGTGCCGGGTACGGGGTTCCGGCGGTCGCCGGGGCCGCCGCGGTCGTGGTCGGTTTCCTGGGGTACCGCCGGCTCAAGCGGCCGGCGCCGGGTCGGGGAGGCTCCGTTGGGCAGCACAGCGAGCACGAGGAACGGCACATGGCGTAACTGGGGAGGAAACGTCACCGTGCGCCCCGCGCGCGAGGTGACGCCCGCCTCCGTCGACGAACTGGCCGCGGCCGTGCGCCGGGCCGCCGAGGACGGTCTGCCGGTGAAGGCGGTCGGCACGGGCCACTCGTTCACCTCCATAGCGGCCACCGACGGTGTGCTGGTGCGGCCGGACCTGCTGACCGGGATCCGCGGGATCGACCGCGCGGCCGGCACCGTCACGGTCGAGGCGGGCACACCGCTGAAGCGGCTGAACGTGGCGCTCGCCCGGGAGGGGCTGTCGCTGACCAACATGGGCGACATCATGGAGCAGACGGTCTCCGGCGCCGTGAGCACGGGCACGCACGGCACGGGCCGCGAATCCGCCTCCCTCGCCGCCCAGATCACGGCGCTCGAACTGGTCACCGCCGACGGGTCGGTGCTCACCTGTTCCGACAAGGAGAACCCCGACGTCTTCGCCGCCGCCCGGATCGGACTGGGCGCCCTCGGGATCGTCACCGCGATCACCTTCGCCGTGGAGCCGCTGTTCCTGCTCACGGCACGCGAGGAGCCGATGCCGTTCGACCGGGTGCTCGCGGAGTTCGACGAACTGCACGCCGAGAACGAGCACTTCGAGTTCTACTGGTTCCCGCACACCGGGAACACCAACACCAAGCGCAACAACCGCAGCGCGGGACCGGAGCGGCCGGTGCCGGCGCTCAGGGGCTGGTTCGAGGACGAGTTCCTGTCCAACGGGGTCTTCCAGGTGGCCAACTGGGTCGGCCGCGCGGCGCCCCCGGCCATTCCCTCGCTGGCACGGATATCCAGCCGGGCGCTGTCCGCCCGGACCTACACCGACATTCCCTACAAGGTCTTCACGTCGCCGCGCCGGGTGCGCTTCGTGGAGATGGAGTACGCCGTGCCGCGCGAGGCGCTGACGGACACCCTGCGTGAACTGAGGGCGATGGTGGACCGTTCACCATTGCGGGTGAGTTTTCCGGTCGAGGTGCGGACCGCTCCGGCCGACGACATCACGCTCTCCACCGCCTCGGGGCGCGCCACCGCCTACATCGCGGTGCACATGTTCCGCGGCACTCCCCACCAGGCGTACTTCACCGCCGCCGAGCGCATCTTCACCGCTCACGAGGGGCGGCCGCACTGGGGGAAGATCCACACTCGCGACGCCTCCCACCTGGCCGCCGTGTACCCGCGGTTCGGCGAGTTCACGGCGCTGCGGGACCGCCTCGACCCGGACCGGCTGTTCCGCAACGACCACCTCCGCCGCGTTCTGGGGGAATAGCGCCGTCCGTTCGGTCGGCCCCGCCCGCGCACCCCGGTGCCCGGTCCGGCCCCGGCCGGACGGGAAGCGGGAACTTTTCCGGGTTGCGTGAAGTTCCCCACGTTCAAGATCGCGGAACCCGGGAAGGAGCGGCCAAGTCCCACCCCTTGCGAGAAGTTGGGCGGCGCGCCCATCCACGCACATGGTCCGAATGGAGTACTGTGGCGAGCCCTGGGTCCGGTCCCCGTCAGGGTGCTCGGGACCTTTGCGGACCGCCGGGAGGGGGCTAGTTGCACAGGGTGACGCGATTGGTCACTTAGCGTTGCGAACAGGTAACCGTGCCATAACGGCGATCCAGGGCCCGCGCCCGACACGCCGGGCAACTCGGCAAGGTTGTGGCAGGCTGCACCCGGGCAGGCCACACTCGACTAGCGGAAGCAGCGACGCAGGTGACGTCGGCAGGCACCACCCGGGAGGTCCCCATGCCCGAACTGCGTGTCGTGGCCGTCTCGAATGACGGCACACGGCTGGTGCTCAAGGCTGCGGACAGCACGGAGTACACGCTTCCGATCGACGAACGTCTGCGCGCCGCCGTGCGCGGCGACCGTCCTCGCCTCGGCCAGATCGAGATCGAGGTGGAGAGCCACCTCCGCCCCCGTGACATCCAGGCCCGTATACGAGCCGGCGCGACCGCGGAAGAGGTCGCGCAGATGGCCGGTATCCCCGTCGACCGCGTCCGCCGTTTCGAGGGGCCGGTGCTGGCCGAGCGTGCCTTCATGGCCGAGCGCGCCCGCAAGACCCCGGTCCGGCGCCCCGGCGAGAACTCCGGTCCCCCACTGGGCGAGGCCGTCCAGGAGCGGCTGCTGCTGCGCGGCGCCGAGAAGGACACCGTGCAGTGGGACTCCTGGCGCCGCGACGACGGCACCTGGGAGGTCCTGCTGGTCTACCGGGTGGCGGGCGAGCCGCACTCGGCGAGCTGGACGTACGACCCGCCCCGGCGGCTCGTCCAGGCCGTCGACGAGGAGGCGCGCTCGCTGATCGGCGAGTCCGACGACCTCGCCGCGCCCGAGCCCAGCTTCCCGTTCGTGCCGCGCATCGCCCGGCTGCCCCGCGACCGCCCGCTGGACCGCACCGGGGACCGCGAGCGCCCGAGCCTGCCCGCGCCGGCCTCCGACGCCACGGAGGAGACCACGGCGGCGGCGTCGGCCGGTGACCGGGACTCGCTCACCAGCCTGCTGGAGGCGGTACCCAGCTTCCGGGGCGACCTGGTGGTGCCGGACCGTACGCCGGAGGCGGATCCCGAGGAGCCCGACGTGGAGTCCGAGGTGGAGGAGCCGCCCGCTCCGGCCGCCTCGGCCGGATCCGCGTACGCGGACGTGCTCATGCCGCGTTCCGTCGGCGGTCACCGGGACCGCCTGATCGGTTCCACCGACCGGCAGGCCGAGGCGGACGGGGTCCGTCCGGGGCGCCGTGCGGCGGTGCCGAGTTGGGACGAGATCGTGTTCGGCACGCGGCGGAAGAAACAGGAGTAGGCCGTTGCGGCGGGAGCTGGCCGGGCCGTCGTCAGCCGATCGGGGACGTCGGGCCACGGCCGGTTGACTCCGGTCGACGGGATGTGACGCAGTCAGGGGCGCGCGCCGTGCGGCACGCGCCCCTGTCATGCGTCCACCTGCCCCACTCCCGACTCCCGTGGCGGACGCTCCCCCACACGCGTCCCGGAGGCCGGAACGCGCCAGGGTCGGGAGAGCGTCGGGTCACGGGGCGGATGCCGGATCACGGGGCGGGTGCCGGATCGCGGGACGAGCGTGGGGTCACGCGACAGGCGTGGGGTCACGGGACCGGCGTCCGATGGCGGGACCGAACGCCCCCGGGGCTACCGTCCGGAGCCACCGGGCCGCCCCGCAGGCGCGGACCGGGTCACTGCGGGTCCGGGCCCACCGCGACCGGCCGGTTCGGGTCCGCGGACCACTCCGACCAGGAACCGACGTACAACGCCGCCGGGACGCCCGCCACGGCCAGGGCCAGCACCTCGTGCGCCCCGGAGACCCCGGAGCCGCAGTACACCCCGACGGGAACCTCGCCGGTGACGCCCAGTTCCCGGAAGCGCGCGCCCAGTTCCCCGGCGGGCAGGAAGCGGCCGTCCGGGCCGACGTTCTGCGTGGTGGGGGCCGAGACCGCCCCGGGGATGTGGCCGCCGACCGGGTCGATCGGCTCCACCTCTCCCCGGTACCGCTCCCCCGCCCGCGCGTCCAGCAGCACACCGGAACGCGCCAGCTCCGCCGCACCGTCCGCGTCGAGCAGCCCGTCCGCCGCCGGGACCGGCTCGAAGTCGCCCGGGGGCGGAGTGGGCACCGACGTCTCCAACGGCCCCTCCCAGGACGGCAACCCGCCGTCCAGGACCCGCACGTCCGGGTGACCCGTCCAGCGCAGCAGCCACCACGCCCGGGCGGCGCCCCAGCCCGGTCCGCCGTCGTAGACCACCACCGGCCGGCCGGACGACACGCCCGCCCGGCGCATCACCGCGCCGAACTCCCCGAGGTCCGGTAGCGGATGGCGTCCGCGCTTCCCCGGCGCGGACGCCAACTCCCGGTCCAGGTCCACGAACACGGCGCCCGGGAGGTGCCCGGCCGCGTACGCCGCACGCCCGTCGAAGGGCGGCTCACCGGTGGACGCCGGAGCGCTCAACTGCCAGCGGACGTCCAGCAGAACGGGCGGGTTCGGGCCGGCCAGTTCGCTCACGAGTTCGGATGCGGAGATGATGGCGTTCATGGTCACCATCCTCGCGCACGGGGTGGCCGACGCGTCCGCGTCCGGCTAATCTGCTCGGCCGGACAGGTCCGATCACCATGTGTGCGGGATCAGGCACATGCTGTACAACCGATCGCCACCCGCACGACAGCGCGCCGCCGAGGATGACGGCCCGCACATCGGGCATCCTCCGGGACAGGGCGTCCCGCGGTACGTGCGCGAGGCGCGGCGCCCGGCCGTACGGGCACCGGGACGGAGACGGTCCGCGGAGCGGATGCGAAGGACCCCGCGCCGGGGTCGAGATGAGCACGGCCGCCGCCGGGCGGCCGGGAGAAGAGTGACGATGACCGACGCACGGGGGAGCGCCCGCCCGAACGGCGAGGCACCCCGGCACACCCCCGGCACACCCTGCTGGGTGAGCCTGATGGTGCACGGACTGGAAGCGACCGAGGAGTTCTACGGGGCGTTGTTCGGCTGGGAGTTCCGGCCCGGCCCCGAGCAGCTCGGCCCGTACGTGCGGGCCCTGCTCGACGGGCGGGACGTGGCCGGCATCGGCCTGCTGCCGCCCGACCGGCAGCTGCCCATCGCCTGGACCCCGTACTTCGCCTCGACCGACGCGGACCGCACCGCCGAGGTGATCCGCTCCTGCGGCGGCACCGTGGGCGTGGGCCCGCTGGACGCCGCCGACGCCGGACGCCTGGCGATCGGCGCGGACCCGGCGGGCGCCGTGTTCGGGGTGTGGCAGGTGGCGGAACCGTTCGGCACGGCCGTCACCGGCGTGCCGGGCACCCCTGCGTGGAACGAGCTGACGACCTTCGAGTCGGGGTACGTCGCCAAGTTCTACGAGTCGGTGTTCGGCTACGACGAGGAGCCGGTGGTCTCCGCCGACCTCGACTACGTCACCCTCCAGCTGGACGGGCGCCCCGTGGCCGGGGTGCACGGTCTGGGCAACGCCCTGCCCCGGGACCGCGGGCCGCACTGGATGACGTACTTCACGGTGGCCGACGCCGACGACGCCGCGGACCACGTGGTGCACCTCGGCGGCCAGGTGCTCAAGCCCGCCCGCGACAGCGCCCACGGCAGGGTGGCGACGGTGGCGGACCCGGAGGGGGCCCGCTTCGCGCTGCTGCAGCCGCCGGGGTGACGGACCGGGGTTCCGGTGTGCGGAGGCCCTGGGGACGCACGCCGGAGCACCCCGGGCGGACCGGTCAGGCCCCGTCGTCCGCCCCGCCCGCCGCGGCTCCGCCCCGCGTCATGCGTGCGTCGAGGCGGTAGCGGGACTGCACGGCCAGGGCGGCCGCCATCAGCAGGGCGGGCAGCACCGTGAAGCCCAGGAGGATGGCGGTGTGGGCGGCGCCGGTCTGGGTGACCTGCTCCCCGGCCCGCGCGGC
The DNA here is from genome assembly GCF_056323165.1 of Streptomyces sp. 3-6. Classification (NCBI taxonomy): domain Bacteria; kingdom Bacillati; phylum Actinomycetota; class Actinomycetes; order Kitasatosporales; family Streptomycetaceae; genus Streptomyces; species Streptomyces sp. 3-6. The sequence goes on from NZ_JBWHZP010000008.1 coordinate 179,795, forward strand.
GGCGTACCCGCCGAGGCCGAGGGCGGCGGAGTACAGGTAGGGGCCGGCCGCGGCGCCCGTGGCCTCGGTCGCGGTCCAGACCCCGGTGTAGGCGCCGGTGCGCTCGACCTCGGCGGCGCCCCCGGCCCGGACGGTGTCGGGAACCATGGCGAACGGGAAGAGCTGCAGGCCCGCGAAGCACGTCCCGAGCAGCAGCGTGCACAGCACCGGCACCGTGATCCCGGCTGCGTCGCCCGCCGCGAGGCCGAGCGCGCCGACGACGAAGAAGCCCTGGCAGACCAGCATGCAGCGCTGCTTGCCCCGGCTCCGCGAGAGGCGGAACCACAGGGGGGTGGTGAGCAGGGCGGGAGCCACGAAGGCGGCCATCAGGACGGTGGTGAAGCCGGGGCGGCCCAGTTCGTGGCGCGCGTAGTACGGCAGGCCGGCCAGCACGAGGTGGGTCGTGGTGGAGACGAGGAGGTAGCACAGGACCAGGACGCGGAAGGACGGGTTGGCGCGCAGCACCTCCCGTACCTGGGCCAGGGGCCGTCCGGGTGACGTCCGCCGCGGGGCCGGGGTCTCGTGCCGGGGGCCGGCGGGCACCAGGGCGCGGACACCGCCGACGCCGACCGCCTGGAAGACGACGGTGAAGGCGCCGAGGGCCAGCGCCATCACCGCGTACCGGGCGACCGAGTCGCCCTCTCCGGCCAGGAGGGGGGCGAGTGCCCCGCCGACCAGGATGCCGACCGTGAGGACCACCATCCGGAACGAGAGCACCCGGGTCCGGCCGTGGTAGCCGACCGTCATGTCGGTGGGCGTGGACAGGTACGGCACCTGGTACGCGGCGAACAGGGCGTTGGCGACGACGAACCAGCCGGCCACCCAGACCGCCGCCGCCCACGGCCGGTCGGCCACGGGTCCGGGCACCGCGAACAGGGCGACGAACGCCGGGGCGAGGGCGCAGCCCACGGTCAGCAGCCGCAACCGGGTGCCCCGGTGGGCGCGCTCGCGGTCGGAGAGGGAGCCGACGAAGGGGTGCAGGACGATGTCCACGGCCTTCGGCACGAGCAGCGCCAGTCCGGCCAGCCACGGCGCCACGCCGAGGGTGTCGGTGAGGAAGTACAGGAGCAGCAGCCCGGGGACGGTCACGTAGACGCCCATGCCGGCCGAGCCGAGGGCGTAGCGGATCAGGGCGGAACGGGGCACCTCGGCGCCGCTCGCGGTGTCCGTCCCGTCGGCGGGGGCCGGCCGGTGTCCGGGGGGAACGGCTTCGGATCCGGTGGCAGCGCTCATGAAATCCCCCAACTGCTTGATTGCGAGGTCTGCGGATCCTAGCCAGACTGGGCCGGATGAGGAAGAGCGGTCAGACACCAGATGAGCGGCCCGCCCGGCGCGGGCCGGGCAGGCCCCGGCGCGCGGAACGGGACGGGCCCCCCACCCGCGAGCTGATCCTGAGGGAGGCCACCGCGCTGTTCGCCGCGCGGGGCCCGGAGGGGACCTCGTTGCGCGACATCGCGGCGCGGGTGGGCATCGACGTGTCGAGCCTGCACCACCATTTCCCGGCGAAGGACGCGCTGTACGACGCGTGTTTCGAGCGGGTGCACGAGGCGGAGCGGGCGGCGCTCGCCCCGCTGGTGGCGGAGCTCGGGCGGGCCGCCGCGGAAGGGGGCCCGCCGCTGGCCGAGGCGCTGCGGGCGCTCGCCGACGGCTTCGTGGGCTTCCTGGAGGAACACCCGCACACGACGTTCCTGTGGCTGCGGCGGTGGCTCGACCCGACGCGCGGCGGGGCCCTGGACCGCGCGTACGCCCTGCCGCTGTACGGGGAGGTCGAACGCGCCCTGCTGGAGGCGGCCCAGGCGGGGACGATCCGGGAGACCACCCCGCACGTCACGGTGCGCAGCCTGGTGTGGGCGGCCCACGGCCACGTCACGGCGCTGGCCGCGGCCTCCCCCGCCGACCGCGAGCGGGAGCGGTACGAGTTCCGCCTGTGGGTGCGCCGTTTCCTCGACGCCCTGCACGGTCCGCCGCCGGCCGGCGGACCGTCGGGGTCAGGTGCCGGCGCCGATCCGGGCATAATAATCCCTCACACGTTGGATTAAGTCGGCGAAGGGCACGAGGGCGATGGGCGCGGAGCGGGACACGGCGGGACCGGGACGGGTGGCCGTCGTCGGGGGCGGGGTCGCGGGCATCGCGGCGGTCAAGGCCCTGCTGGAGGCGGGCGTCGAGGTGTTCGGCGTGGAGCGGGCCGCGGAACTGGGCGGCCTGTGGCGGCTCTCCGAGGACACCGCCGCCTACGAGGGGCTGCGGCTCAACACGTCGAAGCCGCGCACCGAGTTCGGCGACCACCCGATGCCCGCCGAGTGGCCCGACTACCCCTCCCGCGCCCAACTCCTGGCGTACGTGCGGGAGTACGCGGAACGCTTCGACGTCCCGCGGCACTACCGCCTGGGCACCGAACTGCTCGCCGCGCGGCGCACCGGGGAGGGCTGGCTGCTCGAACTGGACGGCCCCGACGGCAGGTACGAGGAGACCGCGGCCCACCTGGTGGTCGCGAACGGGCACAACCACACCCCGCGCCTGCCCGAACCGCCCTACCCCGGCACCTTCGAGGGCACTTCCTCGCACGCCCACGCGTACCGCGAGCCCACCGCGTTCGCCGGCCGCCGGGTGCTCGTGGTGGGCACCGGCAACAGCGCGATGGACATCGCCACCGAACTGGCCGGGCACGCGAGCGAGGTGCTGCTGTCGGCCCGGCGCGGTGTGTGGGTGCTGCCCAAACGGCTGCTGGGCCGCCCCACCGACCAGTGGAACGGCGCGCTCGCGGCCGTCCTGCCGTGGCGGCTGCGCCAGCAGGTCTCCCAGGCGATGCTGCGCTTGGCGGCCCGGGGCCAGGACTGGCCGGCGCTGCCCCCCTCACCGGAGGGCGTGCTCCAGGACCACCCGACCCTGAGCGACACGGTCCCGGCGCTGGTGGCGGCCGGGCGGATCGGCGTACGGGCGGGCATCGAGCGCTTCGAGGGGAACCGGGTCCGCTTCACCGACGGGCGCGAGGACGAGGTGGACCACGTCCTGTGGTGCACCGGCTACCGGGCGACCGTTCCCTTCCTCGACCCGGAGCTGGTGCCCGACCCGGCGCGGCTGCCCCTGTACCGGCACGTGTTCCCGCTCGACGAGCCCGCGCTGTCCTTCGTCGGCCTCATGCAGTCCACCGGATCGGCCCTGCCGGTCGTCGAGGCGCAGGGCAGACTGCTCGCCGCCCACCTGTCCGGACGACTGCGCCGGCCGCACCGGGACCGGATGCTGGCCGAGGTCACCTCGGAACTCCAGGCGGCCCGGGAGCGGTGGGGCGAGAAGCGCCCGCACATGCGTCTCGACGTGGACCGCTATCTCCGCCAGGTGGCGCGGGACCTGCCGGCCGGACGCCGCGCGGCCGGCCGGCTCGACGGGCGCAGGGTGCTGGTGACCGGCGCGTCCGGGACCTTCGGCCGGGCGCTCGGCGAGCGCTTCACCGCCCTCGGCGCGAAGGTCGTCGGGCTGGACCTAGTGGCGGACGGGACGGGGCCGGTGCCCGTGGTGGGCTGCGACCTGACCGACCCCGAGTCGGTGACCAAGGGGGTCGAGGAGGCGGTCGCACTGCTCGGCGGGGGCGTGGACGTGCTGGTCAACAACGCGGGCCGGGGCGGGCCCGCGCCCGCGGAGCTGCGGCCCTCGAAGGAGGTGCACGAGCAGATCCGGCTCAACCTGCTCGGCGCCTGGGAGGTGACGGCCGCCGCGCTGCCGCACCTCGAACGCGCCCGGGGCCGCGTGGTGTTCATCGCCTCGCGGATGGCGCTGCTGCCGCTGCCGCTGGCCGCCGCCTACGGGGTCTCCAAGCGGGCGCTCGCCGCGTACGCGGACACGCTGCGGCTGGAGGTCGGCACGCACGTCGGGGTGACGACCGTGTACCCGAGCATGGTGCGCAGCCCGATCCACGACAGCACGCGGGAGGCGGGCCTCTCCCTGGACGGGGTGTCCCGGCCCGAGCCCCTCGACGGGGTGGTGTCCGCGGTGGTCTCCGCGGTCACGGCCCGGCGCGCCCCACGCGACGTGGCGACGACCCGCCGCGGCCGGACGGAGATGGCCCTCGCCCGGCACGTGCCCGCCCTGGCCGACCGGATCGTGCGGCGGACCGTCGCCTCCCGGCTGGCGGCCGGCGCGTTCGCGCAGGCACCGCTCGCCGAAGGGCTGCGGAGGCGGCACGGACGCTCCGGCTGAGCGCGGCCACTGCCGGGCGGCCGGGCTCCCGGGCCTGGGCGCGTGGAGGCCCCGGCCGGACCGGCCCCCGGCGGGTCTCCTGCGCCCCGCGCGCAGTGACCCTCCGTTCCCGGCACGCCCGGCCGCGGCCGGAGCGGGCCACCGGAACAGCCGGGCCCCGGCCGGTGTTGGGCGGATCATGACGACGAAGACGCCGCAGCCCGAGGTGCTGCACTACACCGCCTTCTCCCGCACCCCCGACGGCGGCAACCCCGCCGGTGTCGTGCTGGACGCCACGGGGCTGGGGGACGAGGAGATGCTGGCCGTCGCCGCCGAACTGGGGTACTCGGAGTCCGCGTTCCTGACCGCGCCCCCGGACGGGCTCGGCGGACGGGCGTACGGCATCCGCTACTTCAGTCCGCGGGCCGAGGTGCCCTTCTGCGGGCACGCGACCGTGGCTGCGGCCATCGCGCTCGCCGAGCGGACCGGCCCCGGGGAACTCGTCTTCGCGACGCGCGCCGGCACCGTGCCGGTGGAGGTGACCGAGGAGGGCGGGGGTCTGCGGGCCACGCTCACCAGCGTCGAACCGTACGTCGAGGTGGTCGGGGACGCGGACCTCGCCGAGGCCCTGGCCGCGCTCCGCTGGCCGGCGGCCGACCTCGACCCGGCGCTGCCGCCCCGCATCGCCTTCGCCGGGGCCCGCCATCTGGTGCTGGCGGCGGCGACCCGGGCCCGCCTGGCCGACCTGGACTACGACTTCGGACGGCTGGAGACGCTGATGCACCGTCTGGACCTCACCACGCTCCAGCTGGTGTGGCGTGCGTCGGCCACCGTCCTCCACGTGCGCAACCCGTTCCCGGTGGGCGGCGTCGTCGAGGACCCGGCGACGGGCGCCGCGGCGGCCGCGTTCGGCGCGTACGCGCGGGAACTCACCCTGGTCCCCGGGGAGTCCGTGCTCACCCTGCACCAGGGCGAGGACCTGGGCCGCCCCGGTGAGCTGACGGTGACGCTGCGCGCGGGTGACCGGCGGGTGCGGGTCGGGGGCGCGGGGGCCCGGATCGGCTGACGGCGCACGGCCGGAGCCTCGGCGGCATGCGGGCCGTGACACTGCGGCGCGGGTCAAGCTGGCAGCATGCGCACCGGCCGTCGGCGGCAGGCAGGGGGCGCGGCGACGAGATCCGGACCGGCCGACGGCATGCGGACGGACCATCGGCGGCAGGCAGGGGCCCGAACCGGCCGTCGGCGTGGGCCGTCCGCGTGGGCCGTCGGCGTGGCGGGGCCCGCCTCCGTCGGCCGCGTCCGGTCAGACGGTCGGTACCGGCAGGACGTCCGGGGACAGGGCGGCGGCGCGGGCCGTGGCCGCGGTCATGCGGCGGCGGTGGTGGCGGCGGCAGAGCACCTCGTAGCCGACCTCGTCGGCGGAGCCGGTGACGTCGCCGACGACCACCTGGGCACCCTCGACGACCATGACCCCGCCGACCGTGCGGGCGTTGTGCGTGGCGCGGGCGCCGCACCAGCACAGGGCCTCCACCTGGAGCACCTCGACCCGGTCGGCCAGTTCCACGAGCCGCTGCGAGCCGGGGAACAGGCGGGTGCGGAAGTCGGTGGTGATGCCGAAGGCGTAGACGTCGACCTCCAGGTCGTCCACCACGCGGGCGAGTTGGTCGATCTGTTCGGGGGCCAGGAACTGCGCCTCGTCGGCGATCACGTAGTCCGCTCGGCCGCCCTGCGACAGGTGGTCGACCAGGTGGGCGTAGAGGTCGGCGCCCTCGCCGACCTCGACCGCGTCCGTGACCAGACCGAGGCGGGAGGACAACTTTCCCTCGCCGGCCCGGTCGTTGCGGGTGAAGATGACGCCCGCGAGGCCGCGTGCCGACCGGTTGTGCTCGATCTGGAGAGCCAGTGTCGACTTCCCGCAGTCCATGGTTCCGGAGAAGAAGACCAGCTCGGGCATGGGGGGCGGGCACCTTTCGGCGGGGATCGGGCGGGTCCGGTGGAGGACGTGGCGGGGCTGCCGGGGCGGGACGGACCTCAGGAGCGTACTTCGAGCAGGGGGACCAGTTGTTCGGCAGGGGTCATCGAACCGTGGTTGCCGACCATCGCCGACTCCTTCGGCTCCCGCTCGGAGGCGATCAGCAGGACGTCGTCCCGCGCGGCGGCGATCACGTCGCCGAGGCGCCCGTACACCCGGTCGTCGATCCGCGGCCCGAACCAGCCGGCCGCGATCGCCTCGTCGCGGGAGGCGACCCAGAACTGCTCCCCCAGCACCTCGCGCCAGCAGGCCAGCACGTCGCCGGCGGCGCCGGGCACGGCGTACACGTGCCGGGCGCGGCCCTCGCCGCCGAGCAGCGCGACGCCGGCGCTGAGTTCCCAGTCCGTGTCGAAGTCGATGCGGTGCTCCTCGTCGAAGGGCACGTCGATCATGCCGTGGTCGGCGGTGACGTACAGGGCGCTGCGCTCGGGGAGCTGCTCGGCCAGGCGCTGGACCAGGCGGTCGACGTACATGAGCTGGCCGCGCCAGGTGTCGGAGTCGACGCCGAAGCGGTGGCCGGCGCCGTCGACGTCGGAGTAGTACGTGTAGACCAGGGCGCGGTCGGCGGCGGCGAGTTGTTCGGCCGCCAGGTCCATGCGCTCCTCGCCGGACAGGCGCCCGTGGAAGGTGCCGCCGCTGAGCGCGACCTTCGTCAGCGGCGTGTTGACGAAGGCCGGGGAGGACACCTGGGCGGCGTGGACGCCCGCCCGGTGGGCGAGCTGGAAGATCGTGGGGTACGGCTGCCAGGCCGCGGGCTGCGTCCAGGGCTGCCACCGGAGCTGGTTCATCAGCTCGCCGGTGTCCGGGTTGCGGACGGTGTAGCCGGGCAGGCCGTGCGCGCCGGGCGGCAGGCCGGTGCCGACGGAGGCGAGGGAGGTGGCGGTCGTCGCCGGGTAACCGGCGGTGATCGGGCGTCCGGTGCCGCCGCGCGAGGCGGCCAGCAGGGACGTCATGAAGGGCGCTTCCTCCGGGTGCGCCCGCAGCTGCTCCCATCCGAGCCCGTCGATCAGGAACACGCAGTTCCGGTCGGCGGGTGTGAGCTCCGCGATGGCGGCGCTGGTGCCGGGCACCTCCATGCCCGCGGCGAGGGTGGGCAGCAGGTCGGCGAGCGACCCGGTGCCGTACTCGGGGACGGGGGCGGTGTCCGGGGCCAAGGGCTCGGGGTGGTGGGCGGCCCAGCCGGTGGGCGTCGCGGGCGGGGTGGAGTGCGGGGGGTACACCATCAGCGCGTCTGGTCCGCGGTCGCCTCGGAGAGGGCCTGCGCGAACGCCAGGGCCTGGCGCACCGTCTCCGGTCCGTCGCCGGCCTCGCTGACCCGCAGGCTCAGGTCGTCCGCCGTGGAGCTGCCCGTGTAGCCGTGGTCGGCCTCGCAGTTGGGGTCGCCGCAGGCCGCGGGCTCGAGGTCGATGCGGGAGACGGCGCCCCAGCCGATGGTGAGCACGATCTCGCGCGGCAGGGTGCCGGGCTTGTACGACTCCGGGTTGGCGACCACCCGGCTGACCACGATGGACGAGATCCGGCTCAGCTTGACCGACTCGGTGGACGTGGTGGCGTAGGGCGTCGGGGAGGTGCTGTCGGCGGCCTGCTCGTCGGTGTGGCTGACGATGAAGCGGTTTCCGGTCAGGACGAGCACGGTCACGTGCCGCCGCACCTCGTTCTGGTCGAACGTGGTCTCCTGATGGACCAGGTACGACCGGATGGGCTCGCCGCCCACGGCGGCCTCCACCGCCTCGGCCACGAGGGCCGGGTAGTAGCCGCTGCGCTCGATCGCCGCCCGCAGCCCCTGGGTCGTCGTACTGGTCTTGGCCATGCGCCCATCCTACGGGGGCCCGCCGACTGCGCGGCACCGCTCCGTGGTGCCGCTCGGTGGCACCGCTCGGCGGGCCGGGCCGGGGGGCGGCCGGGGCCCTCAGTAGGCCGGGAGGGTCCGCGGTCCGAGGTCGTCGCGGGCGGGCGGCGGGGCCAGGCGGACCGAGGCGCTCAGCACGCTCAGCGCGTGCGGGGCGACGACGACGGGCTCCAGGGTGACCGCGGCCACCTCGGGATGGTCGTCGACCAGCCGGGACACCCGCAGCAGCAGTTCCTCCAGGGCCGGGGTGTCCACCGGGGCCGAGCCGCGCCAGCCGAAGAGGAGCGGTGCGGTCCGGATGGCGCGGACCAGCGATGCCGCCTCCCGGTCGGTGACCGGGATCAGCCGGTGCGCCATGTCGCCGAGCAGTTGCGAGGGCGGCCCGGCGATGCCGAAGGAGAGCGCGGCACCGGCGGCGGGGTCGATGACCGCCCGGACGATGGTGTCGACGCCGCGCGGTGCCATGCGCTGCACGACGGGCCGCAGTTCCTCGGGGGTGCCGAACAGCTCCGTCAGTTCGGCGTAGGCCCGGCGCAGTTGTTCCTCGTCGGCGAGGTCGAGGCGGACGCCGCCGAGGTCGGCCCGGTGGCGCAGGTGGGGGGCGGTGGCCTTGAGGGCCACGGGGTAGCCGAGGGTGCGGGCGGCCTCCGCGGCGGCGTCGGGGCCGGGGGCGGGCAGCGCGCGGTGGACGTGGATGCCGTAGGTGGCGAGAAGCTCGTAGGCGGCGTGGCGTTCGAGGGTGAGGCCCTGACCGCTGGTGAGCTGCCGCTCGATGAGGGCGGCGGCGGCCTTCTCGTCGATGTCCTCGTACTCGGGCACCTTGCCGGGGTCGGCGACGTCCCGCCGCCACTGGGCGTACTCGACGGAGTGCGCCAGCGCGCGGACGGCGCGCTCGGCGGCCGGGTAGGCGGGGATGAGGCGGGCGCCCTCGGGGGGCGCGGGGCGGGCGTCCCCGGGAACTGCCGCGCGGGTGTCCGCGGGGGCGTCCGGGGCGGGCCGGGCGGTGCGGGGCGCGGGCGGGGGGCCGGCCGCGGGCTGCGGTGCCGTGCTGGCCGCGGCCGAGAGGGCTTCGGCGAGCCCACCGAGCTCGACGTGGACCACCAGGACCGGCTTGTCGGGGGTGGCGGCGGCGGCCGAGCGCAGGGCGTCGGCCAGGGCGGCGTCGCCGACCGACCCCTCCCCGACGGCCGGGATGGCGGTGACGACGACGGCGTCGCAGGTGTCGTCGGCCAGCGCCCGGGCCAGCGCGTCGTGGAAGTCGGCCGCCGAGGCGGCGGTGGTGAGGTCCTGCGGGGGCTGGGGGCGCAGGCCCTCGGCGAGGCAGGCGTCGTAGGTGAGCAGGCCGAGGGACTCGGAGTTGCCGAGGATCGCGACGCGGGGGCCCGCGGGCAGCGGCTGGCGGGCGAGGAGGAGTCCCGCGTCGACGAGTTCGGTGATGGTGTCGACGTGGATGACGCCGGCCTGGCGCAGCAGCGCGGAGACGGTCGCGTGGGGCAGGCGCATCGCGCGGACGGCGTGGCCGCGGGGTCCCGCGCCGTGCCGGGCGCCCTGGACGACGACCAGGGGCTTCGCGGCGGCCGTGCGCCGGGCGAGGCGGGTGAACTTGCGCGGGTTGCCGATGGACTCCAGGTACATCAGGACGACGTCGGTGTCGGGGTCCTCGTACCAGTACTGCAGGAGGTCGTTGCCGGAGACGTCGGCCCGGTTGCCGGACGAGACGAAGGTGGACACGCCGGTGACGCCGGTGACGCCCCCGCCGCGCCGGTGCAGCCGCGACAGCAGGGCCACGCCGATGGCCCCGGACTGGGCGAACAGCCCGATCCGGCCGGGGCGGGGCGGCTCGGGGGCGAGGGAGGCGTTGAGCCGGACGTCCGGCGCGTTGTTGATCACGCCGAAGGCGTTCGGGCCGATGATCCGCATGCCGTACGTGCGCGCCTGGCGCACCAGGGCGCGCTGGAGTTCCCTGCCCTCGGGGCCCGACTCGGCGTATCCGGCGGAGACGACGACCAGGCCCTGGACGCCGTGGGCGCCGCACTCGGCGACGACCTCGGGGACCTGCGCGGACGGCACGGCGACGACCGCGAGGTCGACGGGGCCGTCGATGTCCCGCACGGAGCGGAACGCGGGCACCCCGTCCAGCTCGTCCGTGCCCTCGGGGAGCGCCTTGTTGACCGCGTGGAGCCGCCCGGTGAAGCCGGCGTCCCGGATGTTGTCCAGGATGCTGCGCCCGACGCCGCCGGGGGCGCGGCCGGTGCCGATGACGGCCACGGAGCCGGGGGCCAGGAGCCGTTGCACCGAGCGCGCCTCGGCGCGCTGCTCCCGCGCCCGCTGCACGGCCATCGAGCGGTCGGTCGGCTCGAGGTCGAACTCCAGGCGGACGACCCCGTCCTCGAAGCTGCGCTTCTGGGTGTACCCGGCGTCCGTGAACACCTTGATCATCTTGTTGTTGGCGGGCAGCACCTCGGCGGCGAACCGGCGGATGCCGCGCTCCCGCGCGACCGCGCCGATGTGTTCCAGCAGGGCGGAGGCGACGCCCCGGCCCTGATGGGCGTCCTGGACGAGGAAGGCGACCTCGGCCTCGTCGGCCGGAGCGGAGGCGGGCGCTCCGTCGGCCCCGATCCGGTCGTAGCGTACGGTGGCGATGAACTCGCCGCCCACGGTGGCCGCGAGTCCCACCCGGTCCACGAAGTCGTGGTGGGTGAAGCGGTGCACGTCCTTCGCGGACAGACGCGGGTAGGGCGCGAAGAAGCGGTAGTACTTCGACTCGTCCGACACCTGCTCGTAGAAGCTGACCAGGCGCTCGGCGTCATCGACGGTGATGGGGCGGACGCGCGCGGTGCCGCCGTCGCGCAGCACCACGTCGGCTTCCCAGTGAGCGGGGTACTCGTGCCGGTCCGAGGAGGTCTGCATGGGCCCCAGCGTACGGCTCGCGCACGGCGACGGCGCGAGGCAGTCTGTGGGTGCGCGGGGCAGGGCCGAGGCCGCGGTCCGGCCGTGCGCACGGAGCGGGAGCGGGTGCCGCTCCGGCACGCTTCACGATGTGGGAAACTGGTCTAGACAACCCTGAACAGCGAAGGGCAGCATCACATGGCTGAGCGCCGCGTCAACGTCGGCTGGGCCGAGGGCCTCCACGCCCGCCCCGCCTCCATCTTCGTCCGAGCCGCCACGGCCACAGGCGTCCCGGTGACGATCGCCAAGGCCGGGGGCGACCCCGTCAACGCGGCCTCCATGCTGGCGGTCCTGGGGCTGGGCGCCCAGGGCGGCGAGGAGATCGTGCTGGCCTCCGACGCCGAGGGCGCGGACGCCGCGCTGGACCGGCTGGCCAAGCTGGTCGCCGAGGGCCTGGAGGAACTGCCCGAAACGGTCTGACGCGCCGGACCGCGCGGACAGCGGGCTGACGAGAGGCCCACCCGGGGACCCGGGTGGGCCTTTCCGTTCGCCTTCTCCCCGGACAGGAAGATCCCTTGCCCGACAGCACATTCCGGTTCCGAGCATGAATCTCCACCCCGGGCAGAATGCCGCCTTCCGCAGGCAATCCGGGGGAGGAATCCGGACGGGTATTGCGCACCGAAAATTTCCGGGCCAGGGCAGGGCAGGAAAAGGTCGCCAAAAGACCGCCAAAGGGCTGCCCGGCTGCCTTTTCTACCGCGCCCTTTCTATCCGGCTCGTATTAAGCCGGCATGCTCGGAGTGTTGACCGGACGTTTCGAGGTCCTCACGCGCTCCGCGAGATCCGCACCGGACGGCGGGCGCAGCCGGTGGGCGGGGTGGGTCCGCTCCAGGAGGCGTGCGGTCGCCGCACGGGCACGCTCGCCGTCGCCGCGGGCCACGGCGTCCACGACCAGGCCGCGGTCGGCCCACGTCCGCACCGGGTCGGGCGCTTCCTCCACCGCGTACATCCAGGCGATCTTGTGCCGCAGTCCGGCCAGGGTCGAGGCCAGCGTCGGGCTGCCCGCCGCCCGGGCCAGCGTCTCGTCGAACCAGCCGGTCAGAGAGCGCAGGTCGTCGCTGCTCCCCCCGCGGGCCCGTTGCTGCCCCAGGCGGACCAGCCCCCGCAGCACCTTCAGGTGGGCGTCGGCGCGGCGCCGGGCGGCCCGGGCGGCACCGAGGGGTTCCAGGAGCAGGCGCATCTCCAGCAGGTCCGCGGCCTCCCGTTCGGTGGGCTCGGCGACGCAGGCGCCCGCGTGCCGCCGGGTCACCACGAACCCCTCCGCCTCCAGCGTCCGCAGCGCCTCGCGCACCGGCACCCGGGACACGCCGTAGCGGCGTGCCAGGAGTTCCTCGGTGAGCCGGCTGCCGCGCGCGTGGACGCCGGCGACGATGTCGTCGCGGATCGCGGCGCACACCGAGTGCGCGGGAAAACGCATGAGCGACCTCCGGTTCCCTTCCCTGGAGAACGCCGCGTCGGCGGACGTCCTTTCCGCGACTCTAAAGCAATGTGCGGGATTCCTTGAGAGCCGGAGAACATTCGCGCCTGCTTTTCGGCCACCCCGTGCGCGCGACCTCGTGCGCGTGACCCCGTGCGCGTGACGCGGAAAGCCCCGGCTCGGCGAGCCGGGGCTTTTCGGGGATTTCGTGCGCGGACCGCGTCCGGAGGGTGTCAGAGGGAGACGCCGTGCGCGCGCAGGTACGCGACGGGGTCGAGGTCCGAACCGTACTCGGCGCTCGTGCGGGCCTCGAAGTGCAGGTGCGCCCCGGTGACGTTGCCGGTGGAACCGGAGAGGCCGATCTGCTGGCCCGGCGTGACCTCCTGGCCGACCGAGACGCCGATGGACGACAGGTGGCCGTACTGGGTGTACGTGCCGTCGTGCATCTTGATGACGACCTGGTTGCCGTAGGCCCCGCCCCAGCCGGCCTCGACGACCGTGCCACGGCCGACGGACTGCACGGGGGTGCCGTTGGCGGCGTGGAAGTCGACCCCGGTGTGGCTGCCGGAGGACCAGACGGCGCCGCCGGTCTTGTAGCCGGTGGACACGTAGGAGCCGGGGATCGGCGAGACGAACGCGTTGAGGCGCTCGCGCTCGGCCTCGCGGGCGGCGCGTTCCTTCGCCTCGCGGGCCTGCTCCGCCTCCTCGGCGGCCTTCTTGCGGGCGGCCTTCTCGGCCGCCTTGCGGGCCTCGGCCTCGGCGGCCTCGCGGGCCGCCTCGTGCTGGGCAGCGGCCTGGGCGTCGATCCGGTCGGCGACCGTGTCGCCGAGGGTGACGACGGGGGTGATGCCGGTCTGGGCCGCGGCGGGCTCGGCGGCCATCGCGGGGGCCGCGAGGGAGCCGGCGACACCGGAACCGGCGAGGGCCGCGACGCCCGCGGCGCGGGCGGTGCCGCTGCGGACGCGGCTGGGGCGGCGGTGCTTGCCGGCGGCGCGGGTGAACGCCATGTACAGGCTGGTCCTTTCCTTCCCTCTCGCCTACCGGGTTAGCTGACGGGTTCGGAGCAGGAAGGTCTCCTACGGACCCCCTCGCGACACGCGCGGGCGCCCGATTCACCCCGGGGGACGGTGGGTCCCCGGCTCCCCTGGCTCGCGCCGTACGGGGACTCGGCGATGGCTGTCCGGTGCCGCGGGTGCGGCGCACTGCCCGACGAACAGCCCGCACGAAGCTATGCGGGAGGCCGCTCGATCCTCAAACGGATCCGTGGATTTGTAGCGCACACCACAGGGCAGACAGGCATCCTCCGCACCAATTCGGGCATACGGGCGCCCTGGTGACGTTCCCGCCACCAGGGCGCCGTGCGCGCGGAAGCGGCCGCGGTGGCCTACTCGGCCGACACCACGGTCACTTCACCGATCCCCAGGGCCTCCACCGGCGCCTTGATCTGCGCCGCGTCGCCGACGAGGACGGTCACCAGCCGGTCGACCGGGAAGGCGTTGACGACCGCCGCGGTGGCCTCCACGGTGCCGGTGGCGGCCAGTTGGCGGTACAGCTCGGCCTGGTAGTCGTCGGGCAGGTGCTGCTCCACCTGGTCCGCGAGGGTGCTCGCGACCGCCGCGGCGGTCTCGTACTTCAGCGGTGCCACGCCCACCAGGTTCTGCACCGCGACGTCCCGCTCGGCGTCGGTCAGGCCGTCGGCGGCGAGCGTACGCAGCACGTTCCACAGGTCCTGCAGCGCGGGCCCGGTGTTGGGGGTGTCCACGGAACCGCTGATGGCGAGCATGGCCGCGCCCGTTCCGTCCGGCGCGGAGCGCAGGACCTGGGCGAAGGAGCGGACGCCGTAGGTGTAGCCCTTCTCCTCGCGCAGGACGCGGTCCAGGCGGGAGGTGAGGGTGCCGCCGAGGCAGTACGTGCCGAGGACCTGGGCGGGCCACACCCGGTCGTGCCGGTCGGCGCCGACGCGGCCGATGAGCAGCTGGGTCTGGACGGCTCCGGGACGGTCGACGATCACGACCCGGCCGGTGTCGTCGGCGGTCACCGGCGGAACCGGACGGGGCTGCCCCGGTGAGCCGGTCCACGCGCCGAGGGTGTCCCCGAGCAGCGTGTCCAGGTCGATGCCGGTGAGGTCGCCGACGACCACCACGGTGGCCGTGGCGGGCCGCACGTGCCGCTCGTAGAAGGCGCGCACGGCCGCCGCGTCGATGCCCTCGACGGTCTCCTCGGTGCCCTGGCGGGGGCGCGCCATGCGCGCGTCGGCGGGGAACAGCTCCTTGGAGAGCTCCTTGGCCGCCCGGCGCGCGGGGTTGGCCAGCTCGTGCGGGATCTCGTCGAGGCGGTTGCGGACCAGCCGCTCCACCTCGCTGTCGGCGAAGGCGGGCGCCCTCAGGGCGTCGGCGAGCAGCCCGAGGCCCTTGGTGAGCCGGGAGGCCGGCACCTCCAGGCTGAGGCGGACGCCGGGGTGGTCGGCGTGCGCGTCCAGGGTGGCGCCGCAGCGCTCCAGTTCGGCGGCGAACTCCTCGGCGGAGTGCTTGTCGGTGCCCTCGGAGAAGGCCCGCGCCATGATCGTGGCGACGCCGTCGAGACCGGCCGGCTCCGCCTCCAGCGGCGCGTCGAGGACCACCTCGACGGCGACGACCTGCTGGCCGGGACGGTGGCAGCGCAGCACGGTCAGGCCGTTGTCGAGCGCGCCGCGCTCGGGGGCCGGGAAGGCCCAGGGCTTGGCGTCGCCCGCCTGCGGCTGCGGGTGGAAGTCCATCGGGGCGAGCTCGGTCACTTCGCCGTCTCCTCGTTCTCGTCGGTGCCGGCGGTCGCGGCGGCCTGTGCGGGGTCCTCGTCCCCGGCGGTGAGCGGTTCGTAGACGAGCACCGCGCGGTTGTCGGGGCGCAGGCGGGCCGCGGCGACCTCCCGCACCTCCTCGGCCGTCACCTCCAGGACCCGGCTCACGGCGGTCAGGGCGAGCTGCGGGTCGCCGAAGAGGACGGCGTACCGGCACAGTTCGTCCGCGCGGCCCGCGACCGTGCCGAGCCGGTCCAGCCACTCGCGCTCCAACTGGGCCTGCGCACGCTCCATCTCCTCGGCCGTGGGGCCCTCCTCGGCGAACCGGGCGAGCTCCTCGTCGACGGCCGCCTCGATCACCGGTACCTCGACGTCACCGGACGTCTTCACGTCCAGCCAGCCGAGCGAGGGCGCCCCGGCGAGCCGCAGCAGGCCGAACCCGGCGGCGACGGCGGTGCGGTCGCGGCGCACCAGCCGGTTGTAGAGGCGGGACGACTCGCCGCCGCCCAGGACGGTGAGCGCCAGGTCCGCCGCGTCGCACGCCCGGGTGCCGTCCTCCGGGAGCCGGTAGGCGGCCATCAGCGCACGCGCGGGCACCTCCTCCGTCACGACCTCGCGCAGCTCCCCGCCCATCACATCCGGCAGGGAGCCGTCACGGGGCTCCGGCTTGCCGTCGTGGGACGGGATGGAGCCGAAGTACTTCTCGATCCAGGCGAGCGTCTGCTCGGGGTCGATGTCGCCGACGACGGACAGCACGGCGTTGTTCGGCGCGTAGTAGGTGCGGAAGAACTGTCGGGCGTCCTCCAGGGTCGCCGCGTCCAGGTCCGCCATCGAACCGATGGGCGTGTGGTGGTAGGGGTGGCCCTCCGGATAGGCGAGGGCGGTCAGCCGCTCGAAGGCCGTGCCGTAGGGGACGTTGTCGTAGCGCTGGCGGCGTTCGTTCTTGACGACATCGCGCTGGTTCTCCATGGACTCCTCGTCCAGGGCGGCCAGCAGCGAGCCCATGCGGTCCGCCTCCAGCCAGAGCGCGAGCTCCAGCTGGTGGGCGGGCATGGTCTCGAAGTAGTTGGTGCGCTCGAAGCTGGTGGTGCCGTTGAGCGAGCCGCCCGCGCCCTGGACCAGCTCGAAGTGTCCGTTGCCCTTGACCTGGGCGGAGCCCTGGAACATCAGGTGCTCGAAGAGGTGGGCCAGGCCGGTGCGTCCCTCCACCTCGTGGCGCGAGCCGACGTCGTACCAGAGGCACACCGCGGCGACCGGGGTCAGGTGGTCCTCGGAGAGCACCACGCGCAGGCCGTTGGCCAGGCGGTGCTCGGTCGCTGTCAGGCCGCCGGAGCCTGCCTGGGCTGTGGCCGTGTGACCCATGGGCATGTACGTCCCTTCGATCGCGGTGGCGGTCGTCGAGCCCGCCGTTCCTGCCGGTCCTGTCACTGTATGCAAGCGTGCGGAGCAGCGGCGAAGTTCCCGGGGGCCGCCGACTACGCCCACAGCGAGAACCGGGAACCGGACGGCCCACGGGAGCGCGGCCGGCCCACGGGACCGGGGGGTGTGGGGCGGCTGGGGTGCGGGGGCGGCTGGGGTGTGGGAGTGGCTGGGGTGTGGGAGTGGCTGGGGTGCGCGGGGGGCGCGTGCGGCGCCGTGTGCCGTCGCGTGCCAGTCGGTGCGCCCCGTGCGGGTCCGGTACGGCATCGAGGGCCGGGGGAATCCCGGAGACGGCGGCGGACGGGCTGCTGGAAGCGACCGGGGCTGCCAGAGGCGGGCGGGTTGCCGGGGGACGGAGGTGGACAGGGCAGTCGGAGCCGACGGGGCGGCCGGGGCCGACGGAGCCGCCGAACCCTGCCGGGGCTGCCGGGGGCTGCCGGGGCGGATTCCGGGAGCCCGCCCGACGGTTCGTGCCCGGGGGCGCGTACTCTGCTCGCGCCGCCACGACCCCGCCCGCACCGCAGGTCCCGCGACCGGGTCTGGTCCCGGTTGTCGGTGCGCCGGTCCACAATGGTCCGCGTCAGATCCGTCCCACGCTCAGCAAGGAGCCGGCAGCGATGGCCCGCCGCAGCACGAAGACCCCGCCGCCCGACGAGCCGTACGAGGAGAAGATCCTCGACATCGACGTCGTCGACGAGATGCAGGGCTCCTTCCTCGAGTACGCCTACTCGGTCATCTACTCCCGCGCCCTGCCGGACGCGCGCGACGGGCTGAAGCCGGTGCACCGCCGCATCGTCTACCAGATGAACGAGATGGGCCTGCGCCCCGAGCGCGGGTACGTGAAGTGCGCCCGCGTGGTCGGCGAGGTGATGGGAAAGCTGCACCCGCACGGTGACGCGTCGATCTACGACGCGCTGGTGCGCATGGCGCAGCCGTTCTCCATGCGGGTGCCCCTGGTCGACGGCCACGGCAACTTCGGCTCCCTGGGCAACGACGACCCGCCCGCCGCCATGCGGTACACCGAGTGCCGGATGGCCGAGGCGGCCGGGCTGATGACCGAGTCCATCGACGAGGACACCGTCGACTTCGCCCCCAACTACGACGGCCAGGAGCAGGAACCGGCCGCGCTGCCCGCCGCGTTCCCGAACCTCCTGGTCAACGGCGCCTCGGGGATCGCCGTCGGCATGGCCACCAACATGCCGCCGCACAACCTGCGCGAGGTCGTCGCCGCGGCCCGGCACCTCATCCGGTACCCGAACGCCGACCTCGACGCCCTGATGAAGCACGTGCCGGGCCCCGACCTGCCCACCGGCGGACGCATCGTGGGCCTGTCCGGCATCCGCGACGCGTACGAGACGGGCCGCGGCACGTTCAAGATCCGCGCGACGGTCACCGTGGAGAACGTGACGGCGCGCCGCAAGGGCCTGGTGGTCACCGAGCTGCCCTTCTCCGTCGGCCCGGAGAAGGTGATCGCCAAGATCAAGGACCTGGTCGGCGCGAAGAAGCTCCAGGGCATCGCCGACGTCAAGGACCTCACCGACCGTGAGCACGGACTGCGCCTGGTCATCGAGATCAAGAACGGCTTCGTGCCCGAGGCGGTCCTGGAGCAGCTGTACAAGCTGACCTCCATGGAGGAGTCGTTCGGGATCAACAACGTGGCCCTGGTGGACGGCCAGCCGCTCACGCTGGGCCTGAAGGAGCTCCTGGAGGTCTACCTCGACCACCGCTTCACCGTGGTGCGGCGGCGTTCGGAGTTCCGACGCGGCAAGCGGCGGGACCGGCTGCACCTGGTGGAGGGCCTGCTCACCGCCCTCGTGGACATCGACGAGGTCATCCGGCTGATCCGCTCCAGCGAGAACTCCGCGCAGGCCAAGCAGCGCCTGATGGAGCGCTTCTCCCTCAGCGACGTCCAGACGCAGTACATCCTCGACACGCCCCTGCGCCGCCTCACCAAGTACGACCGGATCGAACTGGAGGCGGAGAAGGACCGGTTGAACGCGGAGATCGAGGAACTGACCCGGATCCTCGACTCCGACGCGGAGCTGCGCAAGCTGGTCTCCGCCGAACTGGCCGCGGTGGCCAAGAAGTTCGGCAACGACCGGCGCACCACGCTGCTGGACTCGGCCGGTACGCCGGCCGCCACCGTGCCGTTGCAGGTCGCGGACGACCCGTGCCGCGTGCTGCTGTCCTCGACGGGCCTGCTCGCCCGGACCGCGAACGACGCGCCCTTCCCCGAGAAGCCGGGCACCAAGCGGGTCAAGCACGACGTGATCGTCTCGGCGGTCAGGACCACGGCGCGCGGTGAGGTGGCCGTCGTCACCTCGGCGGGCCGCCTGCTCCGGCTGAACGTCGTCGACCTCCCGCAGCTCCCGGAGGACCTGCAGGTGCCCAACACGGCGGGCGGGGCGCCCCTCGCCGAGTTCGTCACCCTCGACGCGGACGAGGACGTGGTCTGCCTGACCTCGCTCGACGAGTCCTCGCCGGGTCTGGCGCTCGGCACCGAACAGGGCGTCGTCAAGCGCGTGGTGCCCGACTACCCGTCCAACAAGGAGGAGCTGGAGGTCATCTCGCTCCGGGACGGCGACCGGATCGTCGGCGGTGTCGAACTGCGCACGGGCGAGGAGGACCTGGTCTTCGTCACCGACGACGCCCAGTTGCTGCGGTACCCGGCGGCCCAGGTCCGTCCGCAGGGCCGTCCCGCGGGCGGCATGACGGGCATCAAGCTGTCGGCGGACGCGAAGGTCATCCACTTCACCGCCGTCGACCCCTCGGCGGACGCGGTGGTCCTCACGGTCGCCGGATCGCGCGGCACGCTGGACGACTCCGTCCAGACGACGGCCAAGCTGACCCCGTTCGACCAGTACCCCCGCAAGGGCCGGGCCACCGGCGGGGTGCGCTGCCAGCGGTTCCTCAAGGGCGAGGACTGCCTGGCCCTCGCCTGGGTGGGTGCCACGCCCGCACGTGCAGCGCAGAAGAACGGCGCCGCCGTCGCCCTGCCGGAACCCGACCCGCGCCGCGACGGCTCGGGCGTGTCCCTGGGCAAGACGGTGTCGGTGGTCGCCGGCCCGGTGTAGGAACCGCGACCGGTCCGGTCCCGGGACACCGGGCGGCGGGAGCCGGTCCTGGAGGGCTGGTCCTGTGCCCGGGGCCGGTCCCCGGGCCGGGGCCCCGCAGTACGAGGCCGGGCCGGGGTCCGGGGATGGACGCGACGTCATGGCGGTCGGTGCCCGGTGCCGGTGGCCGACGGCGGTCCGGGCCTGGTCCTGTGGCCGGGGGCTGCGGCGGCCGGGCCCCTGGTTCCGGTGGCCCCGCGGCGGTCGAGGGCCTTGGTCCCCGTGGCCGGACGCCACGGCGGCCGGGTACCTGGTCCCGGTGGCCCGGCGTCACGGCGGTGGGGCCCTGCCACGGCCGGGCGGTTCCGGGGGGTGCGGTCCGGGACGCGGCGGTGTCGGGCGGCGCCGCTGCCGAGGGGCCCACACCCCACCGGCCACGTGCGCCGGTCACGTGCGCCGGTCACCTCGGCATGTCGGCGCCTCGCCCTCACACCGACGGGTGCGTCCCCCGGGACGCCATCCCGCCGGGCTCGGCCCGGTCCGACTCTCCCTCGCCGAAGGCGAGTTCGTCGGACCGGACCTCGTCGGGCTCCATCCCGTCGGGGTCGGGCTCCACCCCGTCGGGGTCGGGCTCCACCCCGTCGGGGTCGCGCTCCTCCGGGTCGTCCTCGGCACCGTCCACGTACCGCAGGACGCCCCACATGCCGCGTTCGTCGGCCTCCTGGCTCTCGGCGGCGCACGCCTCCAGCTCCTTGCGCAGCGCGGGGGCGTCGATGCCGGACCCGATGAGCACGAGTTGCGTGAGCCGCTCCGCCCCCGGCGGCCAGGGCTCCGGCCGGAAGCGCAGGAACCGCCCGACGGCGTGCACAGCGTAGCGGTGGTGGACGTCGAACGGCCCGAAATCGACGTAGCCCTTGATCCGGAACAGGCCCTCGGGCCGGCTGTCAAGGAACCTCATCAGCGCCCGGGGGTCCGTGGGCCGCTCGGAGACGTGGGACACGCTGTCGTAGGCGGCGTGCAGATGGCCGCCGTGGTCCTCCGCTCCTCTGCCGGTGCCCGTCGCGCCACGGGCGGCCTCGTCCCCGTGCGCGTGCCCGGGGACGTGCCCGTCACCGGAGCGCCCGGCGCCCACCCGCCCGGTACCGGCCCGCCCGGCTCCGTCGTCGTGGAGCCGCAGGTCGTCGAAGGAGAGCTGGCCGATCCGTTCCTCGCTCGGGCGGCAGTCGAAGAGGAACTCCGGGTCGATCCGGGCGCGGGTGGCGGGCACGACGGCCGCCCCGTCGACGAGGCCCCGGACCCGGGCGAGGAGGCGCTCGGGATCCACCGCGCGGTCCATCTTGTTGACCACGACGAGATCGGCGAGGGCGAGGTGCCGGTCGATCTCGGGGTGTCTGGCCCGGGTGTCGTCGAACTCGGCGGCGTCCACCACCTCGACGAGGCCCCCGTACACGATCCCGGGGTGTTCGCTGGCGAGCACCATCCGCACCAGCTCCTGCGGTTCGGCCAGACCGCTGGCCTCGATGACGACGGCGTCCAGACCGGCTGAGGGGTGGGCGAGCCGTTCCAGGTACGCGTCCAGTTCGCTGCCGTCGACGGCGCAGCACAGACACCCGTTGCCGAGCGACACGGTCGAGTCCCCGAGGGCCCCCGCGACCGCCATGGCATCGATCTCGATGGCCCCGAAGTCGTTGACGATCGCCCCGATCCGGCTGCCGCCGCTGTGGTGCAGGAGGTGGTTGAGCAGGGTCGTCTTACCCGAACCCAGGAACCCGGCCAGGATCACCACCGGAATCCGCTGCTCGTTGCTCCGCTCCGCCACGCGCTCTCTCCACCCCTCGGTACGCCGGTGTGCACCCCGGCGAACGTCCGACGACTCGACCGGCGCCCAGGATACGAGCGCCTCCGACGACCCCGGAGCGAACCCGTGGTACGCGCCAAGTCCCTTCACGCACGGCTCCCGAAGGGCGCGGTCCCGGGATGCGGCGGAGGGACTGTGGGTGCGTCCCGAAGGGCCGCACACCGGCCCCGCCCCCCGTCCGGAGCACACCACCCGCGGGCCGGGAAGCACCCCGACACAAGTCAGGTTAGGCTCACCTCTGTGAGTACGTGCTCAACCGCCTCCCGCGAGCTCGACGAGCCCCTCGCCGGGACCGCGGCCACCGCGAGGACGTGGCTGCTGCTGGAGCAGCCCGGCCCCTGGGGTGCCAAGGCGCTCACCTCGAGTCACCTCGACCCCGCCCTCGGCCGGGCCCTCGAAGCCGCCGCGAGGGGCACCGGGGTGCGCATCGCCCTCATCCGGCGCACCGGGCGCCACGCCGACCGACCCGCGGGCGCGGCGCGCCGGGTGTACGCCGCACACACCGTTCCGGGACGGGTGTGGTTGCACTCCGCCACCACGGCCGACCCGCGGGACCTGCTCGGCCTCGATTTCGCCGCGCTGGGCCGCGGCGCGCACGACACCTTCGACACGGTCCTCGGCGGACAGCCGCACGACGGCGACCCCCTCGCCCTCGTCTGCACCAACGGCAAGCGCGACCGCTGCTGCGCCCTGCTCGGACGCCCCCTGGCGGCCGAACTCGCCGCCTCCGGGGTCGACGGCGTGTGGGAGGTGACGCACCTGGGCGGTCACCGCTTCTCCCCGACCGTGCTCGTCCTCCCGTACTGCTACGCCTACGGCCGCGCCGAGGCCCATGCCGTCAAGGAGGTGCTGCACGGTGTCCAGGAGGGCCGGATCGTGGTGGAGGGCTGCCGGGGGAGTTCTGCCTGGGAGCGCCCCGGACAGGCCGCCGAACTGGCGGTGCGGACGGTGGCGGGCGTCGAGGCCGCGGAGGCGCTGAGCATCGTACGGATCGACGGTGCGGCCCCGCGCTGGGAGGTCACCGTCGCCCACACCGACGGGCGCCGCTGGTGGGTCGAGGTGGTCCAGGGCGCCGCGTCGCCGCCACGGCCCGAGAGCTGCGGCTCCGTGCTCGGATCGCCCGCGCGCATGGACGTGACGGCGGTCCGCGAGGTGACGGTGACCGCGCTGGCGAGGTGATCGCCGCACGGGCCGGACCCCAGTGCGGAGCACAAGGCGCAGGTCTGCGGGTCTGCGGGTCAGCAGCTCAGCAGGATCGTCCACCGGCCGAGGTGCAGGTCGGTGGGCGCAGGCCCGGCCGTCGGCCCCGGGCGCGAGTCGGGAGACCCGACCGCCGGCCGGGGCGCAGATCGTCGGCCCGAGCGCGGATCGGCGGGTTCGCCATCGTGTGCCGTGGGTGCGCGCGGATCAGATGGGACACAGGCACTTCGTCGGACGGGCCGGACGCCGGAGTCGCGCGGCGGAGACCGGGCGACGGCGGTCGCGTACCGAGCCTTCGCCCCACCCACTGTCGGCGAGATCCGGCGGCCGGTGTCTCCGCCCGGTGCGGCGACCTGTCCCGCGTCCCGCCAGGGTTCCCTCACGACGCCCCGCCCGTGCGGAGCGGCGCGGCGGTCCGCGTACGGTCGGGGCATGAGTTCCGCTGCCGCCCCCGCGCGCCGCCGGCGTCTGCGTCTGCGTCTGCGTCTGCGTCTGCCCCGGCGGATGTTCGCCCAGGTCCTGCTCATGCAGCTGGCGATCGCCGCCGGTGTCGCCGTGCTGGCGACGGGCTTGTTCCTCGCGCCGCTCGGCGAGCAGCTGGACGACCAGGCGATGCGGCGGGCCCTGGCGATCGCCCAGACCACCGCTCAGCAGGGGCGGATCGCCGACGACCTGCGGTCCACGGAGCCGAGCCCGGACGGACCGGTCCAGCGGGAGGCGGAACGGATCCGCGAGGCCACCGGCGCCGAGTACGTCGTCGTGCTGGACCGCGACGGCGTGCGCTGGTCGCACACCGATCCGCGGCGGGTGGGCGGCCATGTCTCCACCGACCCCGGCGAGGCCCTGGCCGGGCACGAGGTCATGGAGATCGACGACGGCACCCTGGGCCGTTCGGCCCGCGGCAAGGTGCCGCTGCGGGACGCCGACGGCCGGATCGTCGGCGCGGTGTCGGTGGGCATCGCCTACGACAGCGTCCGGGCCCGGCTGATCCACGCGATTCCCGGTCTGTTCGCCTACGCCGGCGGCGCGCTGGCCGTCGGGGCGCTCGCGGCCTGGCTCATCTCCCGGCGGGTGCAGCGTCAGACCCGGGACCTGGCCTTCTCCGACATCGCGGCGCTGCTCGCGGAACGCGAGGCCATGCTGCACGGCATCCGGGAGGGCGTCGTGGCCCTGGACCGCAGCGGACGCGTCCGGCTCCTGAACGACGAGGCGCGGCGCCTGCTCGACCTCGGGGACGAGGCGGTGGGCCGCTCCCCCGAGGAGGCGCTCGGCCCGGGCCGCACGGCCGACGTGCTGTCCGGGCGGGCCGACGGGACCGATCTGCTCACCGTCCGCGGGCAGCGGGTGCTGGTCGCCAACCGGGTGCCGACCGACGACGGGGGCGCCGTCGCCACCCTGCGCGACCGCACGGAACTGGACCGGCTCGGCCGGGAACTCGACTCCACCCGCGGTCTGACCGACGCGCTGCGGGCCCAGGACCACGAGCACGCCAACCGCATGCACACCCTGTTGGGACTGCTGGAGCTGGAGATGTACGACGAGGCGGTCGAGTTCGTGGCCGAGGTCGTCGGCGCCCACCGGGCGACCGCCGAGCAGGTCACCGAGCGGGTCGGAGACCCGCTGCTGGCCGCGCTGCTGGTGGGGAAGGCCGCGGTCGCGGCCGAGCGGGGGGTCGCGCTGGGCGTGTCGGAGCGGACCCGGCTGCCCGACCGGCTCGTCGACCCGGGCGGCCTCGTCACCGTGGTCGGCAACCTGGTCGACAACGCCCTGGACGCCGTCGCGGGGACGGCGCACGGGCGCGTGGAGGTCGAGGTGCGGACCGAGGGGCGCACCGTCGTGCTGGTGGTGCGCGACACGGGCCCCGGTGTCCCGCCCGAGCAACGCGGGACGGTCTTCACCGAGGGCTGGTCCACCAAGGAGCCGCCGGCCCACCGTGAGCGGGGCATCGGTCTCTCCCTGGTGCGCACGCTCGCCGAGCGGCAGGGCGGCCGTGCGACCGTGGGCGACGCGCCGGGCGGCGGGGCGGAGTTCACGGTCGTCCTCCCCGAGGCCCTGACCGAGCCGGGCAGCGAGGCCGCACCGACCGGGGCGTCCGTCCCCCGCCCGAGCGAGGAGGAAGCGTGATGATCGAGGTCCTGGTCGTGGACGACGACGTCCGGGTGGCCCGGGTCAACGCGGCCTACGTGGAGAAGGTGCCCGGCTTCCACGTGGCCGGTCTGGCCCACGGCGCGGCGGAGGCGCTGGCGGCTCTGGAGGCGGAGCCGTCGCCGGATCTGGTCCTCATGGACCACTATCTGCCGGACGGCACGGGGCTCGGTGTCGTGCGCGAGATGCGCCGGCGCGGCCGTCAGACCGACGTGATCATGGTGACGGCGGCGCGTGACGTGTCGACGGTGCAGGCGGCCATGCGGCACGGCGCGCTCCAGTACCTGGTCAAGCCGTTCGCCTTCGCCGGACTGCGGGCGAAACTGGAGGCGTACGCGGACCTGCGCCGCACCCTCGACGGCGGGGGCGAGGCCGAGCAGGCGGAGGTGGACCGCATGTTCGGCGCCCTGTCCGCAGCCGCTGAACCCAGCCTGCCCAAGGGGCACTCCGCCACCACGGCGGAACTGGTGCGGCAGTGCCTGATGCACGCCGACCGGCCGCTGTCCGCCCTGGAGATCGCCGAACGCACGGGGGTGAGCCGCCAGACCGCCCAGCGGTACCTGAAGCTGCTGGAGCGCACCGGGCGGGCCACGCTGACCCTGAAGTACGGGGACGCGGGCCGCCCGGAACACCGTTACACCTGGGCGACCCGCGCCTGAGAGCACGCGGCCCGGCCCGCGGGGCGGGGAGGACGCCGCGCTACCGGACCACGCTCGCGCAGCCGGGCGCCGTCGTCCGTCTCCGTACGGTGCGCCCGCCCGTGCGAGGCCGACCGATCCGGACGTCGGCCCCGCCCGATCCGGACGCCTGCGCCGGAACGGTCACGCGTGGCCAAGGCGGTCCCGCGTGACCGGAGCAGTCCCGAGTGGCCGCGTGCCGGGCCCGCGCATCGGAGCCGCAGGCGGTCCCGGAGCATGGCTCGGCAGCCCGCGCCGGAACACGGCCGCCTGGTCGGTCCGGCGGCCCGACCGGAACCGGCAGGTTCGCGTGGGAGATGCGCGGTGCGCCCCGTGTGACCGAAGGGGGCCGACAGGGACCGGCAACGCTCGCCGGTAGCCGCACGGCAGACCCCGGTGGCTCGACAAACTCCGGTGGCTCAGTAGGCCCCGCCTGCCCGGCAGGCCCGGTCTACACGGCGCCCGCTCCGGTGAGGGACCGCACCTCGGTCTCGGCGTGCTTGGCCTCGTCCGGGGTGTCGCCGGACGTGACCGTGCCCAGCCAGCCCGCGAGGAAGCCCGCCGGGATGGAGAACAGGCCGGGGTTCTGCAGCGGGAAGACCTGGAAGTCGACGCCCGGGAAGAGGGATTCCGGGCTGCCGGACACCACCGGGGACAGCAGCACCAGCACCACGGCCGGGACCAGACCGCCGTAGACGGCCCAGACGGCGCCGCGGGTCGTGAAGCCGCGCCAGAACAACGAGTAGAGCAGCACCGGGAGGTTGGCGGAGGCGGCCACCGCGAAGGCCAGGCCCACCAGGAAGGCCACGTTGAGGTCCCGGGCCAGCAGACCGAGACCGATCGCGACGACACCGATGCCGACGGCGGCGACGCGGGCCACGGCCACCTCGCTGTGCGCCCGTCCGCCCCGCCGGCGCCGCAGGGACGCGTAGAGATCGTGGGCGACGGAGGCGGAGGAGGCGAGGGTGATGCCGGCGACCACGGCGAGGATCGTGGCGAAGGCGATGGCGGCGACGACCGCGAACAGCACGGTGCCGCCCGTCGACCCGGCGCCGCCTCCCAGGTCGAGCGCGAGCAGCGGGACGGCGGTGTTGCCCGAGGCGTGGGAGGCGCGCACGGCGTCGGTGCCGACCAGGGCGGCGGCGCCGAACCCGAGCACGATCGTCATCAGGTAGAAGCCGCCGATGAGCCCGATGGACCACACCACCGAGCGGCGGGCCGCCCGGGCCGTGGGCACGGTGTAGAACCGGGACAGGATGTGCGGCAGCCCGGCCGTGCCCAGCACCAGGGCGAGCCCCAGGCTGATGAAGTCGAAGCGGGCGGTGAGGTCGCTGCCGTACGCCAGACCGGGTGCCAGGAACGCCTCGCCGTGGCCGCTGCGTTCGGCGGCGGTGACGAGCAGGTGGTTGACGTCCCCGTGGAAGCGCAGCAGCACGAGGACGGTCAGCACGATGGTGCCGCCGAGCAGCAGGACCGCCTTGACGATCTGGATCCAGGTGGTGGCCCGCATCCCTCCCAACGACACGTAGATCACCATGAGCGCCCCGACGCCGACCACGGTCCACGACTGCGCGGCGGTGCCGGTGCCTCCCAGCAGCAGCGCGACCAGCGTGCCCGCGCCGACCATCTGCGCCACCAGGTACAGAACGGACACGGCGACCGAGGAGGTTCCCGCCGCGATGCGCACCGGGCGTTCCCGCATCCGGGCGGCGACGACGTCGGCGAGCGTGAACCGGCCGCAGTTGCGCACCAGTTCCGCGACCAGGAGGAGGACCACCAGCCAGGCCACCAGGAAGCCGACGGAGTAGAGCATGCCGTCGTAGCCGTAGAGGGCGATGAGGCCGGAGATGCCGAGGAACGAGGCGGCCGACATGTAGTCGCCCGCGATGGCAAAACCATTCTCCATGGGTGAGAAGAGCCGGCCGCCGGCGTAGAACTCCTCCGGTGAGCCCTGCCGGTGGCGGCTCACCCAGGTGGTGATGGCCAGCGTGACCGCGACGAAGGCGCTGAACAGCAGCAGCGCGAGCGTCTGGTGATCCCCCGTCATGCCGCTCCGCCCCGTCCGCGCGTCAGTTCCTGGGTGTCCCAGCGGAGGTCGAGCGCGGCACGGTCCCGGCGCAGCCGGGCGTGCCGGGCGTAGGCCCAGGTGAGGAGGAAGGTGGTCAGGAACTGCCCGAGCCCGGCGAGCATCCCGACGTTCACGGCCCCGGCCACCGGGCGCGCCATGAGCTCCGGTGCGCCGGTGGCGGTCACCACGTAGGCCACGTACCAGGTCAGGAAGGCGGCGGCGCCGGGAATCACGAAGCGGCGGTACCGGCTGCGCACCTCCTGGAAGGCCGCGCTGCGCTGCACCTCGAGGTACACGTCCACGCCGGTGTCCCCGGGCGCCTCCCGGCGGGCCGACGGGACCGGCGCCGGTACGCCCTGCGGGCGCGCGGACTCGCCCCAGCCGGAGGCGAGCGCGTCGTACCAGGGGTCGTCGTACCTCACGTCACCGGCGTCCCCGGGGGCCTGGCGGGACCCGTCGGCGGGATCGGCGGCACTCTGCTGACCACCCCCGGCGACGCGAGGGCGGTCGTTGTTCTGCTGCATGCCCAAGGATGGACAGAACGGGAAGATCCCCGACTCTTCTTCCCGAATCACTTCACCCCATCAGGTGACCCTGACGCAGGTCGCGGCACCGGTGCGCCCCGGCTCGTGCCGGGCCGTACCGGGCTCCTGGCCCGGACGCGGCGACAGGGGGCGCTCGACGGTGCGATGGTGCATGACGGCGCGTGGACGGTGCGCGGACGCTGCGCGGGCTGAGCCGAGGGTCGCCACGGTCGTCCGGAGCCGGGCGGCAACGCCCGCCCGACCGGAACCAGCCCTGGGCCTCCTGGGGCCTCCCGGCCGGAGCCGATCGGGGACGTCCCGGCCCGAGCCGCACGGGGACCCCCCGACCCCGAGCCGGGAGTGGGGCCTCCCGGCGACGATCCGGAGTGGGGCCTCCCTCTCTGAGCCGGTCGGGGACGGTGGAACCGACCCCCTGACCCACGCCTGACGTGAGCCGCCAGGACGCCCGCTTCGGGCCTCGGCGCGTGCCGCACCGCACCGGGTTCCGGGCGCATGGAGCCGGACCGCCGGCGAGAGGGCAGAGGCCGTCCGCTCAGCCGGAGCCGGGCCTCCTCCTGGCTGCTGCGGCCCCTCAGGGAGCCCGCAGCACACGGCCCTGGCTGCCGTCGGATCCCCGCACGGGACTGCCCGCGAGGGATCCGACGGCGGCCAGGGCCTTCGCAGGCGGTGCCGGGGCCCGCGCGCTACGCGTCGATGCGGGAGCGGTCGAGCGTCGCCGCCGAGCTGGAGATGAACTCCTTGCGCGGGGCGACGTCGTTGCCCATGAGCAGGTCGAAGACCTGCTCGGCGGCCTCCAGGTCGGTGAGGTTGATCCGGCGCAGGGTGCGGTGACGGGGGTCCATGGTGGTCTCGGCCAGCTGGTCGGCGTCCATCTCACCGAGGCCCTTGTAGCGCTGGATCGAGTCCTTGTACCGGACGCCCTTGCTCTGGAACTCCATGAGCTTGTCGCGCAGCTCCCGGTCGGAGTACGTGTAGACGTACTTGTCCTGGCCCTTCTTGGGCTGGACCAGTTCGATCCGGTGCAGCGGCGGCACCGCGGCGAACACCCGGCCCGCCTCGACCATGGGCCGCATGTAGCGGTGGAACAGCGTCAGGAGCAGGGTGCGGATGTGGGAGCCGTCCACATCGGCGTCGGTCATCATGATGATCTTGCCGTAGCGGGCGGTGTCGATGTCGAAGGTCCGCCCCGACCCGGCCCCTATGACCTGGATGATCGCCCCGCACTCGGCGTTCTTGAGCATGTCGGTCACGGACGACTTCTGGACGTTGAGGATCTTGCCGCGGATCGGCAGCAGTGCCTGGAACTCGGAGTTCCGGGCCAGCTTCGCCGTACCGAGCGCCGAGTCGCCCTCCACGATGAACAGCTCGCTGCGCTCGACGTCGTCGCTGCGGCAGTCGGCCAGCTTGGCGGGCAGCGTGGAGGTCTCCAGAGCCGTCTTGCGCCGCTGGGCGTCCTTGTGCTGGCGGGCGGCGATCCGCGTCCGGGCCGCGGCCACCGCCTTCTCCATGACCGCGCGGGCCTGCTGGGCCGCGTCGCGCTTGGTGGAGGTCAGGAACGCCTTGAGCTCCTTGGAGACCACGTTGTTCACGATCCTGCGGGCGGCCGAGGTGCCGAGGACCTCCTTGGTCTGGCCCTCGAACTGCGGCTCGGCCAGCCGCACGGTGACCACCGCGGTCAGGCCCTCCAGGGCGTCGTCCTTGACGATGTCGTCCTCGGCGACGCGCAGCAGCTTCTTGGCGCGCAGCACCTCGTTCATCGTCTTGGCCACGGCCTGCTCGAAGCCGGCGACATGGGTGCCGCCCTTGGGGGTGGCGATGATGTTGACGAAGGAGCGCACCGTCGTGTCGTACCCGGTGCCCCAGCGCAGCGCGACGTCGACGCCCAGCTCCCGGGTGACCTCGGTGGGTGTCATCTGGCCGCGGTCGTCCAGGACGGGGACCGTCTCCTTGAAGGTGCCCTGGCCACTGAAGCGGAGCGTGTCGCACACGGGCCGGTCGGCGGCCAGGAACTCGCAGAACTCGCTGATGCCACCGTCGAAGCGGAAGGACTCCTCCCCCTTGCTCCCGCCGTCACCGAGGCCGTACTCGTCCCGGACCACGATGGTCAGGCCGGGCACCAGGAACGCCGTCTGCCGGGCCCGCTGGTGCAGCGTCTCCAGGGAGAGCTTGGCGTCCTTCAGGAAGATCTGCCGGTCGGCCCAGTAGCGCACCCGCGTGCCGCTGCGGCTCTTGGGGATCTTCTTGGCCTTGCGCAGGCCGCTGCCGGCCTCGAACTTCGCCTCCGGCCCCGCTCCCGAGAACGCGCCGGGGACACCGCGCCGGAAGCTGATCGCGTGCGTGTGCCCCGCGCGGTCGACCTCCACGTCCAGGCGGGCGGACAGCGCGTTGACGACGGAGGCGCCGACGCCGTGCAGACCGCCGGAGGCGGCGTAGGAGCCGCCTCCGAACTTGCCGCCGGCGTGCAGCTTGGTCAGCACGACCTCCACGCCGGACAGACCGGTCTTGGGCTCGACGTCGACGGGGATGCCGCGGCCGTTGTCCCGGACCTCCACCGACCCGTCGTCATGGAGGACCACCTCGATGTGATCGCAGTGGCCGCCGAGGGCCTCGTCCACGGAATTGTCGATGATCTCCCACAGGCAGTGCATCAGACCGCGGCTGTCGGTCGATCCGATGTACATGCCCGGGCGTTTGCGCACGGCCTCGAGCCCCTCGAGGACGAGCAGATGCCGAGCGGTGTAATTGCCACCGTCGCGGTCTGCTCCTGCCAGCAGAGCTGTGGACGGCACGGACGTCTCGGCGGTCACGCGGTTCGCTCCTCGCTGAATTTCAGATGGGGCCCTGATGGGTAAGGGCGGCGCTTCAGTCACCGGTGAGAGGGTACCGAGGCCTGATAGAGCCGTTGTCACGCCACCCTCGTCCCCGGACACCCTAGTCCAGGGTCGCATGCCTGTTCGATCCCTCGATGGGGTGAAGCACACATCACGTTCCCTTGGAGGCATGAACCATTTAGGCTCCGGGCACGTCCTCATGAACAACCGGCAACCCAGCCGGGAGGGCCGACCACCCGAAGACGACGCGAATCCGTACGACACATCAGACACGCAATACGGCACATTCGCCGCCAACCGGCAACAACCGACCACTCGGAAAGATTTTTCGAGAAGAAGCCCCGAGCGGGAACGTTTTGGGTTGGTTGGATGTTGACCCTGGTACGACAGCTCGTCGAGCTAGAGAAGAGGCGACGTGACTACTGTTCTGACCCCCGCGAGCCCGCTGACGGCCGCCGATCGCTGCGACCGCTGTGGCGCCCAGGCATACCTGCGCGTCGTCCTGCTCAGCGGCGGAGAACTGCTCTTCTGCGCCCACCACGGCCGCAAGTTCGAGCCGGAACTCAAGAAGATCGCCGCTGAGATACAGGACGAGACCGAGCGTCTGACGTCCCCGTCGGCGACCGCTTCCGCCGAAGAGCGCTGACACTCGCGCACACGACGAGCCAGACCGGCACAGGCCGGCCCACGGGCGGCCACCTCCCCACCGGAGGTGGCCGCCCGGCTCATCGGCGCGCGTGCGCTGCTCTGACCAGTCCCCCACCAGCACCTCCTTACCCCCCATCCCGCGCATCCGTGGGTCACGCCCTTCGGGCCGGTACGGCCGACCGACAGCCACCGCCCGGGGCACCGTGCCCCTCGCCAGCGCCCCGATTCCTGCGCCGTGACCGTGACCGACCGGAGGCGCCCGGCGCCGTACGCGGCGATCCCGACGGCGCCCCCGCCGATTCCCGGTCCCCCTGACGCACCCCTCACCGACTCCACGGCCCCGCCCCACGGGCGGGGCGTCCTCCGGCGGGAAGCGGCGGCCCCGGGCGACCCTCACCGGCGACGGGCGCCACGGGATGCCTCCGGCGCCCGAGTGGCGCAGACGCCGGCCACCGGTCCCCCGCGCTCGGAGACGCGACCGGACCCGCGCCTTCCGCACTGGCATCCGACCGGGCCCGCGCCCCCGGCACCGGCCCCTCACCCCCCACCCACCGTCTGCGCGACGGGGCGGCCCCACGCACCCCCTCGCCCACCGTCCCCTCACCCCGGCGACCCGAACGCGATGCGCGACGCGGGCCGCCGGGCCCCTGCGACCCTGCCGGGGCGCCAGTCGCCCCCGGAGCGCCCTTCGAAGACCTCACGCGGTGCCGTCCTCACCCGGTACCGCCCTTGCGCCCCCTGCTTCCTCACACCCGCGACTCCCGCACACCCTCCGCGGTCCGCGGTCCGCGGTCACGTCCCTGGCCGCGACCTGGACCCGGGCGGAAGGCCCCCGCCGCACAGCGGGCCGGGCCGGGCCGCCGAGGCCGTACCCGGTTCCGTCAGACACCGCGCAGGGCTGCCGCCGTCCACGGCGATCCGTCCCGGCTCGTCGCTCTGAGCTCGCCACCCGGACGGACCCGGATCGCGCCGATCTCGGAGCTCGTCACCCGGGTGGCCCCAGTCCGCACGACGCCCGGAACCCTCCACCCGGATGGCCCCGGACCACGCGAAGCGCGGAAGTCACCACCCGGATGGAGCCGGGCCACACGGATCGAGCAGGACACCCTCCGTGACCGCGACGGGGAGAGGCCCGTCCACTGCGGCGGGGAGGCTCGTCCGTCGCGGCGGAGGTTCAGCCCCAGCCGAGTGTCCGCAGGACCTCGGACACCCGCGTGTACACCCCCGGGCTACCCGCCCAGCCGCAGCCGCTTCCCCAGGACACCAGGCCGATCAGCCGCCCCTCGGCCACCAGCGGCCCCCCGCTGTCCCCCTGGCAGGCGTCCCGCCCGCCCGCGACCTCACCGGCGCACAGCATGGTGTCGGCCCGGTAGGCGCCGTCGGCACTGCCCGGATACGCGGCACGGCACAGTTGGTCGGGCAGGACGCGGACCCGTGCCGCGTGCAGGCTCCCGGCGTAGGAGCCACCGCCCGTGGTGTCGCCCCAGCCGTAGACGGTGGCGCGTGTGTCCGCCCGGTAGGCGGGGTCCCCGGCCGCGGCCATGCCGATCACGGAGTCCTCCGGAAGCGCCTCGGCCAGGCTGAGCACGGCGAAGTCGCCCGAGTTGGTGCCGGCGTCGTAGCCCGGGTTCACCCAGGTGGACCGGACGGCGATCTCCTGGCCCTCCTCGGAGAGCAGGTCCGTGCGTCCGGTGATGACCCTGAGGTCGCGCACCCGGTCCGGTGACGCTCCGAGCACGTTCTCGTCCATGCAGTGCGCCGCGGTCAACACGGTGGTCCTCCCCACGGCCACTCCCCCGCAGAACTGTCCCGCCCGGGTACCCCCGAACCGGTCACGGCTGGACAGCGCGACCGTCCAGGGCCCTTCCGACACGTCGACGGGGAAGCCGCCGACGACGATGCTGTCGGCTGCGGCAGGGGTGGCGGCCGTGGTCAGCGGTATCGCGGCTGCCGCAGCCGCGACGACCAGTGGCCGGGACAGGGCCCGGGCAAGGCGACGACGCATGCGCACTCCTCACACTGGGGTGATCGTTGGACACCCAGGGTGATCCACCGTGCGCAGGCCCGCACCCTCGGACAGCGCGACGGCCCGGCCCCCGCGCGGTGCAACCGTGCAAGGGGGCCGGGCCGTCGTGTGGTCGTGCGTCCGAGTCGGCCGTGGCCTAGTCGAGGTAGTCGCGCAGCACCTGGGAGCGCGACGGGTGACGCAGCTTCGACATGGTCTTGGACTCGATCTGACGGATGCGCTCGCGCGTGACCCCGTACACCTTGCCGATCTCGTCGAGGGTCTTCGGCTGACCGTCGGTGAGACCGAAGCGCATGGAGACGACGCCCGCCTCGCGCTCGGACAGGGTGTCGAGCACGGAGTGCAGCTGCTCCTGCAGGAGCGTGAAGCTGACGGCGTCGGCCGGGACGACGGCCTCGGAGTCCTCGATGAGGTCACCGAACTCGCTGTCGCCGTCCTCGCCCAGCGGGGTGTGCAGGGAGATGGGCTCGCGACCGTACTTCTGGACCTCGATGACCTTCTCGGGGGTCATGTCGAGTTCCTTGGCCAGCTCCTCCGGGGTGGGCTCGCGGCCCAGGTCCTGGAGCATCTGGCGCTGGACGCGCGCCAGCTTGTTGATGACCTCGACCATGTGCACCGGGATACGGATGGTGCGGGCCTGGTCGGCCATGGCGCGGGTGATCGCCTGCCGGATCCACCAGGTGGCGTACGTGGAGAACTTGTAGCCCTTGGTGTAGTCGAACTTCTCCACGGCGCGGATCAGACCGAGGTTGCCCTCCTGGATCAGGTCCAGAAACAGCATGCCGCGGCCGGTGTAGCGCTTGGCCAGGGAGACCACCAGACGGAGGTTGGCCTCCAGGAGGTGGTTCTTGGCGCGGCGGCCGTCCTCGGCGATGATCTCCAGCTCGCGCTTGAGCTTCGGCGCCAGCTTGTCGGAGTTGGCCAGCTTGTCCTCGGCGAACAGGCCCGCCTCGATGCGCTTGGCGAGTTCGACCTCCTGCTCGGCGTTGAGCAGCGGGACCTTGCCGATCTGCTTCAGGTAGTCCTTGACCGGGTCGGCGGTGGCACCGGCGGCGGCGACCTGCTGGGCGGGCGCGTCGTCCTCGTCCTCGTCGGAGAGCACGAAGCCGGCGTTCTCGGTGCCCTCGGGCTCCTCCGCGGCCTTGGGCTCCTCGATCGCTTCCTCGTCGCCCGGCTCGGCGGCGGTCTTCTTGGCCGCCGTCTTCTTCGCGGCGGTCTTCTTGGCCGTGGTCTTCTTCGCGGCCGTCTTCTTCGCGGCGGTCTTCTTGGCCGCGGTCTTCTTGGCGGGCACCTCCTCCTCGCCGGCCTCGTCCGCGGCGGGCGCCGCCGGGGTGGCGGCGGTGGCGGTGGCCTTCCGAGGAGTCGTCGACTTGGCGGCGACCGTCTTGGTGGCGGTCCGCTTGGCGGGGCTCTTCGCTGCGACGCTCTTGCGGGTGCGCTTGGGCTCTGCGGCACTGACCATCAGCGTCACACCCTCTTCCTCGAGGATCTGGTTGAGGCTGCGCAGTACGTTCTTCCACTGAGTGGCCGGAATCTGGTCAGCTTCGAAGGCCCGACGCACGTCGTCGCCGGCGATCTGCCCCTCAGCCTTTCCCCGCTCAATGAGCGCCATGACAGAGACGGACTCGGCGATCTCCGGCGGGAGCGTACGGGATGTGCTGGCCGACACGAACAACCTCTCGGAACGTTGGAAAACGGCTTCCGGCCCCGTCCACGTCGAACAGGAGCCGACCGCCGACTTGGGGATTGGGCCGACGGTGCGGGTGGGGACCGGGAGAGCACAGCGCCGTCATCGGCGTCCGTATTCCCTCCGTGGCTGCCACCAATTAGGTCATCGCGTTCTGCTCAGGAGCGTTACGCCCATTCCGCGTGGCCCGAGTCACACCCCATAAACATGCAAAAGCTGCCATACAGCGACATGAGTGGTCAGAAGCGGAGGCAGCGCTGCCCCACCCGGTCATCGGCTGCCCCGTAATGGGCTCCAGCGAACCTCCGGGCCTCGTTGACGGCACCCGGGACGGGGCACGGGACGGCCGGGGCGCCCGCGAGAAGTCCGCGAGCCCTCCGGGAGGTGCGGGCGGGCGGCACGGCTCGGCGCCCGGGGCGGCGCTCGGCGGACCGTGCGGGGCCGGAGGGTGTTCCGGGGAGCTCGCGGGCGCCCGCGGGACCGAGCACGGCCGCGCGGGCGCCGACGGAGGACGGGCGGCCCGGTGCCGCCACAGGAGGGGGGTGGCGCGCCGGGTCCCGCCGTCCGTTCACTGCGGTCAGTGTTCGCGGGGCGCGGGCACCACACGTTCCACCTCGGGGTGGACCGTGAGCAGCTGGCGCATGGCCGCCTCGGCCGCGGCACCGTCGCCGCCGGCGAGGGCGTCGGCGATCCGGCCGTGGTGCCCCAGCGACGCCTCCGTCGGCCGCTCACAGCCCGTGACCGGGCCTCCCGAGACCTGCAGCGCGGCGGTCACGATGCCGGACAGGTGCTCCAGCATGCGGTTCCCGGCGACCTGGATGAGCAGGGAATGGAACTCGGCATCGGCCCGGGCGAACGTGAGGGCGTCGCCCTGGCCCATGGCGTGCCCCATGATCTCCACCATGTCGGTCAGGCGCTGCTGGACGTCGTCCCGTCCGTGCCCGGCGGCCAGGCGGGCGGCCAGCGGCTCGATCGTCCAGCGCAGCTCACTGAGCTCTCGGCGCTGGTCGTCCCGCTGGGGTCCGAAGGCCCGCCACTCGATGATGTCCGGGTCGAGCAGGTTCCAGTCGCTGACCGGACGCACCCGCGTGCCGACGTTGGGGCGGGCACTGACGAGACCCTTGGCCTCCAGCACCCGGAGCGACTCGCGGACGACGGTACGGGACACCTCGAAACGCTGGCCGATCTCCTCGGGAACGAGCGGCCGGTCGGCGCCCAGGTCCCCGGAGACGATCATCTGTCCCAGCTGCTGGACGAGTTGTCCGTGCAATCCGCGCCCGCGGCTGCCCGCGGCGCGACGGCCGACGCGGGCCAGCTCCGGGTCCGCTCCGTCCCAGACGGGGGGCCCGACACGGTCGGCGACGGGTGCCTCCGCGAAGGGGTAGCGGTCGAGTTCGCCCGGGTTCGCGAGGCCGGCGTCGGCGGTGCGGGCGGTGGTCATCATGGTGTGCGCAAGGGTACTCACGCATCTTTTGTCGGCGCGGGGCCCAACTCCCTTGAGGGCTTTGGTGAAAAGCACACGAAAGGGTGATCGCTCACCCCGTCGCAATTGACGCCTTATCGGAAAGAAATGGGCTTTCCACGGGGAGTTGCGCACACGGCCGTAACAGCGGGGACAGGGACGGTCGTCATCGGACCCTGCCGCGCCGCGTGCTGAGCAGGAACGCGCAGGCCAGAGCCCCCACGGACAACACCAGGGCACCACCGACGGGTTGACCGATCATGCGCAGCGCAGTGTCCAGATACTGCTCTCCCCCGAAGGGCCACCGGAGCGGCAGCGCCTCCCGCACCCGTTGCGGAAACCCGACCGCACTTCGCACCCGCGTGCCCCGGGTCACCCATTCCAGGGCCGGCACGACGAGCAGGGGTACGGCCACGACCACGGCGAGCCCGGCGGTGGTGGACCGGAAGAGGCCCGCCCCGAGGACCCCGGCCCAGGCGCACCCGGTCACGAGACCGAGCCAACCCGCACTCAGCACGGGCCAGTCGGCGGGCACCCCGGCGAACTCCGGTCCGTGCACCAGCGCCAGCACCTGGGCGTCGCAGACGACGGTCAGGGCGGCGAGCGGCAGCGCGGCGACCGAGGCCACGAGCAGCTTGGCCAGGAGCAGCCCCAGCCGCCGGGACGCCGTGCCGCGGTCCGCCGCCAGTACGGGGTGGCGGAACTCCTCGCCGAAGGCCAGCGCCCCGAGCAGACCCGCTCCGATCGCGGCCGGAGGCAGCGGGAGTTCCCTAGGCCAAGCGGCGAGCAGCCGCGGCTGCGGGGTGTGCCCGATCCGGGCCAGCAGGACCGCGGTGAGCGCGGACACGATGACCACCACGGCGATGACCTTCGGTGCGGTCCCGGTGCCCGCGGCGCGCCGGAATTCGTAGCGCACGGGACGCAGCGGCGCAGGGACGGGACGTACGGAGAGCGGGGGCGGGAGCCGGACGGGAGCCGTCGACGCCGTGCCGGCCCGACCGGCGAGGGGGTGGCGGGACGGAACCGCGGGGCCGGGGCCTCCGACCGGTGCGGGAGCGGCAGCCCCACCGCCCCCGTCCTGCTCCGGGCGGGGACCGGGGGGCGGCGCGGCAGCGGCGGCGACCGCCGGGGAGCCGGGGGCGGAGGTGGAGGCAGGGGGAGCAGGGGGAGCAGGGGAAGCAGGGGCAGGCGAGGGTTCGGGGATCTGCGGCGCCTCGGGGGCCGGCTGGGGTTCCGGTGCGGGGTGCGGCCCGGGTTCCGGTGCGGGGTGCGGCCCGGGTTCCGGCGCGGGGTGCGGCCCGGATTCCGGCGCGGGGTGCGGCCCGGGTTCCGGCGCGGGGCTCGGCCAGGGGGCGGGCTCGACCTCCGCGCGGGAATCTGGCTCCGGGTCCTGCTCCGGGTCCTGCTCTGAATGTGCTTGCTGCTTCAGCTCCCGTTCCCGTTCCCGTTGCGGTTCCGGGTCGTTGAGCGGCTGGGGCGCCGGTTCGGGTGCGGGGCGGGCTTCCGTGCCGCGGCCGGGCCCCTCCACCGACCGTACGGACGCCGGGCTGCCGTCCGAAGCCGCTCCAGTGGGAACGGCCCCGCGTTCGCCACCGGCCCCCGGACCCATGTCTCCCACTTCGTCGGCCAGTTGGTGCACGACGATGCCGTTGCGGAACGCGATCTCGCCCACGTCGGCACACGTACTGCCGTAGACGCGGAGGCGGTTGCCGCCCTCGGGCACCACCTCCACGGAGCGCCGCGCGGCGCGGGCCTCCCGGCTGAGGAGCACGGAGAGGCGAGCGGCGTGAGGGCTGCGGACGGCGACCCGGGGGCGCAGCCGGGTGCGGGAGAACTCCGCCCCGTCCTGATCGGCGACGACCCTCCCTCCGTCGAGGGTGACCACGTGATCGCCGATGCGTGCCGCCTCCTTGGGGTCCGCCGTCGTGCAGAGGACGGTGCCGCCCTGTTCGGCGTGGGCCCGGAGCAGGGCGTGCAGCCACCGGTGCTCACGGGGGGCGAGGCCACGGGTGGGCTGGTCGAGCACGAGTGTGTGCGGATCGGCCAGCAGGGCGCAGGCGAGGCCCAGGCGCCGGTCGGCGCCCCGGGAGAGCGTGCCGAGGCGTTCGCCCCGCAGGCTCACCAGCCCGACCGCGTCGAGGACTTCGTCAGCACGGTCCACGCGGGCGCCGACGGCGGCGCACAGCATGCGCAGATGCCCCCGGACCGTACGGGCGGGATGGCCGGGTACGTCACCGAGCAGGACGCCGACCTCGCTCGCGGGCCGGGGGATGCGGTGCAGCGGGCGTCCCCTGAAGTGCGCGACGCCCCGGCCGCTTTGGAGTCCGAGCAGGAGTCTGAGTGCCGTGGTCTTGCCCGCGCCCGGTGCTCCGAGCAGCGCGGTGACGCGGCCGGCGTGCGCCTCGAAGGAGACGTTGTCGACGGCGGGCGGAAGCTCTTTGCGGGGGTTGCTGGTCAGTCCGATGGCCTCGATCACCCGAAGCAAGATAGCGCGCCATAAGGGGTTTTTCGGGCATCGCGGGGCCCTGCGGCCGACGGCGACGGAGCGGAGGCCGGGCCCGAGGGTCACGGACGGCCGGGCGGGCCCGCCGTCACACCTCGGGGCGCAGCATCGGCGGGTTGAGCAGAGTGGCTCCCCCCGCCCGGAAGAGCTGGGCGGGCCGTCCGCCCTGGCGGGTGGTCGTCCCGCCGGTGGGGACGAGGAAGCCGGGGGTGCCCGTGACCTTGCGGTGGAAGTTGCGCGGGTCGAGGGCCACTCCCCACACCGCCTCGTACACCCTCCGCAGTTCTCCGACGGTGAACTCGGGCGGGCAGAACGCCGTGGCCAGGGACGAGTATTCGATCTTCGAGCGGGCCCGCTCCACGCCGTCCGCGAGGATCTGCGCGTGGTCGAAGGCTAGGGGGGCGACCTGGCCGCCGTCCCGGCCGTGGCCGCCGAGCAGCAGCAACTCCTCGACCGGCGCCCAGCGGGCGTTGGCCGCGTCGCCGCCGGCCCGGGGGGCGGGCAGATCGGGTGCGAGGGCGAGGTGCGCGACACTGACGACCCGCATCCGGGGGTCGCGCTTCGGGTCGCCGTACGTGGCCAGTTGCTCGAGGTGGGCCCCGTTGTCCTGGACCGGGACGCCCGGGTCGTGCACGTGGAGGCCGGTTTCCTCGGCCAGTTCGCGTGCCGCTGCCTGCGCCAGGTCCTCGTCGGCCCGCACGAACCCGCCGGGCAGGGCCCAGCGCCCCTGGAAGGGCGGCTCGCCCCTGCGGACCGCCAGCGCACACAGTGCGTGACGGCGTACGGTCAGCACGACCAGGTCCACGGTGACGGCGAAGGGCGGGAAGGCTGACGGGTCGTAGGGCATGCGGCGATCATAGTCGTCTCACTGACGATAAGCACTCCCTTCGCCGACCCCGCCCCCGATTGATCATCATCGGTCCCGAACGGTCCCGGCCTTCCGGTCCGGTTTGCCCGGCCGCGGCCCGTCGGGGCAGGTCAGACGCCCAGCTGGAGACCGTCGGCGGCCTCCTCGACCACGGCGACACCGAGCCGTCCGACCCGCACGGAGAACGGCGCACCGGCGATACTCAGCCCGGTGACGGCCACTTCGCCGAGCGGGGCGCCGGCCATCGGGTGCAGGGACACGGTCCCGGCCGGGGCGTCGGGACGGATGCCCGCGACCGTGGTCAACAGCAGCACCGCGGACGCCGCCGCCGTGGCGGCGGGCCGGCAGGCCGCCGGGTGGGGCAGCGGTGCGCTCCCCTCCGTCCGCTGCTCCCCGGCGTACATCTCCGGCAGTCGGTGGCCGAACGCCGCGGCCGCCGCGAGCAGTCCCCGCAGCAGGGACGTCGCCTCCGCCTTGTGGCCCGCCGCGGCGAGACCCGCCACGGCGAGGGCGGTCTCGTGCACCCGCACGGCACCCGACCGGTGACCGAACGGGTTGTATCCCGGGTCCCGGACGGCGAGTCCCCGCAGCCCCCAGCCGGAGTCCATACCGGGCCCGCCCAGCAGCCGGGCCAGGTGACCGGTGTCTGCCCGGTCGAGCAGCCCGGGGGCGGGCTCGCCCCGGGCGAGGAGTCCGGTGTCGAGCAGGTGCACGGCCGCGGCCCCCGCGTGCGGAACCGGACGCCCGTCACTCGCCCGGACCGCGGCGGGCCGTCCGCCGCCCGGGGCGTCGATCCAGAAGTCGTCCCGGAAGGCGGTCCGCACGGCCCGGGCCCACTGCCGCAGTTCGTCACCGCCCGGTCTGCCGAAGGCGTCGAGCAGGTCGCCGCCGAGCAGGGCCGCGCGGTGGGCGTGCGCCTGGGTCTCGGCGCGGCACGGCCCGCCGGGCTGCGGATCGGGCAGGTAGAGACCGTCGCACACGGTGTTGCGCAGCCAGGCCAGACAGCGTTCGGCGGCCGGCAGCAACTGCTCCGTGTCACGGTCGAGCAGGCCCCAGCGCCGGGCCTCCGCCAGCAGGACGGGGAAGAGGAGGGTGGCCTCCGTTCCGGTGCAGCTCGGGGGCACGTGGGGGCCTGCGTCCCTGCGCGGCCCGGGGATCATCCCGGCGTGCGGACCCGGTCCGGGCGTCTGGGCACGCGCGAGCATGCGCAGGGTGCCCGCGGCGAGGCCGGTGCCCAGCGGGAGCGCCATGCGGGCGGCGGCGAGCGCGTCGGCGGGTGCGGGACCGCAGCGCCAGGGCGCGCCGGCCGCGAGATGGGTGTCCGACGGGTTGACGGGGTCGCGCAGCAGCAGGGACCGGAGGTCGTCGAGGCCGGTCCGCAGCAGCGCGACGATCCGCCCGTCGTCCCCTGTGGCCCGTGCGGGAGCGAGCGGGCTGGTGGCCCCGTGTCCGACAGCACGCGGGGGCGTCCGCCCGCCGGGACGCACGCGCAGGAGTACACTCGCCCGGCCGCCCGGAGGCAGCTGGAGTTCCCAGCGCAGGACGCCCGCGGAGGCCAGGACATCGGCGGGCTGCGGTTCGGCCGTGACCGTCGCGCTCCGGGGACCGCCGGACCAGCGCAGTCCGCAAGTATGCACGTGGGCGGGCAGTTCCGGCCCCGCGTCCCCGGAGGCGATCGCCGCGAGGTCGGCCAGGTCGGTGCCGAGCGCCACCTCGACCGGGAGCCGCAGTGGGTGCGGTGCGGCGCTGTGGAGCGTGATCCGCTCCGTGCCGTCCGCGGAGTGGATCCGTTCGATCAGGATGTCCGGGTCCGGTCCCGACTGTCCCGAGGCTCTGAGGGTCTCCACGGACCGCACCCGGTCGGCGCCGATCGTCCGGGCCTGCACCGCGAGCGGTTCGCGCCCCGCCACCCGCAGCCGGCAGCGGGACAGCAGACGGGTACCTGCCTGGTAGAACCCTTCCAGCCCGTGCCCGGTCAACCGGCCCTCCTCCGTGGTGATGACGAGACCGGGGAGGGCGACACCGATCAGCGTGGTGTGGACCGCCGGCAGGTCCGCGAGCAGGCGGGGCGCGCCGCCGGGCGTGGTCCGGTGGCCCACGGTGGGAGGGGTGGCCGCAGCGGTTCCCGCGCGCCCGGCCGAGTCCCGGACGGCCCGGGCGGACGGGTGCGGATCGCCGGGCCGGTCGGGCTGCGGGATCCGGGTGGTGGTGCGGTCGGGCTGCGGGGGCCGGACGGTGGTGTGGTCGGGCTGCGGGAGCCGGACGGCGGCGTGGTCGGGCCCTGCGGACGCGCGCGGGGTGGGGTGCTGCGTCGCACCGGCAGGGGCGCCGGGCTCCCGGGCCCAACTGGGCCCGCCGCCCGGCCGGGACCCCCCGGACGACCTCCCCTGCTCACCGGCGCCGAGCCGGAGGGCTGCCGGGGCCCGGTCGGTCGGTGTGGCCGAGGTTCCGACGGGGCCGGGCCCACGGTCCCGGGGCACACCGGAGTGCTGCTCGCCGATGGACGGGATCGTCGCGTCGGTGGAGTAGCTCGGGCGTCCGGTCGGTTGCGCACTGCGGTGCCGGTCGGCGAGCCCCGGAGCCGACGCGTCCGCGGAACGGCGATCATCCGCCGGGGCGGCTGAAGACGGCTGCTGCATGGCTGGGGTTCCTCTGCGCTCGACGGGCCTCGGACGCCGCCGACGCCGCGGCGAACTCCGGCCGGGCGCGGGCGGGTCGGCGTCCCGCCCGAGTGAAGGCGTTCCGCCCCTCCGATCAACGGCGCCGCCCTCCCCCGGTCACGCCCGCGACGGGTGGACACCTGCGGGTGCCGTGGGCGGACGGGCGCCACGTCGAGGGTCGGGCGCCGCCGCAGCGGGCGGGCTCAGCCCCGGCGGGCGGCCACCGCCGCTTCCGCATCCGCGCGGGTGGCCGGTCGCCGGTGGCATCCGAGGACCGGGCCGACCAGCCGCCCGTCCGGTCGCTGCCCGACGACCGATCTCACGGATCGCACCAGTCGGCCGCTCGTACCCGTGGGCCGGCCCGCCTGTCCGTCGGCCTGTCCGTCGGCCTGTCGGTCGGCCTGTCGGTCGGCCTGTCGGTCGGTCGGCACCCCGGCGAACGGCACGCACCGCGTCCTGGTCCCAGGAGGCAGGTCCTCCGGTGCGTGGTCCTGCCCCCGAGGGGCTCCCAACCGACCGAGGAGTTCCACGTTGCGGCACACGACCCGCTTCCGGGATGTTGGAACGTCCGGTGATCCGACTGCCACGGGCATCACCATCCCCCTTCCCCCTCGCCTCTCCGCCCTCAGCTCCCCCTCCCTCAGCGCTCTGTTTCGCCACCGTCGGTGCCGTGCCCCGGCCTGCCCGGGGCGTGCTGCGGGCCCGTCTCGCCGGTGCCGGCAGCACCTCCGGGGTGGCGAGAGGCGCCCCGGCCCGGTGTCCCGGGGCGCGGTCCGGTCGGGCGGGTGCCGCCGGCGGACGCGGCGCCCGGGCGGAGCCCACCCCGTGCACCGCTTCCGGGGTGCGTGGTGCCCGCCCACGCGCGCTGTCGGGGGATTCGCGCACGGGGCCTGCGGCCGTCGGTCCGCGTACGGCGGCGGGCCGAAGCACCTCCGGTTTCCGGCTCCCGCCCATGACTCCGGCGGCGTGACGCTGCGTCCCCGGCACCGAGAGTTGCAGCCCCGGCCGCCGTGGCACCGCCGGTTCCCCGAACCACCCCGTCGGGCCCACCGTTCGCACCGGGCAGTGCGGGACCACTGGCGCCGACGCTCCCACCGTGGCCGTCGCCCTCGCCGTCACCGCCACGGCCGCCGGTCCGGACGGATCGTTCCGAACGCAGGCACCGTCGGACCGACTCGGGGTCGAGGCCCTCGTTGCAGGCCTGGTGCAGCAGGCGGGCGAAGAGGTAGTCG
Source organism: Streptomyces sp. 3-6 (assembly GCF_056323165.1). Classification (NCBI taxonomy): domain Bacteria; kingdom Bacillati; phylum Actinomycetota; class Actinomycetes; order Kitasatosporales; family Streptomycetaceae; genus Streptomyces; species Streptomyces sp. 3-6. Next base: position 223,911 of record NZ_JBWHZP010000008.1, read on the forward strand.
GGGTCCGCGCCGAGAGCCATGGCGAAGGCCTCGCGGGCTTCCAGTTCGTCGCCGGTGGACCAGGCGACCCACCCGGCGAGCGTCAGGGGAGCCGCGGCGTGTTCGCCGTACGGGCCACTGCACCGGCGGGCCAAGGCACGCCACAGACGGAGGGCCGGGGCCGCCTCCTCTCCCTCCATCCACTCCGCCGCGCGGTCGCGTGTCGTCCGGTCCTGGAGGCCGAGGATCAGGGTCGCGGCCTCGTCGTGGCGGAGCAGTTCGTCGTCCCGCAGGTCCGACGGGAGGGCGCCGGAGACGGGCGGGGCGGCGGCGAAGCGGCGCCGGACCCGCTCGGCGAGGCGCAGGGTCTCGTCGGCCACCGCGACGCGGCCCGCCTCGTCGAGGATGCGGGGCACCAGCTTCAGCCCTGCCGCGTCGAGGGCGGCCTCCTGGTCCACGGTCGCGAAGCCCTCCCTCGGCTGGAGCCTGGCCCGCAGCTCGCGCAGGGTGCCGCGGACCTGGAGTCCGGCGTAGGTGGCGGCGGCGGCCACTACGGAGGTGCCGGCCAGGCCCATGGGGGTGCCCTCGGCCGGACAGCACTCCGGGATGTCGCAGCAGTACGACCAGTAGCGGCCGTCGGAGACGCACAGGGCTTCCACCACCGGGACGTCGAGGGCACCGCACTCCACACGCAGTGCGTGGGCCAGCGGAGCGAGGTGTTCCTTGACCTCCCTGCCGGAGACGCCACGCTCCGGTTCCCTGCACAGGAAGAGGATCATCTGCTCGGGAGGGGCCCCGCGGCGGGTACTCCCGATGACCAGCCCACGGGCCAACTGCCGGGCGGCCGCCGGCCAGTCGTCCCGGTCGGTCGGGATGCCGAGGCGGGCCCGGCCGCCGAACCGGCCCTGCCCGTCCTTCTCGTGCAGCGCCACCAGGACGATGCTGTCCTCGGGCCGGTAGCCGAGGAGGTAGGGCAGCGCGTCGGCGAGTTCGGCGGGGCTGCGGAGCGTGACCTGCTGTGGATCGCCGTGCCGCCGGTACGCGGTGCAGCCGAGGTCGGGCGCGGGGAGCGGGGGCGGACCATCCTCGCCGTGGGGTGGCGGGGCCCCGGGGGCGAGGGGGGCTGCCGGCTCCACGGAAGCTCCGGAGCCTTCCGGCCGCGCAGGACCCGATGCACCGCCCTGCCCCTGGCCCACTCCCTTTTCGCGCGGAGGGTCGATGTCCCCGAGGAGGTCGTCGCTCCCGTCGAGCCGCGGGTCGTCCGCCACCGGTCGGTGTCCGCCGGCGGTGGGGCGACCGTCGTCAGCGGCGGGCCGCCGGGCGGGCACTGCCGATCGGTGTTCGCCGGCGGCGGACCCTCGGTCGTCACCAGCGGGCCCTGCCGGTCCGGGTTCGTCGGCGGTGGTCCGCCGGTCCCGGTCATCGTCACCAGCGGGCCGCCGGGTGTTCCCGGCGACGTGACCGTCTTCGGCCGCGGGGTGAAGGTCACCGTCTCCGGCACAGCGGTCGGCCGCGTCGCCGTTTTCGGGGGATCCGGTCGTTTCGATGTGATGCGTCATGTGAGGACGATCTCGCGGATCGCAATCGTCCGCTTACCCTGTGGATAACTTTGAGCAGGGCCACGTCATGAGGCAGGACGGCTGCCGGGCCGCGCCGGGCCTCCGCCCCGCCCAGCCACCAGTCCGTCGGTGCCGTGCTGTTGACGCTGGAAGGAGGCGGCCTCCGTGGCGGTACGGAAGAGTTCGGCCTCGTACGCCGGAAGCGCGGCCAGGAGCGCGTCGCGGCGGGCGTCCGGGGTGCCGGGGGCGGATACGGGGAGGTCGTGCGACAAGGACCGGAGTGGGCGGAGCACGGCGCCCCGGAGTAGATCCACGAGCGGTATATGGCTGCTGGCGCGGACGACACGGAGCCCGCTCTCGGTGAACGCGCGCAGTTCGCGGCGGGCGTTGGTGGGGCGCTGTCTGCCGGTCAGGGCGGCGATGTGGGCGTCGAGCCCCGCCGTCGGGCACCGCGATCGAGCAGTCGGCCCCGATCAGCCGGGCCGCCATTGCCGCCCGTGTCCGGGGGCGGACAGGGCGGCACGGCCGGTCCCGGCGTCCTCGCCGGTCAGATACGGCCACCACCAGCGGCCCTGTGCTGCGGGCGCCGGGCGGCCGTCGCGTCCAGCAGCGCTCCGCGCGCGGCGCCCCGTTGCGCCGTGGGGAAGCCCGATGCGACCAGGGGGCCACTGAGGTAGCCGCGTCGGCCTCCGAGGGTCAGCACGTCCGCGCGGTCCAAGGCGGGGAAGACCCGCTCGGCGCCCCGACGCCGCCCGCGGCCGCACGCTCCCGCCCAGAAACCGGAAAGCGGAAAGCCCGAAGAGCGGGAAGCCCGGAAAGCGGGAAGGCCGGAAAGCGGGAAAGTTTCCGAGGCCGGCGCGGCCCGCCTATCCGGCCGACGCGAGAACGAGCGGCAGCACCTGGCCCGCCCCGTTCTGGCGCAGGAGGCGTGCGCCGACGGCCAGGGTCCAGCCGGAGTCGGTGTAGTCGTCGACGAGCAGGACCGGGCCGGGGGTGACGGCCAGGGCGGCGGCGAGTTCACCGGGCACGGTGAACGAGTCGGCCAGGGCGCGCAGCCGCTGGGCGGAGTTGCTGCGGTGCGCGGCGTGCTCATCGGCCCGGGGGGTGTAGGCCAGGCTGCCGAGCAGCGGGAGCCTGCCGACCCTCGCCACGCCCTCGGCCAGGGAGGCGACCAGCCGGGGGCGGGTGCGGGAGGGCATGGCGACGATGCCCACCGGCCGTGCCACTGCGTCGGGGGAGCCGCCGGCCCAGCCTCCCGGTGAGCGGGCCCAGTCCGCCAGCACGGTCACGACGGCGTTCAGCACGTCGTCCGGGACCGGGCCGTCCGGTGCCTGCGCCGCCAGGATCGGCCGCAGCCGGTTCCCCCAGCCGATGTCGGACAGCCTGCCCAGTGCCCGCCCCGTGCTTGCCTGCTCGCCTGCGGGGATGCGTCCCTTGAGATCCATGCCGACCGCGGCCAGCCCGGTCGGCCACATCTTGCGGGGCTCGACCTCGACACCGGGCCGATCCAGCTCACCCGCTGCCGCCGCGAGAGCCCCGGGAGAGACGGACGCCTCCAGCCACGGGCCGGCACAGTTGTCACAACGACCGCACGGGGCCGCCTTCTCGTCGTCGAGCTGCCGCTGCAAGAACTCCATCCGGCATCCCGTGGTCGCCACGTAGTCCCGCATGGCCTGCTGCTCCGCCGCCCGCTGCTTCGCGACCCACGCATACCGCTCCGCGTCGTACGTCCACGGCTGCCCCGTAGCGGCCCATCCGCCCTTCACGCGCCTCACCGCGCCGTCCACGTCCAGGACCTTCAGCATCGTCTCCAGGCGCGAGCGTCGAAGATCCACCAGTGGTTCCAGGGCCGGCAGCGACAACGGACGGCCCGCCTCCTCCAGCACCGCCAGGGTGCGGCGGACCTGCTCCTCGGGCGGGAAGCCCACCGAAGCGAAGTAGGCCCAGATCGCCTGGTCCTCCCGCCCCGGCAACAGCAGCACGTCCGCGTGGTCCACGCCCCGCCCCGCGCGCCCCACCTGCTGGTAGTAGGCGATCGGCGACGACGGCGAGCCCAGGTGGACGACGAAACCGAGATCGGGCTTGTCGAAGCCCATGCCCAGCGCCGAGGTGGCGACCAGGGCCTTCACCCGGTTCGCCAGCAGGTCCTCCTCCGCCTGCAGCCGGTCGGCGTTCTCCGTCTTCCCCGTGTAGGACGCCACCGGATAACCGCGCTGCCGCAGGAAGGCGGTCACCTCCTCCGCCGCCGCCACCGTCAGCGTGTAGATGATCCCCGAACCCGGCAGGTCCCCCAGCCGCTCCCCCAGCCACGCCAGTCGGTGCGCCGCGTCCGGCAACTCCAGGACACCCAACCGGAGACTCTCCCGGTCCAGCGGCCCGCGCAGCACCAGAGCGTCCCCGCCCCCCGTGCCCAGCTGCTCAGCGACGTCCGCGGTCACCCGCGCGTTCGCGGTCGCCGTCGTGGCCAGCACCGGCACCCCCGCCGGCAACTCCGCCAGCATCGTCCGCAGCCGCCGGTAGTCGGGCCGGAAGTCATGCCCCCAGTCCGAGATGCAGTGCGCCTCGTCGACCACGAGCAGACCGGTCGTGGCCGCGAGCCTGGGCAGCACCTGATCGCGGAAATCGACGGAATTGAGACGTTCCGGGCTGACGAGGAGGACATCCGTCTCACCACGCTCGACCTCCCCGTAGATCGTCTCCCACTCCTCCGGGTTGGCCGAGTTGATCGTGCGGGCCCGGATACCGGCCCGCCCCGCGGCATCGACCTGGTTCCGCATCAACGCCAGCAACGGCGAAATGATCACGGTCGGGCCCGAGCCCCGCCTGCGCAGCAGAGCGGTGGCCACGAAGTACACCGCCGACTTGCCCCAGCCGGTGCGCTGCACCACCAGAGCACGCCGGCGTTCCTCCACCAGGGCCGACACCGCCTGCCACTGGTCCTCCCGCAGCCGCGCCGAGCCCGCAGGGGCACCGACGAGCTCAGCGAGGACGGCATCGGCTTCGGCGCGGAGCTCCAGGTTGTCCATGCCTCCATGCAACCCGATCCCACTGACAATCGGCGAATCCGCCCGGCACGGGAGAGGGCTCACGACGGGGCGCCCTACCGTGCACGGACCGAGGACGGCCGGCGATCCGGAGCCGATCACCGACCGGGAGCGCCCGGCGAGCCCTGTGCCGCCGGCGGCCGTCACCGCGTTTCGGAACGCTGTGTGCACGGCTCTGGACGGCCCGCACTCGGAGGGCGTAGGAACGGTGCGGGGCCGACCGTCGACCGCGCGGTGCCGGGGATCCGGGGGCGGGGATATTAGCCGCGCATCATCCGATAACGGTCCGCTGCCCCAATTGCTCGTTGCCGCGGCTCAGTTCGGCAGGAAGAATTGAGGTCCGCACCCGCACGGCCCGTCTGCCGCCCAGGTAGGGCGCTGTTGCGTGCGCGCTCCCCGAATCCGACCCCGCCCGCTGTGTGGGCGTAGCCGAAGGGAGGACCGTGACCTTCGGATTCGCTCCGTCCTCGGCGGCATCGCTGTCCGCGCACGCCGCATCCGCCCACCGTGTGCTCGAACCAGCGGAGTGGGCCGCCGCGGGAATCCCGCTGCTGCGCAACCCGCGCGAGGTCGTCAACGGTCTGCACGCCCGGCACCGTCCCGGGCCGGCGACCGCGGTCGTCGCCGTGCTCGATCCGGACGAACGGCTGTGCGCGAGCGCCTCGTTCACCCGCCGTTCGGCACCCGCGGACGGCTGGATGTTCCGCAACGCCCTGCTCGCCCAGTTGCGCCGGGTCATCCCGCACGACCTGCGGCGCCGCACTCCGGTGCGCACCGCCGTGCTCCTCTACTGCCGGGAGGGGGACGCCCGGTGGACGGAGGAGGACGGTGCGTGGATGTGGGGCCTGCGGGACGCCTGCACGCTGCACGGGCTGCGCTGCGGCGCGTACATCACGCTGACGCGTGACGGCTGGCAGGTGCTGGGCGAGGACCGGGGCGGCCGCCGCCCCAGCGCGGGTTCGGCACCCGAGCCGGTCGCCCTGGCGGAGGCGCCGGCGCGCATCCCCCGGACGGGCGGCGTCGCTTCGGAGGTCATGCGCCGGGCAGCCGCACGCTGACGCCCGCGCGCCGCCCGCCGGCGGCGGATCCTGCGGGCCCCGCGGCGCCGTACCTCCCGCGCCCCGCGCGCCGGGTCCTCCACGCCCCGCCGCGGCCCGCCGAAGGGCAGCCGGAGGGCAGCCCGACGCGGCCGTACGGCAGGGGGCGCGGCGCACGGTGCCACCCCGATGACGGAGGTGACGGCAGAACCACCCGGCCGTCACCCGCGAGACACGGACGGCCGCGACCCAGCGCCGGGGCCCGTGCGGTGTGCGGTGCCCCCGGCCCCGGCGTCGGTGGATGCCGGGGCGGGTGGCTCAGACTCCCGCGCCGAGCACCGCGTTGATGCGCTGCGGGTCGCCGCAGACGATCAGCAGGGCACCGGACTTGGCGTGGGCGACCGACAGGGCGGTCACGGCGGCCGGTTCGGGACCGCCGTTGACGGCGACCACGACGACGGGCCGGGACGCGGCACGGTGCGCGACGGCGGCGTCCGCGTAGAAGACGTCGTCGCCCGCGTCGTGCTGGGCCCAGTAGGAGGCTTCGCCGAAGGACAGTTCGTGGGTGGCCCACGGGTGCGGCTCACCGGTGGTGATCACCAGCACGTCACCCGGGGCACGGCCCGAGTCGAGCAGCAGGTCCACGGCCTCCTCGGCGGCGTCGAGCGCCCCCTCGGCGGACGCCGGGATCAACTGGACCTGTGCGGTGGGCGAGTCGGCTGCGGCCGGGGCGGGACGGCCCGGCTCGGCCGTGGGGGTCGCGTCACGCGCCGTGCGCTGCGCCGGCGGTGCGGACCGGTGCGGTCCGGGGCGGCCGGGACGCGGCGGAGCCGCGGGGCGGGGACCGGGTACGGGGCGGGGGGTCGGCGCGGTGCGGCCGCTGGCCGGCGTGGCGCGGGGACCCTGGGCACTCTCGTGAATCTGAGGCTCCTCGGGAATGAGAGGCATGGGCTGTTTCTTATCAAAGGTTGGTACGGCTCGCGCCGCCGGGTGGCACATGAGTGCGAACGGAACCGTCAGAACTCGAAGCCGAGCTGACCGTCGATCGCCGGAACGCGTTCCTCGGCCCAGGTGCGGACCTTCTTGAGGTGCCGCCACTGGGGCAGCGCATCAAGATACGCCCACGACATCCGGTGGTACGGAGTGGGTCCCCGGACCTCCAGTGCGGCCCTGTGCACCGGCGAGGGATACCCGGCGTTGTCCGCGAAACCGAAGTCTGCATGGTCGAGGCCCAGTTCGGCCATCATTTTGTCGCGCTGCACCTTGGCGATCACCGAGGCCGCGGCGACCGCCACACACGACTGGTCGCCCTTGACGACCGTCCGGACCTTCCACGGCGACCCGAGGTAGTCGTGCTTGCCGTCGAGGATCACCGCGTCGGGCCGGACCGGCAGCGACTCGAGGGCGCGGACCGCCGCCAGCCGCAGGGCGGCCGTCATCCCCATCTCGTCGATCTCCTCGGGGGACGCGTGCCCGAGGGCGTACGACGTCACCCAGGCCCGCAGTGTCTCGGCGAGTTCGGTGCGGCGCTTGACGGTCAGCAGTTTGGAGTCGGTGAGGCCCTCGGGGGGGCGGCGCAGTCCCGTGACGGCCGCGCAGACGGTGACCGGTCCGGCCCACGCGCCGCGCCCCACCTCGTCGACACCTGCAATGATCTTCGCCCCGGTCGTGGCGCGGAGTGAGCGCTCGACGGTGTGGGTGGGTGGTTCGTACGGCATGGCGCCCTTAGCGTACGCCGCCCGCCGCGGGCCGCGACACCCCGCCTCCCCCATCGGCCCGCGGGCCGCCGGGACGGCCGGTCAGCCGGTCTCCGGCCGCAGCAGCGGAACCATCAACTGGTCGACCATGTCCGTCAGATCCTTGTCCGTCCATTCACTCCCGCACATCTTCGAGCGGTACATCATCATCGCTGGAATGGCGTCGCACACGTAGTCGTTGGCCGCGTCACGGCGCACCTCCCCGCGTTCGACACCACGCTCGATCACCTCCCGCAGCATGGCGAGGGTGGGCTCGACGACCCCTTCGAAGATGACCGCGTGGAAGCGGTCGGCCTGGGTGGTGTCGCATTCGTGAATCACCGAACGCAGGGCGAGCCCGGACCGGGAGAACATCACGTCGCGCGTCCGGATGCAGAGGGTCAGCAGGTCGTCGCGCACGGTGCCGACGTCGGGCGCCGGCCCCGTCGGCGGCAGTCCGGCCCGCAGGGCGTCCGCCACCAGGTCCTCCTTGGAGGGCCAGCGTCGGTAGACGGCGGCCTTGCCGGTCTGGGCACCCGCGGCGACCCCTTCCATGGTCAGGCCGCTCCACCCGACCGTGCTGAGCTGATCCAGGGCGGCGTCGAGGATCGCGCGTTCCAGGACCGCGCCGCGGCGGCGGGAGGCGGCGGGGGTCCGGGCCTGGGCGTCGGCCCGGCTCGAAGTGTCCATCTGACTCTCTCCAACGAGCAAGGGAAGCGGGCTTCTCCGGGGATGGGGCATGCCTCGCGGGGACGGGGGCGCCGCCGTGCGGCCATAGCGGGGGACGCGCCGCACGACGACATGTTCAGTGAACGCTTGCGTTCACTGTCGGGGGACTCCTACGGTTGAGCTCAACAGTGAACGCAAGCGTTCACTGAACGACCTGTGGGGGATCCATCGTGACAACCTCTCCTTTGCTCCAGGACCGCAAGCCGGGAGCGGCCCGCCGGGGCGGACATCCCGGCCTCGCGCTCACCGTCATCGCGTTGTGCCAACTGATGGTGGTACTCGATGTCACGATTGTGAACATCGCGCTGCCGCACATCCAGACCGCGCTCGACTTCAGCACCACCGACCTGACCTGGGTGGTCAGCGCCTACACCCTCACCTTCGGCGGCCTGCTGCTGCTCGGCGGCCGGGCGGGGGACATCCTCGGCCGGCGCCGCGTGTTCATGACCGGCATCCTGCTCTTCACCCTCGCCTCGCTCCTCGGCGGCCTCGCCCAGGAGCCCTGGCAGCTGCTGCTCGCCCGCGTCCTGCAAGGAGCGGGCGGTGCCATCGCCTCGCCCACCGCGCTGGCGCTCATCACCACCACGTTTCCCGAGGGCCCGGCACGAAACCGGGCCTTCGGCGTCTTCGCGGCCGTCTCCGCCGGCGGCGGTGCCATCGGCCTGCTCGCCGGCGGCATGCTGACCGAGTGGCTCGACTGGCGGTGGGTGCTGTTCGTCAACGTGCCCATCGGCCTGCTGATCGCCGTGCTCGCGCCGCTCTACATCAACGAGTCCGAACGCCACACCGGCCGGTTCGACATCGCGGGCGCCGTGACCTCGACGGCCGGCATGGCCTCCCTCGTCTACGGATTCATCCGCGCGGCGGAGGAGGGCTGGCGGGACGGCCTGACGATCGGCTCGTTCGTCGCCGCCGGAGTCCTCCTGGCCGCCTTCGCGCTCATCGAGTCCCGGGCCAGGGAACCGATCACCCCCCTGCGGATGTTCGCCGACCGCAACCGCTCGGGCACGTACGTGATCATGCTCAGCCTGTCCGCGGCGATGTTCGGCATGTTCTTCTACATCGTCCTCTTCGTGCAGAACGTGCTCGGCTACAGCCCGATCCAGGCCGGACTGGCCTTCCTGCCGGTCACCGTGGTGATCGCACTGGGAGCGGGGGTGTCGCAGCGCTTCCTGCCCGTGTTCGGCCCCAAGCCCTTCATGCTGATCGGTTCCACCCTGGCGGCGCTCGGGCTGGCCTGGCAGACCCTGATCACCCCGGACAGTTCCTACCTCACCGGCATCCTCGGCCCGATGCTCGTCTTCGGGCTCGGCATGGGCCTGAACTTCGTCACCCTGACCCTCACCGCCGTCTCGGGCGTGGCCCAGCACGAGGCCGGGGCGGCTTCCGGACTGCTCAACGCCACCCAGCAGGTGGGCGGCTCGGTCGGCCTGGCCCTCCTCACCACGGTGTTCGGTTCCGCCAGCCGGGACGAGGCGCAGCAGCAGATCCCGCGCTTCCTCGCCGAGGGGACGCCGCAGCAGCAGGCGGAGTTCGCCCGGACGCAGCAGCTTCCGGCGCCCTGGGGACACGAGGTGCTCACGGAAGGCATCGCGCAGGCCTTCGTGCCCGCCGCGGCGATGGCCGCGCTGGCCCTGGCCACCGCGTGGTTCGTCATCCGCGTCCGCAGGAGCGACCTGGAGGCGCTGTCCGGCACGGCAGGGCCCGGGCTCGGCTGACAACCGCCCGACGGACGCCCGTCCACCGAGCGCCGCCTGCCCGTCGCACGCCGTCCCCGGTCGGCCCCCGGCATCCGTCACGGATCCCGGGGGGTCTCCAAGGCGGTCGCGTGACGGGCGGCGGAGACGGCTCCGTGCGCCACCGGACGCAGCCCGGCTCCCCCACCAGGTCTCACGGGCCAGGACGATCCCGGTGACCTGTGCACACACAGCACGGCGCAGCACACTCACGTCCACGCTCACGTCCAGGCCCACACCTTTCACCCCCTGCCCCCCTGCCCCCGCCGATTCACACGCCCGGTCGTCGACGAGGCTCGACCGTCGCTACGCCGGCCGACCGCGCCGCCTCGACACGCCTCGTCCCGCCCGCCCCACAGCCTCCGTCTCGCCCGCCCGACGCCCGTCGTCCCGCCCGTCCGTCCCCCTCCCGCGATGCCGGAGCCCGCAGATACCGCACTCCGCTTGTCGCATGGCGCATGCCGCATGCCGCTGTCTTCCCCACAACGGACAGCGGTCACAGAGAGTTCCCGACGCACACGCAGCGTCAGATGCCCGCGGAGGTCACGGAGCGAACGGAGTCCGTCGTGACCGGACTCCCGGACAACAGGTCAGGATTCCGGGGTCGCCGACCCCTGCGACAAGGCCGCACTCAGCCACTCCGGCAGCGCCTCGGTCCGGTCCAGCCACTCCGCCGGTGGTGCCCCCGCCTCCCTCGCCGCCACCACCCCGCCCACGATGGCGCACGTCGTGTCCACGTCGCCGCCGGCCTGTGCGGTCGTCCAGAAGGCGTCCGCGTAGTCGTCCAGGGAACGGGCGGCCGACCAGAGCGCGAAGGGCACCGTGTCGTGGGCCGTGGTGCGCCGCCCGCAGCCCAGGACGGCCGCGACGGTCGCCGCGTCGCCGTAGTCGAGCATGTCCCGGGCCCGGCGCAGCCCCGCGCCGACCGCGCTCCGGGCCGGGACCAGCCCGATCACACCGTCCAGCAGGGCCTCCGGCCCGGGCGGCGCGTCGGCCCCGGCGACCAGGGCGGCCGCGGCGGCGACGGCCATCGCGCCGACCACCGCCTCCCGGTGCTGGTGGGTGGGGTAGGCGGAGATCTCGGCCTGGTGGGTGGCCTGCTCGGGGTCGTCCGCGTACCAGGCGCCCAGCGGGGCGATCCGCATCGCGGCGCCGTTGCCCCAGGAGCCCTGCCCGTTGAAGAGCGCCGCGGCCGGCTTCCGCCAGTCCCCGCCCTCGCGGACCCGGCCCAGCAGCCGGCTCACCGTCCGGCCGTACCCCCGTTCGGCGTCATGGTGCTCGGCGAGGGACCGGGCCAGCGCGTCCTGGTCGATCCGCCGGTGCGCGGCGAGCACGGCCACCACGGAACAGGCCGTCTCGGTGTCGTCGGTCCAGCGCCACGGCGGCGGGGGCAGGGTCCGGCTCCGGAGCAGGGCATGGTGTCCGGGCACGAAGAACTGGGAGCCCAGCGCGTCCCCCACCGACAGTCCGCGCACGCAGGCCAGGGCGCGCTCCAGGCGCGCGGCGGGAGAGGAGTCAGCGGTCATGGCGCAGCCACCTTAGCCGGTGATCCCGTACGGTTCCGGGTCCCGCCAGCGTTCGAAGGGCCGGTCGAGGGTGTACTTGCCGTTCTCCCCCAGAACGAGCATGCGCATCTCGGCGTTCCTGGGGTTCGACAGCGACTCGAACTCCGCCACCGTCCAGTGGAACCAGCGCATGCAGAACAGCCGCATCGCGAGGCCGTGCGTCACGATCAGCACGTTCGGGGGGTGGTCGGGGTCCTCGAAGCTGCGCCACAGGCTCTCCAGGAAGCCGCCGACCCGGTCGTAGACGTCGGCACCGGACTCGCCCTGGGCGAAGCGGTAGTAGAAGTGGCCGTAGGCGTCCCGGTACGCCTTCTGCAGGCGCACGTCGTCATGGTTCTGCCAGTTGCCCCAGTCCTGTTCACGCAGTCGCGGTTCCTCCCGCACGCGTATCAGCGTGGGGTCGAGTTCGAAGGCGCTCAGCGTCTGGTGCGTGCGCCGGTACGGGGAGACGTACACGCTGACCCGCTCACCGCCGAAGACGTCGCGCAAGCGCTTGCCCGTCTCCCGCGCCTGCCTCCGGCCCCTCTCGGTGAGGGCCAGCGCGTGATCGGGTTCGCGCTCGTAGACGGTGTCGTCAACATTGCCCGTTGATTCACCGTGCCGGACAAGGACGATGCGCCGTGGTCGTGCCATGGTCAGAACCCTAGATCGGGTGACGCGCGGACGAGCACCCGAAGGGGTCGCATACGGCGCAGGTCACACACTTCTCGCACGACAGGCCACACGGGGGCGCGCTCCCACTGCGGGCGGCGTCAGACGGTCCAGGTCGGTTCCATGTCCACGACAGCACCGGTGAGGGCCACGATGTCGGCCTCCGTCTGCGCCCGCAGGGCCAGCCGCTCCACCCGTTCGGTGCGGTACTTGCCGTACTCGGCGGCCGACCGCCACATCGACAGCACCATGAACTCGTTGCCCGGGGCCTGGCCCAGCATGCCCCGGATCATGCCGGGCGATCCGGCCATGGCCGGATTCCACACCTTCTCCTGCATCAGCATGTAGTGCTCCGCGCGCTCCTCGTGGACGCGGCAGAGCGCCACCCGCAGCAGATCGGCGTCCGTGAAGCGCGGTTCGAAGCCGGTCTTCACGTCGAAACGGTGGTCGAACAGCCTGACCTGGGCGTCCTTGAACGTGCCGGACTGGGCCGTGGCGAGCCGGTCGTGGGAGCGGGCCATGAAGGAGTCGTAGAAGGCACGGCTCTCCCAGAACGAGAACACGTGCGCCACATCCGGTCGGCCCCGGCTCCAGCCTCCGCCCTGCCCGCGAAACCCCGGCTCCCCCAGAAGCCCCGCCCACTTCCGCTGCCCCCGTTCGAACCCGCGGCGGTCCACCACGGTGCAGCGAATCCACTTGACCAGCACCGCGCCATCGTACGGCCCGGCACGTGGCGCCGGTCACCCTCCGGCGCACCGCCTGGCGGCGCACCGGCCCCCGTGCGTGGCAGGATGGACAACCCACCGCGCCCGCCCGGCGGTTGGGGGCGCGCAGCGGTCGGCGGGCGGCACGGTCCCGGGGAAGGGGAGAGTGGTGCACGATCTCAACAAGGGCTTCGGCAGGATCGAGATCTCGCTGAAGTGGGACCCCAGTCCGGCGGGACGGCCCGCCACGGATCTGGACATCGTCGCGGCCCCCTACCCGGCGACCGATCCGTACGGTGACCCCGCCTACGTGGTGCACTTCGACAGCCGCTCGCCCGACGGCACCATCACCCTGAACCGGGACAGCACGGACGGGTTGGGCCTCGGCTTCGACGAGGTCATGACGGTGGAACTGGACCGGATGCACGAGCGGTACGCGCGGGTGGTCGTCGGGGTCGTCATCCAGCAGCAGAGCCCGCTGACCTTCGCCGGGGTGAGCCGGCCCGGCCTGCGCATCCGTGAGGGGTACGACGTGCTCTCGGAGAGCGACTTCTCCGGCGTACCCGGCGCCACGGCGGCCGTGGTGGCGGAGTTCCGCCGGGAGGGCACGGGCCCCTGGGAGGCCGACTTCGCCATCCGGGGCTTCGAGGAGGACCCGGCGACCTTCACCCGCGTCATGGGAGCGGCCCGCAGGTCCTGAGACGTCGCACCGGGGCCCCGGGACCGCGGTCACGACCGTGTCCCGGGGCCCCGGCGATCTCCCGGCCGGCCCACGCACCGCGAAGACCGGGAACGTGCGCGGGGACGCCTCCGGGCACGTCGGCGTTTCCCGGACGACCGGTGCTCCGGTCCGGCCGATCCGGTCCGCCCCCCCGTTCACAGGGGCAGCCGCCGCGACAAGCCCCCTGGCCCGCGGCACCTGTCACCCGGCACGACAGCCGGGCGTCACGCACGTCGAAGGCGGTGGAGCCGAGAACCCGCTCCACCGCCTCGAACGACTGCCTCACGCCCTGACGGCGCCCGGTGTCAGCTGCAGCCGCTGGTCGAGCCGCAGCCCTCGCAGATGTAGCAGGAGCCGGCGCGCTGCATCTTGGTGCCGCAGGAGAAGCACAGCGGGGCGTCGGCCTGGATGCCCAGCTGCATCTCCACCAGTTCGGCACTCGTGTGGGCCTGCTGGGGCGCGGGCTCGGCCGCCTCGGCCTCGGCCTGCGGCAGGGCCACCGACTTCAGCTCCTGGGCGCGCGGGGCCGACTGGGCCAGACCTTCGACGTCGACCTCGTCGTCGTCCAGGGACTGCTCGTAGGACCCCGTCTCCAGGTGCCGCTGGCGCTCCTCGGCGGAGTGGATGCCGAGGGCGGAGCGGGTCTCGAAGGGCAGGAAGTCGAGCGCCAGGCGGCGGAAGATGTAGTCGACGATCGACTGCGCCATCCGCACGTCCGGGTCGTCCGTCATGCCGGCCGGCTCGAAGCGCATGTTGGTGAACTTCGAGACGTAGGTCTCCAGCGGCACGCCGTACTGGAGGCCCACCGAGACGGCGATGGAGAAGGCGTCCATCATGCCCGCGAGGGTCGAGCCCTGCTTGGACATCTTCAGGAAGACCTCGCCGAGACCGTCGTCCGGGTAGGAGTTGGCGGTCATGTAGCCCTCGGCGCCGCCGACGGTGAACGAGGTGGTGATGCCGGGGCGGCCCTTCGGGAGGCGCTTGCGGACCGGGCGGTACTCGACGACCTTCTCGACCGCGGCGCGGATCGTCTCCTCGGCCTTCTCGGTGACCTCGGCCTTCTCCTCCTCCTTCTTCTTGGCGGAGAGCGGCTGGCCGACCTTGCAGTTGTCGCGGTAGATCGCGAGGGCCTTGACGCCGAGCTTCCAGGCCTCGAAGTAGATCTCCTCGACCTCCTCGACGGTCGCCGTCTCCGGCATGTTGACCGTCTTGGAGATGGCACCGGAGATCCACGGCTGGATCGCCGCCATCATGCGCACGTGGCCCATCGGGGAGATGGCGCGCTCGCCCATGGCGCAGTCGAACACCTCGTAGTGCTCCTGCTTGAGGCCGGGGGCGTCGATCACGTTGCCGTGGTCGGCGATGTGGGCGACGATCGCCTCGATCTGCTCCTCCTGGTAGCCCAGGCGGCGCAGGGCCTGCGGGACGGTGCCGTTGACGATCTGCATCGAGCCGCCGCCGACCAGCTTCTTGAACTTGACCAGCGCGAGGTCGGGCTCGACACCCGTGGTGTCGCAGGACATCGCGAGGCCGATGGTGCCGGTGGGGGCGAGCACCGAGGCCTGGGAGTTGCGGAAGCCGTTCTTCTCACCGAGGCGCAGCACGTCCTGCCAGGCCTCGGTGGCGGCGGCCCACACCGGGGTGTCCAGGTCGTCCATGCGCAGGGCCGCGCCGTTGGCGTCGGAATGCTGCTTCATGACGCGCTTGTGGGCGTCGGCGTTGCGGGCGTAGCCGTCGTACGGGCCGACGATCGCGGCGAGTTCCGCGGAGCGGCGGTAGGCGGTGCCGGTCATCAGGGAGGTGATGGACCCGGCGAGGGAGCGGCCGCCGTCGGAGTCGTACGCGTGGCCGGTGGCCATCAGCAGGGCGCCGAGGTTGGCGTAGCCGATGCCGAGCTGGCGGAAGGCGCGGGTGTTCTCGCCGATCTTCTGGGTCGGGAAGTCGGCGAAGCAGATCGAGATGTCCATCGCGGTGATGACCAGCTCGACGACCTTCTGGAAGCGCTCGGTCTCGAAGGACTGGTTGCCCTTGCCGTCGTCCTTGAGGAACTTCATCAGGTTCAGCGAGGCCAGGTTGCAGGACGTGTTGTCCAGGTGCATGTACTCGCTGCACGGGTTCGACGCGGTGATCCGGCCGGACTCGGGGCAGGTGTGCCAGTTGTTGATCGTGTCGTCGTACTGGATGCCGGGATCGGCGCAGGCCCAGGCGGCCTCGGCGATCTTGCGGAAGAGGTGCTTGGCGTCGACGTCCTCGATGACCTCGCCGGTCATCCGGGCGCGCAGGCCGAACCGGCCGCCCTCCTCGACCGCCTTCATGAACTCGTCGTTCACGCGGACCGAGTTGTTGGCGTTCTGGTACTGGACGGAGGCGATGTCGTCGCCGCCCAGGTCCATGTCGAAGCCCGCGTCGCGCAGGACGCGGATCTTCTCCTCCTCCTTGACCTTGGTCTCGATGAAGTCCTCGATGTCCGGGTGGTCCACGTCGAGGACGACCATCTTGGCCGCGCGGCGGGTGGCGCCACCGGACTTGATGGTGCCGGCGGAGGCGTCGGCACCGCGCATGAAGGAGACCGGGCCGGAGGCGTTGCCGCCGGAGGACAGCAGTTCCTTGGAGGAACGGATCCGGGAGAGGTTCAGGCCGGCGCCGGAGCCGCCCTTGAAGATCATGCCCTCTTCCTTGTACCAGTCGAGGATCGACTCCATGGAGTCGTCGACGGACAGGATGAAGCAGGCGGACACCTGCTGGGGCTGCGGGGTGCCCACGTTGAACCAGACGGGGCTGTTGAAGCTGAAGATCTGGTGCAGGAGGGCGTACGCCAGTTCGTGCTCGAAGATCTCGGCGTCGGCGGGCGAGGCGAAGTACTTGTGGTCCTCACCGGCCTTCCGGTACGTCTTCACGATCCGGTCGATCAGCTGCTTCAGGCTGGTCTCGCGCTGCGGCGTGCCCACGGCACCGCGGAAGTACTTGCTGGTGACGATGTTGACCGCGTTCACCGACCAGAAGTCGGGGAACTCCACGCCGCGCTGCTCGAAGTTCACCGAGCCGTCGCGCCAGTTGGTCATCACGACGTCACGGCGCTCCCAGGCCACCTCGTCGTACGGGTGGACGCCGGGGGTGGTGTGAACGCGCTCGACCCGCAGCCCCTTGCCGGTCTTGCCGCCCTTGGCGCGGGAACTCCGTGCCGGACCGCTCGCCGTCTCTGTCATGCCGCCTCCCTGTACGGGCGAAAACGCCCTGAAGTGCCCCGATGTTCCCGTGGCACGGTGTTCTGTCTGGTGCTGCGGGCACCACTCGCCTCGCCCGCAGCCGCTTCTTCTCCCCGCCGCCGACCGGCCGGTCCGTTCCGGACCCGGGTCCGGGTCCGGAACGGACCGGCGCTGCTGTCAGCCGGCGGCGTGGGCGGGTTCGTGGACCTCACCGGTCCCGCCGGACCCGCTGTCGTTCTCCCGGCTCCCCGCGACCGCTCCCTCGCGGTCACCGCCGTCCTCCCCGTCCCCGCCGTCTCCACCGGGGGTTCCCGCCCGCCTGAGCTCCGCGATCGCCGCCTCGAAGTCCTCGAGCGAGTCGAAGGCCCGGTAGACGGAGGCGAACCGCAGGTAGGCGACGAGGTCGAGTTCCTGCAGCGGGCCGAGTATGGCCAGCCCCACGTCGTGGGTGGTCAGCTCGGCGCTTCCGGTGGCCCGCACCGCCTCCTCGACCCGCTGGCCGAGCTGGGCCAGCGCGTCCTCGGTGACCGGCCGCCCCTGGCACGCCTTGCGCACGCCGTTGATGACCTTGGTGCGGCTGAAGGGTTCGGTGACCCCGGACCGCTTGACCACCATGAGCGAGCACGTCTCCACGGTCGTGAAACGACGGGAGCAGTCGGGACACTGGCGGCGCCTGCGGATCGACGTGCCGTCGTCCGTCGTACGGCTGTCGACGACACGGCTGTCGGGGTGCCTGCAGAAGGGGCAGTGCATGGAATCCCAACCCTCCTCACAGCAGACTCAATGGCCTCGCCGGGCCACTCGGGCCCCACGAAGCAGCACCAGCATAGGCGATCTCCGAGCCCCGGAAGACCCGGGGGACCACAACTTCTGGGCTGCCTGAGCAATCCAACCACTAGATGTGGGGATTGGCTCATACATACACGCCGTGCACGCGCGTCGCCTTCCGCCCCCACGGCAGCACCCGTGTGCCCGCTGCCGCGCGCCGTACACCGGGAGGCGCGGGGCGGTTCCGTGTCCCTGGCGGCACCCTTTCCGGTGGGGCGCCGGCGAGGCTGCCCGACGCGACCGGGAGGGGCCAGGAGGCAGCCGGCGGGCGGTACGCACGCGGCGCCGGGCTCCTAGACGGGACACGCCGGACGCACGGAGGAGAGGGGCCGCTCCCCGGACGGCCGGGGAGCGGATGGCAGACTAGGGCCGCGTCGGGACGGGACCGCCGGTCGGGACCGCCGGACGGGGCCGCCGGACGGGGCCGCCGCACCGGCCGCGAGATTACACCAATGATCCCGTTTGCCCGACAGGTCCCCGAGAGCCATCAGACGGTAGCGCGGCAGCCAATACACCTCGCCCCCTGATCGCGGGCCACAATTCGCAATTTTTCACTCGAACGTGTGTTTGGCGCAACCTTTCGAAAGCTACTACCGTTGTGCTGCAGGGAGACCATCGAGAGGGGCCGACGTGACCACCACCGCAGACAGTGCCACCATCACTGCCCAGGACCGCCCCCAGGGCCGGCCCGAGCCGGTGCATGTGATGAACGAAGCCGCGAGTCCCGAGACGCACAAGCGCTCCCTGCCGGGCCGACCTCCCGGCATCCGGGCGGACAGCTCCGGGCTCACCGACCGCCAGCGCCGGGTGATCGAGGTCATCCGGGACTCCGTGCAGCGGCGGGGCTATCCGCCGTCGATGCGGGAGATCGGCCAGGCGGTCGGCCTCTCCAGCACCTCCTCCGTGGCGCACCAGCTGATGGCGCTGGAGCGCAAGGGCTTCCTGCGCCGCGACCCGCACCGTCCGCGCGCCTACGAGGTGCGCGGTTCCGACCAGGCGGCCTCCGTCCAGCCCACGGACACCACCGGCAAGCCCGCCGCGTCGTACGTGCCGCTGGTCGGCCGCATCGCCGCCGGTGGCCCGATCCTCGCCGAGGAGTCGGTCGAGGACGTGTTCCCCCTCCCTCGCCAGCTCGTCGGCGACGGTGAGCTGTTCGTCCTCAAGGTCGTCGGCGACTCCATGATCGAGGCCGCGATCTGCGACGGCGACTGGGTCACGGTCCGGCGCCAGCCCGTGGCGGAGAACGGCGACATCGTCGCCGCGATGCTCGACGGCGAGGCCACGGTCAAGCGCTTCAAGCGCGAGGACGGCCACGTCTGGCTGCTCCCCCACAACGCGGCCTACGAGCCGATCCCCGGCGACGACGCGACCATCCTCGGCAAGGTGGTGGCCGTCCTGCGGCGCGTCTGAGCCCGCGTGGGGCCGCGTCACCGCCGCCCCGCCCCCGACCGGGCCCCGGGACCCCTGCGCCGGTTCCGGGGTCCTGCTCTGTCCGGGGTCTGCTCTATCCGGGGTCTGCTCCGTCCGAAGTTCCGCTTCGCCCGGGATTCTCCTCCGTACCGGGCCGGAAGCGCCGGTCGCGGCGCCCGGAGCCCTGCGGCCCAGCGTCTGATCCGGGGGCGGGGCCGCGCCCCTTGGGGGGCCCGCGGCCCGGAGCCTGGTCCGGGCCCGGTTCTGGGCGGCCTGGGGCCCACGTCGGGGTCGTACGCGGACGCCGCGAACGCCGGGCGCGCTTGCCGGCGACGTCGGGGCGCTCCGTCACGGGACCTCCCGGGACGCCGAGGGGGAATGGACCCGGTGTCCGGGCGTCCCCTATCGCGGGTTAGCCTGTCGCGGCCGCGACAGGCTAACCCGCGATCACTGCGCCTCCGTTCCCGCCCCCGGATCCGCCTCGCCGCCGGACTCCCCGGCGCCGCCGGCCCCCGCCTCGGCCCGCCGGGCCGCCGCGTCGATCGCGGCGAGGGACTTCCTGACCTGGTTCGGGTCCGTGGTGTACCAGAAGTCGGGCAGGGACGCCTTCAGATAGCTGCCGTAGCGTGCCGTCGCCAGTCGCTGGTCCAGCACCGCCACGATACCGCGGTCGCCCGAGGCCCGGACGAGCCGGCCCGCCCCCTGGGCCATCAGCAGCGCGGCATGGGTCGCCGCCACCGCCATGAAGCCGTTGCCGCCCGCCTCCTCCACGGCCTTCTGCCGGGCACTCATCAACGGGTCGTCCGGACGCGGGAACGGGATCTTGTCCATCACCACGAGCTGACAGCTCGGGCCCGGCACGTCCACGCCCTGCCACAGCGACAGCGTGCCGAAGAGGCAGGTCCGGGGATCGGCGGCGAAGTTCTTGATCAGTTCGCCGAGCGTCTCCTCGCCCTGGAGCAGGATCGGGAACTGAGGGATGCGGGAGCGGAGCTCCTCCGCGGCGAGCTGAGCGGCCCGCATGGAGGAGAACAGCCCGAGCGTGCGACCGCCCGCCGCCTGGATCAGCTCGGTGAGTTCGTCCAGCATGTCGCCGCGGTCCCCGTCGCGGGCCGGGCGCGCCAGGTGCCGGGCGACATACAGGATGCCCTGCCGGGGGTAGTCGAACGGCGAGCCGACGTCGACGCCCTTCCACTCCGGCAGGTCGTCGCCGGAACTGCCCTCGGGCCCGAGGCCCAGGGAGGCCGCCACTCCGTTGAAGTCGCCGCCCAGCTTCAGGGTGGCGGAGGTGAGGATCACCGAGCGCTCGGTGAAGAGCTTCTCGCGCAGCAGCCCGGAGACGGACATCGGCGCGACGCGCAGCGAGGCACCGCCGGGCCGGTAGGCGCTCCCGCCGCGGGACTCGTTGCGCTCGTACCAGACGACGTCCCACTCGGAGCCGTTGGTGATCCGCTCCGCCACGTCGTGCACGCTCTCCACCGAGGCGAGCGCCTGCTTGCGGACCGCGTCCTCGTCCTGGACGGACTTGTCGCGGGTGCCGCCGATCGCGGAGATCACCGTGCGGCAGGCGTCGCGCAGCGCCATCAGCGCGTAGCCGAGGTCCTCGGGGATCTCCTCCAGACGGCCGGGGAGGGCGAGCTCCATCAGCCGCTCGAAGCCCTCCGCGGCGGTCTGGAGCTGGTCGGCGGCCTTCTCGTTGACCAGCTTCGCGGCGCGCCGCACGGCCCGGTTGACCTGGCCGGGGGTGAGTTCGCCGGTGGCGACGCCGGTCACCCGGGACACCAGTTCGTGGGCCTCGTCGACGATCAGCACCTCGTGCTGCGGGAGCACCGGGGCGCCCTCGATCGCGTCGATGGCGAGCAGGGCGTGGTTGGTGACCACGACCTCCGCCAGCTTGGCGCGCTCCCGGGCCATCTCGGCGAAGCACTCGGCCCCGTAGGCGCACTTCGAGGCGCCCAGGCACTCCCGGGACGACACCGACACCTGGGACCAGGCCCGGTCGGAGACACCGGGCGTGAGGTTGTCCCGGTCCCCGGTCTCCGTCTCCTCGGACCAGTCGCGCAGCCGCAGCAGGTCCTGGCCCAGTCTGCTGGTCGGGGCCGCCGCCTCGAACTGGTCGAAGAGCCCCTCCTCCTCGTCCTGCGGCATGCCCTCGTGGAGCCGGTGCAGGCAGAGGTAGTTCGACCTGCCCTTCAGCATCGCGAACTCGGGACGGCGGCGCAGCAGCGGATGCAGTGCCTCCACCGTGCGGGGCAGGTCCCGCTCCACCAGCTGCCGCTGGAGGGCCAGGGTGGCCGTCGCCACCACCACTCTCCCCCAGCCCTCGGCCGACGGAGTGCCCATGCCGTGCGCGAGCGCGGGCACCAGGTACCCCAGGGACTTTCCGGTGCCGGTGCCGGCCTGGATCAGCAGATGGGAGCCGTCGTCGATCGCCTCGGCGACGGATTCGGCCATGGTCACCTGACCGGGACGCTCCGTGCCGCCGACGGCGGTGACGGCGGCATGCAGGAGTTCGGGGAGTGAGGGCTTCGTCATAGCGCGACCACCCTACGGCCCGGCACTGACAAACGGGCGATCACGCCGTTCCGGGCGGGACGTCCGGAACGGACACCGCCCTTAGCCGCGCCGTGTCCGTCCTCGACCCGGGGGTCCGGCCCTCCGGACGCGCCGTGTCCGTCCTCGGCCGGGAGGGTCCGGCCCCGCCGGGCGGTCGCTGCAGGGCTGCCCCGCGTCGTGCAGGGACACGGACCGAGCCGCCGGCCCCTCCCTCACCGCCCCGCGAGCCGGTGCGGGGATCACGCGTTGCCTCAAGATCCCTGCCGTGACGGAACCGTTGCCGTTCCGTCGGATGTCCCCCACAGCGACCGCATAGTGTGTGGTGCCGTTCCCAGGACCGTGAGTCCGGCCAGGACTCGTTCGGGTCCCGGGGCCGGGGGCACGGCCACTGCGCCACGTTCGTCCACACCAGGGGGAGTCAGATCATGCGATCCATACGGCCGTCGTTCAGCGTCCGCTCAGGGGGGAGGCCGCGCCGTAGGACCTCCCCCGTCCTGACCGCCGTGGCGCTCGCCTCGGCGCTCGCCCTCACCGCCACCGCCTGCGACTCGGGGGACGCCGACGCGAGTGCGGAGCCCTCGGCCACCGCCGCGGCCGACGACGGCAAGCTGCGGATCCCGGACGACATCCGGGACAAGCTGAAGGAACACGGGATCGACATCGACAAGTGGCGGGACGGCGCCTGGAAGGACTGGAGCAAGGACGACTGGCTGCGCGAGGCCAACGAGTTCATCAACCCGATCATCGAGGACCTCTGGGACCCGGACCGCATGAGGGACGCGGAGGAGCCGGACCAGGGCGTCGACGAGAGCGACATCGACGGGGACCAGGGCGTCACCGACCCGACGCCGCAGCCGGTGCAGGCGGAGGCCGTGCAGCCGTCGTACCACGCCAACGCCCCCACGGCGGGCAAGGTGTTCTTCGACTCCCCCGAGGGCACCATGGTGTGCTCGGCGACCGTGGTGAAGGACCCGGCCAACCCGGGCAAGTCCAACATGGTGTGGACCGCGGGCCACTGCGTGCACGCCGGCAAGAAGGGCGGCTGGTACCGCAACATCGCCTTCGTGCCGTCGTACAACGACTCGGGCATGTCCACCAAGGAGTTGGAGGGCGCGGCCAAGGAGGAGGTCGCTCCCTACGGCGTCTGGTGGGGCGACTGGGCACAGACCTCCGACCAGTGGATCGAGCAGGGCGGTTCCACCGGCGGTGACGGCGCAGCGCACGACTTCGCGGTGATCCACGTGACGCCGGAGAAGGGTGGGGACGGCAAGTCGCTGGAGGAGACGGTCGGTTCGGCGCTGCCGGTGGACTTCGACGCCCCCGCGGTGCCGGACATGAAGAGCGTGACGGCGATCGGCTACCCGGCCGCGCCGCCGTACGACGGGCAGACGCTGTACCGCTGTGAGGACCGGCCGGGCCGGCTCTCCATCGCCGCCTCGGATCCGACGATGTACCGCATCGGGTGCAGCATGACCGCCGGTTCGTCCGGCGGCGGCTGGATCGCGAACGGCTCGGACGGCAAGCCGGCGCTGGTGTCCAACACCTCCATCGGCCCGGTCACGTCGGGCTGGCTGGCCGGTCCGCGGCTGGGTGCCGACGCCAAGGGCGTCTACGACGCGGTCAGCGACAAGTTCGCCGGGCAGTGACCCGGCTCCCGGGCCCGCGCGCCGACGCGCACGCGGGCCCGGGGCGCAGGGACCCCGGGGGCGGGAGCCCGGCACCAGCCGGTGACCTCGCCGCGCCCGGGAGCGCGGCCCGGCGTGCGCGCCGGAGCCTGTGCCGCACGACGGGCGCGCACCGCGCCACGCGCGCCCGTACGCGCACCGTTCCACCGAGACCGGCCCGGGCGGCGTTCGCGCCCGGCACGGCACGCATCGTTTTCCAACGGGGGGTCAACGCATCATGAGGTCAATCCGTCCGTCCACATCCCGTCCCTCGGCATCCCGTCCATCCGCAGACCGTGCGTCCGCACCCCATGCGTCCGCACCCCATGCGTCCGCACCCCGTCCCTCCGCAGCCGGTTCGTCCCTCACCCGCGCATCCGCCACCAGCACGTCCGCCGCCAGTGCCTCCGCCACCCGTACGTCCCGGGGCCGTCGGCCGGGACGGCGTCGCACCCTGCTGGCCGCCACCGGGCTCGTCGCCGCCCTGGCGCTGACCGCGACCGCGTGCGGCGGCTCGTCGGGGAACGAGGCGGGTGGCAGGCCCGCGTCGGGCGCGTCCGGGGCGGCGGACGATGCCGACGGCAAGGTCTCCCTCCCGTCCGACCTCGCGGACCGGCTGGCGGAACACGGCATCGAGGTCGAGCGGTGGAAGGACGGCGGCTGGAAGGACTGGGACCGGGACACCTGGCTCAGCGAGGCCAAGGACTTCGTCAACCCGGTGATCGAGGGCCTGTGGAAGCCGGAACGGATGCGCGCCGCCGAGGAGGCGGACAAGACCGTCTCGACGAAGGACGCGCGGGCGGCCGCGGGGGTCAGTGACCCCGAGCCGGCACCGGTCCGGGCCCAGGCCGAGAAGACTCCGTACCACGAGCACGCGGCCCCCGTCGGCAAGGTCTTCTTCGACTCCCCCGACGGCCCGAGCGTCTGTTCCGGAACGGTCGTCAAGGACGTGAACCGCCCCGGGAAGTCCAACCTGGTGTGGACGGCCGGGCACTGCGTGCACGCCGGTGCGGGCGGCGGCTGGTACCGGAACCTGGTCTTCGTCCCGGCGTACAACGACCTCGGCCGGTCCGGCGGCGAACTCACCGACGCCGACCCGGCCGAGATCGCTCCCTACGGCAACTGGTGGGCCGACTGGGCGTCGACGTCCAACGGCTGGATCCAGGGCGGCGCGGAGTCGGGGGGTGCCGGGGCGCCGTACGACTACGCGGTGCTGCACGTGCAGCCGGAGCGGGGCGGCCCGTCCCTGGAGGAGACCGTCGGCGGTGCGCTGGAGGTGGACTTCTCCGCCCCGACCGCCGCCGAGACGGGCCAAATGGGCGCGTGGGGGTACCCGGCGGCGGCGCCCTACGACGGGCTGCGGATGTTCAAGTGCCTGGACGCACCCGGCCGGTTCTCCCTCGCCGGCAACCAGCCGACGATGTACCGGATCGGCTGCACGATGACCGGCGGCTCCTCGGGCGGCGGGTGGTTCCGGGTCCGCGACGGCCGCACGGTCCTGGTCTCCAACACCTCGATCGGTCCGGCCGACCACACCTGGCTCGCGGGCCCGCAGCTCGGCCGGGACGCCGAGGCCCTGTACCAGAACATGAGCCGGACCCACGGCGGCCGGTGAGCCGGACCGGTCCCACGGCGGCCGGTGAGCCGCGAGGGTACGGTCGGTACCGCCGGTACCGACGGCGAAGGCCCGCCCCGGCAGCAGCCGGGGCGGGCCTCCTCGTACGTGCGGTCGGTCAGCCGGCCGGGCTCGGTACGTACGGCGCCAGTTCGGCGGCGAGTTCCTCGTGCACCCGCAGCTTGAGCAGGGTGCCCTCCGGGGTGTGCTCCTCGGAGATCACCTCGCCCTCGTCGTGGGCACGGGCCACCAGCTGGCCGTGGGTGTACGGGACGAGCACCTCGATCTCCACCGACGGGCGGGGCAGCTCCTGGTCGATGTAGGCCAGCAGTTGCTCGATGCCCTGGCCGGTGCGGGCCGAGACCGCGATGGAGCGCTTCTCCATGCGCAGCAGCCGCTGGAGGGTGAGCGGATCGGCGGCGTCCGCCTTGTTGATCACGACGATCTCGGGCACGTCGGTGGCTCCGACGTCCCGGATCACCTCGCGCACGGCCGCCAGCTGCTCCTCGGGCGCCGGGTGCGAGCCGTCCACCACGTGCAGGATCAGGTCGGAGTCGCCGACCTCCTCCATGGTGGAGCGGAACGCCTCGACCAGATGGTGTGGCAGGTGGCGCACGAAGCCGACGGTGTCCGCCAGCGTGTACAGCCGCCCGCTGGGGGTCTCGGCCCGGCGCACGGTCGGGTCGAGGGTGGCGAACAGGGCGTTCTCCACCAGCACGCCCGCGCCCGTGAGGCGGTTGAGCAGCGAGGACTTTCCGGCGTTGGTGTAGCCCGCGATCGCCACGGAGGGCACCTTGTTGCGCCGGCGTTCCTGGCGCTTGATCTCGCGGCCGGTCTTCATCTCCGCGATCTCCCGGCGCATCTTCGCCATCTTCTCGCGGATGCGGCGCCGGTCGGTCTCGATCTTGGTCTCACCGGGACCGCGGGTGGCGAGGCCGCCGCCCTTGCCGCCGCCCATCTGCCGGGACAGCGACTGACCCCAGCCGCGCAGGCGCGGCAGCATGTACTGCATCTGCGCGAGCGAGACCTGCGCCTTGCCCTCACGGGACTTGGCGTGCTGGGCGAAGATGTCGAGGATCAGCGCCGTACGGTCGATGACCTTGACCTTGACGACGTCCTCGAGGTGGATGAGCTGTCCGGGGCTGAGCTCACCGTCGCAGATGACGGTGTCCGCGCCCGTCTCCAGCACGATGTCACGCAGCTGTTCGGCCTTGCCGGAGCCGATGTAGGTGGACGCGTCGGGCTTGTCGCGGCGCTGGATCACGCCGTCGAGCACCAGGGCGCCGGCCGTCTCGGCGAGGGCCGCGAGTTCCGCCAGGGAGTTCTCCGCCTCCCGCGCGGTGCCGGTCGTCCACACGCCGACGAGGACCACCCGCTCCAGGCGGAGCTGCCGGTACTCGACCTCGGTGACGTCCTCGAGTTCGGTGGACAGGCCCACGACGCGGCGCAGGGCGGCGCGCTCGGTGCGGTCGAACTGGTCGCCGTCCCGCTCTCCGTCGATCTCGAAGCTCCAGGCGACGTCCTCTTCCATCAGGGCATCGGCCCGAAGACCCTCGGGGTGGCTCTGCGTGCGGCGCTGGGTGTCCTGGGAAGGGGAAGAAGAGGAGGTCATTGGATCCTTACGTAGATGGGAAACCGTCTGCGGCGACGCCCGGTGACCGGACCGGTCCCGTGGGTGCCCCGGTTGCGGAGACGGGTGAGCGGAAACTCTCCCGTCACTGTCCACAACGCACGAGTACCCCGTGGGATTCCCGGTGTGCCCTGCGGTGCCGACCCGATGATGGTCGCACGGCACGGCCCGTCTCGTCACCGTGATATCGCCCGCTTCCGGCACGGTCAGTGCGCCCCGGCTCCGGCGGCGGCCCGCGTCCCGGACCTCCAGTCGGCGTGACCGGGCATCGGCGGCGTTCTGTCGCCGTACAGCCAGGGGTGCAGGAACGCGGTGAGGTCGCGTCCGGCGGTCTCGGAGGCGAGCCGGACGAAGTCGGCCGTGGTGGCGTTGCCGTCCCGGTGGCGTGCGACCCAGGTGCGTTGCAGGCGGTCGAAGGCGCCGCGTCCGATCTCCTGGCGCAGGGCGTAGAGCACGAGGGCGGCCCCGTCGTAGACGCTCGGCCGGAAGATGCCGATCTTGCGGCCGGGGTCGGGGGGCTCGGGCGCGGCGGGCGGTCCGCCGGCGGTGCGCCAGCCGTCGGACGCCTCGTAGGCGGCCTTCATCCGGGCCTCCATCGACCGTCCCGCCGTCTCCTCGGCGTAGAGGGCCTCGTACCAGGTGGCGTGCCCCTCGCCGAGCCAGAGGTCGGACCAGGTGGCGGGGCTGACGCTGTTGCCGAACCACTGGTGGGCCAGCTCGTGCACCATGATCGACTCGACGTACCACGCCGGGTAGGCCGGGTCGGTGAAGAGGTCCCGCTCGAAGAGGGAGAGGGTCTGGGTCTCGAGCGCGAAGCCGGTGGACGCCTCGGCCAGGAGCAGGCCGTACGTCTCGAAGGGGTAGCGGCCGATCCGGTCCTCCATCCAGGAGATCTGGCCGGGGGTCTTCGCCAGCCACGGTTCCAGCTTCTCGCGCTGCCGCGTGGGCACCACGTCCCGCAGGGGCAGTCCGTGGGGGCCCTCGCGGTGGACCACGGTGGACCGGCCGATGGACACCTGGGCGAGTTCGGTGGCCATGGGGTGCCGGGTCCGGTAGGTCCAGGTGGTCTCGCCCCCCGCACGGTCGACGCGGGTGCGCAGGCCGTTGGCGACCGCGGTGTGGCCGTCGGGGGCGGTGATCCGGAAGGTGAACAGCGCCTTGTCGGAGGGGTGGTCGTTGCAGGGGAACACCAGGTGCGCGGCGTCGGCCTGGTTGGCCATCGCGAGACCGTCCGCGGTGCGCACCCAGCCTCCCTCGCGGTCGCCCGGGCTCCGCGGATCGCTGGTGTGCCGCACGGTGATCCGGGTCCACTCGCCCCGGTCCAGCCCGTCCTCCGGGGTGATCACCAGGTCCTCGCCGACGCCGGTGAAGGCGGCGGGTTCTCCGTCCACCTCGACGGAGTGGACGGTTCCGTGCGCGAAGTCGAGGTTGATCCGGTCGAGGTCCGCGGTGGTCCGGGCGTCGATGGTGGTGACCGCCCGCAGCGGGGCGTCGTTGCGGCCGGAGTAGTCCAGTCGCAGGTCGTACGCCGCCACGTCGTAGCCGGGGTTGCCGAGGTGGGGGAAGAGGCGGTCGCCGAGGCCCAGCGGGACGGCCGGGGCGCTCGCCGCGACCAGGCAGACGGAGACCGCCGAGGCCAGCAGCGCGGCGGCCGTGCGCCGCCGGCGGGCGCGCGGGGCGGTGGTGGGGAGGAGGCGGCCGTGGGGGGCCCGGTGGGTGGGGGTGAGCGGCATGCCCCACGGCTATCAGCGCGCGCCCGCCCCGCGGCGACGGCGCGCTTCCCACGCACCCGATCGGGCGCGGTGGCCCCCACGACGACCGGGGCGCGAGGCCGGACGTGCCGGGGCGGGGCGTGCGGGGGCGGTCCCGGTGCTGCCACTCCTGCTCGGCGGGGCGTGCCGACGCGGGGGGGGGTGCCCCTATCTCTTTCGTCAAGGGGCGGGTCGGTTGATCGGTGATGTTTCAGGTGGCTTGGGGGGCGGTGTGAGGTTGGAAGAACGTGCCGTCGCGGAGCATGG
>NZ_JBWHZP010000009.1:0-247930 GCF_056323165.1 Streptomyces sp. 3-6
CCGGCCCGGTGACACCACCCCCCGGGTCATGGTCGACAGGGGGCAAAAGTCATGCCGGGCCAGAAGGCCGGGAGCCTCATGATCGAGGCCGTCTAGAAGGTAACGGGGCCGGACCCGGACGACCCGGACGCGCGGGGGCCGTCAGGCGTCCTCGTGGGCGGAACGGCGGGCGCGGGGGCCGTCGAGCTCCACGGCGGTGCAGCGCCAGCGGAGGTCCCGGCCCCGTTCCAGGCGGAAGGCCATGGCGCGCAGCCGGTCGCCGGCGCCGATCCGGGCGAACACCTCCAGGGCGCCCTCCCAGGTCACGAAGTAGCCGATGTCCCGGACCACCGGGCGGTGCCCGAAGGCGAGGAGCGGGCCGTCCTCGGCGAGGCGGGCCAGGTCGTCGTAGGCGCGCCCGGCGGTGTGGCGCAGCATCGCGTGGACGGGGCGCTGCCCGCTGAGGACGGCGAGCAGCAGCTCGGCGAACCGGTCGGTGGGGCGGGGCTGCGGGACGGCGGCCGGCGGCCTGCGCGGGACCTGGGCGGGCACCCTCGGCAGAGCGGCGGGCGCGGCGGGGGCCGGAGCCGTGGCCCCCGTACCCCCGACGCCGTGCCCACCGCCCACGGGCGTGCCGGACCCGGCAACCCTGTCCGCACCCGTTCCGGGGACGGACCCGGGGACCGGCGCTCCGGCGAGGACGCGGGCGGCCCGTACGGAGGCCGCCCGGGCGTCCGACGCCCGGGCGGGAGCGGGGACCCGGGTGGGGCGCGGGACGGGGACCGTGGCGCCGGGGCGGGTGGTCGCGGCGGTGGCGGGCCGGTTGTCCGCGGGCCGGGTGGTCGGGGCGGTGGCGGCCGGCCTCCCGCCGCCGGGGGACGTGGTCCGCGCGGGACCTCCGGACGGCGTGCGGGGCGGAGTGGTGCCGTGCGGGCGGCGCTGGTCGCGGCGCTGGGGCGGACGGGAGCCGGCGCGCTGCTGCGTCCTGGTCATGACCTTGTTCACGGGACCCCGTTTCGACGGGCCCGGCAGCGCCCCGGCTCGGGGATCGGGGCGGTACCGGGCGGTAACTTCCTGGCTGGGGATCTTGTACGGGGCGCGGAGCCGCGGCGGCAAGACGAGGCACGACCTGTTCGGGCCCGCGCGGGATTCACTTATCCGGGTGACCGGACGGCGGCCGGGCCCGTGTTTGGGCGGGACCACCGGGTGAAGCGCGGGACGGAAGTGGACGCCCGGGGGCGCCGGGGGAGGGACTCGATGGGGGACACGCGCACGTATCCTGAAGGCCCCGCCGGACGGCTTCGCCGGCCTGCCCCCCACCCCACCCCGCCCGCTCCGGGAAACGCTTCGAGACAGGAAAACGGCCGACATGCGCGTCTACGTCCCCCTGACCCTTCCCGGTCTCGCCGAGGCCCACGCGGCGGGTGAGCTGGGCGACGGTCCCGTGGTGGCCTACGCCGTCACGCCGGCCCTGCGCGAGTGGTACCTCTCCGACGACATCGAGGAGCTGGAGTACGCCGCGCTGAACCGCGCCGCGCACGCCTCCCTGCGGCTGCTGGCGGCCGACCCCGCCGCGCCGCGCCGCCGGGTCGTCGTCGCTGTGGACGTCCCCGACCGCTCGGCGTCCGTGGACCCCGACCGGGGGCTCGACCCCGCTGCCCTCGGGGAGGTGCGGGTCGACGGACCGGTGCCCCTGGCGAAGGCGGCGGCGGTGCACGTGGACGCGGAGGACGCCGCGGCGGACGTGACGGCCGCGGCGGACGCGCTGCCCGCCGCCGACGCCGGGGACGACGACGCCCGTTTCACCGTGGACGGCGCGGAGGACCACGAACTGCTCTGGTTCGCCACGCAGGAGATCCCGGCCCTGGTGGAGCGGGTGGACCGGGGGGACCGGGCGGACCGGCGGGACTGAGCGCTTGGGCCACCGCCGGAGCGCGGACCCGCGGGTAAGGCCCGCGGCCGGTGTGTCACCGTCCCCGGCCGGGCTGTGGTCGTCCGCGATCCGGAGGCGGGTCCCGGCAGCCCCGGGGACGGCCGCCGCTGTGTGCCGGATGTCGGTGCGGCCGGGTATTTTTCCTGCATGGGGACGCAGACGCAGAGGGACGCGCACATCGTCTGGGACTGGAACGGCACGCTGTTCCACGACGTCGACGCCGTGATCGGGGCGACCAACGCCGCCTTCGCGGAACTCGGCCTGGAGCCGCTGACGCTGGAGCGGTACCGGGAGCTGTACTGCGTGCCGGTGCCGAAGTTCTACGAACGGCTCCTGGGGCGGCTGCCGACCGAGGCCGAGTGGGAGCGGATGGACACGATCTTCCACCGGTACTACACGGAGCACCGGGTGGCGTGCGGCCTCGCCGAGGGCGTGGCGGAGCTGCTGGCGGGCTGGACGTCCTCGGGCCGCAGCCAGTCGATCCTCAGCATGTACGGGCACGAGGAACTGGTGCCCCTGGTGCGCGGCTTCGGCATCGAGCCGCACTTCCTGCGGGTCGACGGGCGGACGGGGCCCTCCGGCGGCAGCAAGGCGGAGCACATGGTGCGGCACCTGGGCGCCCTGACGGACATCGTCCCGGAGCGCACGGTGGTGATCGGGGACGCCGCCGACGACGCGCTGGCGGCCCGGCACGTGGGCGCGCGGGCCGTCCTCTACACCGGGGGCTCGCACAGCCGGGCCAGCCTGGAGTCCGTCGGCGTGCCGGTCGTCGACACGCTGGCGGAGGCGGTGGCCGAGGCGGAGCGCCTGGCCGCCTGACCCCCCGGGGCCGAGCGGCGCGGGACCCAGCCTTCCGGTGCCCGGGCGGCGCGGAGCCGAACCGCTCCGGCGTTTGCCCGCGCCGAGCAGGTCCGCCGGGCACGTCCGCCGGGCCGGCCCGCCCCGAGGCCACCCGGTACGGTCACTGCGCCCGCCCGGGGCGCCCGAGTGGACGCCCGCTCAAGAGGCGCCCGGGGCGACGCCCGCCCAAGAGGCCCCCCGAGCCCGGCGCCCGCCCGCAGCCCGGGAACCCCGGCCGAGCCCGGGAACCCCGGCCCGAGGCCCCGCCACCCCCCCCCGCCGGCGTGGCCCGCAACACCCCCGCCCGACATGGCCCGCCCCGCGCCCGCCCGCCGGCCGTGACCCGCCACCACCCCACCCGCCGTGGCCCGCCCCCCCCCCGCGCCCGCGATGCCTGATCCCCCTCCCCGGGCACACTGTGCGAAACGTCAAACTTCCACCCCCGGTTTTGTACACATACGGCTCATGACGGGCCCCCTGCGAAGGGCGATAGCCTGGGTGGCGTGATCAGCGCGATACGTCGCGGGGACATGGACGTCCCCGCTGTTCGCCCGGAGAGCACGGACCACAACCGTGACCGGGTGGCGGTCGCCGATCCCCACGAGCGGGACGGGGCCCGGAGGGCACCCGGGACGCGGATCGTCCCACCGAGGACGCCTTCAGCGGCGTCATACCGGCCGGATGCGCCGACATCGGCCGAGAAGCCCCCGCTCCACCCCTCTCGCGGCATAGCGTCGGTACGGACCGGACATCCCGCGCCGTGTCGGCCGAACACCGCGAGCGCGGGCACCGTATTTCCTTCTACGTCACGCAACGGCGCGCGACAGGAGTCAGAGGACGATGCAGACCAAGCTGGACGAAGCCAAGGCCGAGCTGCTCGAAAGGGCCGCCCGGGTAGCTGAGAACAGCCCGGCCGGGGGGAAACTACCGACCGGGACGACGGGGCAGAGCACGCCCGACCGGGAATCCGTGCTCGCGTTCCTCCAGCGCTACTACCTGCACACCGCCCCGGAGGACCTCACCGACCGTGACCCGGTCGACGTCTTCGGGGCCGCCGTCTCGCACCACCGGCTGGCCGAGAACCGCCCGCAGGGCACGGCCAACGTCCGGGTGCACACCCCGACGGTCGAGGAGAACGGCTGGACGTCCAGCCACTCCGTCGTCGAGGTCGTCACCGACGACATGCCCTTTCTCGTCGACTCCGTCACCAACGAGCTGACCCGCCAGGGCCGCGGCATCCACGTCGTCATCCACCCGCAGATGGTGGTGCGGCGGGACGTCACCGGCAAACTGATCGAGGTGCGCCCGGTCCGGCCGGCCGGGGACCTCCCGCACGACGCCCACGTCGAGTCGTGGATCCACGTCGAGATCGACCGCGAGACCGACCGCGGCGACCTCAAGCAGATCACCGCCGATCTGCTGCGGGTGCTCTCCGACGTCCGTGAGGCCGTCGAGGACTGGGGCAAGATGCGCGAGGCGGCGACCCGGCTCGCCGGCGCGCTGCCCGACGAGCCCATGCCGCGGGACGTCGCCGAGCAGCAGGTCGACGAGGCCCGCGAGCTGCTGCGGTGGCTGGCCGACGACCACTTCACCTTCCTCGGCTACCGCGAGTACGAGCTGCGCGACGACGACTCCCTCGGCGCCATCCCGGGCACCGGCCTCGGCATCCTGCGCTCCGACCCCGCCCACGCGACCGCCGAGGGCCACCCGGTCAGCCCGTCCTTCGAGCGGCTGCCCGCGGACGCCCGCGCCAAGGCGCGCGAGCACAAGCTGCTGGTGCTGACCAAGGCCAACAGCCGGGCCACCGTGCACCGGCCGTCGTACCTGGACTACATCGGCGTCAAGAAGTTCGACGCGGACGGCAACGTCGTCGGCGAGCGGCGCTTCCTGGGCCTGTTCTCCTCCGCGGCCTACACCGAGTCCGTCCGCCGCGTGCCGGTGATCCGCCGCAAGGTCGAGGAGGTCCTGGAGCGCGCCGGGTTCTCCCCGCACAGCCACGACGGACGTGACCTGCTGCAGATCCTGGAGACCTACCCGCGCGACGAGCTGTTCCAGACGCCCCTCGCGGAACTCCAGTCGATCGTCACCTCGGTGCTCTACCTCCAGGAGCGGCGGCGGCTGCGCCTCTACCTGCGCCAGGACGAGTACGGGCGCTACTACTCCGCCCTGGTCTACCTGCCGCGCGACCGCTACACCACGGGTGTCCGCCTGCGGATCATCGACATCCTCAAGGAGGAACTCGGCGGCGTCAGCGTCGACTTCACCGCCTGGAACACCGAGTCGGTCCTCTCCCGGCTGCACTTCGTCGTCCGGGTCCCGCAGGGCACCGAACTGAAGCACCTGTCCGACAGCGACAAGGAGCGCATCGAGGGCCGGCTGGTCGAGGCCGCCCGCTCCTGGCACGACGGCTTCGGTGAGGCGCTGACCGCCGAGTTCGGCGAGGAGCGCGCCGCCGAGCTGCTGCGCCGTTACGCGGGCGCCTTCACCGAGGGCTACAAGGCCGACCACACCCCGCGCAGCGCCGTCGCCGACCTGGTCCGCCTCGAACAGCTCGACGAG
Organism: Streptomyces sp. 3-6; assembly: GCF_056323165.1. NCBI lineage: Bacteria > Bacillati > Actinomycetota > Actinomycetes > Kitasatosporales > Streptomycetaceae > Streptomyces > Streptomyces sp. 3-6. The sequence goes on from NZ_JBWHZP010000009.1 coordinate 5,312, forward strand.
GACAACGACTTCGAGCTGAGCCTGTACGAGCCGGTGGGCGCGGCTCCCGAGGAGCGCCGCTTCAAGATCTACCGCAAGGGCGAGGCGGTCTCCCTGTCCGCGGTGCTGCCCGTGCTGCAGCGGCTCGGCGTCGAGGTCGTCGACGAGCGGCCCTACGAGCTGCGCTGCGACGACCACGACATCGCCTGGATCTACGACTTCGGCCTGCGCCTGCCCAAGGCACCCGCCGGGGGCGCCGACTACCTCGGCGACGACGCCCGCGAGCGGTTCCAGGAGGCGTTCGCCGCCACCTGGACCGGCAAGGCGGAGAACGACGGCCTCAACGCCCTCGTGCTGAGCGCCGGCCTGACCTGGCGTCAGGCCGTGGTCCTGCGCGCCTACGCCAAGTACCTGCGCCAGGCCAACTCCACGTTCAGCCAGAACTACATGGAGGACACCCTCCGCAACAACGTCCACACCACCCGGCTCCTGGTCTCCCTGTTCGAGGCCCGGATGTCGCCGGACCGGCAGCGCGCCGGGCACGAACTGGTGGACGCCCTGCTGGAGGAGCTCGACGCCGCGCTCGACCAGGTGGCCTCGCTGGACGAGGACCGCATCCTGCGGTCCTTCCTCAACGTCATCAAGGCGACGCTGCGCACCAACTTCTTCCAGGAGACCGGCGACGGCCGTCCGCACGACTACGTCGCCATGAAGTTCGACCCCACGGCCATCCCCGACCTGCCGGCCCCGCGCCCGGCGTTCGAGATCTGGGTGTACTCGCCGAGGGTCGAGGGTGTGCACCTGCGCTACGGCAAGGTCGCCCGCGGTGGTCTGCGCTGGTCGGACCGCCGGGAGGACTTCCGCACGGAGATCCTCGGCCTGGTCAAGGCGCAGATGGTGAAGAACACCGTGATCGTGCCGGTCGGCGCCAAGGGCGGCTTCGTCGCCAAGCAGCTCCCCGACCCCAACGTGGACCGGGACGCCTGGATGGCCGAGGGCGTCGCCGCGTACCGGACGTTCATCTCGGCGCTGCTGGACATCACCGACAACATGGTGGCCGGCGAGGTCGTCCCGCCCGCCGACGTCGTCCGGCACGACGAGGACGACACCTACCTCGTCGTCGCGGCCGACAAGGGCACCGCGCGGTTCTCCGACATCGCCAACGAGGTCGCCGCGTCGTACGACTTCTGGCTCGGCGACGCCTTCGCCTCCGGCGGCTCGGCCGGCTACGACCACAAGGGCATGGGCATCACCGCCCGCGGTGCCTGGGAGTCCGTCAAGCGGCACTTCCGCGAGCTGGGCGTGGACACCCAGAGCGAGGACTTCACGGTCGTCGGCATCGGCGACATGTCCGGTGACGTGTTCGGCAACGGCATGCTGCTGAGCGAGCACATCCGCCTGGTCGCCGCCTTCGACCACCGGCACATCTTCGTCGACCCGGCCCCCGACGCGGCCGTCTCCTACGCCGAGCGGCGCCGCCTGTTCGAGCTGCCCCGCAGCTCCTGGGCGGACTACGACACCGCGCTGATGTCGCCCGGCGGCGGGATCTTCCCCCGCACCGCCAAGTCGATCCCGGTCAGCCCGCAGATGCGCGAGGTCCTCGGCATCGACGAGGGCATCACCAAGATGACCCCGCCCGAACTGATCCGGGCCGTCCTCAAGGCGCCGGTGGACCTGCTGTGGAACGGCGGCATCGGCACCTACGTCAAGGCGTCCACGGAGTCCCACGCGGACGTCGGCGACAAGGGCAACGACGCCATCCGCGTCGACGGCAAGGACCTGCGGGTCCGGGTGATCGGCGAGGGCGGCAACCTGGGCATGACCCAGCTGGGCCGCATCGAGGCCGCGCTGCACGGCATCAAGAACAACACCGACGCCATCGACAACAGCGCGGGCGTGGACACCTCCGACCACGAGGTGAACATCAAGATCCTGCTCAACGGCCTGGTCGCGGACGGCGACCTGACCGTCAAGCAGCGCAACAAACTGCTCGCCGAGATGACCGACGAGGTCGGCCGGATGGTGCTGCGCAGCAACTACGCGCAGAACACCGCCATCGCCAACGCCCTGGCCCAGTCCAAGGACATGCTCCACGCCCAGCAGCGCTTCCTGAAGCACCTGGTGCGTGAGGGGCACCTCGACCGGGCCCTGGAGTTCCTGCCCACCGACCGCCAGATCCGCGAGCGGCTCGCCAACGGGCAGGGTCTGACCGGCCCCGAGACGGCCGTCCTGCTGGCGTACACGAAGATCACGGTCGCCGAGGAGCTGCTGCACACCTCGCTCCCCGACGACCCGTACCTGAAGGTGCTGCTGCACGCCTACTTCCCGTCGGCGCTGCGCGAGCGGTACCTGGACCGGATCGACAACCACCCGCTGCGCCGCGAGATCACCACGACCGTCCTGGTCAACGACACGGTCAACACCGGCGGTACGACGTACCTGCACCGGATGCGCGAGGAGACCGGGGCGTCGCTGGAGGAGATCGTCCGGGCCCAGACCGCGGCCCGCGCGATCTTCCGCGCCGCGGTGGTGTGGGACGGGGTCGAGGCCCTGGACAACAAGGTCGACGCCGACGTCCAGACCCGCATCCGGCTGCACTCCCGGCGGCTGGTCGAGCGCGGCACGCGCTGGCTGCTCAACAACCGGCCGCAGCCGCTGGAGCTCGGGGAGACGGTGTCCTTCTTCTCCGAGCGGGTGGAGCAGGTCTGGTCGCAGCTGCCCAAGCTGCTGCGCGGGGCGGACCTGGAGTGGTACCAGAAGATCCACGACGAGCTGACGGGCGTCGGCGTGGGCGACGAACTCGCCACCCGCGTCGCCGGGTTCTCCTCCGCCTTCCCGACCCTCGACATCGTGTCGGTGGCCGACCGGATGGGCAAGGAGCCGCTGGACGTCGCCGAGGTGTACTACGACCTCGCGGACCGGCTGCGCATCACCGGGCTGATGGACCGCATCAGCGAACTGCCGCGCACCGACCGCTGGCAGTCCATGGCCCGCGCCGCGATCCGTGAGGACCTGTACGCCGCGCACGCGTCGCTGACCGCGGAGGTCCTGGCGGTCGGCGACGGCACGTCGACGCCGAGCCGGCGCTTCGAGGTCTGGGAGGAGCGGAACGCGGCACTGCTGGGCCGCGCGCGCACCACGCTGGAGGAGATCCAGAGCTCCGACACGTTCGACCTGGCCAACCTGTCGGTGGCCATGCGGACCATGCGGACGCTGCTGCGCACCCACTCCTGACGCAGCCGTGTGACGGGGGCGCTCCGGGCCGTTGCGGCCAGGGGGCGCCCCCGTGGCGTGTGCGGGCGGTGGGTCCCGGTGGCGTTGCGGGCGGTGGTCCCGGCCGGCGCGGGCGCGGGACCGGGCCAGGACGGCGACGGGGTCCCGGGGGCGGGCCGGCCACCCGGTGTTACGGCGGCGACCGGTGCGACGGCGGCGACCGGTGGGACGGCGACCGGCGGCCGTCGAAGGGCGGCCCTTGAGGCCGGTCGTCGTCGAGCGGCGGCCCCTGAGGCCGGTCACCGTCGAGCGGCGCCCCGTGCTCCGTGGCCGCCGCCGACGGCCCACGGCCGGGGCGCGGCCGGGGCGCGGTGGGCAGCCGCCCGGGTGGGGTGGACCCCGTCACGGACCCGCGGGCTCCACCGCACCGGAAGGGCGGACACGGACGTGGGCCGGGCCGAGGCGGACAGCCCGGCACGGCCCACGTCCCCATCCGCCCGCGAGCCGGTCAGGCGTCGGCGGTCACGGCCTTCGGCGCCGGCTTGGCCGTCTTGGGGCGGGCCTTGCGGGGGCGTTCGCCGGTGTCGCCGGTGAACTTCTCGTACTCCGCGAGGACTTCCTCGGTCGGCCCGTCCATGCGCAGCTCGCCGCGCTCCAGCCAGAGCGCGCGGTCGCAGGTGTCGCGGATCGTCTTGTTGTTGTGGCTGACCAGGAAGACCGTGCCGGCCTGCTCGCGCAGCTCCCGGATCCGGGCCTCCGACCGCTTGCGGAAGGACCGGTCACCGGTGGCCAGCGCCTCGTCGATGAGCAGCACGTCGTGGTCCTTGGCGGCGGCGATGGAGAACCGCAGGCGGGCGGCCATGCCGGAGGAGTAGGTGCGCATCGGCAGGGTGATGAAGTCGCCCTTCTCGTTGATGCCGGAGAAGTCGACGATCTCCTGGTAGCGCGCACGGATCTGCTCACGGGTCATGCCCATCGCGAGGCCGCCCAGGTGGACGTTGCGCTCGCCCGTCAGGTCGCTCATCAGGGCGGCGTTGACGCCGAGGAGGGAGGGCTGGCCGTCGGTGTAGATGCGGCCGTTCTCCACCGGCAGGAGCCCGGCGACGGCCTTGAGCAGGGTCGACTTGCCGGAGCCGTTGGAGCCGATGAGGCCGATGGCCTCGCCCCGGTACGCCACGAACGACACGTTGCGCACGGCGTGCACCCGGCGCACACCGGCCGCCTTGCGGGCCTTCTCGCGGCGCAGGATGCGGTTCAGGGCGGCGGTGGCGGAGCCGCGCCCGGCGCCGGTGCCGTTGACCTCGTAGACGATGTCCACGCCGTCGGCGATCACGGTGGGGATCTTCTCGTCGGTGTGCTCAGCCACGGCCGTAGGTCTCCTCAGCCTTCCAGAAGTAGACGAACCCGATCCCGCCGGCCAGCAGGGCCCAGCCGAGGCCGAAGGCCCAGACATGCGCGGGCAGGTAGGAGGAACCGTAGCCGTCGATCAGGGCGAAGCGGACCAGGTCCATGTAGACGGCCGCCGGGTTCCACTGGAGCACGTCGGCCAGCCAGGCGGGCACGTTCTTGTCGGCGAGCATCGCCGGGATGCTGAACATCACGCCCGAGGCGTACATCCAGGTGCGCAGCACGAACGGCATCAGCTGGGCGAGGTCGGGGGTGCGGCTGCCCAGCCGGGCGAAGATCAGGGCCAGGCCGGTGTTGAAGACGAACTGCAGCAGCAGCGCGGGCGCCACCAGCAGCCAGGACCAGGACGGCAGGGACCCGAACGCCATCACCACCACGACCAGCACGATCATGGAGAACAGCAGCTGCTGGAGCTGCTGGAGGGCGAACGAGATCGGCAGCGAGGCGCGCGGGAAGTGCAGCGCCCGCACCAGCCCCAGGTTGCCGGAGATCGCCCGCACGCCGGCCAGCACCGAGCTCTGGGTGAAGGTGAACACGAACACGCCGGTCACCAGGAACGGCACGTACATCTCGCTCGGGATGCCCCGCCGGGCGCCGAGCAGCAGGCCGAAGATGAAGAAGTAGACGGCCGCGTTCAGCAGGGGCGTCGCGACCTGCCACAGCTGGCCCAGCTTGGCCTGGCTGTACTGGGCCGTCACCTTGGCCTGGGAGAACGCCAGGATGAAGTGCCGCCGCCCCCACAGCTGACGGACGTACTCCGGCAGGGACGGCCGGGCGCCGCTGACGCTGAGGCCGTGCCGGGCGGCCAGGGCCGCGAGGTCGTCCCCGCCGGCCGGGCGGCCCGGGGGTGCGGGGGGCGGTGTGTGGAGGGCCTGACTCACATCCGCTGCTTTCGCTAGGGGGCGGGGGCGCGAGGGGCGACGCGTCGGGACGGCACCGTATCGTCGCCACGCGAGAGTAAGTCGAATGCACGTCGGAACGCAACCGTATCGTCGTCACGCCCTATGCTGGTCCGCATGACGACGAACGCCGAGGAGCCCCAGCCGCGTCCGCGCCGGCGGGCCCCCGCCGGGGCCGCCGTCCTGCGGGAGGACGTGACGGAGGCGATCCGGTCCGCCGTCTTCGGGGAACTGGCCGCCGTCGGCTACGCGCGGATGTCCATCGAGGGCATCGCCCGCCGCGCGGGGGTCGGCAAGACAGCGGTCTACCGCCGCTGGCGTTCCAAGCTGCACCTCGTCCTCGACCTCGTCTCCGCGCTCGCCGTCCAGGGGCTGCCCGCCCCGGACACCGGCTCGCTGGAGGGCGACCTGCGCCTGCTGTACGAGGTCACCGCCCGCGCCCTGCGCCACCCCGTCGCCAGCCAGATCCTCCCCGACCTCCAGGCCGAGGCGGCCCGCAACCCCGAGATCGCCGAGGCCCTGCAGAAGGCGCTGCGGGAGGGCCAGGACGGCGTGGCCCGGGGCATCGTCACGGCGGCCCAGGAGCGCGGCGAACTCGCCCCCGGCCTCGACCACGCCCTGGCCCTCGACCTGATCTCCGGCCCGCTGTACTGGCGCTCCGTCGTCATCCGCGGCCCGAAGCCGCCCCAGGGATACCTGACGGCCCTGACCCGGGCCACGACGGCGGCGCTGAAGGCACTGTGACGCGGGGGACACCGGGGCCCCGGGCCTGACGGACCCCGCATCCCCGGCTCGTGGGGGCCCAGGCCTGACGGCCCCACATCCCCGGCTCGTGGGGACCACGGGCGCTATGGACCCCAGATCCCTGTGGCGCGGGGGCCCAGGTGCCCCGGGACCGACGGACCCCGGAGTTCGGCCGAGGCCGGCGTCCCGCGGTCGCCGTCGGCCTCAGTGGACCAGGCGCCGTACCCGCGCGCGGGTGACCGCGGCGAGCCCGTGCACCCCGGCCGCCACTCGCACGGCGAGGGACCCGGAGTGCGTGGCGTACGGCCGGACCAGCAGCACCCCGTGCCGGCGGCTCGGCAGCACCCGGCGGTCCAGCAGGCCGGGGCCGTCGACCGCGTGCGCGGTGACCTCCCGGTCCGAGCCGTCCCGGAAGCGCAGCCGCAGCCGCAGGTCCCAGGCGCCGGGGCCGAGCGCGGCCAGCCGGCTCGGGCGGACGGGCGTCTCCGCGGTCCAGCCGCCCTCGGTCGACGCCCGCAGCGGCACGGTACGGCGGACGGCCGCGCCCTCCGGCCCCCGGTGCCGCCACTCCACGTCCACCGCCAGCGCCCCCACCAGCTCCACCCGCCCGTACAGGTCGTGCAGGCGCAGCCGCAGCGTGCCGGACCGCGCGGTGAGGCGCAGCTCCGCGTCGACCGCGAGCGGGAGCAGGGCGACCGGCCGGGTCAGCAGCCCGTCCAGCGCGATGCCGGGCAGGTCCTCGGACCAGCAGGGTGTGCCGTCCTCGGTGTGGGCGTAGGGCGGGAGCAGCCGGGCCGGGCGGGCGGCCAGTTCACGGAGGCGGTCGAGGTCGCGGGGCTCGGTGGAGGCCAGCAGCACGCGGCCGATCAGCCGTCCCGGCGCGACCGGGTCGCGGTCCCAGTCGGCGGCGTCGAACCCGGACAGGAAGGCGCGGGTGTGCGCCCACCAGGCGCGCCGGTGGGTGTCGTCGTGCTGTGGCAGCTCCCGTACGGACCTGCGCAGGTCGTGGTCGAGGAAGCCGGCCCGGACCGCCCGGGCCAGCCGCGTCTGCCCGGCCTCCAGCAGCGTCGTGTGGGCCTCCCGGCAGGCGCCGGTGCGGGCGCGCCAGGCGTCGAGGTCCACGGTGTCGGCCTCTCCGGCCGGGGCGGCGGGGCCGGCGGACCGGTCCACCTGCCAGAGGTAGACCCGGTCCGGGATCAGCGCGGTCCGCGGCCGTGCCGCCCACACGCGCGCGGTGAGGACGGGGTCCTCGTGGGTGGGGCGGCCCTCGGGGAAGCGGATGCCGTGCTCGCGCAGGAAGGCGGTGGCGTACAGCTTGTTGACGTACAGGGTGTCGTGGACCAGGCGCGGCTGCCGCTCCGGTTCGGGGAGCACGGCCGGGGCGGCGTACAGGGTGGGCAGCCACCGGCTCTCGCGGCCCGAGGGCAGCTCCCGCCGGACGCACAGGCCGCTCACCACCTGGGCGTCGGCCGCGGTCGCGGCGCGCAGCAGCGCCTCCACCGCGCCCGGCGGCAGGAGGTCGCCGCCGTCGAGGAACATCACGTACGGCGCGCCCACCGCGCCGAGCCCGGTGTCGCGCGGGGTGGCGGGGCCGGCGGGGTGGCGGACCACCCGCACGCGCGGATCGCCGGGGGGCGTGGCGCCCCCGTCCCCTCGGCCGGAGGCGCCGGGGACGACGATCACCTCGCGCACGGCCGGTCCCTGGTCCAGCGCGGAGCGCACCGCGTCGGCCACGGGTGCGCCGTCCCGTGCCAGGACGACGACGGCGACGGATGCGGTGGCCGGCGGGGCGGACGAGGCCGGCGAGGTGGACGAGGCGGGGCGCGGGTCGGAAGGCATGGGGTTCCTGAGGAGCTGGGGGTCGGTGGGGTGGGCGGGTTACTCGGCTCCTTCCCGCCCCGGGCCGTTTCGTACCTCTTCGGGGGCGGTCACGGGTCCCTCCGGGACCGAGGGGCGTCCCTTCCGGGGCCGGTCGGGCCCCCTTCCGGTACCGATCGGGCCTCCCCGTCCGGGCTGGTCGGGCGTCCCCCTCCGGCCCGGTCACACGTCCTCGGCCGCCGCTGCCGCGTCCAGGGCCGCGGTGAGGTGGTCCAGGCGGGCCCGCAGGTCCCGGATCCCGTCGAGGTCGAAACCGGTGGCCGCGGTGACCCGCTGCGGCACCCGCAGGGCCCGCTCCCGCAGGGCGGCACCCTCCTCGGTCGGCCGCACCTCCACCGAGCGTTCGTCCCGGGCGCTGCGCTCGCGCACCACCAGACCGACCGCCTCCAGCCGCTTGAGCAGCGGGGACAGGGTGCCGGAGTCGAGGCGCAGGTGGGCGCCGAGCTGCTTCACGGGGAGCGTGCCGTGCTCCCAGAGCACCAGCATCACCAGGTACTGCGGATAGGTGAGCCCGAGGTCCTTGAGCACCACCCGGTAGACGCCGTTGAACGCCCGGGACGCGGCGTGCAGGGAGAAGCAGATCTGCTGGTCGAGGCGGAGCCAGTCGCCGTGCTGGGGATCCGGGACCGGAGTGGGGGCCGGGGTGTCCGGTGGGGAGGTCGCTGCCATGTCTCCAGGGTAGCCCCGGCCGTCATTCAATTGCGCGCAATTGAATTGTGTGCTCTACTCGTGGTCGTGAGGCGGCCGGGAGCACGCACCGGTCGGCCGCCCGAACCGGACAACCACCCACGGAGGGTTCCTTCATGGACGCGCTCTACACCGCCGTCGCCACCGCCACCCACGGCCGGGACGGCCGCGCCGTCACCTCCGACGGCAAGCTCGACGTCGCCCTGACCGCCCCCACCGAGCTGGGCGGCAGCGGCACGGGCACCAACCCGGAGCAGCTGTTCGCCGCCGGGTACGCGGCCTGCTTCGGCAGCGCCCTCGGTGTCGTCGGCCGGGCCGCCAAGGTCGACGTGAGCGAGGCCGCGGTGACCGCCGAGGTGGACCTCGGCAAGCAGGGCGAGGGCTTCGCGCTCGCGGTGACCCTGCGCGTCGAGCTGCCCGACGGCCTGGACGAGGCGACCGGGCGCAAGCTGGTCGAGCAGGCCCACCAGGTCTGCCCGTACTCCAACGCCACCCGCGGCAACATCCCCGTCGACCTCGTCATCGAGTGACCCCCGGCGGACCGGGGCGGCGCCACCCGTCCGACGGCGCCCCCGGTCCGCGACCCGCCGTCCCGGGGCCCCGAGGCGGCGACCCGTGGCCCTGGGAGCCCGAGGCGCCCACCCGCGGCCCCGGACTCCGAAGCACCGGCTGCGGGCCCCGGAGGCCCCGGCTCCGGCCTCCGGAACACCGGCCACGAGACCGGGCGCCCCGGGAGCCGGAGCCCACGGATCAACCGCCGATGCGGGCCAGCACCTCCCCCGTCCGGGGGCTCCAGGTCACCACCACCGCCTCCGGCGGGACCGGCGTGCGCGGGGTGAGCAGCAGCCAGCGCACCCGCAGGCGGCGCACCACCCCGGCGCGCTCCGCGCGGGTCGAGCCGGGGTCGAGCACGACCCGGACACCGGCCAGCCGCCGCTGCCGTTCGAGCTCGTCCAGGGCCGGGTCCGGCACGGTGGGGGCGGCCAGGTCGGCCCCGTACCCGGGGAGCGTGAGCGCGGCCCGCGGGTCGTCCGTGACCACCGCCTCGCCCCGCCCGATGTGCCGTACCGCCCAGGTGTAGTCCGGCCAGCGGGGCAGCTGCACCGCACCCACCGGATCCAGCGCCCGCGGCACCACCGCCCCGGCGTGCACGGTCAGCAGTCCCGCGCAGAACCCGGCCGCCGCCGCCACACACAGCACCCGCCGCCCCGCCGGCCACGGCCGGGGCGCCGCCAGCTCCACCGCGAGCGCGCACAGCGCCGCCACCACGACGAGCCCCAGCGCCCGCGCGCCCGCGGGCCGGCCGGACGTCCAGCCGTACGCCGCCACCGCCCCGCCCAGGACCGCCATCAGCACCAGCGGATCGCGCGGCGACCCCCGCCGCGCCCGCAGCCACAGCGCCGGGAGCCCCAGCAGCACCGGCCAGAACACCCCGGCGAGCCCCCGGTACAGGTGACGGTGCTCCGCGCCCGCGTCCCGCCACACCGCCGGGTCGAACACGTCGAAGTACGGCCACACCGCCCCCGCCAGCAGCGCCACCGCCCCCGTCAGCGCCCAGCGCGCCGCGACCGCCGGCCGCCACCCGCGCTGCTCGCCGGCGACCAGCGCCACCGCGCCCAGCCCCGCCGCCAGCGCGGTGGCCGGGTGGACCAGCAGGACCAGCCCGTACAGCACGCCCAGGGCCGCCCACCCGGAGGGCCCGCGCAGCCCGCACGGCCCGACGTGGCGCACGGGGCCCGCGTCACGCGCCCGCGCCCCGGTCAGCGCCCACGCCCAGCAGGTCAGCCCGAGGGCGAGCACCGACGGGTACGCCAGGGTCGCGGCCGGCGGCAGCAGCCCGGGGCCGCCGCTCCACCCCGCACCCTCCGCGGCCCACAACGACGTCATCGCCACCAGTGCCAGGACCGGCGCCCAGCGGCGCGGCGTCAGCATCCGGACGAAGCGGCCCAGCCCCACGATCAGCACCAGCAGGTTCAGCGGCCCGGTCAGCCGGAGCACCTCCCGGCCGCCCAGTCCGGTCAGCCGGGCGACGGCACCCTGGGCCAGGGAGTACGGCGAGTAGGCCGGGCTGCCCGCGCCCGGCAGGGCGGCCGTCGGGTGCCGCGGGTGCAGCAGGTCGTCCCGCAGGCGTTCCACGGCCGCCGCGTGCAGTCCGGCGTCGCAGCACAGCGGCACCGCCCAGAACGCCAGGGACAGCGCGAGCCAGCACAGCAGGCCGGCCAGCTGGTACGGCGTGGGCCGCCACGAGTGGCCGCCGCGCAGCGCCGTGGCCCCGGTCAGGGCACGCCGGGCCAGGACCGCGGGGGTCACCGGCTCGGGCGGGTCGGTCGGGAGACGGGGGGCATCTGCCGTACCTTCCCGTCCGGCCCGGTCCCCTGACCCGCCCTCACCTCATCGGGTGAGGGCGGCCCCAGGCCGCCGTGGCGGCCCGGCCCGGACGCCCCGTGGGCCGCCGGGTGGGCGGGCGGCCCGGGGCCGGCCGGGAGGGGCCGGGGCGCACGGCGGCCCGCCGGGGCTGGTCAGCCGCGGTCGGCGGCGGCCAGCAGCAGGGCGGGCCGGGGCTCCGGCACGGCCACGTCCCCGGCCGGGACGGGCGCCGGCACCGTGGTGAGCGGGGCGCGCGCGGCGGACGGCGACGGCGCCGGGTGGCGCTCCCCGGGCGGCACGACCACCGGCAGTCCGTCCTCCCCGAACAGCACCCGGCGCACCACGCGTTCGGCGGCGTGGCCGTCGTCGTGCGGGCAGAACCGGGCCCGGAACGCGGCCCGCAGCTCGTCCGAACGGGAGCCGCGCCAGTGGCCGGTGGCGAAGACGTCCGCCAGCTCGTCCGCACTGCGCGCCACCGCGCCGGGTGGGAACGTGCACGGGTCGAGGACGGTGCCCCGGGTGGCTTCGAACGCCTCCCGGTCGGGCACGTACAGCACGATCGGACGGTCCAGCCCGGCGTAGTCGGCCATCAGCGGCGCGTAGTCGGTCACCAGCACGTCCGAGGCCAGACAGAGGGTCTCCACGTGGGGATGCCCGGAGACGTCCAGCACCCGGCCGGTGGCGGCGAGCGGAGGGGCGTCGTGGCCGGCGGGGGAGCGGTCCAGGATCACGAAGCGCGGACCGAGCCGGCGGGCCAGGCGCTCCAGGTCCAGCAGCGGGGCCCGGGGGTGGCGGTAGTCGCGGTCGGCGGGCGCGTACAGGAGCGCCACCGCGCCGTCCGGGACGCCGAGCGCGTCCCGCAGCCGGGCCACGTCCGCCGCGGTCGCCGTGTGGAGGCGGTCGGCGCGCGGCCGGCCGTACTCCAGCACCGTGTAGCCGCCCGGGAGGGTCCGCTCGAAGGTGAGCGTGGAGTGCAGGTTCGCGGAGACCAGGTAGTCCCACCGGCCCGCGTCCTCCAGCAGCGCGTCGAGTCCGGCCTCGGAGGCCGCCGCCGGGCGTTCCCGCAGGTCCGTGCCGGTACGGGCGAACGGGGTGCCCTGCCGCGTCTGCACCAGCACCTGGCCCCTGCGCTTGACCAGGCGCGGGTCGAAGGCGGTGTCGCTCACCAGGTGGGCGGCGCGGGCCAGGGCCGTCCAGTACGCGGCGGTGCCCGGCCCCAGGCGGCGCGCGCCCGGCGGGACGGTGTGCAGGTGCTCGGGCCGGGAGATCCAGGCGGTGCGGATGTGGGGCGCCAGGGAGCGGAACGCGGACTCCAGCGCCCCCGGGTCGCCGCCGTGCCCGTGCCCGTCCCCGGAGCTGAACACCGCGAGGTCGGTGCGCAGTGGGAGCAGCCGCTGGGTGCGGTAGTGCAGCCGCAGGGCCGCGCTGCGCAGCGCGCGCAGCAGCCGGCCGGCGCGCCGGGCCGTACCGCGCCGCAGGGCCGAGGCCAGGCGCAGGGCCGCGTGGGTGCGGCGCAGGCCGAAGCGGAGCACGGTGTGCCGCACCCGGGCCCCGGCGGGGACGGACGCGCCGGGCGTGCGGTGGCGGCGGTAGTGGGAGCGCGCCCGGCGCAGGAACGTGCCCCGCGCGCCCCGCGGCAGCCGGTCGCGGTGCGCGTACACGGCCGTCAGGTGGTCGACCATGCGGCGGAACAGCACCGGCCGCCAGCGCGCCAGGTCCGGCCGCTCGTCGAGGAAGGCGAAGACCCGGTCGTACTGGTCGAACACGTCGAAGTGCCGTTCACCGGCGGTGCGCATCAGGCCGCCGACGCGCCGCTGCCGGTGGCGCACGCACACCCGGTCCAGGGTGGCGACCGTCCGCGCCGTCATCAGCACCGGGTACGTCCACGGCGCGTCCTGGTGCAGGCCGGGCGGGAACGCGAGGCCCTCCCGCTCGACGAACTCCCGCCGGTACGCCTTGTCCCAGGCCACCGCCGGCAGGGTCAGCAGCGCCGGCCGGTCCGCCAGCCGGAACGGGGCCGGACCGCACTCGGTGAGCGGTCCGGCGCCCGCCCGGCCGACGGGGGCCTGGCCGGACCAGTGCGTGCGCGCGTGGCCGTAGACCAGGACGTCCGGCTCCTCGGTCTCCTTCAGCCGGTCGGCGAGCGCGAGCAGCGCCTCCGGGGCGAGGGTGTCGTCGCCGTCGAGGAACAGCAGGTAGTCGCCCGTGGCGCGCTCGATCCCGGCGTTGCGGGCGGGGCCGGGGCCGGTGTTCCGCGGCAGGTGCACGGCCCGCACGCGCGGGTCGCGGGCGGCGAACGCGTCGATCAGGGCGCCGCACGCGTCGGGTGAGGCGTCGTCGACCGCGATCAGTTCGAGATCCGGGTACGACTGGGACAGCACCGAATCCAGGCACTCGGAGAGGTACGCCTGGACCTGGTACGCGGGGACAATGACACTGAACCTGGGCACGGGCCATCCAACGGTCGCTGCGGACGTTCGGCCCGGGAACGGCCATTGGGCCGATGTGGTTACTGCCCGCTGCGGCATCCGGGGGAATCCGCTCACCCGAAGGGGCGGACCTTCGGCGGTCCGCCCCCCGGTGCGTCGCCGCGTGCGCTACTTCACCGCGCCCGCCATCACCCCGGACACGAACTGCCGCTGGAAGGCGAAGAACACCACCAGCGGGATCGCCATCGAGATGAACGCGCCCGGCGCCAGCACGTCGATGTTGTTGCCGAACTGCCGGACCTGCGTCTGCAGGGCGACCGTGATCGGCTGGCTCCCCGAGTCGGAGAAGATCAGCGCCACCAGCAGGTCGTTCCACACCCACAGGAACTGGAAGATGCCGAGCGAGGCCACCGCCGGACCGGCGAGCGGCATCACCACCCGGGCGAACAGGCGCAGTTCACCGGCGCCGTCCAGCCGGGCCGCCTCCAGCAGTTCCCGGGGGATCTCCGCGAAGAAGTTCCGCAGCAGGAACACCGCGAACGGCAGGCCGAAGCCGACGTGGAACAGGATCACGCCGATCACCGAGCCGAACACCCCGATGCGGCCGAAGAGTTCGGCGATCGGGATCAGCGCCACCTGGACCGGCACCACCAGCAGCCCCACCACGGCGAGGAACCACCAGTCCCGGCCCGGGAACTCCATCCAGGCGAAGGCGTAGCCCGCCAGGGCGCCGATGACGACGACCAGCACGGTCGCGGGCACCGTGATCAGCACCGTGTTGAGCAGGGAGCCGGTGATGTCGTCGTTGCCCAGCAGCGTCTCGTAGGCGCCGAAGGTGATCTGGGAGGGCTCGGTGAACACCGTCCACCAGCCGCTGGAGGCCATGTCCCGGGGGGTGCGCAGACTCGCCAGCAGCAGCCCGACGGTGGGCACCAGCCAGAACAGCCCCACCACGATCAGGAAGACCCGCACCGCCCCGCCGCTCACCCACCGGGCGAGCCGGGACCCCAGCGGCTCCCCGGCCGCGCGGGCGGGTTCCGGAGCGGGGGACGCCGTCACCGGAGGGTCGGCCTTCACGGTCATCGCCTGACCTCCCGCCGCAGTCTGCGGACGTTGAACCACATCACCGGGATCACCAGCAGCAGCAGGAACACCGCGATGGCGCTGGCGATCCCCGGCTGGTCGGCGGAGAAGCCCTGGCGGTACAGCTCCAGCGCGAGGACGTTGGCGTCGTCCTGGGAGGAGCCGGGGGCGATGATGAACACCAGGTCGAAGACCTTCAGCACGTTGATCATCAGGGTGACGACCACCACCGCCAGGACGGGCGCCAGCATCGGCACCGTGATCCGCCGGAACACCTGCCACTCGTTGGCGCCGTCGACCCGGGCGGCCTCCAGCAGCTCCCGCGGCATCCCGGCGAGTCCGGCGGCGATCAGCACCATCGCGAAACCGGTCCACATCCAGATGTAGGAGCCGATGATCGACGGGGTGACCAGCGCCGGGCCGAGCCAGTCCACGCCGTTGTAGGGAGCCGCGAAGTTGCTCGCGGGCAGCCGCAGCCGCGCGCCGTCCGCCTTCGCGGACAGCGAGAAGGTGCCGTCGGCGGCGGCCGTGGTGCTCTCCACCACCTCGCCGTCCCGGACCGCCTCGATCCGCATCCCCGGATACCCCAGCTCCGAGGCGTCGACCTCGTTGAGGGTGCCGACGCCCTTGCCCCGGGTGAAGTCCTGCCAGGTCGTGCCGGTGATCCGGTCCGGATCCGGCGTCGCCGCCTTCGCCCGGACGGCGTCGTCCGGCATCATGTCCGGGGCCACGCCCACCAGCGGCAGGGCGACCACGTCGCCCGGGCTCACCGTCGCCGTGGTGACGAAGGCGCCCCCGCCGGCCGGTTCCAGCGGCGACTCACGGCCCGGGTGCGCCTTGGGGAACGCGGAGGACTGGGCGAAGGTGTCGTGCACCCCGACCCACACCGCGTTGGCGACGCCCTTGTCCGGCTCCTGGTCGTAAACCAGCCGGAAGATGATCCCGGCGGCCAGCATCGAGATCGCCATCGGCATGAAGACGACGAGCTTGAACGCCGTGCCCCAGCGGATCCGTTCGGTCAGCACCGCGAAGATCAGGCCCAGCGCGGTGGCGACCGTCGGGGCGAACACCACCCAGATCACGTTGTTCTTCAGCGCCGTGCGGATGCCGTCGTCGGTGAACAGCGCCCGGTAGTTGTCGAGTCCGGCGAACCCGTCACCGGACTGGTCGTAGAAGCTGCGGACGACGGAGTACCCGATCGGGTAGACCACGAGCGCGCCGAGCAGGGCCAGCGCGGGCAGCAGGAACAGCGCCGCGACGGTCCTGCGGGTGCCGGTGACGCTCCTGCGCGACCTGGGGGCGGCGGGGGCCGCACCGGGCGCCCCCGCCGTCTCGACCGACGTCATGCCGGATCAGTTCCCGTACGCCGCGGCCGCGTCGGCCTCCAGCTGCCGTTGGGTGCCGGCGATGTCCGACGGGTCCTTCAGGAAGTCCTGCAGCGCCTTCCACTCGCCCTTGCCGGGCGTGCCGCCGAACGCCTGCGGCGCCTGGTCGGACATGTCGAAGCGGAAGTCGTCGCCGGCGTCGACGAGCGCCTGGGCCGTCCGGCGCTGCACGTCGTTGGGGTAGGCCGAGTTGGGCACGTTCTTGTTCGGCGAGAGGTAGCCGCCCAGCTTGGCCTGGATGCTCGCCGCGTCCGGGGAGGCGAGGAAGGTCACCAGGGCCTGCGCCGCCTCGGAGTCCTCCAGGATCACCGCCGCGTCGCCGCCGGACACCACCGGCGCGGTGTCACCGACCGCGGGGAACGGGAAGACCTTCGCGTCGGTGCCGATCTCCGCCTCGGTCTCGGCGATGTTGACCTGGACGAAGTCGCCCTCGTAGACCATGCCCGCCTCGGGCTGGTCGCCGCCGGTGAACGTCTGCGTCACGGAGGCCGGGAACTCCGTCTGCAGCGCGCCGGACGGGCCGCCCGCGACGTAGTCCTTCTTGCCCCAGATCTCCGCCAGGGTGGTCAGCGCGTCCTTCACGGACGGGTCGGTCCACTTGATCTCGTGCGCGGCGAGCTGGTCGTACTTCTCCGGGCCGGCCTGCGAGAGGTAGATGTTCTCGAACCAGTCCGTCAGCGTCCAGCCGTCCGCCCCGGCGACCGAGAACGGGGTGACCCCGGAGTCGTACACCGTCTGCGCGGTGGTGAGCAGCTCGTCCCAGGTCTTGGGCTCGCTCGCGCCCGCGTTCTCGAAGACCTGGGCGTTGTACCAGATCAGCGACTTGTTGGCGGCCTTGTAGTAGACGCCGTACTGCTCGCCGTCGACCGAGCCGATGTCCTGCCAGCCCTGGGAGTAGTTCTTGGCCAGCTCCGCCTTCGCCTCGGCGCCCAGCGGCTTGGCCCACTTCTTCTCCACCGCCTGCTTGATGGCGCCGGGCTGCGGCAGCATCGCCACGTCCGGCGGGGCCCCGCCCGCGATCTTCGAGCCGAGGAAGTTGATGATCGGGTCCTGGGCGGGCACGAACGTCACCTCGGCGCCGGTGCGCTTCTCGAACTCCGCGAGGACCTTCTTGAAGTTGGCCTGCTCGGCGCCGGTCCACACGGCGGCCACTTCGAGCTTCTCCCCGTCCAGCTTCGGGAGGGTGACGGTGGAGCCGGTCTCCTCGGCCCCGCCCGGTTCGTCGTCGCCGTCGTCCCCGCCTCCGCACGCGGTGAGCGAGACCGCGAGCACCCCCGCCGCCAGGGCGGCCGCCGCCCGCGTGGAGCGGCGGGCGCGGGAGGGCGCCGTGGGGGTTCCGGGCAACGTGCGTATGCCGATGATCCTGCTCGTCCTGCGCATCACTGCCCCGTTCTCCGCAACCTCGAACGTCGAGCGTGTCCCGTGCGCTCCGGTCTACCCGCGGGGTCGGGGGGTGGCAAGAGTGCGTCCGGTGTCAAGCGGACGATCGTGACCTCGTCGTGACGGCCAACACCGTTGCCCGGTACGGGAGTTACAGAAGTGACGGAACGTGGGACGCGGCGACCTCCCGGGCGGCCCGCTCCAACGCGCTGGCGAGCAGCGCCAGATCGGTGGGGCCGTTGCCGAGTTCCCGGACCGGGCGGCGGGCCGGGGGGTCGCCCATGCGGTGCCACTCCAGCGGGACCACGGTGGGCCGCAGGGTCGCCGTCCGCGGGATCCGGCCCGTCACCCGCCCGGCCTGCAGCGAGGTCACCCGGCCGTCCGCCCGGATGAGGCGGCCCCGGCCGGGCGAGGGCTGGTCCGGGCCCGTGGTGGGCGCGTCCAGCGAGACGCGCAGCGAGGCCTGCTTCACCGGTTCGCTCGCCGCCGTGCGGGGACACGGCGCGGTGGCCGCGACCAGGTGCACGCCGAGGCGGTGGCCGTCCCGCGCGACCGCCTCCAGCGCCCGCAGCACCGACCCGGCCGCGGGCCGGCCCGGGGAGCCGAGCGCCGGGGACACCAGGGCGTCCAGGTCGTCGACGACCACCACCAGCCGGGGCAGCGGGGGCGCCGCGTCCGCCGCGCGCCGGGCCGCTCCCGGCCGCAGCCGGATGGTGGTGCTGGGCGGGGCGTCGAGGTCGCCGTGGTCGGCGCCGGGGGCGGACGCGGAGCGGGTGCGCTGGGCGACCATGCGGTCCGCCAGGGCCCGCCCGGTGTGCCACTCGGTGAAGTCGGAACGGCCCAGCAGCTCGGCCCGCCGTTTCAGCTCGGCGGTCAGGGACTGGGCGAACTCCCGCATCCGCACCGGGTCGTGGGCCGCGAGGTGGGTGGTGACGTGGGGCACGTCGGTGCACACCCCGAGGCCGTCCACGGGACCGTCACCGGCACCGCCGGTGCCCCGGCCGTCGACCAGCACGATGCCCAGCCGGTCGGGGCGTTCCGCGGCGGCCAGCGAGGCGACCACGGCGCGCAGCGTCTCCGTGCGGCCGCTGCCGGAGGGGCCCTCGACCAGCAGGTGCGGGCCGTCGGCCACGAGGTCGGCGACGACCGGGCCGCGGGTCCCGGCGCCGAGCACCGCTCTGGCGCGTCCGCCGAGCGCCGCTGTGTCGTCGGCGGCGTCCGCCCAACGGGCCATCAGCGAGGCGGGGGTGGCCCGGGCCAGGCCCAACTCGTCGAGCAGCCGCGCGGACTGCGGCAGCGGCGCGGACACCCGGGTGTGCCGCTCACCGGACGCGCCGTCCGGGCGCAGCGGGGCCAGGGCGCGGGCGAAGCGCTCCGCCCAGGCCGGGGAGACCGCGTCGACCGTGGCGAGCGTGCCGTGCCCGACCGGGCCGGGCACGGAGCCGGGGGTCGTGGCGGCCACCCGCAGCAGCCGCAGCGTGGTCGCCACGTCCCCGCAGAGCAGGGCGACCGCCCCGCACGCGCGGAACGTCGGTGCCACCGCGCAGGCCGCCTCGTACGTCTCGGCCAGCGGCGAGGTGGGGGAGGCGGCGGGCGCCTCGGCCAGGCACACCAGGTGGATCCCGGCCCGCGGCCCCTCCACGGCCAGCCGCGCGACCGCCTCGCGCACGTCGGCGCCCCCGGGGTCGCCGTCCACGACGACCACCGTGAACGGGCCGGGGCCGTCCGCGCCGCCGGTCCCGCGGGCCCAGGACGGGCGGCGGCCGGCGGGCTGCCCGGGGTCGGCGGCCTGTCCTGGTTCGGCGGGCGCCGGGCCGGGCGGGGGCCCGGCGGCGGGCGCGGACGCCTGCTCGTGGTCGGCCAGCCGGCGCAGCAGTTCCCCCGTGCGGGCGGTGGCCTGGTCCCGGTCGTGGGCCAGCAACAGCCGGCAGTCCTGCCCGTGGCTCGGGCGGACGTGCGGCAGCCAGCCCAGCCAGGCCCACTCGGCGGTGCGCTCCGACAGCGGGCGGGAGCGGTCCGCCGCGATCAGCACGATCTCCAGCACGTCCGGGGAGTGCAGGGCGGCGAGCTGGGCGAGGACCGCGCGCGCCAGCCCGGCGAGCCGCGCGCGCGGACCGGCCAGGCCCAGGGCGCCCACCTCACGCAGGCCCGAGGTCACGGGGACGGCGGGCAGCAGGCCCGAGCCGTCGGGTGCCGCCCGGTCGGCCGTGCCGAGGCGCACCGCGAGCGCCTCCGGGTGGTCCGGCCCGCGCTCCCACAGCCGGGGGCCGGGGCCCAGCGCGGTCAGCAGCAGGGTGGCCGGGTCGGGCCAGGTGTCGGGGCGGGCGGGGGCGGCGGCCGGGTCCGGCGCGGGGGTGTCCGGGGCGTCGCCGGGGGCGTCGGCCTCGGGGGCGGGCGGCTCGGGGCGCTTTCCGGCCAGTCGGCGCGCCCAGGCGCCGAGGCCGCCGCGCCTGCGGGCGTCGGCGGGCGGGGGGAGGTCGGTGCCCCGCAGCGGGGTGGCCTTGCGGGTGGCGGCGGGGGAGCCGGGGCCGTCGTCCGTGCCGTCTCCGGCGGCGTACGGGGCCGGGGCGGGGGCCGGGGCGGGGGCCGCGTCCGGCCGGGTGGCCGCGCCGTTGGCGCGCGGGGAGGGGAAGGGGAGGGCCGCGTCGGCGGCCGGGGTTCCGCCGCCCTCCGGGCGGGGGGCCGGACCGGCCGGTGTGCCGTCCCCGGGCCGTCCCGCGCCGGGGGCGCCGTCGGCCGGGCGGGGCCGGGACACCCGCCGTCCCTTGGGCACCCGGGGCAGCTCGCCGCGCGGTGCCACGTGCAGGGTCCGGCCGCCGGGGCCCGGGGGGCGCCGGGTGTCCCGCTGCTCGACGGCCGGTGCCGCGGCCTGCTCCGGCACCGTCGGCGGCCCGGCCGGCTCCCGGTGGCCGTCCGCGGGGCCGCCGCTCCAGTGGGCCCCGCCCCGGCCGTGCCCGGTCGGCGCGACCGGCGCGTCCGGCGCGGTCGCGGGACCGGCGGCCCCGCCCGGGCCCGCCGCCTGCGCGGGCACGGAGGCGGTGGGCATGAAGGCGGTGGGCACGGAGGCGGCGGGTGCGGAGGCGTCCGGTGCGGGGGCCGTCCCGTCGGCGTCCCCGTGCGTCCGGGGTCCGGGCACGCGCACGTGGCCCTCGCCGTCCGGGGTGGTGCCGGTCCGGGCGCCGGGCCCGCCCGCCGGGGTGAGGCTCAGGCTCGACTCGCCGACCCGCAGGAGCGCGCCCGGGACCAGCCGGACCGGCCGGGGGCCGACCGGACGGCCGTCCAGCGTGGTGCCGTTGGTGGAGCCCAGGTCGGCGACCTGGACGCGGCCGTCGGGCCCCACGGTCACCGCGCAGTGCAGCCGGGAGACGTCCGGGTCGTCGAGCGGTACGTCGGCGTCGGCGGAGCGGCCGACGCGGATCTCACCGCCGTGCAGCAGGTGCACCCCGCCGGCGTCCGGGCCGGCGACGACGTGCAGCCGGGTCGGGGCCTCGTCCAGCTCGGGGTGCGCCTCGGGCTCGCCGGGGGCGCCGACGGCCAGGACGGCGCCGTCGATCAGCGGCGGTTCGCCGAGTGTGCAGCGCTGGGCGTCCAGCCGGTGCCCGCCCGCGTACAGCACGGGGGTGCCGGAGGAGCCGGAGCCCTCGGGGCCCGCCACCGCCGAGGCCAGGGCGGAGGCGACCGCGGCCAGGGCGGTGCCCGCGGGTGCCGTCACCAGCACGTCGCAGCTCGCGGCCCGGTCCCGCGCGGGGGAGGAGGATCCCGACGGGTCTACGACGGTCAGCCGGATCTGCATCGCCGTCAGCGGTCCCTTCTGCGCGGGCGCTCGCGACACGGGAGGACGAAAGCCGGTCCCGCGGTCCCCCACCGCGGACTTCCCCCACCGCCACACGCGCACGTACGGCCAGTTCTCCCGGCATCCTCGCACCTGCCACCGACAACGCGCCCGCCCCCCGCCTGCGAATGATCTTGATTGGTCGGCTCTGCCCCCAAAAATGCCTGACCGGTGACGCGTGGATGATCGTTGTGCGCCGACTTGAGATCGGTCACGTCCGGCCCGTTACAACCAACGGACCACGTCGCACGTCTTTCCCCCGAACCTTCGAACGCCGGCGGGGCCCGGTGCGTAACACCCACGGAAGGGACGACGCAGAAGTCGTCAGGCCGGTGCCCCACGCGGCGGCACTACAGTGGGTCGGAACATTCCGTAGCACGGTGGACCACGGTGTACGCCAAGCAAGCAGCAGGGAGCATGACGTGCGGCCGGTAGGCAGCAAGTACCTGCTCGAGGAGCCGCTGGGACGCGGCGCCACGGGCACCGTCTGGCGAGCACGCCAGCGGGAGACCGCGGGCGCCGAGGCGGCCGTGCCCGGACAGCCCGGCGAGACCGTCGCGATCAAGGTCCTCAAGGAGGAGCTGGCGAACGACGCGGACGTCGTGATGCGCTTCCTGCGGGAGCGCAACGTACTGCTGCGGCTGACCCACCCGAACATCGTCCGGGTCCGCGACCTGGTCGTCGAGGGCGATCTGCTGGCCCTGGTCATGGACCTCGTCGAGGGCCCCGACCTGCACCGCTACCTCCGGGAGAACGGCCCGTTCACCCCGGTCGCCGCCGCGCTGCTGACCGCCCAGATCGCCGACGCGCTCGGCGCCAGCCACGCCGACGGCGTGGTGCACCGCGACCTGAAGCCCGCCAACGTGCTGCTCAAGCAGGACGGCGGCGAGATGCACCCGATGCTGACCGACTTCGGCATCGCCCGCCTCGCCGACTCCCCGGGCCTGACCCGCACCCACGAGTTCGTCGGCACGCCCGCCTACATCGCGCCGGAGTCCGCCGAGGGCCGCCCGCAGACCTCGGCCGTCGACATCTACGGCGCCGGCATCCTGCTGTACGAGCTGGTCACCGGCCGGCCGCCGTTCTCCGGCGGCTCCGCCCTGGAGGTGCTGCACCAGCACCTCAGCGCCGAACCGCGCCGCCCCTCCACCGTCCCCGACCCGCTGTGGACGGTCATCGAGCGCTGCCTGCGCAAGGACCCGGACCAGCGGCCCGGCGCCGAGAACCTGGCCCGCGGCCTGCGGGTCGTCGCCGACGGCATCGGGGTGCACGCCAACTCCGCGCAGATCGGCGCCGCGGAGAACGTCGGCGTCCTCCTCATGCCCGACCCGGCACCCGCCCCGGTGCCCGGCACCCCCGGCGCCCCCGGTGCCTCCGACCCCACGCAGGTGCTCCCGCACACCGCGGGCGCCTACGACCCGAACGGCGCCACCAGCGTCCTGCCGCACACCGCGGGCCCCGGTGGCGGGGCGGACCCCACGGCGGTCATGCCCCCGGTGCCCCCCGGCCCGCCCGGCGGCAACGGGCAGGGCGGCGGTCCCGAGGACCCGCACCCGTGGCAGAACCAGCTGCGCGCCGCCCGCGACCGCAACGAGCAGACCCAGGTCCAGTACCTGGCCCCCGACGAGGACCCGCTGCGCCGCCGCCCCCAGCGGCAGGTGGCCCGGCCCCAGCAGCAGCCGCCCCAGCAGCCGCCCCAGCGTCGGCCGCAGCACCGGCCGCAGCCCCAGCAGGGGCCCGGCTACGGGCACCCGCAGCAGCACCGGCCGCAGCCGTACGCCCCGCCGCCGCCCCCGCCCCAGCCGCAGCCGCAGCCGCAGCGGTACGCACCGGCCCCCGAGCCGCAGCGTCCGCCGCGCGAGCCCCGGCAGCGGCAGCGCAGCGCCAACCCGATGCGCATCCCCGGGCTCGGCTGCCTGAAGGGCTGCCTGTTCACGCTCGTCATCTTCTTCGTCGCGGGCTGGCTGATCTGGGAGCTGACCCCGCTGCAGGACTGGATCGGCACGGGCAAGGGCTACTGGGCCCAGCTGACCGACTGGTTCAGCACGGCCACGGACTGGGTCCAGAACCTGGGCAGCGGGTCGGACGGCGGCACGGGCACCCCCTGACGGGCCACCGGCATCCCTGACGGGTGACCGGGACGCGGCGGACCCCGCAGGGTCCGGCAGGGCGTCCTGGGCGGCCGGGGCGGTGCGGCCCGGCCGGAGGGTGTTCCGTTGCCGGCCGTCCGGTGCCCGGCCCGGCGGAGGTCCGGCGCTCGTCCGGTGGGCCTCGCCATCGACAGGCGTCCGGTGCCGTCGGCCCCGAGGCCGTGCACTCCGCCCGCGCACGCGGCCGTGCCACGGAACGAGGTGTTCCGGCGGATCGGGGCGCTCCGGTGGGAGGCGACGCTGCCGGAACGGGCCGTTCCGCCGCACCGTCCGGCCGTTCCGCCGCACCGCGGACGGACATCCGGCCGGAACTCGCCCCCGGCTCCCGCCGTGCGAGTGCGCCTCCGGCGTGCCGAGCCTGCCGATTTGTCGACACCCGGCGGGTGATTTCCGCCTCCGCCGTGAAGGTTGCCTCCCCGGACGCGTAGCTTTGGCGACAACACGCGTCGGTAGGAGCAGTCTTGGCACGGAAGATCGGCAGCCGGTACACCGCCCACCAGATCCTCGGGCGGGGCAGCGCCGGCACGGTGTGGCTGGGTGAGGGGCCCGAGGGGCCGGTGGCCATCAAGCTGCTGCGCGAGGACCTCTCCTCCGACGAGGAACTCGTCGGACGGTTCGTGCAGGAGCGGACCGCGCTGCTGGGGCTGGAGCACCCGCACGTGGTCTCGGTGCGCGACCTGGTGGTCGACGGCAACGACCTCGCGCTGGTCATGGACCTGGTCCGGGGCACCGACCTGCGGACCCGCCTCGACCGGGAGCGCAGGCTCGCCCCCGAGGCGGCCGTGGCGATCGTCGCGGACGTCGCCGACGGGCTGGCGGCGGCACACGCCGCCGGGGTCGTGCACCGCGACGTCAAGCCCGAGAACGTCCTGCTGGACATGCAGGGCCCGCTCGGTCCCGGCGGTTCGCACCGCGCCCTGCTCACCGACTTCGGTGTGGCCAAGCTGATCGACACCCCTCGCCGCACCCGCGCCACGAAGATCATCGGAACACCGGACTACCTGGCCCCGGAGATCGTGGAGGGCCTGCCGCCGCGCGCCTCCGTCGACATCTACGCGCTGGCCACGGTCCTGTACGAGCTGCTGGCCGGCTTCACCCCGTTCGGCGGCGGGCACCCGGGCGCGGTGCTGCGCCGGCACGTCACCGAGTCGGTCGTCCCGCTGCCCGGGATCCCGGACGAGCTGTGGCAGCTGCTGGTGCAGTGCCTGGCGAAGGCCCCTGCCTCCCGGCTGCGCGCCTCCGAGCTCGGGGCCCGGCTGCGCGAGCTGCTCCCGCTGCTGGCGGGCATGCCGCCGCTGGACGTGGACGAGCCGGGCACCGAACCGGCCGAGGAGGTGGTGCAGGACGCCGCCGCCCCCGCCGCCCCGGCCGCCGGCCGGCCGGTGCGCCGCCGGGGAGCGGTGCCTCTGGTGCCGGGCGCCAAGCCCGCCGACTCCAACCGCGACACCCACACGTCGATGCGGGTCCCGGCCCCCGACGAACTGGCCGGCGGCGCCCGCGGCACCGCCCGCGCACCCCGGGCGGCCGGTGCCCCGCGCCCCGGCTCGGCCCGCAACCGCGCGGTCGCCCGGCGCCGCCGGATCACCCTGGCCGCCGCCGCGGTGGTGCTCGCCGCGGCCCTCGGGGTCGGCGCCTGGCTGGCCACGGCGGACGACGACACCTCCACCCCCCAGGACACCCGGAACTCCGCGCCCTCGACGCCCTGACCGCGCCTCCGCCGCCCCTCCACGGCCCCGCGACGCCGAGCCCGCCCGCCCGGCGCCCCCGCGGGGCCGCGCAGGACCGCCCCCGGCCCGCCGGCCGCGCCCCGGCCCCGCTCCGAGCCGCCGCCGCGCCGTCCCTGGGGCCGTTCCGGCGCCGACCCCGCCCCGCTCCGAGCCGCTCCCGTACCTGCGCCGAGCTGCCCCCGCGCCGCCCCCGCGCCGCCCCCGCGCCGGCCTCACGCCCCCGGAACGGCATCGCCCCCGCCCCCGGCCCGGATTCCCCGCGCCCCGCCCCGCCCGCCCGTGGGCCGTGGTCCCGCCCGGGCCGGACCCGGCGTGGGCCGGGCGGCGGAACCGTTACGCTGGAGGGCGTGGCAGTCGTCGATGTATCCGAAGAGCTGAAGTCCCTCTCCTCGACCATGGAGTCGATCGAGGCCGTCCTGGACCTCGACCGGATGAGGGCAGATATCGCCGTGCTCGAGGAGCAGGCGGCCGCGCCGTCCCTGTGGGACGACCCGGAAGCGGCGCAGAAGATCACCAGCAAGCTCTCCCACCTCCAGGCCGAGGTCAGGAAGGCGGAGGCGCTGCGCGGCCGGATCGACGATCTCGGGGTGCTCTTCGAGATGGCCGAGGAGGAGGACGACCCGGACACCCGCGCCGAGGCCGAGTCCGAGCTGGAGGCCGTCCGCAAGGCGCTGGACGAGATGGAGGTCCGCACCCTCCTGTCCGGCGAGTACGACGCCCGTGAGGCCCTGGTCAACATCCGTGCCGAGGCCGGCGGCGTCGACGCGGCCGACTTCGCCGAGAAGCTCCAGCGGATGTACCTGCGCTGGGCCGAGCAGCACGGCTACAAGACGGAGATCTACGAGACGTCGTACGCCGAGGAGGCCGGCATCAAGTCGACCACCTTCGCCGTGCAGGCGCCCTACGCCTACGGCACGCTCTCCGTCGAGCAGGGCACGCACCGCCTGGTGCGCATCTCGCCCTTCGACAACCAGGGCCGCCGCCAGACCTCGTTCGCGGGCGTCGAGGTGCTCCCGGTCGTCGAGCAGTCCGACCACGTCGACATCGACGAGTCCGAGCTGCGCGTGGACGTCTACCGGTCGTCCGGGCCCGGCGGTCAGGGTGTGAACACCACCGACTCCGCGGTGCGCATCACGCACATCCCCACCGGCATCGTGGTCTCCTGCCAGAACGAGCGGTCCCAGATCCAGAACCGGGCCACCGCCATGAACGTCCTCCAGGCCAAGCTGCTGGAGCGGCGCCGTCAGGAGGAGCAGGCCAAGATGGACGCCCTCAAGGGCGACGGCGGCAACTCCTGGGGCAACCAGATGCGTTCGTACGTGCTGCACCCCTACCAGATGGTCAAGGACCTGCGCACCGAGCACGAGGTCGGCAACCCCGAGTCCGTGTTCAACGGTGAGATCGACGGTTTCCTGGAGGCCGGGATTCGCTGGCGCAAGCAGCGGGACAAGTAGGACCCTGCGCCGTCGAGCGCTTTGTCGACATGACAACTGCCGCCCTTGTGGCGGCATTTGTCGTTCCGGCGTCCGAAACGAGTACCTTTCGCGTCACACTTGCGCGTTCCTCGTTCGGCAAAGCGCACGTACGGGGACATCGCGTACGCAACGGCCTTGACGTTCTTTTGGAAAATCGGAAGGGTGCGGGGTGGCATGCGCATCTCCGGGGCGCATGTGAACCGGGGGACGCGTCATCGCAGTTGACCCCCGTCGATCACGGCCCCGGGCGCGGCCTCATCGACGATTCAGCTACTGGGGGTAGCACGTATGACGAAGAAGACGCGGGTCCGCGTCGCACGCATCGCCGCCGGCGCCGTGGTCGCCGCGGGTGCGTCGCTCATGGTGACGGGTGTCGCCCAGGCCGACCCGGGCGACCCGAGCTGCGGCATCATCGGCACCGACCCCGCCTGCGAGGACCCGGGCGACCCCGGTGACGGCGACGAGGACCCGGGCGACCCGGGCGACGGTGACGGCCAGCCGGGCGACCCCGGTGACGGTGACGGCCAGCCCGGCGACCCCGGTGACGGCGGCGAGCAGCCCGGCGACCCGGGTGACGGCGGCGAGCAGCCGGGCGACCCGGGCGACGGTGGCGAGCAGCCGGGCGACCCCGGTGACGGTGGCGAGCAGCCCGGTGAGGGGCCCATCGAGAAGCCGACGACTCCCGGCGACAAGCCCGGCGACAAGGACGACGACGCCGGCACCACCCCGGCCGGGGGCAACGGCCCCTCCGCCCAGGACCAGGGCTCCTCGGCCCTGACCGACACCGGCGACGCGCCCGCCACCTCCGCCCAGGGCAGCGGTGACGAGCTGGCCGAGACCGGTGCCGCCGAGACCACCTTCCTGGTGATCGGCGCCGCCACGATGATCGCCGGCGGCATCGGCTTCCGGGTGCTGCCGCGTCTGATGACCGGTCGCGGGGGCGCCGCCGCCTGACGGTGACGGCACCCGCGTGCGCGGAACATGAGGGAGGGGCCCGGAGCAGCGCCGCAGCGCGCTCCGGGCCCCTCCTCGTGCGTCCCGTCGTCGCTCCCGGCCGAGACCGGCCGGGAGCGGGCGGAATGCTCAGGCGGTCTGGTGGGCCAGCAGGGCCACCGCCGCCACCAGCACCGCCAGCAGGGCGATCAGCATCATGGGGTTGAGACCCGCGAAGAAGTTGTTGTCCTGCTGCAGCCGCTCACGGTTCGCGCGGCACACCGGGCACCGGCCCTCGTTCACGGGCGCAGCGCAGTTCGCGCACACCAGCCGGTCGTACGTCATGCGCTCGCCTCCTCGCAGCGGTCCCACTCGTACAACGTCCGCGCCGCCGCGAACGTTCCCCCCTCCCACTGTGCCAGGTCCGCCGGGGATCGGCGCGGCCCGCCCCCGGAACCCCCACTCCCGTGGTACGGGGACCGTCCCGCCGTGCCGCCCCGGAGCGCGCCGCCCGTGCCGCCGGGGAGCCGCACCCCGCGCACCCCTCTCGTCCGGCTCGTCCCACTCGTCCGCCCCGCTCGTCCGGCTGGTGCTTCCGGCGCCCGGGAGGACGCGCGGGGCGGCACATGCCTCACATAGGGCGCAACTGCGGCGTAACCCCGGCCGGTGACTGCGGGCGGCCTTCCGCTTCGCGTAAGGTCACGCTCATCTACCCCCGGCGACCCGTGGTGCATCCGTGATCCGATTCGACAACGTCTCCAAGGTCTACCCCAAACAGAACCGTCCAGCCCTCCGGGACGTCTCCCTGGAGGTCGAGAAGGGCGAGTTCGTGTTCCTGGTGGGGTCCTCCGGCTCCGGAAAGTCCACCTTCCTGCGGCTGATCCTCCGCGAGGAGCGGGCCAGCCACGGCCAGGTGCACGTCCTGGGCAAGGACCTGGCCCGCGTCTCCAACTGGAAGGTGCCGCAGATCCGGCGCCAGCTGGGGACGGTCTTCCAGGACTTCCGCCTGCTGCCCAACAAGACGGTGGGCGAGAACGTGGCCTTCGCCCAGGAGGTCATCGGCAAGTCCCGCGGGGAGATCCGCAAGTCCGTGCCGCAGGTCCTCGACCTGGTCGGGCTCGGCGGCAAGGAGGACCGGATGCCGGGCGAGCTGTCCGGCGGTGAGCAGCAGCGCGTGGCCATCGCCCGGGCCTTCGTCAACCGGCCCAAGCTGCTGATCTGCGACGAGCCCACCGGCAACCTCGACCCCCAGACGTCCGTCGGCATCATGAAGCTGCTCGACCGCATCAACCGGACGGGCACCACCGTGGTGATGGCGACGCACGACCAGAACATCGTGGACCAGATGCGCAAGCGCGTGATCGAGCTGGAGAAGGGCCGCCTCGTCCGCGACCAGGCCCGCGGCGTCTACGGCTACCAGCACTGATCACCCCCGATCGCGTCCCCCATAAGGCCTGAAGGACCCGCCATGCGCGCCCAGTTCGTTCTGTCGGAGATCGGCGTCGGTCTCCGTCGCAACCTGACGATGACCTTCGCGGTCGTCGTCTCCGTCGCCCTCTCCCTCGCCCTGTTCGGCGGCTCGCTCCTGATGAGCGACCAGGTCAACACGATGAAGGGCTACTGGTACGACAAGGTCAATGTCTCGATCTTCCTGTGCAACAAGAGCGACGCGGAGACCGACCCCAACTGCGCCAAGGGCGCGGTGACCGAGGACCAGAAGAAGCAGATCAAGACCGACCTGGAGAAGATGTCGGTCGTCGACACGGTCGCCCACGAGACGCAGGACCAGGCCTACAAGCACTACAAGGAGCAGTTCGGCGACTCCCCGCTGGCCAGCTCGCTGACGCCGGACCAGATGCAGGAGTCGTACCGCATCAAGCTGACCGACCCGGAGAAGTACCAGGTCATCGCCACGGCCTTCGACGGCCGGGACGGTGTGCAGTCCGTGCAGGACCAGAAGGGCATCCTGGACAACCTGTTCGGGCTGCTGAACGGCATGAACTGGGCCGCCCGCATGGTGATGGCGCTGATGCTGGTGGTCGCGCTGATGCTGATCGTCAACACGGTGCGGGTCTCGGCGTTCAGCCGGCGGCGCGAGACCGGGATCATGCGCCTGGTCGGCGCCTCGGGCTTCTACATCCAGGCGCCGTTCATCATGGAGGCCGCCGTCGCCGGACTCATCGGCGGCACGCTCGCCTGCGCCTTCCTGGTGGTCGGCCGGTACTTCATCATCGACAACGGCCTCGCCCTGTCGGAGAAGCTGAACCTGATCAACTTCATCGGCTGGGACGCGGTGTTGACGAAGCTGCCGCTCATCCTCGCGACGAGTCTCCTGATGCCGGCGGTGGCCGCGTTCTTCGCGCTGCGCAAGTACCTGAAGGTGTGACTCTTCCCCATGAGGGGCGCGTGGCCAACGGGCCGTGCGCCCCTCGCCCTTGTCCTAGACTCACCGGCATGTCAGGTCGTGACCTGTTCTGTCGGCCCCGTCGCCCGCGTCGCGGAGCCGCCCTGACCCTGGTGTTCGCGAGCGTGCTGGTCGCCGGTGCCGCCACCGGCAGCCTGCCCGGCGTCGACCCGGAGGCCACGGCGGGCGGCGCCCGCCCGGCGTCCCCCGCCGGGCACCACACCGAGGTGAGCGAGGCGGTCGCGGAGGCGGTGGCCGAGGGCACCTCTCCCGTGGAGGCCGCGCGCCGCGCCGTCAGCCGCAGCGGGGACCGCTGGGCCGCCGTCTACTCCCCGGGCGAGTACGAGGAGTTCGAGGACACCCTGGACGGGCAGTACACCGGCGTCGGCCTGTGGGCCCGCGCCCGGGACGGCCGGATCGAGGTGACCCGGGTGGGCGCCGGCACCCCCGCCGACCGGGCCGGCGTCCGTGCGGGCGACCGGCTGCGCAGCGTCGACGGCGCCCGGGTCGACGGGCGGCCCGTCACCGAGGTCGTCTCCTTACTGCGCGGCGACGGCACGGACGCCCGGGCCGGCACGGCCGTCCGCCTCGGCCTGGAGCGGGCCGGGCGGACCTGGAGCGAGACCGTGCGCCGGGTGCGGCTGTCGCGGGACTCCGTCTCCACCCGGGAACTGGCCCCGGAGGTCACCCTCGTCACGGTCGGCGCCTTCACCAAGGGCTCCGGGAAGCAGGTGCGCACCGCCGTCCGTGAGGCCCCGGCCGACGCCGGGATCGTCCTGGACCTGCGCGGCAACTCCGGCGGACTGGTCGCCGAGGCCGTCACCGCCGCCTCCGCCTTCCTCGACGGCGGCCTGGTCGCCACCTACGACGTCGACGGCGAGCAGCGCGCCCTGCACGCCGACCCCGGGGGCGACACCGGCAGACCGCTGGTCGCCCTCGTCGACGGCGGGACGATGAGCGCGGCCGAACTGCTCACCGGTGCTCTGCAGGACCGCGGGCGGGCGGTCGTGGTGGGCTCCCGCACCTTCGGCAAGGGCTCCGTCCAGATGCCGAGCCGACTGCCGGGCGGCTCGGTCGCCGAGCTGACCGTCGGCCACTACCGCACCCCGTCCGGCCGGGGCGTCGAAGGCCGCGGCATCACCCCGGACGTCGAGGCCGAGGACGCGGCGCTGGACCGGGCCACCACCGTGCTGCGGGGCCTCGGCCGCCAGGACCCGCCCCGTCCGTGACCGGCTTCCCCCTGTCCCCCGCCCCGCCCGTAAACGGCTTCCCCCCGACCCCCCGCTCAGTGCGAAGATGGCTGCACTATGGCTAAGGAAAAAGGGCGCAAGCTGATCGCGCAGAACAAGAAGGCGCGGCACGACTACCACATCATCGACACCTACGAGGCCGGCCTGGTCCTCACCGGTACCGAGGTGAAGTCGCTGCGTCAGGGCAGGGCGTCGCTGGCGGACGGCTTCGTCCAGCTCAGCGACCACGAGGCGTGGCTGCACAACGTGCACGTACCGGAGTACAGCCAGGGCACCTGGACCAACCACAGCGCGCGCCGCAAGCGGAAGCTGCTGCTGCACCGCGCGGAGATCGACAAGCTGGAGTCCAAGTCCCAGGAGACGGGGCACACGATCGTGCCGCTCGCCCTGTACTTCAAGGACGGCCGCGCGAAGGTCGAGATCGCGCTGGCGAAGGGCAAGAAGGAGTACGACAAGCGGCAGACGCTGCGGGAGAAGCAGGACCGGCGCGAGGCCGAGCGGGCGATCTCGGCGGTCCGCCGCAAGCAGCGCGCGTAGGCCGGTGTCCGGCGCGCCCGTGGCGCCGGCACCGCGCCCGTCGGTGCGGTGCTCCGGTGGGCCCCGGGCCTGCGCGGGAATACGCTGGCACCGACCCGCGTTGGTCACGTACGATGGCACCAGCGCCCCACGGAGGGCGCGAGGCCCCTCCTCGGAGGGTTTGAAAAAACAACATGGGGATGATCGGTTTCGACAGCGGATGTCGAAGCAGGGGAAGCGTGTCGAGGAAGCGGCCATGATCTCGTAAACCACAGGCCGAAAAAAATAATCGCCAATTCCAAGCGATCCATCTCCCAGGGCGAGCTCGCCCTCGCTGCCTGATCCAGGTAGCGAGTAGCGGCTCCCCCATCTGAGGGAGTGTCAGCCCGGGGGTGTTCCCGACCCGGATCCTGGCATCATTGAGGGAACTAAACCTTGATCCCGGTCACGGGGTGAAAAGGGAAATCACACAGTGACTGGGCCCGTCGGAGACTTGTCGGCGTGATCTCCGGGGCCGAGAAAAGCACAGCCGACTGCACACGGAGAAGCCCTGGTTCCGCACCGTTGGACGCGGGTTCGATTCCCGCCATCTCCACTTACCCCATGTGGGCGAAGGCCCCGTCGCGTCAGCGGCGGGGCCTTCGTCGTTCCACCGCCACCGAGGAGGAGGGGTGGGGCGTGTGGGCCGACGTGTGATGCGTCGCGGTGCGGCCGGTGTCCGGTGACCGGCCGGTGGTCGGTGACCGGCCTCCGGTGGATCATGGCCGGATCCTGGCGTGTGGCTGACGGCCCTGACGCCGGTGCCCGCGTCGACCGGTCGTCCCGGGCGGGACGGTTCTCTCTCGCCGTGGGGGCACCTGTCGCTCCTCGTCCGCCTGTACGGGTGCCTTCCCGGTATGTCCGGTATCAGGGGACACGTGGACCGAAAGGATCCGGCCACCCGCTCTGTGTTGGTGTCGTCCCCGCTCTGTCTCACGACCGCTACGAATCACCACGTGGCGAACACGGGACCTCCGCGTGCGCTACATTCAACGCCCGAGCACAGTGTGATAAACGGGGCGCTCGGAGCGGGTGGGGGCCCGGTCCGCGATGCGTGCTCGGGTCGAACGCGCACCCGGATCTGTCCCTGGGGGGAAGTGCGTGCGCGTGAAAGCTTGGCGAGAAGACGCCCAACCGGACCGTACCGACGGTGCGTCACCGGCCGACGAGGTGCTGAGGACCGGCCGCGACGCCACCTCCGAAGCCTCCGCGGCGCGGGAAGCCGCTGAGACGTCCGGTGCCTCCGGCGCCGGCCGCGGGGCCCCCGGCGCGGAAGCCGCCGCCCTCGACGCCGACGACTCCGGTGCCGGCGACTCGGGGGTCGATGACGCGGGGGTCGATGACGCGGGCGTCGACGACTCCCACGCCGAGGACTCCGCTCCGGACGGTTCTGGTCCGGACGGTTCCGCGCCGGGCGGTTCCCATGCCGCCGTCTCCGGTTCCGCCGTCTCCGGGGCCGACGACCCCAGATCCGACGTCGCCGGCGGCTCCGCGGTTCCAGGCGACCGCCGGACCACGGCCCTGCGCATGCCGGCCCCGCGCACCGCACGGCCGACGCCCCCGCTGTCGAAGCCTCCGGCGACCTCGTTGCTGAAGCCCTCGGCGGCCTCGCTGTCGAAGCTCCCGGCGACCTCGTTGCTGAAGCCCCCGGCCACGTCGCTGTCGAAGCCCCCGGCGGCCCCATTGCTGACACCCCCGTCGCCCGGCCGTGCCCCCGGGGGAGCCGCCACCGTCCCCCTGCCCGGCCGTGCCCCCGACGGGCCCGCCACCGTCCCACCGCCCGGCTCCGGGAGCCCGGTGCGCGACCCCTGGCGGGAGGACGACGCGGCGGACGCGGTGCCGGGGGAGCACACCCACGACCCGCACGAGGTCACCGTCCAGCTCGACTCCGTGCAGTTCGCGGACGGCGTGCTGCGCCGCACCCCCGGCGGGCAGGGCAGCGGGCCGGAGCCCTCGGAAGGGCCCGTGTTCGTCGACGAGTCGGGACGGCGCGGACGCCGCTACCGCAGGATCGGCCTGACCGTCGGACTCGCCTGCGCCGGGTACGCCGTCGTCATCGTCGCCACCCTGCTGTCCGGCAACTCCGACGCCCCCTGGCTGCCCGTCCCGGGCCAGCAGCAGGACACGCCCGCCGGGAAGGTCGAGACCTCGCCGGACCCCGCCGAGTCCGACGGCGTCCCCGGTTCCGGCGCGAGCCTCGGCCCCGGAAGCCTGCCCGACACGGGCGACCTCACCCTGCCCACGCCCGGCGCCAGCCTTCCCGCCCCCGGGGTGACCGCGCCCCGCCAGGACGCCGACGGCGCACGGACGACCGCACCGGCCCCCGGCTCCACCGGCCGCGCGACGAAGCCCGCGCCCGGCGGCACCACCGCCCCCACCTCGTCGGCCGAGCCCGCGACCCCGGTCGCACCGCCGCCCGCCGAGAGCCCGGCGGAGGAGCCCCCGCCCGTCACGACCGAGCCGGCCGGCGGTGGCGGCGGTGACGGAGGCGGAGGCGGAGGCGGCGCGGACACCGACGACGTCGCCGGGGCCCCCGCCGGCCCGCCCGTCGTGGCCGCCGGGCCCGACGCGCCGCCGGCCGCGTCCGACCCGTCCGACCCGCCCGCCGCACCGTCCCCGGAGCACGTCCTCTGATGGCCATCCGCACCCGCCGCCCGGGAACCGCAGCCGCGGCCCGGGGCGGCTCCCGGCGACGCCGCCTGCCCCTGCGCCTGCTGCTGCCGCTGCTGTTCCTCGTCGCCCTGATGGCGATGCTGCTGCTGCGCGGCTTCGTGCACAGCGAGATCCTCGCCGACCACCGCGTCCAGCCCCCGGTCGCCGCCGACCGGGTACCGGAGAAGGTCCTCGACGGAGGCCCGGTCATCGACACCCGGGGCGGCCGGGCGGAGGCCCTCCAGGTGCCCGACGGTCATCTGGTGCTCACCTTCGACGACGGCCCCGACCCGGTGTGGACGCCGCAGGTCCTCGACGTGCTGAGGAAACACGACGCGCACGCCGTCTTCTTCGTCACCGGCACGATGGCCTCCCGCTACCCGGACCTCGTCGAGCGCATGGTCGACGAGGGCCACGAGATCGGGCTGCACACCTTCAACCACCCCGACCTCGCCCTCCAGTCGGACCGCCGCATCGACTTCGAGCTGTCCCAGACCCAGCTCGCCATCACGGGCGCGGCCGGCATCCGCACCTCCCTGTTCCGGCCGCCCTACTCCTCGCAGGCCGGCGCCATGGACAACAGGTCCTGGCCGGTGGCGCAGTACATCGGGGAACGCGGCTACATCACCGTGGTCAACACGCACGACAGCGAGGACTGGCGCCGGCCCGGCGTCGAGGAGATCATCCGGCGTTCCACGCCCGAGGACGGCAAGGGCGGCATCGTCCTGATGCACGACTCCGGCGGCGACCGCGGGCAGACGGTGCGGGCGCTCGACCGGATGCTCCCCGACCTCAAGGAGCGGGGCTACGCGTTCGACAACCTCACCGAGGCCCTGGAGGCGCCCAGCGCGCACAGCCCGGTGACCGGTGCGGACCTGTGGAAGGGCAAGGCCTGGGTCCTCCTCGTCCAGGCCAGCGACTCCCTCACCGGCGCGCTGGTCGTCGGCCTGGCGGTCGTGGGGTTCGCGGTCATCGCCCGGTTCCTGCTCATGCTGGTGCTGTCCGCCCTGCACGCCCGCAAGGTGCGCCGCAAGGGCTTCGCCTGGGGCCCGCCGATCACCGAACCGGTGTCGGTGCTGGTCCCGGCGTACAACGAGGCCAAGTGCATCGAGAACACGGTGCGTTCGCTGATGGCCAGTGACCACCCCATCGAGGTCGTCGTCATCGACGACGGCTCCAGCGACGGCACCGCGCGGATCGTGGAGGACCTCGGCCTGCCGAACGTCCGGGTGGTGCGCCAGCTCAACGCGGGCAAGCCCGCGGCGCTCAACCGCGGCGTCGCCAACGCCCGTCACGACATCATCGTGATGATGGACGGCGACACCGTCTTCGAACCCACCACCGTCCGCGAACTGGTGCAGCCCTTCGGCGACCCGCGCGTCGGCGCCGTCGCCGGCAACGCCAAGGTCGGCAACAAGGACAAGCTGATCGGCGCCTGGCAGCACATCGAGTACGTGATGGGCTTCAACCTCGACCGCCGGATGTACGACGTCCTGCAGTGCATGCCCACCATCCCCGGTGCCGTCGGCGCGTTCCGCCGCTCGGCGCTGGAGCGGGTCGGCGGCATGAGCGACGACACGCTCGCCGAGGACACCGACATCACCATGGCCATCCACCGCGACGGCTGGAAGGTGGTCTACGCCGAGAACGCCCGCGCCTGGACCGAGGCCCCGGAGTCGGTCCAGCAGCTGTGGTCCCAGCGCTACCGCTGGTCCTACGGCACCATGCAGGCCATCTGGAAGCACCGCAGGGCCCTCGTCGAACGGGGCCCCTCGGGCCGCTTCGGCCGGGTCGGCCTGCCGCTGGTGTCGCTGTTCATGGTCCTCGCGCCGCTGCTGGCACCGCTGATCGACGTGTTCCTCGTCTACGGCCTGGTCTTCGGCCCCACCGGCAAGACCGTCCTGGCCTGGTTCGGCGTCCTCGCCATCCAGGCGGCCTGCGCGGCCTACGCGTTCGTCCTCGACAAGGAGAAGCTCACCCCGCTGCTCTCCCTGCCGCTCCAGCAGATCCTCTACCGGCAGCTGATGTACGTCGTGCTGCTGCAGTCCTGGATCACCGCGCTGACCGGCGGCCGGCTGCGCTGGCAGAAGCTGCGCCGCAAGGGCGGTGTCCAGGCACCGCCGGGGGCCGCCGAGATCCCGTCCCCGCAGGTACGGGACGGCCGGCCGGTGGCCTGAGCGCCGTCCCTTCCCGCCCCCGGCCGGCGCCCGCCGGCCGGGGCACGACCAGGAAGCACCGCACCGCATGACGACCACCGGCCTGCCGTCCCCCCGGGACGGCGCCCCCGGCCCGGACGCACCCCCCGGACCCCCGACCGTCGAACCGGCCGACCCGGCTGACCCGGCTCGACGACCGGACCCGGCCGACCCGGCTCGACCGGCCGGCCCGCCTCCCGCCCGCGACCGCTACTTCGACCTGCTGCGCGCGGTCGCCCTGTTCCGCGTCGTCCTCTACCACCTGACCGGCTGGGCCTGGCTGCCGGTCGTCTTCCCGTCCATGGGCGTGATGTTCGCCCTGGCCGGCCACCTCATGGCCCGCTCCCTGAAGCGGCCCGCCGTCCAGGTCGTCCGCGGCCGTCTGCGCCGCCTGCTGCCCCCGCTGTGGCTGCTCGGCGCGATCGGTGTGACCGGCATGCTGGCCCAGGGCTGGAGCCCGGACGACGACGGCCACCCCGGCTGGTGGTTCCTCCACCTCGGCTTCTGGGTCCTGCCGCTCAGCGACCCGCCGTACGCCGAGGGGATGCCCGGCGTGCACGGCGTCCTCGGCGAGGACTGGGCCGCCGAACTCGCCGGCCCGCTCTGGTACCTCCGCGCCTACCTCTGGTTCGTGCTGCTCTCCCCGTACCTGCTGAAGCTGCTGCGCGTCCTGCCCTGGGCGACGATCCTCGCCCCGCTCGCCCTGTCCGGCGTGCTCCACCTCGGCTGGATCTCCCTGCCGGGCGAGCGCGTCGACTCGGCGCTCACCGACTTCAGCACCTTCGGCGCCTGCTGGATCCTGGGCATGGCCCACCAGCAGGGCGTCCTCAAACGCCTGCCGCAGTACGTGGTGCCGTCACTGGCCCCGCTCATCGCCTGCGCGGGCCTGTGGTACGCCGTCCGCGACGGCTTCGGCACCGGCCACGACCTGGACTCCATCCCCCCGGCGCAGGCCCTGTGGTCCTTCGGCACCGTCCTGCTGCTGCTCCACCTGAGCCCGTCGTGGAGCGAGTGGCCGCACCGGCTGCGCCGCTGGGACCGGGCGGTCACCCTGCTCAACTCCCGCGCGGTGACCGTCTACCTCTGGCACAACGTGTGCATCCTCACCGCCGCCACCCTCTACGACCGGCTGTGGGGCTTCGAGACGCTGGAACGCCACGTGCCCTGGCTGCTGGAGAGCACCTGGCCGGTGCTGATCCTGACCTGGATCCTGATCGCGGGCTGCGTGGTGGCCTTCGGCTGGGCCGAGGACCTCGCCGCCAGGCGCCGCCCCCGCCTGTGGCCCGACGGACGCCGAAGGGGCCGCCGCCACGGGCGGCGCACCGGGGGTGAGAGCGGGGACGCCGCACGTCACGCCCTGCGCTGACGGCCGCGGCGGGCAACGCCGGTGTCCCCACCGTTCACCTGGCGAGGTGAGCGAGGAAGGCGGTCCACGTGGTGGGGGAGAAGGCGAGACGGGGGCCGCGCGCGGCCTTCGAGTCGCGTATGAGGACGGTGGCGGGTGCGGTGGCCACTTCGACGCAGTTGGAAGCATCCGGGCTGTAGGAGGACTTGCGCCAAGCGTGATCGGACATGGTGCCTCTCTCAGGTCTCCTGGGCGACGCGGTGGATCAGGTCGCGGGATTCGGCGGGCTCGAGGGCGTTCGACTCCATGCGGTCGAGTACGGAACGGTACTTTCTCAACTGGGCTTCCGCGTCGAGGAATTCGCACCCGTGGTGGGTGTCCAGCTGCACGGTGTCGAGCTGCGGGACGGGCCCCGACAGATAGTCGATCGACTGTCCCGTTCCCGGGAAGGAGCCCTTGCCGAACGGAATGATCCGAACGGTGACGTGTTCCAGTTCGCTCATGTCCAGCAGATGCCGGAGCTGGGCGCGGACGGTCGCGGGACCGCCGTAGCCCATGCGCAGAGCGGACTCGTGGATCACCGCCGTGTAGGGAGGTGGGGTCGCGCGGTGCAGAACGCCCTGTCGCTTGATGCGGTGGGTCACGCGGTGCTCGATCTCGAACTGCCGTAGCGGGGGGACCGCTTCGCGGAAGAGGGCCCGGGCGTGTTCCGTGGTCTGCAGCAGTGCCGGGATGTGGACGACCAGCGCGACACGTAGTGCCGTCGCGTGGTGCTCCAGTTCGGCGAGGTCGATGAGGCCCGCGGGAAGGTGCTCCCGGTACTCCTCCCACCAGCCCCGCGATCGCCGCCCGGTCATCGCGGCCAAGGCGTCGACCAGTGCGGCATCGGGGCAGGCGTAGGCGTGTGCCATGGAGTGGATCCGGTCGGCGCTGACGGGCGTGCGTCCCGTCTCGATCATGCTGATGCGCGCCTGGTTGACGCCGAGCAGCTCCCCGGCGGCGGTCGCGGTGAGGCCGGCCCGTTCACGGAGCTTGCGCAGCTCAGCGCCCAGTCTCCGCTGCCGCAGCGTCGGATTGTTCGTGGGCGGCAAAGTGTGTCCCTCCCGGCCGCGAGGCGGCGCGTTTCTCCCTCACACGAGTGAAGCCTGCATGGATTCAGGTCTTTTCGTAGGAACCATCTAACCATCGGTTCTACGGTGGTCGCACAGCGCTCGATCGCCCACTCCACAGGCCGGAAGTGCACCGCAGGACGCGGCACCGCCACCGTCCGACGGAGTGGCCGAGCGCGTCCCGGTCCCCTTCCACCCCCGGAGACAACCATGGTCACCGTAGCCCCGCCCCACCCCTGGGCATACGCCCTTCGCCTCCCCCATGACCCGCGCGCGGTACGCGTCGCACGCGTGACGGTGCGGGCGGCGCTCGACGGGCACGGCATGCAGGACGCTGCCGACGTCGTGGAGTTGTTGACGTCGGAGCTGGTCACCAACGCCTACCGGCACACCGACGGACCGGCCTCCCTGCGGCTTTCGGGACTGGGCGACGGCCGGCTGCGGGTCGGGGTGTGGGACAGCCATCCCCATGTCCCCCCTCCTTTCGGCCCGCCGGACCGCGACGGCGTGCCGCCCGTCGCACCCGACGCCGAATCGGGTCGGGGACTGGGCCTCGTGCGGGAGTACGCCGACTCCTGGGGCGGCTGGACCACCGGCGGCGGCGGGCCGGGGCGGGCGGTGGGGAAGCTGCTCTGGTTCGAGGTCGACGCCCGTGCCAGACTGCCCCTGTTGCGGAAGTGAACGGTGTGACCACGGGGGTGGGGCGGATGAGCAGGCGGCAGACGCGGAAGATGCTGCGGCTGATGGCGGGCGGAGGGCCGGTCGAGGTGACCAGCGCGATGGCTTCCGTGAAGAGGCTCGCGCGACTCGCCTTCGTCGCCCAGCAGTTCGGCTACGAGTACGCCGACGTGCGGTACGGCGGTGCGAACAACAGCCAGTTCATCATGCTGATCGTGCCCGACCCCAGCCCGCAGGCCCGCGCCCGCGCCGCGCAGAACTGGGCCCAGTACCCGAACGCCCACGACGGGGTGTCGGTGCCGCCCCCGGTGCCGGACGCCCTCGAACTCCTCAAGGCGCGCATCAACTTCGACCTCACCGGGCGGAACGCCGAGCGGCGGATGCTGTGGGGGGTCGCCGGTGCCACCGTCGGGTGCGTCCTGCTGGCGTTCCGGTTCGGGAACGAGCCGTCCCACTACGCCGTCGCCGCGGTGATCTGGCTGGCGCTGATGGGCGCCTGCGGGATCGGGTTCGTCGTCAACCGCAGACGCAACGCCACGTTCGCGGCGCGGCTGCGGGCCGCCGGGTTCGTCCCGGTCACCGACGGGACGGGGCGGGTGCGCCACCTCCCGCCGGGCGCCGCGGCGCCGGGCCACGGCAGCCCGCACGGCGGTGGCCCCTACGGGGGCACCCCCTACGGCGTCCCCGCCCCCGCCCTGCCGGCGCCCGTGCCCGGCTACGGGTACGGGTATCAGCCCGGGGCGCAGCCTCCGCAGCCGGTGCCGCACGCCCCGTCGGCACCGCACCCGTACGGGGCCCCGTCCCAGGCCCCCGAGCCGTACGCCCCGCCGCAGGCCCCCTACGGGCAGCAGCCCCCGCGGTAGGCCCCCGCCGCCCCGCCGCCTCTCACCCGGCCTCCGCCCCGGGTGAGAGCAACGTTCCCTGCCGGTCACCGCCCGCCACAGGGCCGAAACGCCCCCTGCCTACCGTCGGACCGTCCCGACGCGGCACACCCGGCCGCGCGTCACGTCCCGGAGCACAGGGGAGGCCCCATGACAGCCACCGGCGGTCGCTGGATCGAGCAGTGGGACCCGGAGGACGAGACCTTCTGGCACCGCACCGGGGAGCGCGTCGCCCGCCGGAACCTCCTCTTCTCGGTGGTGTCGGAGCACATCGGGTTCTCCGTCTGGACGATGTGGTCGGTGCTGGTGCTCTTCATGGGCCCGGAGTACGGGCTCACCCCCGCCGACAAGTTCCTGCTGACCTCGCTGGTCACCCTGGTCGGCGCCGTCGTCCGGGTGCCGTACACCTTCGCCGTCGCCGTCGTCGGCGGGCGGAACTGGACGGTGATCAGCGCCGGGCTGCTGCTGGTGCCGACCGTCGCCGCCTTCGCGGTGATGGAGCCGGGCACCTCCTTCTCCACGTTCCTGCTGGTCGGCCTGCTGGCCGGGATCGGCGGCGGCAACTTCGCCTCCTCCATGACCAACATCAACGCCTTCTTCCCGCTTCGGAAGAAGGGCTGGGCGCTGGGCCTGAACGCCGGCGGCGGCAACATCGGCGTCCCGGTGATCCAGCTCGCCGCGCTCGCGATCATTGGCGCCGGCGGGGGGCCGCGCGTGCTGCTCGGCCTCTACATCCCGCTGATCGTCGCCGCCGCCGTGCTCGCCGCCCGGCACATGGACAACCTCGCCTCCGTCAGCAACGACACCGGCGCCGCCCGGGAGGCCGCGCGGGACCCGCAGACCTGGATCATGTCCCTCCTCTACATCGGCACCTTCGGCTCGTTCATCGGCTACAGCTTCGCCTTCGGGCAGGTGCTCCAGACGCAGTTCGGCCGCACCCCGCTCCAGGCCGCGTACGTCACCTTCCTCGGCCCGCTGCTCGGGTCGCTGATCCGGCCGCTGGGCGGGTGGCTCGCCGACCGGTACGGCGGCGCGCGCATCACGCTGGGAACCTTCGTCGCCATGGGCGCGGCGACCGCCGTGCTGATCACCGCCTCCACCCGGCAGTCGCTGACGCTGTTCACCGCCGCCTTCGTGGTCCTGTTCGTGCTGACCGGGCTCGGCAACGGGTCGACGTACAAGATGATCCCCGGCATCTTCCGGGCGAAGGCGCTGGCCCGGGGGCTCGCGGGGGAGGAGGCGGCGGCGTACGGGCGGCGGCTGTCCGGGGCGGCCATGGGGCTGATCGGGGCGGTGGGCGCGCTCGGCGGGGTCGGCATCAACCTGGCGTTCCGGCAGTCCTTCCTCGCCCACGGCTCCGGCACCGGCGCGTTCGTGGCCTTCCTCGCCTGCTACGCGGTCTGCTGCGCGGTCACCTGGGCCGTGTACCTGCGACGCCGCCCCGCGGCCCGGCTGTCCGGCCCGGACACCGCCCCCGCGGGGAAGGGGCAGGTCAGTTACGCCGAGGTATGACGTAACACTGGTGACACGAAGCCGAACCGAGCCCGTCATGGATCACTGACAGGCTCGGGCGGCGGGGAGGCGGAGCCGCGCCTCCCCGCGGTACGCCGACTCGATCCCGGGACGAGAGCCATGGACGACGAACAACAGCAGCCACCCGCCCACGGGCCCCTCGCGGGCTTCACCGTGGGGGTGACCGCGGCGCGCCGGGCCGACGAGCTGGGCGCGCTGCTGGAGCGGCGCGGAGCCGTCGTGCTGCACGCGCCCGCCCTGCGGATCGTGCCGCTGGCCGACGACAGTGAACTGCTGGCCGCCACCAAGGAGATCATCGGCCGCGCCCCGGACATCGCGGTCGCCACCACCGCGATCGGGTTCCGCGGCTGGATGTCCGCCGCCGACGGCTGGGGCCTGGGCGAGAACCTGCTCACCACGTTGCGCGGGGCGCGGATCCTGGCCCGCGGCCCCAAGGTGAAGGGGGCCGTGCGGGCCGCCGGGCTGGGGGAGGAGTGGTCGCCGCCCTCGGAGTCGATGGCCGAGGTGCTCGACCGGCTGCTGGCGGAGGGCGTCGACGGACTGCGCGTCGCGATCCAGCTGCACGGGGAACCGCTGCCCGGGTTCGTGGAGGCGCTGGAGGCCGCGGGAGCGGAGGTGATCGGGGTGCCGGTCTACCGGTGGCTGCCGCCGGAGGACCTCGGCCCCGTCGACCGGCTGCTGGACGCGGCCGTCGCCCGCACGCTGGACGCGGTGACCTTCACCAGCGCGCCCGCCGCCGCCTCGCTGCTGGCCCGGGCCGAGGAACGGGGACGGCTCGACGACCTGCTGGCCGCCCTCGGCCACGACGTACTGGCCGCCTGCGTCGGCCCGGTCACCGCGCTGCCGTTGCAGGCGCGCGGCATCGACACCGTGCACCCCGAGCGCTTCCGGCTCGGCCCGCTGGTCCAGCTGCTCTGCCGGGACCTGCCCGCCCGCGCCCGCTCGCTGCCGGTCGCCGGGCACCGGCTGGAGATCCGCGGGCACGCGGCCGTCGTCGACGGCGCACTGCGGCCGGTGCCGCCGGCCGGGATGGCCCTGCTGCGGGCGCTGGCCCGGCGGCCCGGCTGGGTCGTGGCCCGCGCGGACCTGCTGCGGGCGCTGCCCGGTGCCGGCCGGGACGAGCACGCCGTGGAGACCGCGATGGCCCGGCTCCGGGCGGCGCTGGGCGCCCCGCAGCTGATCCAGACCGTCGTCAAGCGCGGCTACCGGCTCGCCCTGGACCCCCGGGCGGAGGAGAAGTACGCCGGTTCCTGAGCGGGCGCCGGCCGCGGAGGGCCCCGGGGGGTTCCGGGCGGGCACGGGGACGGGCACTGTAGAAGGACGGTTCCCCGGCCCCCTCGCTCGCGCCGCACCGGCCCCCGGCCGGGGCGCACCCCAGGCGGTGACAGGCTCATGGCACTCGGCACGGCCACGGCGTCCCACGAGCTGCGGTTCGACACCGGACGGGTGTGTCTGGACCTGCTCGCCACCACGCATCCCGTCGAACGGCTCGACTCCCTGGCGGTGCTGCGCGCCTGGATCACCGGCTCCGGTCTGGTCCCGCCGGGCACCCCGCTCGCCCACGCCGACGCCTCCTGGCCGCCCGCCTTCCGTGAACTGCGCGGTCTGCTGGTGCCGTTGCTGCGCGGCCGGCCGACCCCCGGACGTCCGGCGCACGACCTCGCGCTGGCCCGGGTCAACGAACTCGCCCGCGTGGCACCGCCCGCCCCGCGGGCCGTGCCGGGGGCGGACGGCACGCTGGTGCGGCGCCTGGACGGCCCGCCCCGG
Source organism: Streptomyces sp. 3-6 (assembly GCF_056323165.1). Taxonomy (NCBI): domain Bacteria; kingdom Bacillati; phylum Actinomycetota; class Actinomycetes; order Kitasatosporales; family Streptomycetaceae; genus Streptomyces; species Streptomyces sp. 3-6. The sequence continues at coordinate 49,249 of NZ_JBWHZP010000009.1, forward strand.
CGGGGCGCCCTGCTCGGCGCGATCGCCCGGGACGCGGTGGACCTGCTGACCGATCCGGTGGCACGGGCGAGCCTGCGCCAGTGCGAGGGGGACAACTGCCCCATCGTGTACGTGGACACGTCCCGGGGACGCCGGAGGCGCTGGTGCTCCAGTGAGGTCTGCGGGAACCGTGAGCGGGTCGCCCGCCACCGCCGCCGCGCCGCCGCCCTGACCCGCGCCTGACCCCACCCTCTGAGGCCCTTCGGGTGCCGTGCGGAAGGGCCCGGCGCGGGGGTCCCGGGGCGCTTCCGGGGGACGGGTGCGGCGGCCGGTGTCCTGTTTGCCGCTTGTGTGCTCCGCACTCCGAAGTGACGTTGCTTACACCTCGTTTGCGGGTTCCGGAGGACGGGCAGCGCGCCCCCTCCCGTCAGGTGTGTCGGAAATGTAAAGAGCGCGGGGGGAATATGTGGCTCCATGTCCTCCCTCGTCACGTCGGCCCGCGGAAAAGTCTCACCTCGCTTTGAACACCCGCCCCTTGTGCTGCGTACCGGTAGTCGAGCGACCGACTGGGGGATCCCCCGGACACCGGAGGTGGGCGTGCGCAAGGATTCCGTCGTGGCCAATGAACGTGGAACGAGGGCCCGACATCGCGCGTCCCAGCCCTCGGAACCTGACGAGGAGCTGATGCGTGCTCTGTACCGCGAGCACGCCGGACCCCTGCTGGCCTATGTGCTGCGGCTGGTCGCCGGAGACCGGCAGCGCGCCGAGGACGTCGTGCAGGAAACGCTCATCCGTGCCTGGAAGAACGCCGGTCAGCTCAATCGGGCGACCGGTTCGGTACGCCCCTGGCTGGTGACGGTCGCCCGGCGCATCGTCATCGACGGCCACCGCAGCCGGCAGGCCCGGCCGCAGGAGGTCGATCCGTCGCCGCTGGAGGTCATCCCCGCGGAGGACGAGATCGACAAGGCGCTGTGGCTGATGACGTTGTCGGACGCACTCGACGACCTGACACCTGCCCACCGGGAGGTGCTCGTCGAGACGTACTTCAAGGGACGTACGGTCAACGAGGCGGCCGAAACGCTCGGGATACCCAGCGGTACGGTGCGCTCCAGGGTGTTCTACGCCCTGCGTTCGATGAAGCTGGCACTGGAGGAGCGGGGGGTGACGGCGTGATGGGTGTGTACGGGGGAAACCAGGGATTCGGCGCGGGTGGTACGGGTATGTCTGCTCCCATGGAGGGATCACCGGTGCCGAACGAGCACGAGACCGTCGGCGCCTACGCCCTCGGCATCCTGGACGACGCCGAGGCCGGCCGCTTCGAGATGCACCTCGCGACCTGCGAGTGGTGCGCCCAGCAGCTCGACGAACTCGCCGGGATGGAACCGATGCTGGCCGCGCTCGCGGACCTGCCCGGCTCCGGCACGCCGTCGATCGGCGAGTCGCTGTCCGCCAAGCCCTCCCCGCGCGTGGTGGAGAAGCTGGTCGACGAGGTCGCCGAGCGCAGGGCCAGGAAGCGCCGCCGCAACTTCTACATGGTGGCCGCCGCCGGCGCGCTGATCGTCAGCGGCCCGTTCGTCGCCGTGGCGGCGAACAGCGGGGGAGACGGCGGGGGCGGGGGCGACACCAACCGGACGCTCTCGGCGAACCCGGCCAAGGACGCCTTCGAGCAGATCCCCGACAAGGTCACCGCCACCGACCCCACCACCAAGGTCACCGTGACCGTCGCCCTCCAGGAGAAGGACTGGGGCACCGGCACCGTCACCGAGCTGCGGAACCTCAAGGGCTTCGAGAAGTGCTCGCTGATCGCCGTCGGCAAGAACGGCGAGCGCGAGACGGTCACCTCGTGGTCCGTCCCCGCCGAGGGCTACGGCGTGCCCGACGCCAAGACGGACAAGGCCCGGCAGCCGCTCTACATCCAGGGCGGCGCGGCCTTCGAGATGAACGAGATCGACCACTTCGTCGTGGTGGACTTCGACGGCAAGCAGCTCGTCGAAGTGGACGCGTAGCCTCACCCGGCCCCCTTCGCGTACGGTTGACGGCTGCCCAGCACGTCAGAAGGGGGCCCGGTGGCCGCTCAGGCTCAACAGGAATCCGCGGTCGGACCGGTGCACGACTCCGTCCGCGACCGGGAGATCCGTGTCGAACAGGAACACCTCGACCAGGTGTACCGGCGCCTCGAGGAGAAGATCGACGAGGCCGAGTTCCTCATGCGCGACGCGGCCCGGCGCGGCCAGGTCGGCACCCCCGGCGCGCTCGCCGAGCGGGACGCCCAGGTCTTCCGGGCCGGCATCCACCTCAACCGGCTGAACAACGAGTTCGAGGACTTCCTCTTCGGCCGGATCGACCTGCTCCAGGGCAAGGACGGCAAGAAGGGCCCTGACGGCGCCTACACCGCCGTCGAGCCCGCCGAGGGCGCCGTCCGGCCCGACGGCACCGCCGACATCGCCGAGACCCTGCACATCGGCCGCATCGGCGTCCTCGACCGCGACTACAGCCCGCTGGTCATCGACTGGCGGGCACCGGCCGCCGCCCCCTTCTACCGCTCCACCCCCGTCGACCCGGGCCGCGTGGTGCGCCGCCGCGTCATCCGCTCCAAGGGCCGCCGCGTCCTCGGCGTCGAGGACGACCTGATGCGCCCCGAGCTGACCGCGCGCCTCGACGGCGACGCACTGCCCGTGGTCGGCGACGGCGCCCTGATGGCCGCCCTCGGCCAGGCGCGGACCCACAGCATGCGGGACATCGTCGCCTCCATCCAGGCCGAGCAGGACCTGGTGATCCGCGCCCCCGCCGCCTCCGTCACCCTCGTCGAGGGCGGCCCCGGCACCGGCAAGACCGCCGTGGCCCTGCACCGGGCGGCCTACCTGCTCTACCAGGACCGGCGCCGCTACGCGGGCGGCATCCTCGTCGTCTCGCCCACCCCGCTGCTCGTCGCCTACACCGAGGGCGTGCTGCCCTCCCTCGGCGAGGAGGGCCAGGTCGCCATCCGCGCCCTCGGCAACCTGGTCGAGGGCGCCGAGGCCACCCTCTACGACACCCCCGCCACCGCCCGCGTCAAGGGCTCCGCCCGCATGCTCAAGGTGCTGCGCAAGGCCGCCCGCGGAGCCCTGGAGACGGACGGCGCGCCGCAGCGGCTGCGGGTCGTCGCCTTCGGCCGCCGCCTGGAACTCGACGCCGACGACCTGGCCGGCATCCGACGCGCCGCCCTCGGCGGCACCGCCCCCGTCAACCTGCTGCGCCCGCGCGCCCGCAAGCTGCTGCTCGACGCGCTGTGGGAGCGCTCCGGCGCGGGCACCCGGCACACCGACCCCGAGCTCGCCGCCGAACTGCGCTCCTCCTTCGACGACGACCTCACCACCGAGGACGACTTCCTCGCCTTCCTCGACGCCTGGTGGCCCGAGCTGACCCCGGCCGTCGTGCTCGACGCCATGGCCGACGAACGGCGCCTCGGCCGCTGGGCCCGGCGCGTCCTCAACCCCGGTGAGGTCCGCCGCGTCGCCCGCTCCCTGAAACGGGACGGCCGCTCCGTGCACGACATCGCCCTGCTCGACGAGCTCCACGCCCTGCTCGGCACCCCCGCCCGCCCCTGCAAGCGGCGCGAACTCGACCCGCTGGACCAGCTCACCGGCCTGGAGGAGCTGATGCCGGTGCGCGAGGAGAGCCAGCGCGAGCGCGCCGAGCGGCTCGCCCAGGAACGCGTCGAGTACGCGCACGTCATCGTCGACGAGGCGCAGGACCTCACCCCGATGCAGTGGCGGATGGTGGGCCGCCGCGGCCGGCACGCCACCTGGACCGTCGTCGGCGACCCGGCCCAGTCCTCCTGGTCCGACCCCGACGAGGCCGCCGCGGCCCGCGACGAGGCCCTCGGCTCCCGCCCGCGCCGCCGCTTCGAACTCACGGTCAACTACCGCAACCCGGCCGAGATCGCCGACCTGGCGTCCCGGGTGCTCGCCCTCGCCATGCCGGGCTCCACCGCCCCCCGCGCGGTGCGCTCCACCGGCGTCGAACCCCGGTTCGCCGTCGCCGGCGGGCCGCTCGGCGAAGCCGTGCGCGGGGAGGCGGAGCGCCTGCTGGGCCGGGTGGACGGCACGATCGGCGTGGTCGTCGCCATGCAGCGCCGCGAGGAGGCCCGCCGCTGGCTCGACGGACTCGGCGACCGGGTGGTGGCCCTGGGCAGCCTGGAGGCCAAGGGCCTGGAGTACGACGCGACGGTCGTCGTCTCCCCGGCCGAGATCGCCGACGAGTCCCCCGCCGGCCTGCGCGTCCTGTACGTCGCCCTGACCCGCGCCACCCAGCAGCTCACGGTGGTCTCCGGGGAACGCGACGAGCCGGACGCGGCCGGTGTCCCGGACCTGCTGCGGGACTGAGGGGCCGCGCGGGAAATTCGTCCCCGCGCGGGAATGGCCGACGGCGATCCGTTTGTTAGCCTGGACGTGACACCGGCCCGATCCAAGCCCCCGGGCCCAACCTTCGTCGCTTCGAGCGACCACTTGCCGCGAGGCGAGCATGGCGGGTCGGTGTCGCCACAGCGTCCGAGAGGCCCACGTCACCACGTGACGTGGGCCTCTCGTCGTGGTCCCGGGCCCGTGAACACAACGTTCGCAATCCGAGGCGGCTACCGCGTACTCGCTGGTAGGTGCGACGATCGGACAGCACGACGCGCCGCTGTGGGGACACGGCGGCGCAGTAACGGAAAAAGCAGAGGAAGTCGGCCATGGCAACGGCGCCCAGCGTCTCCTACTCGATGACGATCCGGCTGGAGGTGCCGGCGAGCGGAACGTCCGTGTCCCAGCTCACCACCGCCGTGGAGTCCTCAGGCGGTTCGGTGACCGGCCTCGACGTCACCGCCTCCGGCCACGAGAAGCTGCGCATCGACGTCACCATCGCCGCCACCTCCACCGCCCACGCCGACCAGATCGTCCAGGAGCTGCGCGGCATCGAGGGCGTCGTCCTCGGCAAGGTCTCCGACCGCACCTTCCTGATGCACCTCGGCGGCAAGATCGAGATGCAGGCCAAGCACCCGATCCGCAACCGCGACGACCTGTCCATGATCTACACGCCCGGCGTGGCCCGGGTCTGCATGGCCATCGCCGCGAACCCCGAGGACGCCCGCCGCCTCACCATCAAGCGCAACTCCGTTGCGGTCGTGACGGACGGCTCCGCCGTGCTGGGCCTGGGCAACATCGGCCCGCAGGCCGCACTGCCGGTGATGGAGGGCAAGGCGGCCCTGTTCAAGCGGTTCGCGGGCATCGACGCCTGGCCGATCTGCCTGGACACCCAGGACACCGACGCGATCGTCGAGATCGTCAAGGCCATCGCCCCGGGCTTCGCGGGCATCAACCTGGAGGACATCTCCGCGCCGCGCTGCTTCGAGATCGAGGCCCGGCTGCGCGAGGCCCTCGACATCCCCGTCTTCCACGACGACCAGCACGGCACCGCGATCGTCGTCCTCGCCGCGCTGACCAACGCCCTGCGGGTCACCGGCAAGTCGATCGAGGGCATCCGCGTGGTCATGTCGGGCGCCGGCGCGGCCGGCACGGCCATCCTGAAGCTGCTGCTCGCCGCCGGGGTCAAGAACGCCGTCGTGGCCGACATCCACGGCGTGGTGCACGCGGGCCGCGAGGACCTCAAGCAGGCCGCGCCCGACTCCACGCTGTGCTGGATCGCCGAGCACACCAACCCGGAGAACCTCACCGGCACCCTCAAGGAGGCGGTGCGCGGCGCGGACGTCTTCATCGGCGTCTCCGCGCCGGACGTCCTCGGTGCCGAGGACGTGGCCGCGATGGCCGAGGGCGCGGTCGTCTTCGCGCTCGCGAACCCCGACCCCGAGGTGGACCCGGCGATCGCCCGCCAGACCGCCGCCGTGGTGGCCACCGGCCGGTCGGACTTCCCGAACCAGATCAACAACGTGCTGGTCTTCCCCGGCGTCTTCCGCGGCCTGCTGGACGCCCAGTCCAGCTCGGTCACCACCGGCATGATGCTGGCCGCCGCCCAGGCCCTGGCCGACGTCGTCACCGAGGACGAGCTGAACCCGAACTACATCATCCCCAGCGTCTTCAACGAGAAGGTCGCGGGCGCGGTCGCCGGGGCGGTCCGCGAGGCCGCCGTCGAGGAGGCGCGCCCGGGGGCGTAGGCGCCGGGGCGCGGGCGCTGTGAGGATCGCCACGCGCGCCGGGAGCGGCGCGTCGTGGAACCCGCCCGGTGCCGGTGCCCTCTAGGGTGGCGGCCGGTACGAGCTACCGGTCTCCTGCCGACCGCGGCCGCCGGCGGACGGCGGCGCCGTCACCGCCCGGAAGGGCGGGGCGCTCCGTCGGGTGACTCCCACGGGTGTACTCACGGCGCATGCGGGTGCCGGATTGGCATTCCCGCCGCAGGTAGAGGCAGGATGCTTCACCAAGGACTACGTCCGGGGGCACCCCCAGTGGCGCGTGGGTCCGGATGACGGACCCGGGTCCCGGGCCTTTTCCGGGGCCCTGGCAGCATCGGCCTGGCCGTGCGCACCATGCGGCCCCGCCGCGTGGCTCGCCTCAACAGCAAGAAGAACACGGGAGTAACAACATGAACCGCAGTGAGCTGGTGGCCGCGCTGGCCGACCGCGCCGAGGTGACTCGCAAGGACGCCGACGCCGTGCTGGCCGCGTTCGCCGACGTCGTCGGCGACATCGTCTCCAAGGGCGACGAGAAGGTCACCATCCCCGGTTTCCTCACCTTCGAGCGCACCCACCGTGCCGCCCGCACCGCCCGCAACCCGCAGACCGGTGAGCCGATCCAGATTCCGGCCGGCTACAGCGTGAAGGTCTCCGCGGGCTCCAAGCTGAAGGAAGCCGCCAAGGGCAAGTGATCCTGACGTCCGTACGTCCCGGGACGGCGTACGGCGCACAGTGACGCCCGAAGGGGCGGCCACCCGGTCCGGGTGGCCGCCCCTTCTGCTGTCCTGCTGTCCTCACCCGGCGGGTGGCCGGGGCGACGGGCGCCGACCGGGCCCACGGAGGCCGCGTCGGGGCGACGGGCGTCGGCCGGGCCCGTGGGCGCCACGTGGGGGCCACGGGCGCCGCTCCGGACCGGCGGGCGCCGTCGGCCGACGGGCGCCCCGCCCGGCCGGGGGGCCGCCGTCAGCCCAGCGCCTTGCCCGGCAGCTCGACCTTCGCGCCCAGCTCCATCAGCTTCTCCATGAAGTTCTCGTAGCCCCGGTTGATGAGCCCGATGCCGTGGACCCGGGACGTGCCCTGGGCGGCCAGGGCGGCGATGAGGTAGGAGAAGCCGCCGCGCAGGTCCGGGATGACCAGGTCGGCGCCCTGCAGCCGGGTGGGGCCGGAGACGACGGCGGAGTGCAGGAAGTTGCGCTGGCCGAAGCGGCAGTCGGAGCCGCCCAGGCACTCGCGGTAGAGCTGGATGTGCGCGCCCATCTGGTTGAGCGCGGAGGTGAAGCCGAGCCGGGACTCGTACACCGTCTCGTGGATGATCGACAGGCCGGTGGCCTGGGTCAGCGCGACCACCAGCGGCTGCTGCCAGTCGGTCTGGAAGCCGGGGTGCACGTCGGTCTCCAGCGCGATGGACTTCAGCTGCCCGCCCGGGTGCCAGAAGCGGATGCCCTCGTCGTCGATCTCGAAGGCGCCGCCCACCTTCCGGTAGGTGTTCAGGAACGTCATCATCGAGCGCTGCTGCGCGCCGTGGACGTAGATGTTGCCCTCGGTCGCCAGCGCCGCCGACGCCCACGAGGCGGCCTCCAGGCGGTCCGGGAGGGCGCGGTGGGTGTAGCCGCCGAGCTGGTCGACGCCGGTGATGCGGATGGTGCGGTCGGTGTCCATCGCGATGATGGCGCCCATCTTCTGCAGGACGCAGATCAGGTCCTCGATCTCGGGCTCCACCGCGGCGTTGGACAGCTCGGTGACGCCCTCGGCGAGGACCGCCGTCAGCAGCACCTGCTCCGTGGTGCCCACCGACGGGTACGGCAGCCGGATCTTGGTGCCCCGCAGCCGCTGCGGGGCCTCCAGGTACTGGCCGTCCGCCCGCTTCTCGATGGTCGCGCCGAACTGCCGCAGCACGTCGAAGTGGAAGTCGATGGGCCGGCCGCCGATGTCGCAGCCGCCGAGGCCGGGGATGAAGGCGTGCCCGAGGCGGTGCAGCAGCGGCCCGCAGAACAGGATCGGGATCCGCGAGGAGCCCGCGTGGGCATCGATGTCGGCGACGTTGGCGCTCTCCACGTGCGTGGGGTCCAGGACCAGCTCGCCGGGCTCGTCCCCCGGACGGACCGTCACCCCGTGCAGCTGCAGCAGGCCGCGTACGACACGGACGTCACGGATGTCCGGAACATTGCGCAGCCGGCTCGGAGCGCTGCCCAGCAGGGCGGCGACCATGGCCTTCGGTACGAGGTTCTTCGCACCGCGGACCCGGATCTCGCCCTCCAGCGGGGTTCCGCCGTGGACCAGCAGTACGTCATCAGCGCCGTTGACGGTCATGGATCTCGCGTTCCGTGGGGTGGTGGGGCAGGGCCGAAAGGCACAGGGTAGTCGGCCCCGGGCCCGCTTCTGTATGCCCGGACGGGGTCCGGCCACGTCATGAATCCGTCACAACACGAACCGTCCGGGGGCGGCCACGGGCGGTCACCGGCGCGGCCGTGCGCCCCGGGTGCACCGGGCCGCCCTGAGCTGCGTCCACTCCCGTGCACCGGTTGCCTCCCCATCGGGCGGGTGGATGCGGGATCATGTCTGCCATGACCGAGGTGTCCTCGCTCACAGGGCGGTTGCTCGTGGCCACCCCCGCCCTGGCGGACCCGAATTTCGACCGTGCGGTGGTGCTCCTCCTCGACCACGACGAGGAGGGTTCGCTCGGCGTGGTCCTGAACCGGCCGACGCCGGTGGACGTCGGAGACATCCTCGAGGGCTGGGCGGACCTGGCCGGCGAGCCCGGTGTCGTCTTCCAGGGCGGCCCCGTCTCCCTGGACTCCGCCCTCGGCGTCGCCGTCGTCCCCGGGGAGCCGGGGGACCGGGCCGCGCCGCTGGGCTGGCGCCGGGTGCACGGCGCGATCGGCCTGGTGGACCTGGAGGCCCCGCCCGAGCTGCTGGCCTCGGCCCTCGGCTCGCTGCGCATCTTCGCCGGCTACGCGGGCTGGGGCCCCGGCCAGCTGGAGGACGAGCTGGCCGAGGGCGCCTGGTACGTGGTGGAGTCGGAGCCGGGGGACGTCTCCTCACCGGCGCCGGAGCGGCTCTGGCGCGCAGTGCTCCGCCGCCAGCGCAACGAGCTGGCGATGGTCGCGACGTATCCGGACGACCCGTCGCTCAACTGAAGCCTGTGACCTTCAGTACCCTTTCTTGCATGAGCACTCTTGAGCCCGAGCGCGGGACTGGTACGGGGACCCTCGTCGAGCCGACGCCGCAGACCTCCCACGGCGACGGTGACCACGAGCGCTTCGCCCACTACGTCCAGAAGGACAAGATCATGGCAAGCGCCCTCGACGGGACTCCCGTCGTGGCGCTGTGCGGCAAGGTGTGGGTGCCCGGCCGCGACCCGAAGAAGTACCCGGTGTGTCCCATGTGCAAGGAGATCTACGAGTCCATGGGCTCCGGCGACGACAAGGACAAGGGCAAGGGCAAGGGCGACAAGTAGGCCCGTCCCCGGCCGGTCGCCCCACGACGGACTTCCCGGGCCCCCGGGGCGTGTGCGCACGCCTCCGGGGGCCTTTGTGCTGCCCTTTGTGCTGCCCTTTGTGCGCGCCGGTGTTGCGCGGTGTGCGTCCGCCGGTCACAGAGTGGTGCAGACCTCTTGTGGCCCCGACGGCCCGGTCCTTAGCCTCCGAGGTGTTGTGCGTGGCGGAACCGCCATTGCGCAGGCCGCAACACTCGGAGGAGCCACGTGAAGCCGTCCGGCCGGCCGCCGTCGTCGGCGCGCGTCGACCCTCCCGACGGCGCTGCTGCCCCCGCGCACCGGACGGCCCGGCCGACAGCGGCGGCGTCCTGGCGGCCCCCACGGCGACGACGCTTCCCGAACCGGTCCTGTTCACCGGCCCTTCCCCCACCGGTTTCCTCACCGGTCTTCCTCACCCGCCTTCCCCACCGGCCTTCCCCACCGGTCTTCTTCCTCGCCCTCGCGCAGCGGCGTCCGGTCCTGGCACCGGGCGGCGCGGTAAAGGACTGACGTGACCTCACCGACCGACCTCCTGCCCGCACCGCTGGCCGTCGAACGGCCCCGGGACGGCACCGTCGACCTGACCGACGCCACCACGCTGTGGGCCGGACCCGGCACCGGCACCACCGAGCGCTGGCTGCGGTCCACCCTCGGCGCCGCGCTGCGCCTGCCGCTGCGCCCCGGCCCCGAGGACGCCCCCGACGGGCTGCGGCTGCGCGTCGACGACACCCTCCCGCCCGAGGCGTACCGGCTCACCGTCGAGGCCGGCACCGGCACCGAGATCACCGGCGGCAGCGCGGCCGGGGTCTTCTGGGGTGCCCAGACCCTGCGCCAACTGCTCGGCCCCGACGCCTTCCGCCGGGCCCCCGTCCGCCCGCACGGCCCTCTGCGCCTGGCCGAGCAGAGGATCGAGGACGCCCCCCGCTTCCGCTGGCGCGGCCTGATGCTCGACGTGGCACGGCACTTCATGCCCAAGGACGACGTGCTGCGCCACCTCGACCTGATGGCCGCCCACAAACTCAACGTGCTCCACCTGCACCTGACGGACGATCAGGGCTGGCGCGTCGAGATCCGCCGCCACCCCCGGCTGACCACCGTCGGGTCCTGGCGGTCCCGGACGAAGATCGGCCACCGCGCCTCGCCGTTGTGGGACGACCGCCCGCACGGCGGCTTCTACACCCAGGACGACATCCGGGAGATCGTCGCCCACGCCGCCGACCGGCACATCGGCGTCGTCCCCGAGATCGACGTGCCCGGGCACTCCCAGGCCGCCATCGCCGCCTACCCGGAGCTGGGCAACTCCGACGTCGTGGACACCGCCGCCCTGACCGTCTGGGACACCTGGGGCATCAACCCCAACGTCCTCGCCCCCACCGACGCCACCCTCCGCTTCCTGGAGGAGGTGCTCGAGGAAGTCCTCGACCTGTTCCCGGCGGACGCCGGCAGCCCCTTCTCCTCGTTCGTGCACCTCGGCGGCGACGAATGCCCCAAGGACCAGTGGCGCGCCTCGCCCGCCGCGCAGCGACAGCTGAGCCGGCTCGGACTCGCGGACGAGGACGCGCTGCAGGCGTGGTTCACCGGCCACTTCGACCGCTGGCTCACCGCGCGCGGACGCCGGCTCATCGGCTGGGACGAGATCCTGGAGGGCGGCCTCGCCCCCGGCGCCGCGGTGTCCTCCTGGCGCGGCTACGCGGGCGGGATCGCCGCCGCGCGCGCCGGCCACGACGTGGTCATGTGCCCCGAGCAGCAGGTGTACCTGGACCACCGTCAGGACGCGGGCCCCGACGAGCCGGTGCCCATCGGGTACGTGCGCACCCTGGAGGACGTCTACCGCTTCGAACCCGTTCCCGCCGAGCTGACACCCGAGGAGGCGGAGCGGGTGCTGGGCACCCAGGCCAACCTGTGGAGCGAGGTGACGGAGGACCGGGCCCGCGTCGACTACCAGCTGTTCCCCCGGCTGTGCGCGCTCGCCGAGGTCGCCTGGAGCGCCCTGCCGGCCCCGGCGCAACGGGACTTCGCCGGCTTCGAACGGCGGATGGACGCCCACTACCGGCGCCTGGACGCCCTCGGGGTCGCCTACCGGCCGCCCGCCGGGCCGCTGCCCTGGCAGAAGCGTCCGGGCGTCCTGGGGCGCCCGATCGACGGCACGCCCCCGAACCGGTAGCCCGCACGCCCGCTCCGCCGCCGGCGGGTCACACGCCCGCGTCCGCCCCACCTCGAACAGGTCACGAAAGGTCACAAGAGGCGCGGAAGCGTGCCGAACCGAGCACACTGGCGATGCCGTCCGAAATCGGACCATGTGCGGGGTGAGGTGGGCGAACGTCTCCTAGCGGACCCCTGTCCTCGGCACCCGCGAAGATGTGCCAGAGTTGCCACGTCCGCCCTGTCAGGTCGTACCGTACGGCAACACAGGTGGGACCAGGTGGGGCAGCGGGAAGGGGCAGCCGGTTTGACCACGCACGCACCACAGGCGGCGCAGACCGTCACGCTGCCCACGACGCTGGACGAGGCGGTGGCGGCGCTCACCGCCATGCCCGCCGCCGTGCCCGTCGCGGGCGGCACCGACCTCATGGCCGCCGTCAACTCCGGACAGCTCCGGCCCGCCGCCCTGGTCGGCCTGGGCCGGATCAGCGAGATCCGCAGCTGGCAGTACCTCGACGGGCACGCGCTGCTCGGCGCCGGGCTCACCCACGCGCGCATGGGCCGCCCCGACTTCGCCGCCCTCATCCCGGCCCTCGCCGCCGCCGCGCGCGCGGCCGGACCGCCGCACATCCGCAACGCCGGCACCCTCGGCGGCAACATCGCCTCCGCCGCCCCCACCGGGGACGCGCTGCCGGTGCTGGCGGCCCTGGAGGCGACGCTGATCGTCGCCGGCCCGGGCGGAGCCCGCCGCGAGCTGCCCGTCTCCCACCTGCTGGCGGGCATGGAGATGCTCCGCCCCGGCGAACTCATCGGCTACGTCCGCGTGCCGCTGCTGCACGCCCCGCAGGTCTTCCTGAAGGCGACCGGCCGCACCGGGCCCGGCCGCGCGACGGCGTCCGTCGCCCTGGTCCTCGACCCGGCGCGGCGCGGGGTGCGCTGCGCGGTGGGCGCCATAGCGCCGATGCCGTTGCGCCCCGTGGACGCCGAGCAGTGGGTCGCCGGGCTCATCGACTGGGACAACAACCGCGCGATCGTGCCGGAGGCCCTGACCGCCTTCGGCGAGTACGTCGCCGCGGCCTGCATCCCCGACGCGGCCCCCGCCGAGGACGGCTCCCTCGCCCCGCTGCCGCCCGCCGTACTGCACCTGCGGCGCACCGTCGCCGCGCTGGCCCGACGAGCACTGGGGAGGGCACTGTCGTGACCGACGACCAGCACGGAGAGGGCACCCCGCGCGGGGGCGGCCGCTGGGACCCGCTGCCGCAGGGCGAGTACGACGACGGCGCCACGGCGTTCGTGCAGCTGCCCGAGGGCTTCGACGGCGGCCCGGCGTCCTCCCCGGACACCCCGCTCGCCGCCCCCGGCCACGGCTACGTGCCGCCGCCGATAACGGTCACCCCGGCCACCACCGCGGGCACCGACCCGGCCGCCACCGGCACCTGGTCGCTGCCCGGCGTGCCCGGGGCGCCCCTGGACGGGACCGGGTGGAACGCCCCCCGGGCGGACCAGGAGCCCCCGCGGCACCAGGACCAGCGGCACCAGGACCCGCAGCACCCGGACCAGCGGCACCAGGACCAGCGGCACCAGGACCAGCGGCACCCGGACCCGCAGGCGGGTCCGCAGGACGGGCACGACCGTTACGGGTACCGGCCCGGGGACACCGGCGGGTGGGCCTTCGACGAGGCCGCCACCGGAGAGGGCCGTGGCGGGGAGGGCCGTGGCGGGGAGAGCCCGGCGCCCGGCCAGGACGTGACCGGACAGTGGTCGATCCCGGTCGCCCGCGGCGACATCCCCGACGAATCGGGCGAGTTCACCACGTCCTCGCTGGTCGAGCAGTGGGGCGGCACCCCGCCCGCCACCCTCCCGGGCGGCGCGTCCGCCCCCTGGGCCCCGCCGCCGGAGGCCATCGGCCGCCCCTGGGGCCCCGGCGTCCCGGGCGTGCCGCAGGACGACGAGCCCGAGGGCTCCGGCACTCCCGGCACTACCGGCACCCCTGAGGGCCCGGAGCACCGCCACGGCCCGGACGAGGGGGCCGGGCGGCAGCACGGCGGGGCCGACGGACGCCCCGCCCCCGACGACCACGGCACCGGCCACCCGCCGCACCCGTACCCCTCCGGCACCGCACCGGCCCCCTCCGGGGAGCCCGGCCACCCGGACACCGCCGGCGCTCACCCGTCCCCGGAGCGGGACCGCCCGGCCGGCCCCGGCACCGGCGAGCCCGCCGACGGCCACCCGCGCACGGACGGCGTCCCCGCCCACGCCGGGACGGACCCCGGCGGCTCCACGGACGACGCGGAACCGGCCGCCCCCGCGGCGGACCCGGACCCCGCCGTCCGCGCGGACGCGCCCGGCCCCGGGGACGGCGACGCCCCGTCCGCGGACACCGCCCCCGCCGACGGACAGCCGGAACCCGCCCCCGACGCCACCGCCCCCGACGCGGCCCCACCGGGCGGCCCGCACGACGACCACCCGCTCGCTTCGTACGTGCTGCGGGTCAACGGCACCGACCGGCCCGTCACCGACGCCTGGATCGGCGAGTCCCTGCTCTACGTCCTGCGCGAGCGGCTCGGACTCGCCGGCGCCAAGGACGGCTGCTCGCAGGGCGAGTGCGGCGCCTGCAACGTGCAGGTCGACGGCCGCCTCGTCGCCTCCTGCCTGGTCCCGGCCGTCACCGCGGCCGGCAGCGAGGTCCGCACCGTCGAGGGCCTCGCCCAGGACGGCCGGCCCTCCGACGTGCAGCGGGCGCTCGCCCGGTGCGGCGCCGTGCAGTGCGGCTTCTGCGTGCCCGGCATGGCGATGACCGTGCACGACCTGCTGGAGGGCAACCCCGCCCCCACCGAGCTGGAGACCCGCCAGGCCCTGTGCGGCAACCTGTGCCGCTGCTCCGGCTACCGGGGCGTGGTCGACGCCGTCCGGCAGGTCGTCGCCGAACGCGAGGCGCACGCGGCGCCCGACGACACCGGCCAGGACGGCGACCCCGCGGCGGACGAGGCCCGGATCCCGCACCAGGCGGGCCCCGGTGACGGCGGCGCGCACCCGCCGGCCCACCCGGGCCCGGACGACCAGCCCCACGGCCAGGACGGAGGCCAGGCGTGACCGACGAGACAGCCACCGCGCAGGCCGCGCGGGCCCTCGGGGACCTCCCCGAGCCGGAGCCCCTGCCGCACGGGCTGGGCGCCTCCCTGCCCGCCGCCGACACCCGCGCCAAGACCGAGGGCACCTTCCCGTACGCCGCCGACCTGTGGGCCGAGGGCCTGCTGTGGGCGGCCGTGCTGCGCTCCCCGCACCCGCACGCCCGCATCGTCTCCATCGACACCAGCCACGCCCGCGCGATGCCCGGCGTCCGCGCGGTCGTCACCCACGAGGACGTCCCCGGCCGGCCGGTGCACGGCCGCGGCACCTCCGACCGCCCGGTCTTCGCCTCCGAGGTCGTGCGGCACCACGGCGAGCCCATCGCCGCCGTGGCCGCCGACCACCCCGACACCGCGCGGATGGCCGCCGCCGCGGTCATCGTCGAGTACGAGGCGCTCGACCCGGTCACCGACCCGGAGCAGGCGTTCGAGGCCGAGCCGCTGCACCCCGACGGCAACCTGATCCGGCACATCCCGCTGCGCCACGGCGACCCCGACGCGACCGGCGACGTCGTCGTGGAGGGGCTGTACCGCATCGGGCGCCAGGACCCCGCCCCGATCGGCGCGGAGGCCGGACTCGCCGTGCCCCGCCCGGACGGCGGCGTCGAGCTGTACCTGGCGTCCACCGACCCGCACGCCGACCGCGACACGGCCGCCGCCGTGCTCGGCCTGGAGGCCGACCGCGTCAAGATCGTCGTCACCGGGGTGCCCGGCGCCACCGCCGACCGCGAGGACCAGGGCTTCCAGCTCCCGCTCGGACTCCTCGCGCTCAGGACCGGCTGCCCGGTCAAGCTCACCGCCACCCGCGAGGAGTCCTTCCTCGGCCACGCCCACCGCCACCCCACGCTGCTGCGCTACCGGCACCACGCCGACGCCGAGGGCCGCCTGGTCAAGGTCGAGGCGCAGGTCCTGCTCGACGCGGGCGCCTACGCCGACACCTCCTCCGACGCGCTGGCCGCCGCCGTCTCCTTCGCCTGCGGCCCGTACGTCGTCCCCAACGCCTTCATCGAGGGCTGGGCCGTCCGCACCAACAACCCGCCCTCCGGCCACATGCGCGGCGAGGGCGCGATGCAGGTGTGCGCCGCCTACGAGGCGCAGATGGACAAGCTGGCCAAGAAGCTCGGCACCGACCCGGCCGAACTGCGCCTGCGCAACGTCCTGGCCACCGGCGACGTGCTGCCGACCGGCCAGACCGTCACCTGCCCCGCGCCGGTCGCCGAACTCCTCCAGGCGGTGCGGGACCACCCGCTGCCCCCGCTGCCCAAGGACACCCCCGAGGACGAGTGGCTGCTGCCCGGCGGCCCCGAGGGCGCGGGTGAGCCGGGCGCCGTGCGCCGGGGCGTCGGCTACGGCCTGGGCATGGTGCACATGCTGGGCGCGGAGGGCGCCGACGAGGTCTCCACCGCCACCGTCAAGGTCCAGGACGGCGTGGCGACCGTGCTGTGCGCGGCCGTCGAGACCGGGCAGGGCTTCACCACGCTGGCCCGGCAGATCGTCCAGGAGACCCTGGGCGTCGACGAGGTGCACGTGGCCCCCGTGGACACCGACCAGCCCCCGGCGGGCGCGGGCTGCCGCGGCCGGCACACCTGGGTGTCGGGCGGCGCGGTGGAACGCGCGGCCAAGATGGTCCGCACCCAGCTCCTGCAGCCGCTGGCCCACAAGTTCGGCATGTCCACCGAGCTGCTGCAGATCACCGACGGCAAGATCACCTCCTACGACGGCGTCCTGTCCACCACGGTCGCCGAGGCGCTGGAGGGCAAGGAACTGTGGGCCACCGCCCAGTGCCGCCCGCACCCCACGGAACCCCTGGACGAGTCCGGCCAGGGCGACGCGTTCGTCGGCCTCGCCTTCTGCGCGATCCGCGCGGTCGTCGACGTCGACATCGAGCTGGGCTCGGTGCGGGTCGTGGAACTGGCGGTCGCCCAGGACGTGGGCCGCGTGCTCAACCCGGCCCAGCTCGCCGCCCGCATCGAGGCGGGCGTCACCCAGGGCGTCGGCGCCGCCCTCACCGAGAACCTGCGCACCCCGCGCGGCCTGATCCGCCACCCCGACCTCACCGGCTACGCCCTGCCGACGGCCCTTGACGCCCCGGACATCCGGATCGTCAAGCTGGTCGAGGAACGGGACGTCGTCGCCCCGTTCGGCGCCAAGGCGGTCAGCGCGGTGCCGGTGGTGACGTCCCCCGCAGCCGTCGCCTCCGCCGTCCGCGCCGCCACCGGGCGCCCGGTCAACCGCCTGCCGATCCGCCCGCAGGCGGCGGTGGTGACGGCGGGCTGACGCCGAGGGCGCCGGGGCGGTGGGAACGCCGGGGCGGCGGCACGGGCCGGGGCCGTGTCGTGCACGTGCGAGGCGTCACGCGTTCTGCCGGACACGGACGGTTCCGGACCGGGGCGCGGTCGGTGCACCGGGCGCCGTCGGTGAACCGGGGGCGAATTCCGGCCGCCGGGGCAACTCCCGGCCCCGTCCGGGCGTCTCCTGATACGGAACGTGCGGGTGCGCGTTCCCGGTCCGGGGGCGTTGTCAGTGGTGGCGCGTAGTGTGCCGAGTCGTGGGGGACGGCTGCCGGGCACGGCGGCGGGCGACCGTCCGCCCGGCCGGAGCGTTCGCGGCCCGGAGCCGAGTACACGTCATCGCGGGGGAAGCATGAGCACGAGGGACACCGTTGTCACGGCGATCGCCCTGACCGAGGACATCCTCGGCCCCCACCTCGCGTACGCCCCGGTCCGGCACCGGCCCGACGGCCCCCGACTGCCCGGCGACCCGGCCCTGTTGACCTTCACCGGCCTCCGCGCGGCCGACGGCGCGTGCGTCGGCACGGCGGTCCGCGGCACCCTCGGCGACCGTCTCGCCGACGTCCTGCGGGACCGGCTCGTCCTCAGCGCACTGCTCGGAGCGGCGGGCGGCAGGGTCCCCGCCCCGCTCGCGGGCCCGCCCGTGGCGCTCGCCGCCGCCCGCCTCGCCTGCACCGGCCAGGACCCGATGGACCAGCGCCCGCTGGCCCCGTCCCTGCCGACCCTGGCGCGGTTCGCGGCGGCCACCGACGAACTGGCGGGCCTCCGGAACCGGTTCGCCGCCCGGGCGGCCCGCCGCGGCCCGCAGGCCGCCGCCGAGGCCGCCCGCCGCCTCCTGGCCGCCTTCGAGGACGGTGCCGACGGCCGTCCCTCCCCGCCCTGCCGCCTGGCCGCCCTGATCCGCCCCCTGGCCCCGGCGGCCGGCCCGGACACGCTCTCCGGCCTCGCCCTCGACCTCCCGCCCCGCCTGCTGCACGAGACGTTCGGCCGGGGCCGCCTGGTCCGCTTCGAGGAGGTCGACCTCCCCGCCACCCTCACCCACGAGCCGACCCGCCGCTTCCTCCGGGACACCGGCCTGCCCGAGGAGAGCTTCCTCTTCCGCCAGGACACCGACCGGCCCCCGCGCACCCTCGCCGAACACCACGCCGAGGAGGGCCACGACGACGCCCGCCTCCCCGCCCACGCCGACCGGCTGCTCCGCCTCGGGACCCCGGTCCCGCACCACAGCCTGGTCGTCGACGGCGCCACGGGCGAGGTCCTGCACTGGGACGAGCACGCCCGCACCCTGCGCCCCCTGACCACGGACGTCTCCACCCTCGCCGCCACCCTCTGGCTCCTCCAGCGCGAACACACCCTGGACGCCGACTCGGAGGACGCCCTGACCTCGCGGGCGTACGACCGGCTGGTCATGGCGATGATCCAGGCCCTCTCGGCCTTCGACCCGGCCGACGCGACCGCCGAAACCGACGAGCACGACTGGTCCGGTCTCCTTCGCGACGAGGCGGACGGGGTGCTCTGAGCGGGGCGGTGCCCCGGGCGGCACGGGGCCTACAGGTCGTCGGACCGGCTGCCTCCGCCGCCGTCGTCGGCTCCTCCGCAGCAACCCACTGCGCGCGGCTGTGGGCAGAACCCATCACGACTCTGACGGCTTTGCGCGGTCATCACCTCTGATGCGCTGGATGTACCGCTCTTTCCGGTGATCTCACGCCTGCGACGTTCCGGGGGGAACGAGTGCAACAGTAGGGTGCCGCTCACTGCGCAAGTGTGGGGGTGAGTGGCGCTCGATGTGCAACGCTGAGCCGAAGGGAGGTGCCGTCGATGGTGGACAAGTTCCGGGATCCGATCATGACCCCTTTGGAGACAGCGCGGCATCTTCGGATCAACGAGCGAACGATGTACCGCTGGTTGCACGAGAAGGCAGCGGGAGAGCCTCTGGTGCACGCTGTCGAGGCCGAGAGACAGGGCTGGCCGTCAGTGCCGTTCGTCGCCGTGGTCGAAGCGTACGTGTTGCATGCACTACGGGATCTCGGGTTGAGCTTTCGCAAGATCCGCGAGGCCGCAACGGCCGTTCGTCGAGAGTTCGACGAGCCCTACGGCCTGGCCACCCGCAGGATCGCCACCGACGGCGTGGAGATCTTCGTGGACCATGCCGGCGACCTTGCCAGGGCGCGCGACGGGCAGCGTCCCATTCGCGAAGTCATCGGGGACTACCTGCGCTACATCACCTGGGAAGCGGACGGACAGACCCCTCAGCGACTGAGACTGAAGCAGTATCCGGACGTCGCGCCAGTGATCATCGACCCACGGTTCGGTTGGGGCGCACCCGTGGTCGCATCCAACAAGGTCCAGGTGGATGCCATCGTGGACCTCTGGCAGGCGGGCGAGCCACTCGAAGTGGTGGGCGACGAGTACGGCCTGTCGCGTGACGAGGTCGAAGCCATTCTCCGAGCAGCCCAAGCAGCCTGAATTCCTGGTTGATCGAAACCTGGGCAAGAGCGTCCCGAAAAGGTTGGCGGAACTTGGCTGGTCCGTTCATCTGATCGCCGTCGAATTCCCCGACGACGCTCAGGACATCGCTGACGAGGAGTGGATCGCGTACGGGCTGTCGCGTGGCTGGCACCCGTTGTGCAAGGACGGGCGGATCAAGGCCCGCGCGCACGAGCGCCGGCCCCTGGTGGACAGCGCTGCGGTTCTCTTCTACCTGGACAATCAGCAACTGTCGATCTCTGAAATGGTGCGTCGCATCCACAGCGCGCAGTCGGAGATCTACCGTGTCGCCTGCAGGAAGGGGCCTGCCGCATTCGCGATCGGCCGCGACGGCGTACGCAGGACATGGTCATGAACGGCATCGACACGGATGCAGCGTCAACCAGCCGTGGTTGACCGTTTCGTGGCATCGGACGGCTGATCGCCTGGAGGCCGTGGCGGGAATCGAACCCGCGTTACTCGCTTTGCAGGCGAGTCCCTGAACCACTCGGGCACACGGCCGGGCCGGAGGCGGGTGCCCTGGGGCGTCCCGCCGTGGTGGACCGGTGGGACGACCGTAGGGCGGGGCGGGAGGCGGGCTCAAGGAGATCGGCGGGGCTGCCACAGGACCGCAACGCGCCGTTCACGAAGGGGTGGGCCGGCCGGACCCAGGACCATGGTCCGGGAACCGGACCGACCACCGACAGGCGTGTAACCGCTTCGCGCCCCTTACCCTGGCGAGCATGACCCACCCCGACCCGCGCGACACGTCTGTCGCCGTGCCCGACGCCGTCCCGGGCGCCCCCGCCGGCCTGCCACCCGTCGAACGCGACGAGACCGTGCTGAGCCGTTCCTACCGGGCGCTGAGCATCGGGATCGTCTCCGTGGTGCTGCTGATCGCCTTCGAGGCGACGGCGGTCGGGACGGCGATGCCGGTGGCGGCGCGGGAGCTGGACGGGGTGTCGCTGTACGCGTTCGCCTTCTCCGGCTTCTTCACCACCAGCCTGTTCGCCATGGTGCTCTCCGGCCAGTGGTCCGACCGCCGGGGGCCGCTCGCCCCGCTGACCACCGGCATCGCCGCCTTCGCCACCGGGCTGCTGCTGGCCGGGACGGCGGGCGCGATGTGGCTGTTCATCCTGGGGCGGGCGGTGCAGGGGCTCGGCGGCGGGCTGGTGATCGTCGCCCTGTACGTGGTCGTCGGCCGGGCCTACCCGGAGCGGCTGCGGCCCGCGATCATGGCGGCGTTCGCGGCGAGCTGGGTGGTGCCGTCGATCGTCGGTCCGCTCGCCTCGGGCGCGGTGACCGAGCACATCGGCTGGCGGTGGGTGTTCCTCGGGATCCCGGTGCTCGTCGTGTTCCCGCTGGCCCTGGCGCTGCCGCAGATACGGCGGCGGGCCGCCGGCCCGGTGGACGAGCCGGGCGGGGCGGCGGGCCCGTCCGGGAAGCGGCGGCCGTCGCTCGACCGGCGTCGCATCCGCCTCGCCCTGGCCATCTCGTTCGGCGCGGGGCTGCTCCAGTACGCGGCGCAGGACCTGCGCTGGACGTCCCTGCTGCCGGCCGCCGCGGGCGTGGCCCTGCTGGTCCCGGCCGTGCTCGGACTGCTCCCGCGCGGCACCTGGCGGGCGGCGCGCGGGCTGCCGTCGGTGGTGCTGCTGCGCGGGATCGCGGCCGGGTCGTTCATCGCCGCGGAGTCCTTCGTCCCGCTGATGCTGGTCACCCAGCGGGGCCTCAGCCCGACGCTCGCCGGGTTCTCCCTGGCGGCCGGCGGCGGCACCTGGGCGCTGGGCTCGTGGGCGCAGTCCCGGCCGCGCCTGGAGCCGTACCGGGAGCGGCTGATGAGCCTCGGCATGCTGCTGGTGGCCCTCGCCATCGCGGCGGCCCCGAGCGTGCTGATCCCCTCGGTGCCGGCCTGGACGCTGGCCGTCGCGTGGGCGTTCGGCTGCTTCGGCATGGGCCTGGTGATCTCCTCGACCAGCGTGCTGCTGCTCCAGCTCTCCGCCCCCGAGGAGGCGGGCACCAACTCCGCCGCCCTCCAGATCTCCGACGGCCTGTCCAACGTGCTCCTGCTCGCCGTGGGCGGGGCGGCCTTCGTGGCGCTCGGCGGTGGCGCCGTCAGCCACGTGGCCACCGAGGCGACCGGCGCGAACCCGGCCGCCTTCGCCGCGGTGTTCCTGCCGATGGCGGCGGTGGCGCTGGCGGGGGTGTGGGTGACGACGCGGCTGCGGGCCGGCAAGTAGCGGCCGCGTTCCGGCGGGTAGCGGGGCCGGACCACCCGCCGGGACCCCGGGCCGGGGCCGGGGCCGGGGTCGTCCACCGTGCCCCGGAGCGGTCCGGACCGCCCGCAGACCGCCCGCCGGGCCGCCGGTGTGACGTCGGTCCCACCCCCGGGCGGCCCGGCCCGGTCCGCGCCCGCGTCCGGTCGGCCGCTCGGTAGGGTGGCTCGGTCGTCCGACGTAGCCGAGCCGCCCGAACCACCCCCCGACGGAGACCGTGACTACCACCGCAGCCTCTGCCTCGCACCACCTGTCGCCCGCCTTCCCCGGCCGCGCCCCCTGGGGCACCGCCAGCAAGCTGCGGGCCTGGCAGCAGGGGGCGATGGAGAAGTACATCCAGGAGCAGCCGCGCGACTTCCTGGCGGTGGCGACCCCCGGCGCCGGCAAGACGACCTTCGCGCTGACGCTCGCGTCCTGGCTGCTGCACCACCACGTCGTGCAGCAGGTGACCGTCGTCGCGCCGACCGAGCACCTGAAGAAGCAGTGGGCCGACGCCGCCGCGCGGATAGGGATCAAGCTGGACCCCGAGTACAGCGCGGGCCCGCTCGGCAAGGAGTACCACGGCGTCGCCGTGACCTACGCGGGTGTCGGCGTGCGCCCCATGCTGCACCGCAACCGCGTCGAGCAGCGCAAGACCCTGGTCATCCTCGACGAGATCCACCACGCCGGCGACAGCAAGTCGTGGGGCGAGGCGTGCTTGGAGGCGTTCGAACCGGCCGCCCGGCGGCTCGCCCTGACCGGTACGCCGTTCCGGTCGGACACCAACCCGATCCCCTTCGTCACCTACGAGGAGGGCGACGACGGGATCCGCCGATCGTCCGCCGACTACACCTACGGCTACGGCTCCGCGCTCGCCGACGGAGTCGTGCGGCCGGTCATCTTCATGAGCTACAGCGGCCATATGCGCTGGCGCACCAAGGCCGGCGACGAGATCGCCGCCCGGCTCGGCGAGCCGATGACGAAGGACGCCGTCAGCCAGGCGTGGCGCACCGCGCTCGACCCGCGCGGCGACTGGATGCCGTCCGTGCTGCGCGCCGCCGACCAGCGCCTGACCGAGGTCCGCAAGTCCGTGCCCGACGCGGGCGCCCTGGTGATCGCCTCCGACCAGGACTCCGCGCGGTCCTACGCCAAGCTGATCCGGGAGATCACCGGGCACAGGGCCACCCTGGTGCTGTCCGACGACACGGGCGCGTCGAAACGCATCGACGAGTTCAGCGGCAGCGACGACCGCTGGATGGTCGCCGTACGGATGGTGTCCGAGGGCGTCGACGTGCCGCGGCTCGCGGTCGGCGTGTACGCCACCACCATCTCCACCCCGCTGTTCTTCGCCCAGGCCGTCGGCCGTTTCGTGCGGTCCCGGCGGCGCGGCGAGACCGCGTCCGTGTTCCTGCCGACCATCCCCGACCTGCTCGGCTTCGCGGGCGAGATGGAGCGCGAGCGCGACCACGTCCTGGACAAGCCGAAGAAGGACGGCGAGGAGGACCCCTACGCCGAGTCCGAGGCGGAGATGGACGAGGCGAACCGGGAGGAGGACGAGGACACCGGCGAGCAGGACATGCTGCCCTTCGAGGCGCTGGAGTCCGACGCCGTCTTCGACCGCGTCACCTACAACGGCGCCGACTTCGGCATGCAGGCCCACCCGGGCAGCGAGGAGGAGCAGGACTACCTCGGCATCCCCGGGCTGCTGGAGCCCGACCAGGTGCAGTTGCTGCTGCAGAAGCGCCAGGCTCGGCAGATCGCGCACAGCCGCAAGAAGCCGGACGCCGAGGCCGACCTGCTGGAACTGCCCGCCGAGCGGCGCCCGGTGGTCTCCCACAAGGAGATGATGGAGCTGCGCAAGCGGCTCAACACGATGGTCGGCGCCTACGTCCACCAGTCCGGCAAGCCGCACGGTGTCATCCACACCGAACTGCGCCGCGTCTGCGGCGGCCCGCCCGCCGCCGAGGCCACCGCCGGACAGTTGCGGGCGCGCATCGCCAAGGTGCAGGAGTGGGCCACCCGGATGCGGTGACGCGGACCGTGCGGGGGCGCGTGCAGGACCACCGCCGGGCTTTTGCGGACAAAGAGCGGCACTTCGTGCGCAGAGGTGACCGGATTCTGGACGGAGCCTTCCGCTGACCGGACCGGCTCGCTACTGTCCCCGCAACGCACACGCCCCGTGGCAGCGCTGCCGCGGAGCGCAGCCGTGAAGCGACTGTGCCCGGGACCACGTCCGGGCCGCCGGCCGATCGGCGGCCTCTGAAGCGCGTCTCCGACGGGACTCGGTGACGCACACGCCGCGAGGGGGCCGCCGACCTCACCACTAAGGAGTGGGCGTCGTGACCGCGGAGACCTCTCAGACGCTCGACAGGGGACTGCGTGTCCTCAAGCTGCTCGCCGACACGGACCACGGGCTGACCGTCACCGAGCTTTCCCACCGACTGGGCGTGAACCGGACCGTCGTGTACCGGTTGCTCGCCACCCTCGAACAGCACGCGCTGATACGCCGTGACCTGGGCGGGCGCGCCCGGGTCGGCCTCGGGGTGCTGGGCCTGGGACGGCAGGTGCATCCGCTGGTGCGCGAGGCCGCGATGCCCGCGCTGCGGTCCCTGGCCGAGGACATCGGCGCCACGGCCCACCTGACGCTGGTCGACGGCGCGGAGGCGCTCGCCGTGGCCGTGGTGGAGCCCTCCTGGACCGACTACCACGTGGCCTACCGGGCCGGGTTCCGGCACCCGCTGGACCGGGGCGCCGCCGGCCGGGCGATCCTCTCGGCCCGTCAGCGCCTGGACGACCCCGGCTACACCCTCACCGCGGGCGAACTGGAGGCCGGGGCGTGCGGGGCGGCGGCACCGCTGCTGGGGGTCACCGGGGTGGAGGGCAGCGTGGGCGTGGTGATGCTCGCCGACGTGGTCCCCGAACGGGTCGGCCTGCGGGTCGTGGACGCGGCCCGCGAGGTCGCGGAGGCCCTGCGCTGACCGCTCCCGGCGCCGGCGGCCTCTGCCCGCCGGGAACACCCCTCGGGCCCCCGGACACCCCTACGGGACACCCCTCGACGCCCCCGAACCCCTACGGGACACCCCTCGGCCCTCAACCCCTACGGGGCGCCTCGGGCCCCCACGGGTGCGTCGCGCGGCCCCTACGGGAGCCAGCCGCATGACCCCGACCGCGCCCCCGCGAGGGCCCGAGCAGGGGATCCTCACCGGGGCCACCCGCCGTCCCGGCCGTCCCCACCGGGGCCACCCCCCGTCCGGGCCACCCCGTAGATTGAACCCGTGCTCTCTCGTCTCACGCGCCCCCGGGCCCTCGCCGTCTGCGCCGTCCCCGTCGTCGCCCTGCTGGCCACGGTGGTGTTCGCACCGCTGCCGTTCTCGGTCGCCCAGCCGGGACTGACGGCGGACGTGCTCGGCGAGAACAAGGGCACCCAGGTGATCACCATCTCGGGCGCCCCGGTCCGGGAGACGCGCGGCCAGCTGCGGATGACGACGATCGAGGCGACCTCACCGGACACCCGGGTGAGCCTGCCCGACGTGATCGACAGCTGGTTCAGCACCGACCGGGCGGTCATGCCGCGCGACGCGGTCTACCCGAGCGGGGACACCGTCAAGGAGATCGAGCGCTACAACCGCGAGCAGATGGAGGAGTCCCAGGACGAGGCCACGCAGGCCGCCCTCGGCTACCTCGGCGAGGACGGCAAGGGCATCGAGGTCGAGCTGAAGCTGGCCGACGTCGGCGGCCCGAGCGCCGGGCTGCTGTTCTCCCTCGGCATCGTCGACAAGCTGAACGGTGACGGCAGCGGCGGCGACCTCACCGGAGGCCGGGTCGTCGCGGGCACCGGCACCATCGACGCGGACGGCACGGTCGGCCCGGTGGGCGGCGTGCCCCTGAAGACCCAGGCGGCCCGGCGCGACGGTGCCACCGTCTTCCTGGTGCCCGAGGCCGAGTGCGCCGACGCCCGCGCCGAACTCCCCGCGGGCCTGCGTCTGATCCCGGTGACCACCCTGAAGGGCGCGGTCGACGCCCTGGTCTCCCTGGAGAAGGGCGGCAAGGTCCCCGCCTGCTGACCGGCGGACGCCGGGGGTCCGACCCGGAGCGAGCGGCGGGGCGGACCGCTACCCGACGGCGGGCCAGGACCGAGCCGCGGCCGGGACCGAGCCGCGAGCCAGAGCCCAGCCGCAGACCGGGACCGAGCCGCAGGCCACGACCGGGCACTGGGCCGGGACCCAGCCGCGAGCCGGAGCCCAGCCGCGACCCGGACCCGCACGGCCGTCCCTACCCCTCCTTCACGAAGCCCTCGTCCACCATCCAGTCCAGCGCCACCTGGTGCGGGTCCTCGCCGTCCACGTCCACCTTCGCGTTCAGGGTCCGGGCCACGTCGTTGTTCAGCCTGGCCGTGACCGGGTCGAGGACCTCGTTGATGGCCGGCCACTCCTTCAGGGTCTTCGTGTTGACCGTCGGCGCCGCGTTGTAGTTGGGGAAGAACTTCTTGTCGTCCTCCATCACCACCAGGTCCATGGACTTGATGCGGCCGTCGGTGGTGAACACCTCGCCGTAGGTGCAGGTGCCCTTGGCGGCCTGGGTGTAGATGATCCCGGTGTCCATCTGGGTGATGTTGCCCGCCGGGATGTTCATCCCGTACGCCTTCTCCAGGCCCGGCAGCCCGTCGGCCCGGTTGGCGAACTCGCCCTCCACGCACAGCGTCACCGCGCCCGGGTCCGACTTCGCCAGCGCCGCCACGTCCGACAGCGTCCTGGTGCCGTACTTCTTCGCGTTCGCCCGGTTCATCGCCAGGGCGTAGGTGTTGTTCAGGGTGGACGGCTCCAGCCAGGTCACCCCGTTCTTCACGTCCGCCGCGCGCACCGCCTCCCACTGTTCGCGCGGGTCGGGCAGCGGCTTGCTGTTGCCCTGGTAGGTGATCCACGCGGTGCCGGTGTACTCGAAGGCGGCGTCCGCGTCCCCGTTGACCACCGCCTCCCGGGAGCCCACGCTGCCCTGGATGCCGGTGCGGTCGATGACCTCCGCGCCGGCCGCCTGGAACGCGATGCCCATGATCGCGCCGAGGATGAGCTGCTCGGTGAACTCCTTGGAGGTGACGGTGAGTTTGGCGCCCTCCAGGGGTTTGCCCCGCCCGATGGATCCCGGCTCCACGTCGTCCACCATCGGGGAGCCGCTGGTCAGGCCGCAGGCGGCGGCCGACAGCAGGACCGCCCCGGCGAGCAGGGCCCGCGTCCTCCGCCGTACCCCCGGCCGCCGGGTGCCGTGGCCCGGCCGTGTTCCGTACCGGCTCATGATCCGGCCTCCAGTCCGCGCGGGCGCAGCAGCAGTTCGGCCAGTGAGGCCAGCCAGTCCACCAGCAGCGCCAGCGCGACGGTGAGGATCGACCCGAGCATCAGCACCGGCATCCGCTGGCTGGTGATGCCGGTGGTGATGAGCACGCCCAGGCCGCCGCCCCCGCCGAAGGTCGCCAGGGTGGCGGTGCCGACGTTCAGCACCAGGGCGGTGCGCACCCCGGCCAGGATCAGCGGCACGGCCAGCGGCAGTTCGACCCGGGTCAGCACTCCGAGCGGGGACATGCCGATGCCGCGGGCCGCCTCCAGCAGGGTCGGGTCGTTGGCCCGCAGCCCGGCGATGGTGTTGGCCAGCACCGGCAGCACGGCGTAGGCGATGATGCCGACCAGCGCGGCCCTGCGGCCGATGCCCAGCCAGATCACCAGCAGCGCGAGCAGACCGATCGCCGGGGTCGCCTGGCCGATGTTGGCCAGCGCCATGGCGGCCGGGGTGGCCCGGCGCATCGCCCCGCGGGTCAGCAGGATGCCGAGCGGGATCGCGATGATCAGCACGAAGAACGTGGAGATCACGGTGAGTTCGATGTGCTGCCACAGTGCCTTGGACACCTGGCCGTCGGAGAGCGCGTTCTGCTCCAGCGGGTCGAGGTCGGCCTGGAGGAACCACAGCCAGGTGCCGAGCAGCAGCGCCACCAGTGCCAGCGGCAGGAACGTCAGCTTCTGCCAGGTCACCCGGGGCGCCCGTACCGCCTGCGGGGGCGGTGGCGGGCTCCCGCCCTCGTCGTCGCCCTCGTCGCGGAAGGCGAGCCCCCGGACGTCGTGCTCGCCGTCGGGCCGCCGCCCCGGGGCCGCCGTCACGCCTCCTCCTCCCCGCCGTGCCCCTCCTGCTCGGCGTGGGTGCGGTCGGCGCGGTGGGACTCCAGGTCGTGCTGCGCCTCCAGCGCCTCCAGCCGGTCCGCCTCCAGCAGTTCGTGCACCGAGTTCATCAGCGTCTCCACGTCGACGACCCCTTCGTAGACCCCGCGCGGACCGGTGACCACCACCCGCCCCGAGCTGTCGGTGAGCACCGCCTCCAGCGCGTCGCGCAGCGTCGCCGCCCGGCTCACGTGGTCGTGCACCAGCGTGCCCGCCCGGGCCAGCGAGCCCTTGGCCCGCATCAGGTCGCCGCGCCGCAGCCACTTGTAGGGGCGGCCCCGCCGGTCGAGCAGCAGGATCTCGTTGGTGCCGCTGGAGCGCAGCCGGTTGAAGATCTCCTGGAGCGGGTCGTCCACCGTCACCGTCGGGTAGTCGGTGATCGGCACGTCCCGCACCCGGGTCAGGTTGAGCCGCTTCAGCGCCGCGCCGGCGCCGACGAAGCCGGAGACGAAGTCGTCCGCCGGGTTGGTGAGGATCGCCTCCGGGGTGTCGAACTGGGCGATGTGCGAGCGTTCGCGCAGCACCGCGATCCGGTCGCCCAGCTTGATCGCCTCGTCGAAGTCGTGGGTGACGAACACGATCGTCTTGTGCAGCTCGTGCTGGAGCCGGATCAGCTCGTCCTGGAGGTGGTCCCGGGTGATCGGGTCCACCGCCCCGAACGGCTCGTCCATCAGCAGCACCGGCGGGTCCGCGGCCAGCGCCCGGGCCACCCCGACGCGCTGCTGCTGCCCGCCGGACAGCTGGCGTGGGTAGCGGCCGTGGAACTCGCCGGGGTCCAGGCCGACCAGGTCCAGCATCTCCTCCACCCGGGCCCGCACCCGGGCGGCCGGCCAGCGGAGCATCTTCGGCACCAGCGCGATGTTCTGCGCCACCGTCATGTGCGGGAACAGCCCGCTGGCCTGGATCGCGTACCCGATCTTGCGGCGCAGCCGCACCGGGTCCATGTCGGTGACGTCCTCGCCGTCGATGCGGATCCGGCCGCCGGTCGGCTCGATCAGCCGGTTGATCATCTTCAGGGTGGTGGACTTCCCGCAGCCGGACGGGCCGACGAGGATCACGGTCTCCCCGGCCCTGATGTCCATGGTCACGTCGTCCACGGCGGGCTGCGGGCTGCCCGGGTAGTGCTTGGTCAGGCCGTCCAGTTCGATGGTGGCGCCCATGGCGGCGCCGCCGGAGGGCGCGGGGGCGGCGTCGTCGGCCGCGGTGGCGGTGGTCGGCTCAGGCACGGATCCCCCTGGGGATGGTCAGCCGCCCGATCAGCACGTACGCGGCGTCGAACAGCAGCGCGAGGACGATGATGCCGAGGGTGCCGGCCAGGACCTGGTTGAGCGCGTTGCTGCTGCCCAGCGAGGCGATCCCGCGGAAGATCAGGTTGCCCAGGCCGGGTCCGGAGGCGTAGGCGGCGATGGCCGCGATGCCCATCAGCATCTGGGTGGAGACCCGGATGCCGGTCAGGATCGGCGGCCACGCCAGCGGCAGCTCGACCCGGGCCAGCCGGGCCGGGCGGGACATGCCGATGCCGGTCGCCGCGTCCACCAGCGACGGGTCGACCCCGCGCAGCCCGACGATGCAGTTCCGCACGATCGGCAGCAGCCCGTACAGCGTCAGCGCGATCACCGTCGGCGGCACGCCCAGGCCCACCAGCGGGATCAGCAGACCGATCAGGGCCAGCGAGGGGATGGTCAGCAGGGTGGCGGTGGTGGTCGTGGCGAGGTTGCCCGCCCACTCGCTGCGGTAGGTGGCGACCCCGATCAGCACCCCGAGCACGGTCGCCACGACCATGCACTGGAACACCACGCTGGCGTGCTGGTAGGCGTCCGCCAGCAACTGCTGGTGGCGGCTGTCCAGGTACTCGAGGAAGTTCACATCCGCTCACCCCAGCTCCGCCGGTTCAGTCCCGTCCGCTCCGTTCCGGGCCGGACGTGCAGCCCAGCGCCGCCTGCTCCACCAGCGGGATGATCCGCAGCGGAACGGGGTTCTCCATGACGATCGCCGTGGCGGCCCGGACGATGCCATCAAAACCGACGACCCGGTCGATCACCCGCTGGAGATCGGCGTTGGAGCGGGCCACGAGCCGGCACAGCATGTCCCCGGTGCCGGTGGTGGTGTGCAGTTCCAGCACCTCCGGCACGGACGCCAAGTGGGCCCGGACATCGGCGCCTTGACCCTGCCGGATCTCCAGCGTGGCGAACGCCGTGACCGGGTAGCCGAGGGCCGCCGGGTCCACCTGCGGGCCGAAGCCGCGGATGACTCCGTTCGACTGAAGCCGGTCCAGCCGCGCCTGCACCGTGCCCCGGGCCACCCCCAGCCGCCGGGACATCTCCAGCACCCCGATCCGCGGCTCCCGCGCCAGCAGCACGATGATGCGGCCGTCCAGATGATCGATCGCCATTCCCGCCTCCCCGATGGTCATCCTGTACAGGAAGTCCGCCGTCACCCGTACGGCGCTGTACAGATTGCCCAGTGATCCAGCGAAGTATTGCGCACCTTGCAGAGCTGCACCACCCTGCACCTATGACGCAGACCACACACCACACTCCCGACACCGCCCGGCAGGCCGACCCCTTCCCGGTCAAGGGAATGGACGCGGTCGTCTTCGCCGTGGGCAACGCCAAGCAGGCGGCGCACTACTACTCCACCGCCTTCGGCATGAAGCTGGTCGCCTACTCCGGCCCGGAGAACGGCAGCCGCGAGACCGCCTCCTACGTCCTGGAGAGCGGCTCCGCCCGCTTCGTGTTCACCTCGGTGATCAAGCAGTCCACCGAGTGGGGCGCCTTCCTCGCCGACCACGTCGCCGCCCACGGCGACGGCGTCATCGACCTCGCCATCGAGGTCCCGGACGCGCGGGCCGCCCACGCCTACGCCGTCGAGCACGGCGCCCGCTCGCTGGCCGAGCCGTACGAGATGAAGGACGAGCACGGCACCGTCGTCCTCGCCGCCATCGCCACCTACGGCAAGACCCGCCACACCCTGGTCGAGCGCCGCGGCTACGACGGCCCGTACCTGCCCGGCTACGTGGCCGCCGACCCGATCGTCGAGCCGCCCGCGCAGCGCACCTTCCAGGCCATCGACCACTGCGTCGGCAACGTCGAACTCGGCCGGATGAACGAGTGGGTCGGGTTCTACAACAAGGTCATGGGCTTCACGAACATGAAGGAGTTCGTGGGCGACGACATCGCCACCGAGTACAGCGCCCTGATGTCCAAGGTGGTGGCCGACGGCACGCTCAAGGTCAAGTTCCCGATCAACGAGCCCGCCATCGCCAAGAAGAAGTCCCAGATCGACGAGTACCTGGAGTTCTACGGCGGGGCCGGGGTCCAGCACATCGCGCTGAACACCAACGACATCGTGCAGACGGTCCGCCAGATGCGCGCCGCCGGCGTGCGCTTCCTGGACACCCCGGACTCCTACTACGACACGCTCGGCGAGTGGGCCGGCGAGACCCGGGTGCCGGTCGAGACCCTGCGCGAGCTGAAGATCCTCGTCGACCGCGACGAGGACGGCTACCTGCTGCAGATCTTCACCAAGCCGGTCCAGGACCGCCCGACGGTGTTCTTCGAACTCATCGAGCGCCACGGCTCCATGGGCTTCGGCAAGGGCAACTTCAAGGCCCTGTTCGAGGCGATCGAGCGGGAGCAGGAGAAGCGCGGCAACCTGTGAGCCGCTGAGCCCGTGCACGGCGGGGCGGGGCACCGGCACCACCTCCGGTCCCCGGCCCGCCGGCCTTCCGGCCCGCCGGCCTTCCGGCCCGCCGGCCTTCCGGCCCGCCGGCCTTCCGGCCCGCCGGCCTTCCGGTCCGCCGGTCCGCCGGTCCGCCGGTCCGCCGGTACTTCGGCCTTCCGGCCGTGGGGCGGCCGAGGCCCGCGCCCGGTGCCCGGATGCCCGGATGCCCGGAGCCCGGCAGCGCCGTCCGGGGCCTCAGGACGACTCGGGTCCCGCCGCCACCGACGGCTCGCCCAGCCGGGCCAGCGCCGCCTTCGCCTCCGGCACCCGCAGCGGCGAGAACCAGGGGTTGATCCGCAGCGCCTCCCGCAAGTGCCGCCGGGCCGGACCGGGCCGCTCCAGGGCCCGCTCGATCATGCCCCGGTGGAACACGTGCAGCGCGACGCGCGCCCCGCCGCCGTGCTCGCCCTCCGTCGCCCGCACCGCGTACCGCAACGCCTCCGCGTGCCGCCCCTCCCGGTGCAGCGCCCAGCCCAGCGCGTCCGCCACCGCCGCCGAGGGCCGCCGCCGGTACTCCGCGCGCAGCCGCCGCACGGCCGCCCCGGCGTCCCCGTGGTCCGCCTCCAGACGGCCCAGCACCAGGTCCCCGGCCACCCCGTGCGCGGCGGCCTTCCGGACCAGCTCGCGCACCAGGTCGTACTGCACCCCGGCGGCCTGCTCCATGCCCAGCGACGCGTACAACTCGCCCAGCTCCAGGGCGTATTCGGGCAGCGGCTGCTTCTCCAGGGCGATCCGGTGGGCGCTCAGCGCCTCGGTCGTGCGGCCCAGCGCCGTCAGCGCCCGGGCCTCGCCCGCGAGGGCCGCCCGCTGGTCCGGGTCGGTCCGCACCGCCGCCCGGAAGTGCGCCAGCGCGCTCTCCCGCTCGCCGCGCTCCCACGCCAGCTGCCCGGCCCGCTCCAGGTACGCCGCCCGCTCGGCCGGTCCGGACGCCCCGGCCGCCGCGTCCGCGATCTGCGCCGCCGCGTCCTCCCGCCAGCCCCGGTCCCGGTACACGGCCGCCTTGCGCGCCTTCACCACCGGCCCCTTCCGCAGCTCCACCAGGCGCTCCAGCAGTGGGCCCACCGCCTTGTGGTCACCCAGCCCCGCGCACGCCTCGATCAGCGGCGGGTACGACGTCCACCGCCCCGGCTCCAGCTTCCGCGCGGCCTCGGCCCAGGCGCGGGCCCTGCCGTGGTCCCCCCGGGCGTTCGCCAGCGCCGCCAGTCCGCGCAGGGCCGGCGCGTTGCCCTCGGGCCGTACCTTCAACGAGGTGCGCAGCGCCTCCTCCGCCCGCGAGTAGGACGCCGGGTCGGCGAGCCGCCGCCCCCGCTCCACCCGGGCCGCCCCGAGCACCGCCCAGGACACGGCGTCCCGGGGGTCGTCCCGCACCCGCCGCCGCTGCTCCTCCAGAAGCGCGTCCAGGTCGGGCAGCGCGGCCGGCACCCCGGCGGTCACGGCGGCCCGCGCCCGCGCCCAGGGCTCCGGCTCCGGCGGCCGTTCCGGCCCCCGCCCCCAGGGCAGCAGCGCCAGGACGCCCCCGAGCACGGCACACCCGGCGACCGAGGCGAGCAGCACCCCGCGGCGCCGCCGGGCGGGGCCGCCGGACGGATGCGGATCCGGGCCGGTCCCCGCCGTCCCCGCGTCCCCCCGCTGCTCCGGCCGTGGTGGCGTGGCGTCCGTGGCGTCGTCCATGGCGCACACTGTGCGCCACCCCCCGCGCCGTACGACGATCACACTCCGGGGCCGGCCGGCCGCCGCGCGCGGGGTTCACACCGATGGCCCCGGATGTCACGCTGTGATCATGAGCCGTACCGAAGCGCGACACCACGCAGACACGGACACGGTGGCGGCCGGGCCGCTCGTCGACCGGCTCCTCGGCGGCCTGCCGCCCGAGGCCGTGCTCACCGACCCCGACGTCACGGCCTCCTACGCCCACGACATGGCCGGCTTCTGCCCGGCCGGCCGCCCCGCGGTGGTCGTCCTGCCCCGGACGGTCGAACAGGTCCAGCACGTCCTGCGCACCGCCACCGCGCTGCGCGTGCCCGTCGTCCCGCAGGGCGCCCGCACCGGCCTGTCCGGCGCCGCCAACGCCACCGACGGCTGCATCGTGCTCTCCCTGACGAAGATGGACCGCATCCTGGAGATCAGCCCCGTCGACCGGATCGCCGTCGTCGAACCCGGCGTCGTCAACGCGGCGCTCTCCCGCGCCGTCGGCGCACACGGCCTCGCCTACCCGCCGGACCCCTCCAGCTGGGAGACCTGCACCATCGGCGGGAACATCGGCACCGCGTCCGGCGGGCTGTGCTGCGTGAAGTACGGGGTGACGGCCGAGTACGTGCTCGGCCTGGACGTCGTCCTCGCCGACGGCCGCCTGATGTCCACCGGCCGCCGCACCGCCAAGGGCGTCGCCGGCTACGACCTGACCCGCCTCTTCGTCGGCTCCGAGGGCACCCTGGGCGTCGTCGTCCGCGCCGTCCTCGCCCTGCGGCCCAAGCCTCCCCGACAGCTCGTGCTGGCCGCCGAGTTCGCCTCCGGCGCCGCCGCCTGCGACGCCGTGTGCCGGATCATGGAGGGGGGCCACGTCCCCTCACTCCTCGAACTCATGGACCGCACCACGGTCCGCGCCGTCAACGACCTGACCCGCATGGGCCTGCCCGAGACCACCGAGGCCCTGCTGCTCGCCGCCTTCGACACCACCGACCCGGCCGCCGACCTCGCCGCCGTCGGCGCGCTGTGCGAGGCCGCGGGCGCCACCCAGGTCGTCCCGGCCGAGGACCCGGCCGAGTCCGAACTGCTGCTCCAGGCCCGGCGGTCCTCCCTCGTCGCCCTCGACGCCGTCCGGGGCACCACCATGATCGACGACGTGTGCGTGCCCCGCTCCCGGCTCGGCGCACTCATCGAGGGCGTCGAGCGGATCGCCGCCCGGCACCGGCTCACCATCGGCGTCGTCGCCCACGCGGGGGACGGCAACACCCACCCGACGGTGTGCTTCGACGCCACCGACGAGGACGAGTCGCGGCGCGCCCGCGCCTCCTTCGACGAGATCATGGCCCTCGGCCTGGAACTCGGCGGCACCATCACCGGCGAGCACGGCGTCGGGCTGCTGAAGAAGGAGTGGCTGGCCCGCGAGCTCGGACCCGTCGGGCTGGAGATGCAGCGGGCCGTGAAACGGGCCTTCGACCCGCTGGACCTCCTCAACCCGGGCAAGCTGTTCTGATCCGCCCGTCCGGCACCGCGCCGGCCCGGCGGTCACGGCGCGAGCAGCCCGGCCAGCTCCTCGTCCAGATCCAGCTGTTCGCTCTCACTGCCCGGCGGCACCAGCCGCAACGTGCGCTCCAGCCAGGCCGACACCTGCGCCGCCGGGACCTCCAGCAGCGCGTCGCCGTCGGGCGAGCTCAGCGCCATCAGCACGACGGAACGCCCGTCCGCCTTCGACGGCCACACCCGCACGTCCCCGTGCCCGCACGGCCGGAACACGCCCTCCACCAGCAGCTCCCGGGCGAACGTCCAGTGCACGGGATGCTCGGAGGTGACGTGGAAGGCGACGTGCACGGCGTAGGGGTCGTCGGTGCGGTAGCCGAGCCGCGCCGGTACGGGCAGCGCCCGCTCCGGCGACAGGATCAGCCGCAGTTCCAGTTCCCGCTCCACCACGGTGTTCATGGCATGTGCTCCTCTCGCGTGACCGGACCCGTCGGGGGCCCGCACGAGGAGAGAGCGGCCGGGGCCGGGAGCATTACGCGGCTTCCGGAAACTTTTTCGCGGGCGGCGCCGGACGCACCGGACGCACCGGACGCACCGGGCGCACCCACCTCGCGCACCCCCTCGGCGGCGCGGGCGCGGTGGGGGCCGGCGGCGCCCCGGACGGTCCGGGGACCGCGGGGGCAGGGGCGTCACGGGCGGTGCGTGCGTACCACATCGGCCCCCGAAAGGGGCGGGTCCGGCGGGACGGGCGGTGGGGCCCCGGGCCGTCTGATAGATGTGTATCCCCCCATCCCACCCAACGAGCAGATACGGGACGACGGACATGAGCGCCCCAACCCCGGCCCCGGGCGACGACAGGCCCCGCGAAGGGTATTACCCGGACCCGTCCATTCCTGGATACGTCCGGTACTGGAACGGCGCCGCCTGGGTGCCCGGCACCAGCCGTCCCGCGCCCGCGGCCGGTGAGCGCCTCGCGCCGCCGCCCGGTGCGGCGGCCCCCGCGCCGCCCGCCGTGGAGGAGACGGGACCGCACTTCTTCGACGAGGACCCGGTCGAGCCGCCCGTCGCCCCGGCCCCCGCGCCGCCCGCCGTCCCGGCCCCCGGATCGCCCACGTCGCCCACGTCGCCCACGGCAGGGCCGTCGTCCGCGCCGTCCCCGGCCGAGGCGCAGCACGGCAGCCGTCCGGAGCCCGCGTCGGCCTGGGGCGCCGACCGCTCCCGCCAGTCGGGCTTCGGCGGTGGACCGGACCGCCGGGTCTCCTGGGGCGCCGACCCGCGGGCACCGCTCGCCTCCGGACCGGAGGCGGACGGCGGTGCGGGAGCGGACGGACCCGTGGGGGCGCCGGCGGCCGGCACCGGGGGGCCCGCCGCACCGGCCGGGAGCACCCGGCAGGACGAGGGCACCATGACGTTCCGGGCCGCCACCACCCCGTCCGGGGGCGGCCGTCCCGGGTTCGGCGCCGGCAAGGCGGCAGCCGCCCGCGCCGCGAGCCGGGCGGCTGCCGCCTCGGCGTCCGGGTCCGCCCCGGCCGCCGCCGTCCCGCCGTCCGGACCGCAGCAGGCGCCGACGCCCACCGTGCCCCCGCAGTCCCCGGCCCCGCAGACGGCCGCCCGCGCCGCCACCCCGCCGACGGCACCGGCCGCGGCGGCGGCCCCGGCGCCCGCTCCGGCTCCGGCGCCCGCTCCGGCGCCCGCCTCCTCTCCCGCCCCGGCGGCCACGCCCGCCTCCCCGCCCCTGGCGGCCTCCGGGCCGTTGGCGGGCGGCGCGGGCGGGGGCCAGTCGTCCTGGGCGCAGCAGGTGCACCGGCTCGCGGGCGGGGACGAGCCGCCGGTGGTGCCGTGGAAGCCGCCGGTGGACGACCCGTTCCAGGCCGCCGCCCGGCGGCAGGCCGAGGCCCGGCCCGCCCCGCTGGGCAAGCGGTTCGCCGCCCGGCTGGTGGACACGGTCGTCCTCGGCGCCGTCACCGCCGTGGCCGCGGTGCCGCTGGGCAGCCGGGCGCTGGACCACATCGAGGCGAAGATCGAGACCGCCAAGCTGTCCGGACGGACCGTCACGGTGTGGCTGCTCGACGGCACCACCTCGCTCCACCTCGGCATCGTGCTGGCCGTGCTGCTGCTCGCCGGGCTCCTGCTGGAGGTGCTGCCCACCGTCAAGTGGGGCCGCACGCTGGGCAAGCGGCTGCTGGGGCTGGACGTCCGGGACATCGAGGGACACGAGAGCCCGGAGTTCGGCGCGGCGCTGCGCCGCTGGCTCGTCTACAGCGTCCCCGGGCTGCTCGTCGTGGGGATCGTCGGCGTCCTGTGGTGCCTGTTCGACAAGCCGTGGCGCCAGTGCTGGCACGACAAGGCGGCCCACACCTTCGTGGCCGGCTGACCTCCCAAGGACCCCTCGGGGGGCCCTCGGGAACTGCCGGGGCGGGCCGTCGTCCCGGTACTCCGGACGGCGGCGCGCCGGATGCGGAGCCGAGGGGTTCGGGGTCGACTCGGGCCTATGAGCAGCACACCGCCTCCCGGTCCGGGACAGCAGCCCCCGGACGACGACCCGTTGCGCAAACACCCCCCGCCCGGCGGCCCGGGCGCCCCCGGGCCCGGGCAGGGTCCCGGTCCGGGCCAGGGTTCCCCCTACGATCCGCCGCCCGGGCAGCAGCCCCCGCCGTACCCCGGTGACCCCTACGGCGGCGGAGGCGGCCAGGGCGGCGGCCCCTACGGGGGCGGTGGCGGTTCCTACGGCGGGGGAGGGGGCGGCCCCTACGGCGGCGGCGGCGGTCCGTACGGTCCCGGCCGCGCCGGCGGTCCGGGCGATCCGCTCGCCGGGATGCCGCCGCTCGCGGACAGCGGCCGGCGCACCCTCGCCCGCATCATCGACATGATCCTGGTCGGCATCGTGGTCTGGCTGCTCACCTGGCCGTTCGGGGTGAGCGAGTACAACGTCGACACCGATCAGATCAATGTGGGCAACTCCTTCTGGCAGTCCCTGGTCGCCGCGGTGCTGTACATCGCCTACGACACCTTGCTGACGGCGCGTCTGGGGCAGACGCTGGGCAAGAAGTGGCTCAGGCTCCGGGTGGCCAACCTGGACAACGGGGCGACGCCCTCGACGCAGACCTCGCTGACGCGGGCGGCCGTGCTGTGGCTGCCGTTCGCGTTCTGCTGCGCCTGCGTGTGGACCGTGATCGCCGGTGGCTGGAGCTACTTCGACCGGCCGTACAAGCAGGGCCTGCACGACAAGGTGGCCAAGACCGTGGTGGTCAGCACCGGTTGACGCCCCGGCGGGTGCCGGAGGGCCTCAGGAGGCCGCCCGCTCCCGTACGGGTTCGCGGACCGGGGAACCGACCGTGGCCCGTACGGCGGCCGGGCGCGAGGGACGCCCGGCCGGGGCGGCGGGAGCCGACGCGGCGGGACCCGGGACGGCCGGAGCCGAGGCGGCCGGGGCCGTGGCGGGGCGCGGCCGGGCGAGCGGCAGCCGCACGGCGGCCAGCAGGCCGAGGGCGAGGGCCGCGACGGCGACGGCGGCGACGGCGGGGCCCGAACTCGCCCCGGACAGCAGCAGCATGGCGAGGGTGGACAGGACCACGGTGCACGAACCGCAGGCGAGCTGAGCGACAGTCGGACGGGGCATGGCCATCGTGTCCTCGGAGGTCGGGGGCTGTCGGCCTGGCAACCGCCGGCTCATGGGCGATCCGCCATCCGACTCTAACGCCGAGGGTGCCCGAGGGGAACGGACAGTAAGCGTGACCTGACCGACAGGACCGGTGCACAGGGGGCGCACGGAGTCATGACGTCCACCCTGTGGACGGCCGTACGCGCCGTGCGGTTCGCAACGGTGTGTCCGCAATGCGAACCACCGTTCCGCATAACGCCTTTGATCTGTTCAAGTCAAGGTCTGTTTTTTCAGCGGAACCTCTAGTCAAATGTCGTCACTTGATTACACGCGTTGATCACGTGTGCGCGGACTGCATCCATTACCGGAACCCCCCTGCCGCGCACACGCACGCGGGAGGGGATCTCTCAAGTGACCACGAGACCATGGACGTTCAGAGCGGCCGCGATAGGCGTGGCCGTCGCGGCGGCCACCGCCACCGGCTCTGCGTTCACCCTGGCC
This sequence comes from Streptomyces sp. 3-6, assembly GCF_056323165.1. Lineage (NCBI taxonomy): Bacteria > Bacillati > Actinomycetota > Actinomycetes > Kitasatosporales > Streptomycetaceae > Streptomyces > Streptomyces sp. 3-6. The sequence goes on from NZ_JBWHZP010000009.1 coordinate 88,332, forward strand.
CAGGCCGACACGGCCGATCGGGCCGACCGGCCCGTCACCGTGGACCGGAAGGACCCGGCGGAGCTGACCCACGTCGAGCACGACCTCGAGGGCCCGCTCTCCAAGACCCAGGCCGCGCAGCGCGAGGAGGCGCTGAAGCAGGTCATCTCCGGCAAGAACACCGTGAAGAACCGTCACGGCTCCAAGGTCGTCGGCCTCAAGAGCAAGAAGGGCGACACCAAGTACGTCGAGCTCGGCCGCGAGAAGACCGACAAGATCTTCACGATCCTCGTCGAGTTCGGCGACCAGATCGACAGCCGCTACGGCGGCACCCCCGGCCCGCTGCACAACCAGATCGCCGAGCCGGACCGCAAGAAGGACAACTCCACCGCCTGGCAGGCCGACTACAACCAGAAGCACTTCGAGGACCTGTACTTCGGCGAGGGCAAGGGCACCGAGTCGGTCAAGACGTACTTCGAGAAGCAGTCCTCCGGCCGCTACTCGGTCGAGGGCCAGGTCTCCGACTGGGTCAAGGTCCCCTACAACGAGGCCCGGTACGGCAACAACGCCTGCGGCCAGAGCAACTGCCCGAGCGTGTGGAACGTCGTCAGCGACGGCCTGGACGCCTGGGTCGACCAGCAGAAGGCGGCCGGCCGGACCGACGCCGAGATCAAGGCGAACGTCGCCGAGTTCGACGAGTGGGACCGCTACGACTACGACGGCGACGGCGACTTCAACGAGCCCGACGGCTACATCGACCACTTCCAGATCGTGCACGCCGGCGAGGACGAGTCCGCCGGCGGCGGCGCGCAGGGCACGGACGCCATCTGGGCGCACCGCTGGTACGCCTTCGGCACCGACGCCGGCGCCACCGGCCCGGAGCAGAACAAGCTGGGCGGCGCGGCCGTCGGCGACACCGGCATCTGGGTCGGCGACTACACCATCCAGCCGGAGAACGGCGGACTCGGCGTCTTCGCCCACGAGTACGGCCACGACCTCGGCCTGCCGGACCTCTACGACACCGCGGGCGGCGAGAACTCCACCGGCTTCTGGACCCTGATGTCCTCCGGTTCCTGGCTGGGCACCGGCAAGAAGGAGATCGGTGACCTCCCCGGCGACATGACCGCCTGGGACAAGCTGCAGCTGGGCTGGCTGAACTACGACCGGGCCAAGGCGGGCGTCAACTCCTGGCACAAGCTGGGCCTGGCCGAGTACAACACCAAGCACAAGCAGGCGCTGGTCGTCGAGCTGCCGAAGAAGGCCGTGACCACCGAGGTCGTCACCCCCGCCGAGGGGCAGACCCAGTGGTGGAGCGGCAGCGGTGACAACCTCAAGAACACCCTGACCCGCTCGGTGGACCTCACCGGCAAGGAGTCGGCGGAGCTGACCCTCGACGGCTGGTACGAGATCGAGGCCAACTACGACTACCTCTACACCGAGGTGTCGACCGACGGCGGCGCCAACTGGACCGCCCTGGACGGCACGGTGGACGGTCAGCCGCTCCCGCGGGACGGCAGCGACAAGCCCGCCCTGCACGGCACGGTCGACGGCTACAAGCCCATGGTCTTCCCGCTGGACGCCTACGCCGGCCAGAAGATCGACCTGCGCTTCCGCTACCAGACCGACGGCGGGGTGGCCCTCAAGGGCTTCGCGGCCGACCGGATCGCGGTGACCGCGGACGGCGAGGCCGTCTTCACCGACAACGCCGAGACGGCGGACGACGCGTGGAAGGCCACCGGCTTCTCCCGCATCGGCGCGTCCTTCACCAAGGACTACGCGCAGTACTACATCGCCGAGAACCGTCAGTACGTCTCGTACGACAAGACCCTGAAGGTCGGCCCGTACAACTTCGGCTTCGCGAGCAGCCGTCCGGACTGGGTGGAGCACTTCCCGTACCAGAACGGCCTGTTGATCTGGAAGTGGGACACCTCCCAGGCCGACAACAACACCAGCCAGCACCCGGGCACCGGTCTGATCCTGCCCGTCGACGCGCACCCGAAGGCCATGAAGTGGTCCGACGGCACGCTGATGCGCAACCGGATCCAGACCTACGACTCCACCTTCAGCACCTTCCGCACGGACGGCATCACGCTCCACAAGGACGGCGTCCGCACGAAGATCAGGTCGTCGAAGGGTGTGTCGGAGTTCAACGACCACAAGCACACCTACTACGACCCCGCGAACCCGGGCGGCAGTGTCCAGATCACTGACACCAACACCAAGATCAAGATCACCAAGGAGGCCCGCGACGGCTCCACGATCGAGCTCGAGGTGCGTCCCGCGGTGAAGTAATCCGCGTTCTCGCAGGTCAGAGCATGATCGGCGGCGACCCCCTGGCGGGTCGCCGCCGATCCGTGTTTAGGTGCGTCCGTGCATCTCTTATTGACACCGACGGACACGGGGGTCTGATCACATGGCCGCAGGAGGCTTCTGCAAGCTGCCGAACGGCACCGTGGTGGTGGCGCTGAACCTGCCCCGCCCGGCCGCCGACGGCACCGGCGCGGTCCGCGTCCTCGTGCACGCCGGCAACCGGGCGCGCGCCCTGACCAGGCTGCGCAACCTGGGACTGCGGGCGGTCTACCTGCGGGGCAACGCCGCCCCGCCGACCCCCGACGAGATCACCGCCGTGCTGCACCATCCCGACGGCCTGATATGGCGCACCGCGCCCGGCCCCGGTGTGCTGACCGGACCGGAGCTGGCCGTGGAGCTGTGGCAGCCGATCCGGGCCCTGCTGCGGCGCCCCGCGGCCCCGGCCTGAGCCGCCCCGGGCCTCCCGGGGCCCTCGCCTGAGCCGCCGCGGCAGCCTGCGACGCCCCGGTGCCCACGGACCCGAGCTGCCCCGCTGCCTCGGACCCGAGGCGCCCGCGGCCCCCGCCCGAGGCGCCGCACGACGCGGGCGGGACGCGGGGGCAGTGCGGACCGCACGGGCCGCACGGGCCTGGCCGGCCGGTCAGTCGGCGAAAGCCCGGGTCAGTGGCCGACGACCGGCTTGCCGGTGAGCTCCACGCCCGCGGCGCGCATGGCTTCCAGGGCCTGCTCGGTGGTCTCCCGGGCCACTCCGGCGGTGAGGTCGAGCAGCACCTGGGCGCGGAAGCCCTCGCTCACCGCGTCCAGCGCGGTGGCCCGCACGCAGTGGTCGGTGGCGATGCCCACGATGTCGACCTCGTCGATCTCGCGGGCGCGCAGCCAGTCCGCCAGCGAGGTGCCGTCCTGGTCGGTGCCCTCGAATCCGCTGTAGGCGGCCGAGTAGGAGCCCTTGTCGAAGACGGCGTCGACCGCGCCGGAGAGCACCGCGGGGGCGAAGTTCGGGTGGAAGCCCGCGCCCTCGGTGCCGGCCACGCAGTGGGCGGGCCAGGTGTCGACGAAGTCCGGGTTGTCGGCGAAGTGGCCACCGGGGGCGATGTGGTGGTCACGGGTGGTCACGACGTGCCGGTAGCCGGCCGGGGCCTGCCCGATCAGTTCGGTGATGGCGGCGGCCACGTCGGCCCCGCCGGTCACGCCGAGGCTGCCCCCCTCGCAGAAGTCGTTCTGCACGTCGACGACGATCAAGGCGCGGCGCATGGTGTGTTTCCTCCCGGTGGGAAGTCGGCTGAAGCGGCCCGGCCGGTGAACCACCGAGCCTAGGGAACGGCGGGCGGGGCGGACAGGGGCGCGGCACGGTCTTCCGTGCCTCCGTCCGGTGCGCCCGGTGAAGCGGTGCGGTTCAGTGGCCCGAGGGGCCGTGGTGGTACTCCGTCGGCAGGACGGCCTCCCCCCGGGAGAGCTGGGTGGCGGACAGCGGCAGACCGGCGCGGGCGGCGATGTGCCGTTCGCGGATCACGTCGAGCGGCTCGCGGACCAGCACCTCGCCGCCCTTGACCAGCTGGACCAGCAGCTGCCGGTCGGCCAGGTCGTCGGGCACCGGCCCGGTGCCGACCACCTCGGCCTCGGCGACGCCGTCCTCGTCCAGCCGCCGCGCGGCCCACTTGCGGCCGCCGACGGAGGTCTTGCCGCCGGTGGACTTCTTCGCCACCGGCACCAGCGGCGCCGCCGGGTCGTCCGACTCGGCGCGGGCGACCAGCTTGTAGACCATCGAGGCCGTGGGGTGCCCGGAGCCGGTCACCAGCTGGGTGCCGACGCCGTAGGCGTCCACCGGGGCGGCGGCGAGCGAGGCGATGGCGTACTCGTCCAGGTCCGAGGTCACGGTGATCTTCGTGCCGGTGGCGCCGAGCGCGTCGAGCTGCTGGCGGACCCTGTGCGCCACCAGCAGGAGGTCACCGGAGTCGATGCGCACCGCGCCGAGCCCGGGACCGGCCACCTCGACGGCGGTGCGGACCGCCTCGGCCACGTCGTAGGTGTCCACCAGCAGCGTGGTGCCGCGGCCCAGGGAGTCCACCTGGGCGCGGAAGGCGTCCCGCTCGGTGTCGTGCAGCAGGGTGAAGGCGTGGGCGGAGGTGCCGACCGTCGGGATGTCGTAGCGGAAGCCGGCCGCCAGGTCGGAGGTGGAGGTGAAGCCGCCGATGTAGGCGGCGCGGGAGGCGGCCACGGCGGCGAGCTCGTGGGTGCGCCGGGCGCCCATCTCGATCAGCGGGCGGTCCCCGGCGGCCGACGCCATCCGGGAGGCCGCGGCGGCGATGGCGGAGTCGTGGTTGAGGATGGACAGGATCACCGTCTCCAGCAGCACGCACTCCGCGAAGCTGCCCTCCACCCGCAGCAGCGGGGAGCCCGGGAAGTACACCTCGCCCTCGGGGTAGCCCCAGATGTCGCCGGTGAAGCGGTAGTCCGCCAGCCAGTCGAGGGTGTCGGCGTCGACGATCGCCTTGTCCCGCAGGAAGCCCAGGATCTCCGGGTCGAAGCGGAAGTTCTCCACCGCGTCCAGCACGCGCCCGGTGCCGGCCACCACGCCGTAGCGCCGGCCGCCGGGCAGCCGTCGGGTGAAGACCTCGAACACGCTGCGCCGTCCGGCGGTGCCGCCGCTGAGCGCGGCCTGCAGCATGGTCAGCTCGTACTGGTCCGTGAAGAGCGCCGTCGAGGGGACGCCCAGTCGCCGTCCGCCGCCGCCCGAGCGCGCGGACGCCTCGCGTCCGGCAGCCGTCGACAGCCCTGGATCCGCTGTGTTCATACGACGATGCTACCCCCATTTCGTCAGTTTGACGATTTCCCGGGGGCGGGTGTGCCGACTTCCGTTCTGGCGGGCCGGTTTGTGCGTCCACCCCCCTCCGGTGGCAGCATGGGCTGTGTGACGTCACCCGCACCCCTGGAGATCGAACGCACCGAGTCGGCGGAGGAGACCTTCGCCGTGCCGGAGCCCGACGTCCCCTGGGTCACCATCGTGCACAACGACCCGGTCAACCTCATGAGCTACGTGACGTACGTCTTCCAGACGTACTTCGGCTACTCCAAGGACAAGGCCACCAAGCTCATGCTCGACGTCCACCACAAGGGTCGGGCGGTCGTCTCCAGCGGCACCCGCGAGGAGATGGAACGCGACGTCCAGGCCATGCACGGCTACGGCCTGTGGGCCACCCTCCAGCACGACCGGAAGTGACCTTCCGGACATCACCCGTCCCCTGCGCAGGACCGGAAGTAGCGATCGCCTCCATGCCCGGACACTTCGAACCGCTCCCCGGCGGCGGCGCGGCCGTCGCCCTCGACGACGTAGAGATCTCCATCATCCGGTCGCTGGCCGTGCAGCTGATGGAGCTGATCGGCCCGGGACCCGCCGAGGACGCCCCCGGCGACCCGCTGGCCGAACTCTTCGCCGACGGACCGAGCGAACCGCCCTCCGACCCGGTGCTGCGCCGCCTCTTCCCCGACGCCTACAGCGACCCCGAGGGCCCGGCCTCCCCCGGCGAGGCCGAGGAGCAGCGGGCCCACTCCGCCGAGTTCCGCCGCTACACCGAGAACGACCTGCGCGCCGGCAAGCGCGAGAACGCCCTCGCGGTGATCCGCACCCTGGACGCCCTCAGCTCCGGCGGGGAGGGCGGGGCGGTGCTGAAGCTGTCGCCGGAGGAGTCCCGGCAGTGGCTCGGCGCCCTCAACGACCTGCGCCTGGCGATCGGCGCCCGGCTGGACATCGGCGACGAGGACGACACCGACGTGCTCTTCGGCCTGCCGGACGAGGACGCCCGCAAGCCGATGGTGATGGCGTACCTCTGGCTGGGCGGTCTCCAGGAGACGCTCGTGGGGACCCTCATGCCGTGACGCGTCGGGTCTCTCGAGTCGTGACGCGTCGGACCCTCATGCCGTGAAGATGTCCAATACATCCATATGGGTCCCCGCGAAGTGTTCGCTCAGAGGAACCTCAACTCCGCATAACGATCCCGTCACCGCCCCGTGGATTTATTCCGCAGGGGCGGTTTTCTGTGATGCGTGTCACTCGGGGGCGGGTGGGCAGCGTGGTACGAATCTCCAGCCCGTTCGCGGCACACCTCCGCCGGGAACGGGCAGCCGGCCACCCTCACCGGCGTGCACCACCCAGCACGGCAGGTAGCGACGGCCCCGGTCCGGGGGCCGTCTCCCCCCACCGCCGCCGCCGCACGGACCACGGCGTTCGCACACGTCGCACCCGTTCTGCTGCGCCACGCCAGCACGTCCCCGCTCTTGAGGAAGCTCGATGTCACTCGACTCCATCACACAAAACATCGACGACTCCGTCAGCGATTTCTTCGACCCCGTCGCGACCGCCGTCGGCGACGTCGTGTTCTACACCGTCACGGTGTTCGGCGCCGAACTCCCCCTCATCGTCGCCTGGCTCGCGATCGCGGGTCTCGTCTTCACGTGCTGGTTCGGCCTCGTCCAGGCCCGCCGGTTCAAGCTCGCCCTGGAGGTCGTGCGCGGCAAGTACGACGAGGCCGACGCGCCCGGCGAGGTCAACCACTTCCAGGCCCTCACCGCGGCCGTCTCCGGCACCGTCGGCCTCGGCAACATCGCCGGTGTCGCCGTCGCCGTCTCCGTCGGCGGCGCGGGCGCCACGTTCTGGATGATCGTCTGCGGCCTGCTCGGCATGGCGAGCAAGTTCGTGGAGGTCACCCTCGGTGTGAAGTACCGCGACGAGCACCCGGACGGCACCGTCTCCGGCGGTCCCATGCACTACCTGCCCAAGGGCCTCGCCGAGCGCTTCGGCCGCGGCGGCGCCAAGCTGGGCAAGGTGCTCGCGGCCCTCGCCGCGATCTTCATCCTGTTCTTCGGCCTGTTCGGCGGCAACCTCTTCCAGACCAACCAGAGCTACGCCCAGATCGCCTCCACCTTCGGCGGCGAGGACGGCTTCATGGCCTCCTCCTCCGGCGCGGTCCTCTTCGGCGTGCTGATCGCCGTCCTGGTCGGCCTGGTGCTCCTCGGCGGCATCCGCTCCATCGCCTCCGTCACCAGCCGGCTGGTCCCCGCCATGGCGATCATGTACGTCCTGGCCTGCCTGACCGTCATCCTGGTCAACATCACCTCCGTGCCGGACGCGATCGGCGACATCTTCACCGGAGCCTTCCAGCCCCAGGGTGTCGCGGGCGGCATCCTCGGCGCCCTGATCGTCGGCTTCCAGCGCGCCGCCTTCTCCAACGAGGCCGGTATCGGCTCCGCGCCGATCGCCCACTCCGCGGTCAAGACCAAGCACCCCGCGAGCGAGGGCCTGGTCGCCCTGCTGGAGCCGTTCATCGACACGGTCATCGTCTGCACCATGACCGCGCTGACCATCGTCATCGCCAACCCGGCCAGCTGGGGCGAGGCCCGCGAGGGTGCGGGCATCGGCGGCGTCACCATCACCTCCGACGCCTTCGCCACCGTCCTGCCCTGGTTCCCGCACCTGCTGACCGTCGCGGTGCTGCTGTTCGCCTTCTCCACGATCCTCACCTGGGGCTACTACGGCCTGAAGGCGTGGACGTACCTCTTCGGCCGCAGCAGGACCAGCGAGACGATCTTCAAGAGCGTCTGGAGCATCTTCGTCGTCGCGGGTGCCCTCCTCTCCCTCGACTCCCTGATCAGCCTTGCCGACTCGGCCCTCTTCCTCCTCGCGGTCGTGAACATCATCGGCCTCTACCTCCTGGCCCCCGTCGTCAAGCGGGAGCTCAACTCCTTCCTGGAGTTCGTCCGCCTCCGCAAGAGCGCCGAGGCCGCCGACGCCCGGCCCGAGGAGCCCGAGGTCCCGGCGACGAAGTCGCTCTGACCCTCCGGCACCGCCGACCGTCCCCTCCCAGGACGCCCTGGCCGCGGGGAGCACTCGTGGGGCTCCCCGCGGCCGGCCGCTCACGGCGTCCGGCATCCGGGCCGTTCCGTACCACCCTTCGGTACGGGACGGCCCGTCTGCTTATGCTGAGCCTCATGCTGACCATCACCCAGGCGCTCTACGACCAGATCGTCGCCCACGCCCGCAAGGACCACCCGGACGAGGCGTGCGGAGTGGTGGCGGGCCCGGTGGGCTCCGGCCGCCCCGAACGCTTCATCCCCATGCTGAACGCCGCCCGCTCGCCCACGTTCTACGAGTTCGACTCCAAGGACCTGCTGCGGCTGTACCGCGAGATGGACGACAACGACGAAGAACCCGTGGTCATCTACCACTCGCACACCGCCACCGAGGCGCACCCCTCGCGCACCGACATCGAGCTGGCCAGTGAGCCCGGCGCCCACTACGTGCTGGTCTCCACCGCCGACACCGACGGCCTCGGCGAGTTCCAGTTCCGTTCCTTCCGCATCGTGGACGGCGAGGTCACGGAGGAGGAGGTCAAGGTCGTCGAGGCGTACTGAGACCGCCACGAGGGTCCGCCCCACGGACCGGACGGACCCCGCCCACCTGCACCGTCTCGATGTCCGGTCGGTAGCCGTCCGCAGTGTGAGATCACACTCGGATCCCCCGATCGGGAATCGATACGATGACCGCATGGTTCTCCCTGACGTGAGCGACAAGACGCCGGGCAGCATGCTCGTGGCGCGGCTGCACGTCGACCTGTGCAGGCTCGCCAGCGCCATCTGTTGACGAACCCTGCCGCCGTACGGCCGTGAGCCCCGGCGTCCGCACCGAGCACCACCCGCGTCACCACGCACCCGCGCCGCCGTGCGCCCACCGACGAGACGACACCTTCCGACAGGAGCCCTCTGCCATGGCCATCGAGGTCCGCATCCCGACCATCCTCCGCCAGTACACCGACGGTCAGAAGGCGGTGGACGGCTCCGGGAACACCCTCGCCGAGCTCTTCGCCGACCTCGAGACCCGGCACACCGGCATCCAGGACCGCATCGTGGACGGCGCGCAGCTGCGCCGCTTCGTCAACGTGTACCTGAACGACGAGGACGTCCGCTTCCTCGACGGCATCAACACCAAGCTCAGCGACGGCGACAGCGTGACCATCCTCCCGGCGGTGGCCGGCGGCTCGGCCGCGGCGACCGCCGGGCGACGGTCGGGAACGGCCTGATCGCCGATGCGCTTCGACTCCCCGCTGGCCGCGGTGGGCAACACCCCTCTGGTGCGCCTGCCGCGGCTCTCGCCGTCCGAGGACGTGCGGATCTGGGCCAAGCTGGAGGACCGCAACCCCACCGGCTCCATCAAGGACCGTCCCGCCCTGTTCATGATCGAGCAGGCGGAGAAGGACGGCCGCCTCACCCCGGGCTGCACCATCCTCGAACCCACCTCCGGCAACACCGGCATCTCCCTGGCGATGGCCGCGAAGCTCAAGGGCTACCGGATCGTGTGCGTGATGCCCGAGAACACCTCGCAGGAACGCCGGGACCTGCTCGCCATGTGGGGCGCGGAGATCGTCTCCTCCCCGGCCGCGGGCGGCTCCAACACCGCCGTCCGGGTCGCCAAGGAACTCTCCGCCGAGCACCCGGACTGGGTGATGCTCTACCAGTACGGCAACCCCGACAACGCCGGCGCGCACTACGCGGGCACCGGCCCGGAGATCCTCGCCGACCTGCCGTCGATCACCCACTTCGTGGCCGGACTCGGCACCACCGGCACGCTCATGGGCGTCGGCCGCTACCTGCGCGAGCACAAGCCCGACGTGAAGATCGTCGCCGCCGAGCCGCGCTACGACGACCTCGTCTACGGGCTGCGCAACCTCGACGAGGGCTTCGTCCCCGAGCTGTACGACGCCTCCGTGCTGACCACGCGCTTCTCCGTCGGCTCCGCCGACGCGGTCACCCGCACCCGTGAGCTGCTCCAGCAGGAGGGCATCTTCGCGGGCGTCTCCACCGGCGCCGCCCTGCACGCCGCGATCGGCGTGGCGAAGAAGGCGCTGAAGGCGGGGGAGAGCGCCGACGTGGTCTTCGTGGTCGCCGACGGCGGCTGGAAGTACCTGTCGACCGGCGTCTACACGGCCCCGACGACCGAGCAGGCCATCGACGCCCTCCAGGGCCAGCTCTGGGCCTGACCCCCGGCTGACCCTCGGCCGTCCGCCCAGCACCCCGAAGGGGCCCGAGCACCGCTCCGGCCCCTTCACCGCTGCCCGGGGGCGTCTGCGCGGGCGAGGGCCCGGGCGGCACCCGGCGGCCCGCCCGCTCCCCGCCGGGCTCACTCCGCCAGGTGGCGCACCCGCTCCCACAGGGCCGGGTCGAGCACGCCGGCCCGGCGGCGGAAGTCCTCCAGCGGGACGTCCCGCAGCTCGTCCGTCTCCAGATAACTGGCCCGCCCCCGGGCGTCGCCGACGGACCCCGGCGGCAGCGGGACCACCCCGGGCCGCCCGTCGCCCGACCTCGTCGTGATCTTGGCGACCGTGACCCGGTCCCCGTGCACCGTCAGCACCAGGCAGGGCCGGTCCTTGCTCCCCGGGCGGTCCTCGAAGGGCACCCCCGCCCACCAGATCTCCGCCGGCCGCGGCCCGCCCGCCCGGGGCCCGGTCCGGCTCCGTCTTCCGCGCGCGGAGGGCCGGTGGCCCCGGCCCCAGCCGTCGACGAGCGCGGCCACCAGGGCGAGCAGGACGACCGCGGCGAGCGCGAGCCACCACCAGGACGTGTCCATGGCACCGACCGTACCGGCGCGGGCGCCGGCCGCGCGCCCCTCCACCCGCCCCACGCGCCCCGGTTCCAGCCGAACTGGTGACAGCGCAGGTGAGTTCCCCCACAACCGCCCCTGGCGAAGGAGCGACCACACGTTTTGCGTCTTACGCTCGACGGACCGCACAACCCCCGTTCTCACATCCCCGCAGCGGAGGTTTCTGCTCCATGAAGCTCACCGTCGTCGGCTGCTCGGGGTCGTTCCCGTCCGTGGATTCGGCCTGTTCGAGCTACCTCCTCGAGGCCGACGGCTTCCGGCTGCTCCTCGACATGGGCAACGGTGCCCTGGGCGAGCTGCAGCGCCACTGCGGTCTCTACGACCTCGACGCGATCTTCCTCAGCCACCTGCACGCGGACCACTGCATCGACATGTGCGGGTACTTCGTCGCGCGCTACTACCGGCACGACGGCGGCCGTTGCGACCCCCTCCCGGTCTACGGTCCCGAGGGCACCGAGCACCGCCTCACCACCGCCTACGCCGACACACCCTCCGCCTCCTCCATGAGCGAGGTGTTCGACTTCCACACGGTCAAGCCGTCCACCTTCGAGATCGGCCCGTTCACCGTGCACACCGACCGGGTGGCGCACCCGGTGGAGGCGTACGGCATCCGGATCGAGCACGGCGGGCGCACGCTGACGTACTCCGGCGACACGGGCGTCACCCCGGTGCTGGACGAACTCGCGCGCGACGCCGACCTGTTCCTGTGCGAGGCGGCCTTCACCCACGGCAAGGAGAACATCCCCGACCTGCACCTGAACGGGCGCGAGGCGGGGGAGACCGCCGCCCGGGCCGGCGCCCGCCGCCTGGTCCTCACCCACATCGCCCCCTGGACCGACCCGCAGGTCAACCTGCGCGACGCCCGCGCGGTCTACGACGGCCCGGTGGAACTGGCGGCGCCGGGGGCCACGTACCAGGTTTGACCTCCGCAGGCGGGCCGCCGCCCGCCCACGGGGAAGGCCCCCGGGCACCGTCACGCACGACGGTTCCCGGGGGCCTTCGCGTTGACCCCCCGCGGGGGCGGGCCTACGCCTTGGTGGTGTCCTCGACCTCTTCCTCCGGCTCACGGCCCGGAGTCGGCAGGTTGAACTTGACGATGGCGAAGCGGAAGACCACGTAGTAGATCGCCGCGAACACCAGGCCGATCGGGATGATCAGCCATGGCTTGGTCGCCAGGTTCCAGTTGAGCCCGTAGTCGATGGCGCCCGCCGAGAAGGTGAAGCCGGCATGGACCCCGAGGGCCCAGGTGATCGCCATGGACAGGGCGGTGAGCACCGCGTGGATCACGTACAGCGCCGGGGCGATGAACATGAACGCGAACTCGATCGGCTCGGTCACACCGGTCACGAAGGAGGTCAGCGCGAGGGAGACCATCATGCCCATCACGGCCTTGCGGCGCTCGGGGCGGGCGGCGTGCGCGATGGCGATCGCGGCGGCCGGCAGACCGAACATCATGATCGGGAAGAAGCCCGACATGAACAGACCGGCGTCCGGGTCACCGGCGAAGAACCGGTTCAGGTCACCGTGGACGACCTCGCCCGCGGCGTTGGTGAAGTCACCGATCTGGAACCAGGAGACGGTGTTGACGAACTGGTGCATGCCGACCGGGATCAGCGCACGGTTGATCAGGCCGAACAGGCCGGCGCCCACGGCACCGAGCGAGGTGATCCACTCGCCGACGTTGGAGATGCCGTCACCGATCGGCTCCCAGACCAGGCCGAAGAAGACACCCATCGCGGTGCCGACGAAGGCCATGATGATCGGGACCAGACGGCGGCCGTTGAAGAAGCCGAGCCAGTCCACCAGCTTCTTGCGGTGGTAGCGCTGCCACAGCACCGCCGCCAGCAGACCCATGATGATGCCGCCGAGGACACCCGGGTTGTTGTAGGTCGCGGCTATGTCCTCGCCCGCCTGGACCTTCGCCTCGGTGACGGGGAAGGCCTTCAGGACGTTGCTGTAGACGAGGAAGCCGACCAGCGCGGCGAGCGCCGTGGAGCCGTCGGACTTCTTGGCGAAGCCGATGGCCACGCCGACGCAGAACAGCAGCGGCAGGTTGTCGAAGATCGCGCCACCGGCGGTGGCGAAGACGGCCGCTACCCGGTCCCAGCCGAACCCGTCCTCGCCGAACACGTCCGGCTGGCCCAGGCGGAGCAGGATGCCCGCCGCCGGCAGGACGGCGATCGGGAGCTGAAGGCTGCGGCCCACCTTCTGCAGGCCCTGGAAAAGGCCGGATCCCCGCTTCTTCGCGGGGGCCGCCGATGCGGTGGCGGTACTCATACGTCCTCCATCGGTGGTGGTCTACACCACTGAGTGGTGTAGACCTGTTCTAGCACGATGTGGCGCATATAAGGAACCCGTCAAAATCGCAACCACGGGGCTACGCACCGTGGCCACCCCGGGGGGCGAAGCGGAACCGGGTGCCGCCGCTCGTGGGTGGCCTGCGGGCACACCGAAAGACCCCCGGACCGGCAGGGTCCGAGGGCCGTGGGAGCCGGCTCCAGCCTAGCCAAGCGGAGGGCGAGGGCGGGGTGACGGCATTCCCCCCTCCGCCTCCGCCGGGTGCCGGGAGGACCGCAGGACCCGGATCGCGCGCTACGTCGCTCTCTTCGCCATGCCGTTCCTGATGGTGACGATGATGTACGCGACGTACGTCGGGACCATGCACGCACCGGCCGCCCGTGACATGCCGGTGGCCGTGGTGGGGTCGGGGCAGGCCGCGCAGCAGGTCGTCGCCCAACTGGACGCCCTCGACGGCGGCCCCGTCGAGCCCCGGCTGGTGGCCACCGCCGACGAGGCGCTGGACCTGCTCCGGGACCGTGAGATCTCCGGCGCCCTGGAGATACCCGCGGGCGACGGGGGCGCGGCCGTGATCCACACGGCGTCGGCCGCCGGTGCCTCCCAGGCGAGCACGGTCCAGCAGGTGCTGACGCCGGTGGTCGCCGAGAACCAGTGGCAGATCACCACCAAGGACTCCGCCCCGCTCCCCGACGGCGACATGTCGGGCACCGCCGTCCTCTTCGCGGGCATGGGCATGATGCTGGCGGGCTACGTGCCGCTGAGCATCCTGATGCTGTCGCTGCCGTTCCTGCTGCGGCTGCGCACCTTCGTCCCGCTCCTCGTCGGGTGGGCCGCGGCCACCAGCACCGTCATCTGGGTCATCCTCGGGCCGGTCGTGGGCGCGGTGGAGGGCCACTACCTGCAGTTCCTCGGCGTCGGCATGCTGACGATCGGCGCGGTCGGCATGACCCAGGCGCTGTTCACCAAGCTGGTCGGGCCGCTCGCCGTCCTCGTGGGGATGCTGCTGTGGGTGGTCTTCGGCATGCCCTCGTCCAACCTGGCGCTATCGATGCACAGCATGCCGGGCTTCTTCCAGTGGCTGTACGGCGTGCTGCCGCTGCCCGCGGCGGGTGAGGCGCTGCGCTCCCTGCTGTACTTCGACGGCCGCGGCGCCGGCGGCCACCTCCTCCCGCTGGTCTCCTGGCTCGTCATCGCCTTCGCGCTCGCGCTGCTGAAGGAGCGCCGTTCCGGGTACGCGATCCCGGCCGCGCCCGACGTGTCCGACGTGAGCACCCCGCTGCCCGCGCTGTCCGGCGGTCCGGTGCGGTCGCCGAAGATCCGCTACTTCGCCGCGGCAGCCTTCCCGCTCGCCATCCTGATCGGTGTCGTCGGCGCGATGAGCGCCTCCATGCACCAGCCGAAGATCCACGACATGCCCGTGGTCGTGGTCGCCGCCGACGCCGGACAGGCAGAGCAGCTGGCCGAGGGCCTCAAGCCCCAGCTCGGCGCCATGCTCGACCTCCGCAGCGGCACCTCCGTCGACGAGGTCAAGGAACAGATCCTCGAACAGGAGATCGTCGGCGCCTACGTCCTGCCGTCCTCGGCCGACGGCCCGGCGACCCTCTACAGCTCCTCGGCCGCCGGTTCCAGCCAGCAGATGACCCTGCGGTCGGTGTTCCAGCAGGTCGCCGCCGGACAGAAGACCGCACTGGAGCCGATCGACATCAAGCCGCTGACCCAGGACGACACCCAGGGCAGCAACAGCATGTACGTCGGCATGTCCTGGATCATGGCCGGCTTCCTGATCATGGCGGTGCTGCGCGGCGGTGCGCCGGAGCTGACGCGGCTGCGTCACTTCCTGGTGAAGCTGGCCGGCTGGGCGGTCGGGATCTCGGTGTGGCTGTGGTTCCTCTTCGACGTCCTGATCGGCGCCGTCAACGGACACGCCCTGGAGCTGATCGGTGTCGGCGCCCTCACGGTCTTCTGCGTCTCGCTGGTGACCGGCGTCTTCACCCGCACCCTCGGTCTCGCCGCGATCATCCCGGTGATGCTGGTCCTGATGCTGGCCGGTGTCCCCGCGTCCGGTGGCGGTCTGTCCGTGTACATGGTTCCGGAGGTGTTCCGCAGCCTTCAGGACGTTCTGCCGCTGCCCGCCGCCGTCGACATCGTGCGCTCGACGGTGTACTTCGACGGCCACGGGCTGGGCCGCAACCTCCTGACCATCGGCATCTGGGGCGCGGCGGGCCTGGTCCTGAACGTCCTGGTGGACCTGTGGCTGGCCCGCCGGGATAAGAGGGCGCCGAACCCGCCGGCCGCTTCCGGGAACCCCGGCTCCGACGCGACCGAGGACGGCGCCACCGTCGACGCCCCGAAGAAGGGCGACCCGGCGCTCGCCCCGGCGCACTGACCCGGTGCACTGACCTGGCGCACCGATCCGGCGCACCGACCCGGTGGTCCGGGTCTCCCGACCCGCTGGGAGACCCGGACGGCCCGACACCGCAGCCCTCGCACGGGGCTGCGGTGTCGTGAGTCCTCGCAACGGGGGCTGCGGCGTCCGGCCCCCGGCGTCCGGCCCCCGACCTCCGGCTCCCGACCCTCGGCCCGTGGGCTCCCACCCAGCGGGCCGCCCCGCATCCAGGGGCCGGCCGACGCACCCGATCACGCCTTGGTGGTGTCCTCCACCTCTTCCTCCCGCTCCCGTCCCGGGGTCTTGAGGTCGAACCTGGTGATCGCGAAGCGGAAGATCACGTAGTACAGCGCGGCGAAGCACAGGCCGATGGGGATGATCGCCCACGGCCGGGTCGCCAGGTTCCAGTTGATGACGTAGTCGATGAGTCCCGCCGAGAAGCTGAAGCCGTCGTGCACCCCGAGCCCCCAGGTCACCGCCATCGAGGCGCCCGTCAGCAGCGCGTGGATCACGTAGAGCGCCGGGGCGACGAACAGGAAGGAGTACTCGATCGGCTCGGTGATGCCCGTGACGAACGACGTCAGCGCCACCGACAGCATCAGGCCGCCGACCTCCTTGCGCCGCTCCGGGCGCGCGCAGTGCGTGATCGCCAGGGCCGCCGCCGGCAGCGCGAACATCATGATCGGGAAGAAGCCGGACAGGAACTGCCCGGCGTTCGGGTCGCCCGCCAGGAACATGTTGATGTCGCCGTGCACGACCGTCCCGTCCGGTTTGGTGTAGCTGCCGAACTGGAACCAGATGGGCACGTTGAGGAACTGGTGCAGACCCACCACCAGCAGCGCCCGGTTGGCGACGCCGAAGACGCCCGCGCCCCACGCGCCCAGGTCGGTCATCCAGTCGCTGAAGCTCTCCAGCGCGTCGCCGATCGGCGGCCACACCCACAGGCACAGGGCCGCGAACACGATCGCCGCGAACGCCATGATGATCGGCACCAGGCGGCGGCCGTTGAAGAAGCCCAGCCAGTCGACCAGCTTGGTGCGGTGGAAGCGCTGCCAGAAGTACGCCGCCATCAGGCCGATCACGATGCCGCCGAAGACCCCCGGGTTCTGGAAGGTGAACGGCGTCACCGTCGCCGGGTCCTCCGTCACCTGGCAGCCGATGGCCTGCACCGCCGTGGAGCCCTCGGGGCAGTCCTCCGGGAACTGGCGCAGCACGTTGTAGTAGACGAGGAAGCCCGCCACCGCGGCCAGCGCCGTCGAGCCGTCCGACTTCTTCGCCATGCCGATGGCCACGCCCACGCAGAACAGCAGCGGCAGGCCCAGCGATCCGTCCAGCAGCGCGCCACCCGCGCCGGCCATCACCTTGGAGACGTTCGTCCAGCCCAGACCGTCGTCGCCGAAGACGTCGGGCTGTCCGAGCCGGTTGAGGATGCCCGCCGCCGGCAGCACCGCGATCGGCAGCTGCAGACTGCGGCCCATCTTCTGCAGGCCCTGGAAGAACCGGTTCCACCGCTCGCGGAGGGGGCTGACCCCGTTCGCCGCGTTCGCGGGACTGTCGGCACTCATCCGGTCCCCTTCGCTGGACGCTCGTGCGGCGTTCATCCGATCCGGCGGTGCCCGGGCGCGCGCGCCGACGGCCGCGGGTTTGTCGACGGTCCACCGGGTGGTGTAGACCAGTTGGTGACGGTTCCGCTGTCGTGACGCCATCCTTGGGCACCCACGACATGACCGCTCGCAAAGTTGGGCCAACTGTGGGTTACTGCGACAAAGCGGTTCGGATCAGGGAGTGCGAACATGGCCACCAAGGCTGAGAAGATCGTTGCCGGGCTCGGCGGCATCGACAACATCGAGGAAGTCGAAGGCTGCATCACCCGCCTGCGGACCGAGGTCGTCGACCCGGCCAAGGTCGACGAGGCCGCCCTGAAGGCCGCCGGAGCCCACGGCGTCGTCAAGATGGGCACCGCCATCCAGGTCGTCATCGGCACCGACGCCGACCCCATCGCGGCGGAGATCGAAGACCTCATGTGAGACGCGCGGCGCGCGCACCGCGCCGGCGTTCCCACCGACGCGAGGTCCCAGGGGCCCCCTCCCCATGCCGGGCGGGGGCCCCTGGCGCACCTCGGGCACGGGCCGCACCCCACGACGGCTAGGCTCTTGCGCCATGTCACGCATCGACGGCCGCACCCCCGAACAGCTCCGCCCCGTCACCATCGAACGCGGCTGGAGCAAGCACGCCGAAGGCTCCGTCCTCGTCTCCTTCGGCGACACCAAGGTGCTGTGCACCGCCTCCGTCACCGAGGGCGTCCCCCGCTGGCGCAAGGGCAGCGGCGAGGGCTGGGTCACCGCCGAGTACTCCATGCTCCCGCGCGCCACCAACACCCGCGGCGACCGCGAGTCCGTCCGCGGCCGCATCGGCGGACGCACCCACGAGATCAGCCGCCTCATCGGGCGGTCGCTGCGTGCCGTCATCGACTACAAGGCCCTGGGCGAGAACACCGTCGTCCTCGACTGCGACGTCCTCCAGGCCGACGGCGGCACCCGCACCGCCGCCATCACCGGCGCCTACGTCGCCCTCGCCGACGCCGTCGCCTGGGCCCAGGCGAACAAGCTGGTCCGCGCCAACCGCCGCCCCCTCACCGGCACCGTCAGCGCCGTCTCCGTCGGCATCGTCGACGGCACCCCGCTGCTCGACCTCCGCTACGAGGAGGACGTCAAGGCCGACACCGACATGAACGTCGTCTGCACCGGCGACGGCCGCTTCGTCGAGGTGCAGGGCACCGCGGAGGCCGAGCCGTTCGCCCGCGACGAGCTCAACGCGCTCCTCGACCTCGCCGTGGCCGGCTGCGCCACCCTCGCCGACGCCCAGCGCGCCGCGCTCGCCACCGTCCTCGAAAGGTAAAGCGCGCCCCAACTCCGGTGGCCGGCACGGGCAACCGCGCCGGTCACCGCCGCGTCTGAACCGGTAACGGGCGCACGGCCGACTCCGCGCGCCCGCCCAGCCACCGGGCCCAACCGGCCCGCACGAGGGAGGACCCCGCCCATGGCCGCGAGCCGCCGACGCCGCACCGCAGCCGTCGCCGCCACCCTGGCGGCCGTCGCGCTGACCGCCGGACTCACCACCGGCTGCGCCGCCGTCGACAAGGCGCTGGACTGCGTCCGGACCGCCGACGCCATCGCCGACAGCGTGACGGAGATGCAGCAGGCCGTGGACAACGCCTCGAACGACGTCACCCAGCTCGAGGAGTCCCTCACCTCCATCGAGAAGAACCTCGACGAGCTCGCCGACACGACCGACAACGCCGACGTCGGCAAGGCCGTCGACGACCTCGACCGCGCCGTCGGCAACGTCCGCACCGCCGTCGAGAACGGTGACCGGAACCCCGACATCAGCCCGGTGACCGACGCGGCCGGGGAACTCACCAAGGTCTGCACACCGTGACGGGCGGCCCGCGCCGGCCGGGATACTGGACGCCATGACCCGCCTGATCCTCGCCACCCGCAACGCCGGAAAGATCACCGAACTCAGGTCGATCCTGGCCGACGCGGGCCTGCCCCACGAACTCGTCGGCGCCGACGCCCACCCCGAGGTCCCCGACGTCAAGGAGACCGGCGTCACCTTCGCCGAGAACGCCCTCCTCAAGGCGCACGCCCTGGCCCGCGCCACCGGCCTGCCCGCCGTCGCCGACGACTCCGGCCTCTGCGTCGACGTCCTCGGCGGCGCCCCGGGCATCTTCTCCGCCCGCTGGGCCGGCACCCACGGCGACGACCGGGCCAACCTGGACCTGCTCCTCGCCCAGCTCTCCGACATCGCCGACGAGCACCGCGCCGCCCACTTCGCCTGCGCGGCGGCCCTGGCCCTGCCCGACGGCACGGAACGGGTCGTCGAGGGCCGCCTGACCGGCACCCTGCGCCACGCCCCGTCCGGCACCGGCGGCTTCGGCTACGACCCGATCCTCCAGCCGGACGGCGAGAGCCGGACCTGCGCGGAGCTGACGGCCGCCGAGAAGAACGCGATCAGTCACCGCGGCAAGGCCTTCCGCGCGCTCGTGCCGGTGATCCGCGAACTGGTGGGCTGAACGAACCGGTGGGCCGGACACCGGTGACTGAACGGACCGGTGGGCCGGACACCGGTGGGCCGAACGGACCGGTGGACCGGACTCTGGTGCGGCCGGAGGGACTCGAACCCTCACGGGAGTTACCCCACTGGGACCTAAACCCAGCGTGACTGCCAGTTCCACCACGGCCGCTCGATGCTGCCCGGCCATGCTAGCGGCCGGGCAGCGGCATCAGATGCCGAGATCCTTGATGATCTTGGCCACGTGTCCCGTCGCCCGGACGTTGTAGAAGGCGTGCTCGACCTTGCCCTCCTCGTCCACCACGATCGTGGAGCGGATGACGCCCAGGTACGTCCTGCCGTAGTTCTTCTTCTCCCCGAACGCCCCGTACGCCTCCAGGACCTTCTTGTCGGGGTCGGCGAGCAGGGTGACCTTCAGGGACTCCTTCTCGCGGAACGCGGCCAGTTTCTCGGGCTTGTCCGGTGAGATGCCGATCACGTCGTACCCCGCGCCGGCCAGCACGTCGAGGTTGTCGGTGAAGTCGCAGGCCTGCTTGGTGCAGCCCGGGGTGAGGGCGGCGGGGTAGAAGTACACGATGACCTTGCGGCCCCGGTGGTCGGCGAGGGACACCTCGTTGCCGTCGGCGTCGGGCAGGGTGAAGGCGGGGGCCTCGTCCCCGGGCTGGAGGCGTTCACTCATCGGTCTGTCTCCTCGTACGTGCGCGCTGGGTGGATCGGGTGCCGGGATCGAGGGTAACCGGGGGTGCTGACGGTG
This sequence comes from Streptomyces sp. 3-6, assembly GCF_056323165.1. Lineage (NCBI taxonomy): Bacteria > Bacillati > Actinomycetota > Actinomycetes > Kitasatosporales > Streptomycetaceae > Streptomyces > Streptomyces sp. 3-6. The sequence continues at coordinate 108,780 of NZ_JBWHZP010000009.1, forward strand.
CGGCCCGGCGCGAAGCTGACAGACTGTCCGGCACAGGCAACAGCGGTATGAGCGGTATCAGCGGTATCAGCGGATCACATCAGCGGATTCACGGATCCAGCGGACTTCGGAGGCGACACGGTGGCGGACACGGCGGACACCAGAACCCCGGCGGAGATCGAGGCGGACATCCGGCGCCGTCGCGCGGTGCTGGCCGAGACCCTGGACGAGATCGGCGTGCGGGTGCACCCGAAGACGATCGTGGACGACGCCAAGGCCCGGGTCGTCTCCCACGTGGACCACACGGTGGGCCGCGCCTACGTCGGGGTGAACGCCGCGCTGAGCGAGGTGAAGGCCCGGTTCGTGGACGAGGACGGGTCCCCCCGTATGGAGCGGGTCGTGCCGGCGGCGGTGCTGCTGGTCGGCGTGGTGGGGCTGCTGGCGTTGGGCTCGCGCCGGCGCCGGAGCTGACCCCGCCCGCGCGCGGGGGCGGAGCGGGCAGGTAGGTTTCAGAGCGTGAGCGCCAACAGTAACGACCACGGCTCCCAGCACGACAAGCTGCCCATCCGGATGCTGCACGACCGCGTGCTCGTCCGGCAGGACACCACTGAGGGCGAGCGGCGTTCCGGGGGCGGCATCCTGATTCCCGCGACCGCCGCGGTGGGCCGGCGGCTGGCCTGGGCCGAGGTGGTGGCCGTCGGGCAGAACGTCCGGACGGTGGAACCCGGCGACCGGGTGCTGTTCGACCCGGAGGACCGCGCCGAGGTGGAGGTGCGGGGCGTGCCCTACGTGCTGATGCGGGAGCGCGACCTGCACGCGGTGGCCGCGGACCGGTTCGAGGGCTCCGAGGACTCGACCGGCCTGTACCTGTAGGCCCGCCGGCTGTGTGCGTGACGGAGGGGGCCGGTGACCGCGGTGGTCACCGGCCCCCTCCGCCGTGTCGGGCCCCCGGGCGCGTGGACCCCGGGGCCACGCGCCGTCCGGGGCGCCGGACTGCGGTCCGGGGGTTCAGCGTCCGCGGCTCGCCGACCCGCCGACCCGCCGGCCCGCCGGTCACTGCCTGCGGCCACCGGTGAGCGTGCCGGAGAGGCCGCCCTGGTCGATGCCGCCGGTGCCGTCGGCGCCGCCGTCCCCGGTGCCGCCCGTGGGGTCACCGGTGGTGCCGCCGGTGCCGGTGCCGTCGGTGGTGCCGCCCTCGGTGGTTCCTCCGTCCGGGGTGCCGGTGCCGCCGTCGGTCTGGCCCTGCGTCTGGCCGTCGGTCTGGCCCTCGGTCTGCCCCGGATCGGTGCCAGGGGTTTCGGTGCCGCTCTCCGGCCCGCCGGGCGTGGGCGAGTGGTCCTCGTCCTCCTCGCCGGCGCCGGGGTCGGCGGGGGTGGCGTCGCTCGGCAGGGGCTGGATCTGGTCGGCGCCCACCTGGAGGTCGAGGTCGAACTCCTGCACCGGCTCGCCCTCCAGGGCCTCCCGGGTGAACTGCGCCCAGATCTCGGCCGGGACACCGCCGCCGTTGACGCGGGGCAGGCCCATGGCGCCGTACAGCTTCTTCTGGGCGCCGGTCTCGGGGTCCTGGCCCATCACGGCGACGACGGTGGCGAGGTCGGGGGTGTAACCGGCGAACCAGGCCGCCTTGTCCTCCTCGGCGGTGCCGGTCTTGCCCGCCGCGGGCCGTCCGGCGTCGAGGGCGGCGGTGCCGGTGCCGTTCTGCACGACGCCGCGCAGCACCGAGGTGGTGGTGTCGGCGGCCTGGCGGCTGACGGCCTGGCGGGTCTGCCGCTTCGGCAGTTCCACCGTCTCCCGGCCGTCCTTCGTCACCTTCTCGATCATGGTGTACGTGCCGTGCCGGCCGTGGTTCGCGAGCGTCGCGTACGCCTCCGCCATGTCCAGCACGCTGGCGGTGGCCACCCCGAGCGCGATCGACGGGCTCGGCGTCAGCGAGGGCGTCTTCGCCGGGATGCCGAGGTCGACGGCGGTCTGCATGACCTTCTCGGAGCCGACGTCCACCGCCATCTGCGCGTACACCGAGTTGACGGACTTGTCGGTGGCCTCGCGCACGGTGACGTCGCCGTAGGAGACGTGGTCCTCGTTCTCGGGGGCGTAGTGCCCGGACCAGCCCTGCACCGGGCGCTTGTTGGTGCCGTCGTACACGGTGTTGGGCGTGATCAGCCGGCCGTCCTGGGTGTTGGACTTGTTCTCCACGGCGGAGGTGAACACGATCGGCTTGAAGATCGAGCCGACCTGGTAGTCCCGGCGGGTGGCGTTCGGGGTGTACTGCTTGACGTAGTCGATGCCGTTGTACATCGCCACGACCTTGCCGGTCCTCGGGTCGACGGAGGCGCCGCCCGCCCGGACGTAGGTGTCGACCTTGCGGTTCTTCTTGTCGAGGCGGTCCATCAGCTTGTCGTTGACGGCGTCGACGAAGGCGTCCTGCTTGTCCTTCTGGAGCGTGGTGGTGATGCGGTAGCCGCCCCGGTCGAGTTCCTCCTCGGCGACGATCCGGTTCTGCACCAGGTGGTCCTTGACGATGCGGACGATGTAGCCGCGCTGTCCGGACATGCCGGTGGACGTGGTGCTCTCCTTCGGCATGGGGAACTCCATGCCGGCCCGCTCGGACTCGCTGAGCCAGCCCTTCTCGACCATGCCGTCCAGGACGTAGTTCCAGCGGGACTCCGCGGCCCGGCGGTTCTCCGGGTGCGCGACGACGTCGTACTGGCTGGGCGCGTTGACCAGCGCGGCCAGGTAGGCGGCGCGGCCGGCGTCGAGGTCCTTGGCGTCCATGCCGTAGTAGGCCTGGGCGGCGGCCTGGATGCCGTAGGCGTTGCGGCCGAAGTAGCTGGTGTTGAGGTAGCCCTCGAGGATCTGGTCCTTGGTCTGCTCCCGGTCCAGCTTGATCGCGATGAAGAACTCCTTCACCTTGCGGGTGACGGTCTGCTCCTGCCGCAGGTAGTAGTTCTTCACGTACTGCTGGGTGATCGTGGAGCCGGACTGCTTGCCCTTGCCGGTGGCGGTGTTCCAGGCGGCCCGGACCATGGCCTTGGGGTCGACGGCGGACTGCGTGTAGAAGTCTCGGTCCTCGGCGGCCAGCACCGCGTGCCGGGCGTCCTTGGAGACGCGGTCGAGCGTGACGTTCTCCCGGTTGACCTCGCCGTCGCGGGCGATGACCGAGCCGTCGGCGTACAGGTAGACGTTGGCCTGCTTCGTGGCGAGGGCGTTGGCGGGCGGGATCTTCACCAGGTGGTAGCCGAGGAAGAAGGCTCCGACCAGCAGCAGGCCGCCGACCAGGCAGGTGCCGAGCACGATCCGCCAGGTGGGGACCAGGCGACGCCAGCCGGTGCGCCTGCGTCCGCCCTCCGCCGTGCCCTGCGGGGCGTCCGCCGCCTGTGGCTCTCTCGGGGGCCGGCCCGGGCCGGGCTGTGGCTGCGGCTCGTCGCTCATGTCGTGCACGGACTCCTGTTTCGCCTCGTTCGTCGCTCTACGCCTGGTGCGCTCCTTCTATTGAAGACTGTCGCATCCGGGGAACAGTTCCGTGCCGACGCGGCGCGTCCGCGTCGGATGCGCCTTCTCACACGCATGGGGCCCGGCCGGGCGGGGAGGGCGGGCGGCGAGGGGAGGGCAGGGCGGCGGCGGAGGCGGGCCGGGGCGGGCGGGGGCGGCCTCCGGCCGCCGGGTGCCGTCGGCGGTGGGCGGGGGCGGCGGGCGGAGGCGGGACCGGGGGCGTTCCCGCCGTCCGTCGTAGCCGACGGACGGCGGGGAATCGTAGGCTGACGGGTATGACCGACGACGCCGCCCCGGACCTCCGTGCCTCCGACCGTGACCGCGAACGGGTCGCCGACATCCTGCGCGAGGCGCTCGCTGAAGGGCGCCTGGACATGGAGGAGTTCGGGGAGCGGCTGGACGCCACCTACCGGGCGCGCACGTACGGCGAACTGGCGCCGATCACCCGTGATCTGCCGGCCGCCGGCGTCAACGCCCCGGCGGTGTCGCTGACCAAGGAACCGGCCCCCTCCGACGACTGGGCCGGGCGGATCGTGGGCGGCGACGACGCCGGCCGGTCGTCGTGGGCGGTCGCGGTGATGTCGGGGTTCCAGCGCAAGGGCCGCTGGACGGCGCCGCGGCAGTTCAACTGCTTCGCGTTCTGGGGCGGCGGGGACATCGACCTGCGGGAGGCGAACTTCGCGGACCGCGAGATCGTGATCAACGCGATCGCGATCATGGGCGGGGTGGACATCACCGTCCCGCCGGGCGTCGAGGTCGTGGTGCGCGGCATCGGCATCATGGGCGGCTTCGACCACCGGGAGGAGGGCGTTCCGGCCGAGCCGGGCGCGCCCCGGGTGATCGTCACCGGCTTCGCCTTCTGGGGCGGGGTCGGGGTGCAGCGCAAGCTGCCCCGTGCGGAGAAGCAGCGGCTGCGCGAGGAACGCCGACGCCAGAAGCTGGAACGCAAGGCGAACCGCCGCGCACTGGACGCCTCCTCGGGCTCCAGGTCCTGGGACGGCGGCCTGCACGGCCTGCACGGCCTGCACGGCTCGGGCGCGGAGGAGCCCTCCGAGCGCCGTGACGGCCGGGGCGGACACGGCGGGCACTGACGGGCGGTCCCGGCCCCGGGCGGCGCGACCGGCGGGCCACCGTTCACCGCTGGACCACCCTCCGCCGTTGGGCCACCCTCCACCGCTGGGCCACCCTCCACCGGCGGGCCCCTCCGCCGGCCGCTGACCCTTCGGCGTGGCCTGTGACCCCGTGACCGGTGACCCTGGGCCCCGGCCCCCCGTCCGCGTCCCGGCCCTCTCGCCGCCCTGGCCACCCCGGCGCTCCCGCAGCGCCTCCCGGCGACCCCGGGGACCCGTCACCGGACGACGGGAACCCGCGCCCGGTCACCGGACAACAGGCGCCCGCGCCCCGTCACAGAACGGGCGGGGCACCCGCGCCCGTCACAACTGCGCCGGGGCGCCGCCGCTCAGCTCGTCGAGGTCGAGGACCTGCGCCATCCGCGTGTAGCCGCGGTCGCTGGGGTGGAGGTGGTCGCCGGAGTCGTAGACCGGGCGCAGGCGGCGCGGGTCGTAGGGGTCGCGCAGCGCCTTGTCGAAGTCGACCACCGCGTCGAAGACCCGCCCGGAGCGGATCTCCGCGTTGATCCGCTGCCGCACCGCCTCCCGCGCCTCGGTGTGACCGGGGTGCCCGCCGAACGGCATGAGGGTGGCGCCGACGACCTTCAGGCCGCGGGCGTGGGCCCGGTCGACGAGGGTGCGCAGGCCGTCGAGGATCTGGTCCGGGTCGCCGGCGCCGGGGTGGCGCAGGATGTCGTTGACGCCGAGGTCGACGACGACGGCCCGTACGTTGGTGCGGCCGAGGACGTCCCGGCCGAAGCGGTTGAGGCCGCTGGGGTTCTCCGGCGGGCGGCCGAGGCCGTCGGTGAGGAGGCGGTTGCCGCTGATGCCCTCGTTGACGACGCTGAGCCGGGGCACGTCCCGCCCCGCGTCCTGGGCGGCGCGCAGCCGGTCGGAGAGGACGTCCGGCCACCGGTTGTTGGCGCCGACGCTTGCGGAGACCCCGTCGGTGAGGGAGTCGCCGAACGCGACGAGGGTGCCGTCCGACTCGCTGCTGAGCACGTCCAGCGCGGTCACGTACCGCCAGTAGCCGGTCCGCGTGGTGTACGGGGCGCCGGTGGTGTCCGCGGTGTGCTGCCCCTCGGCGACGTAGGAGATCTGGCGGGCCCGCGGGTGGTAGGTGACGGGCCCGGACGGGGTGGGGGAGTAGGTGGTGATCAGCACGTCGCCGTCCCGGGGCACGGTGACGCGCACCGCGTCGCTGGTCACCTGGGCGCCCGCCGGGACGACGACGGAGCGGCTGCCGGTGAAGGTGAGCGGGCGCAGGGTGCCGGCGACGGCGGCGGCACGGCCGGGTCCGGCCGCGACGGCGATCGACGCGTGCGTCACGGTGAGCGGGGACTGCCCGTAGAGATTGGACAGCGTGACGCGGGCACTCGTACCGCCGGCGCTGGTGTGGACGACGTTGCGCACCGAGCGGCCCGCCAGGCCGGTGGTCTCGGTGCCGGGCTCGCCGCCGACGGGCGCGGTGGCCCAGGAGGCCACCCAGGTCCCGGTGGAGGCGGGCGCGGCCGGGTTGTGGGGTGCGCGGCCGCCGGCGAGGGTGTCGCGCCGCTCGGTGCCGTCGTCGGCCGCGACGCCCACGTACAGGGCGGCGGAGAGGGCCACGATCGCGGCGAGGACGGCCGCCAGCAGGGCGCGCTGCTTCGCTGGGGGCGTCCCCGAGCCCCCGTCACGTCCCCTGGTCATGCTGTGCTGTTCTCCTCGGGAGGTGGGAGCCCCGAGGCTCCGGTCCGACGAACCCATGATGCGTCACGGGCGGGAGGCGGTGCGCGCCACCCCGCGCGGTCGCCCCCCCGGAACAGACGCCGGGAACTCCTGTTCCGTTCCGGGAGTCGGTCAGGAAGGGACAATGTGTGAGGGATCACCGAACGGGTGGAGTGGATGGAACGGACCGAGGAACCGCAGACGGCGGCGGAGACCGCACCGCGGAGCACAGGGCGCGGCGCCGAGGGGCGGCAGGACCGTCCCGGCGCCGTGTCGAACCGCGCGATGACCGCGTTCAGCCCGGCGGACGAGGAGAAGCGGCGCGGTGTGCGCCGGATGAAGCTCACCGCCACCGGCCTGCTGGTCTTCGTCGCCGTGGTCTACGTGCTCGCCGAGTGGGCCGCGCACCGGGGCGCCGGTGCCTGGGCGGGGTACGTCGCCGCCGCGGCCGAGGCGGGCATGGTCGGCGCGGTCGCCGACTGGTTCGCGGTCACCGCCCTCTTCCGCCACCCGCTGGGCCTGCCCATCCCGCACACGGCGATCATCCCCCGGAAGAAGGACCAGCTCGGCGTCTCCCTCGGGGAGTTCGTCGGGGAGAACTTCCTCTCCGAGGAGGTCGTGCGGGGCCGGCTGCGGGCCGTCGGCATCGGCAGCCGGCTGGGCGCCTGGCTCGCCGTCCCCGAGCACGCCGACCGGGTCACCGCCGAGCTGGCGGCGGCCCTGCGCGGTGCGCTGGCCGTGCTGCGCGACTCCGACGTCCAGGCCGTGGTCGGCGAGGCCATCACCCGCCGCGCCGACGCCCAGGAGATCGCGCCCGGCATGGGCAAGATGCTGGACCGGATCGTGGCCGACGGCGGCCACAAGCGGGCCGTCGACCTGGTGGTGAACCGGGCCCACGACTGGCTGGTGCTGCACGGCGACACGGTGATGGAGGCCGTCCACGTCGGCGCGCCCGGCTGGACCCCGCGGTTCGTGGACCGCAAGGTCGGCGAGCGCGTCTACAAGGAACTGCTGCGCTTCGTCACCGAGATGCGCGACATGCCCGAGCACCCCGCGCGCGGCGCACTGGACCGCTTCCTCACCGACTTCGCCTCCGACCTCCAGTCCGACACCGAGACCCGCGCCCGCGTGGAACGCCTCAAGGGCGAGATCCTCGGCCGCGGCGAGGTCCAGGACCTCATCGCCTCGGCCTGGACCGCCGTACGCGCGATGATCGTCGCGGCGGCCGAGGACGAGCGCAGCGAGCTGCGGCTGCGCGTGCGCGCCTCGCTCCTCTCCCTGGGGTCCCGGATGTCCGCCGACACCACGCTGCAGGGCAAGGTCGACGGCTGGCTGGAGAGCGCCGCGGTCTACGTGGTCACCACCTACCGCAAGGAGATCACCTCCCTGATCACCGACACGGTGGCGAGCTGGGACCCCGAGCACACCACGAAGAAGATCGAGGCGAACATCGGCCGCGACCTGCAGTTCATCCGGATCAACGGCACGGTGGTGGGCTCGCTGGTCGGACTGCTCATCCACACGGTGTCGCGGGCGCTGGGGGCGTAGGGCGCGGCCCCGTGCGGGGCAGCCGTGGGGGAGCGGGCAGGCGGCTCCCGGCGCTGGAGCGGGGTCGCGGGGCGGGGCCCTCCGGGGCAGCGGCGGGGGAGAGGGCAGGCGGCCCTCGGCGCTGGAGCGGGCAGGCCGCTCCCGGCGCTGGAGCCGGGCCGCGGCGGCGCCGTGCGGCCCCGTCCGGGCCGGGGCGGGGGCGTAAAGGGCCGCACCCCGGGCACCTGACGGTGGTTCGCTCCCCGGGGATCCGACGACGGCCCGTCACGGCGTCGAGGACCCGGTCCGGGCGAGTCGTCGAGGAGCCGAGGAGGGGGCCATGACCACCGCGCGGTCCGGGACCGGACGCACCGTCACCACCAGCATTCCCGCCCGCCTGGACCGCCTGCCCTGGTCCCGCTGGCACTGGTCGATCGTCATCGGCCTCGGCACGGTGTGGATCCTCGACGGCTTCGAGGTGACCATCGTCGGCAACATCGCCGCCCGTCTGTCCGAGCCCGGCAGCGGACTGCCCATCACCTCCGGCGAGGTCACCGGCATCTCCGCCGCCCTCTACGTGGCCGGCGCCTGCATCGGAGCCCTGTTCTGGGGCCGCCTCACCGACCTGTGGGGCCGCAAGAAACTCTTCATGATCACCCTGGCGGTCTACCTGGGCGCCACCGCCCTGACCGCCCTGGCCTTCGACACCTGGTGGTTCTTCCTCTTCCGCTTCCTGACCGGCTTCGGCATCGGCGGCGAGTACGCGGCCATCAACTCCGCCATCGACGAGCTGATCCCCGCCCACTACCGGGGCCGCGTCGGCCTGCTCATCAACGGCAGCTACTGGCTCGGCGCGGTCGGCGGCGCCCTGCTGTCGATCGTCGCCCTCGACACGTCGATCTTCCCGGCCGACGTGGGCTGGCGGCTCACCTTCGCCCTCGGCGCGGTCCTCGCCCTGGTGATCCTCCTGGTCCGCCGGCACGTCCCGGAGAGCCCGCGCTGGCTGCTGATCCACGGCCGTGACGACGAGGCCGAACGCATCGTCTCCGAGATCGAACGCCGGGTGGAGCAGGAGCGGGGCGAAACCCTGCCGGAGCCCGAGGGCGAGCTGACCATCCACCAGCGCCGCAGCGTGTCGTTCACGGAGATCGCCCGCACGATCCTCTCCCGGTACCGCAAGCGGGCCACGCTCGGCTTCGCCCTCTTCATCGGCCAGGCGTTCCTCTACAACGCCATCACCTTCGGCTTCGGCGCGATCCTCACCCAGTTCTTCGACGTGGCGAGCGGCCACACCGGCTACTACTTCGCCGTCATCGCGCTCGGCAACTTCCTCGGACCGCTGCTGCTGGGCAAGCTGTTCGACACCGTCGGCCGCCGGGTGATGATCTCCGGCACGTATCTGCTCTCGGGTGTGCTGCTGTTCGGCACGGCCTGGCTGTTCGACCGGGGGTCCCTGGACGCGACGACCATGACGGCCTGCTGGTGCGCGGTGCTGTTCTTCGCCTCGGCGGGCGCCTCCAGCGCCTACCTCACGGTCTCCGAGATCTTCCCGATGGAGACCCGCGCCATGTCCATCGCCTTCTTCTACGCCATCGGCACCGCCGCCGGCGGCATCAGCGGCCCGCTGCTTTTCGCGGAACTCACCAACACCGGCAAGGTCGCCGACACCGTGCTGGCGTTCCAGATCGGCGCGGGCCTGATGTGCGCGGCGGGTCTGGTGGCCGTGTTCCTCGCGGTGAACGCGGAACGCCGTGCGCTGGAGGACATCGCCACACCGCTCACCGCGGCGGAGCCGGCCGGCTCGGGGCCGGGTGGTCCGGGGACGCAGGGTGCGGGGGCGAACAGCGCGGGGTCGGGCGGCCCGGCGTCGGGCGGCCCGGGGCCGGAGGCGCGACGGGCGGCCGGTTGACGCGGGGCGTCCGGGCTTCGGCCCGCTGACGCGGGGCGTCCGGGGGGCGGCCGGTTGACGCGGGGCGGCCTGCGGGCGGCCGGCTGACGTCAGGTGACCGGGGGTCGGGCCGGCTGACGCGGGGCGTCCGGGGTTCGGCCGGCTCAGCCCCGCCGGTCGGCCACCGCCCAGGACGCCAGCGCCACGGCGCCGGCCACCCCGAACACCGACGGCCAGGCACCCACCCTCTTGGCCAGCGGGTGCGACCCGGCGAACGCGGCGACGTAGGCGGCCGTCAGCGCGCCCGCGGCCGGCCCCCCGGCGCGCTGCCGCCACTGCCGGGCGGCGGCCGTCCCCGCGGCGGCGAGGACGACTCCGCCCAGCGGGCGCTGCCGCGTCCAGCGGGCCACCGCGTACCCGCCGACGAGCCCGCTCGCCGCCACCACCGAACTGGGAATCCTCGCCATGCCGCCCTGCCTCCGATGCTCCCCCGAAGGGGTCGCCGTCATGTCCGTCTCACACGTCACGGTCCACTGCGTCCCGAGGGTACCCGTGGACCCGTGGACCGTAGTTGAGTCGGCACTTGTCAAGTTTCCTCCTTCGAGCTATATAAGAAGTACGGGCATCGCACTGACCGGACCCGAGGAGAGGAGTGACCCGTGATGCTCATGCGTACCGACCCCTTCCGTGACCTCGACCGCCTCGCGCAGCAGTTCTTCGGCGAGGGCCCCGCGGGCCGTCCCGCCGCCATGCCGATGGACGCCTACCGCTCCGGGGACGACTTCCTGGTCCACTTCGACCTCCCCGGCGTCGACCCCGAGACGATCGAGCTGGACGTCGAGCGCAACGTCCTGACCGTGCGCGCCGAACGCCGCTCCCCGGCCCCCGAGGGAGCCGAGACGATCGTCGCCGAGCGCCCCAGCGGCACGTTCACCCGTCAGCTCTTCCTGGGCGACACCCTGGACACCGAGCGCATCGACGCGTCCTACGACGCCGGCGTCCTGACCCTGCGCATCCCGGTGGCCGAACAGGCCAAGCCGCGCCGCATCCAGATCAGCGGGGGCGGCGGACGCAAGCAGCTCCGCGGCTGAAGCACCGCTCGAAGCGCCGTTCGTAGTGCCGTTCGTAGTGCCGCTCGGAAAGCCGCTTGAAACGCCGCTCGTAGCGCGAACGCGTCCCGCGGAACGGCCGTCGCGGGACGCGGCCCCCTGCCCGCCGGTTCCGGAGGGCGTCGCAGGCCCGCAGTAGGAGAGGAGTCCAGAGCACGATGACGACGATGACCCCGAACAAGCCCGCGCCGTCGCGCCGGGAACGGGTGATTCCGGCCCCGCACCACGACCGTGTCGCCCGCACCCCGGGCAGCCGGGACGCCGAACGGTGGCGGGAACTCGTCGAGGCCGTACGCGAGTCGGGCCAGTACGCGACGAGGGCGGAGGCGGAGAGCGTCACCCGCGTCGTCCTGTCGGCCCTCGGCGGCCACGTCGTCGGCGACGAGCGGGTGGAACTGGCCCGCGCCCTGCCCGAGGAGGCGGCGCGGGTGGTCGCCTCGCAGGTCCCGGCGACCCGTCCGCTGACGGCGGCGGAGTTCGTCGACTCGGTGGCCACCCGGATCGAGGGCGCGACCCCGGCGACGGCCCGCTGGGACGTCAGCTCGGTGCTCAGCGTGCTGCCCACGCTGACCGGTGACGACCTGATCACCCGCATCCTGGACCAGCTGCCCTCCGGCTACGCCCTCCTCTTCGGCCGCGCGGAACTGGCCCCGGCGCAGTGACCCGGGGCCCGGCCCGCGACCACGCCGGGCGCCGCCCGGCCCGTGACCGCGCCGACCCCTGACCGCCCCCGCCCCGCTGCCCTCCACCGCACCGATCGCCCGGCGCACGTCCCGTCCGGGCGACGGTTCCGCGGACGGCGGCAGGGCGGGGGCGGTCGCCGTCCGCGGGCGGAGGCTTCCACGGGTGGGGCGTGCGTGGGCGGGGCTCGGCGGGGACGGGGCCTCCGTCGAGGGTGCGGCCTTCCAGGACGGGGCCTCCGTGGATGAGCCGGGCCTCCGTCCGCGGGCCCCGCCGTAAACCGCTCGACGCCTCCGCCCTCCGAAGGACATGCTGCGTGCGTACCGCGGTCCGAGGAAGCCGGGCGCCGAACTCCGGGAACCACACGGGGAGTTCCGCCCCGGGGCCCCGCGGGCCGCGCCGTCCGACCACCGGAGGACCGTTGCACCCCACCATCCGCCACCTCACCTTCGACTGCACGGGGGACCCCTACGACCTGGCCCGCTTCTGGAGTGCCCTGCTGGGCAGGCCGCCGGCCGACGACGACAAGCCCGGCGACCCGGAAGCGCTGATCGCGGACCCGGACGGAGGCCCCGGCCTGCTGTTCGTCAGGGTGGGCGAGGGAAAGACGGCGAAGAACCGCGTCCACCTCGACCTGAGGCCGACCGGCCGCACCCGTGCCGAGGAAGTGGCCCGGGCGCTGTCCCTCGGCGCCCGCCAACTGGCCGACCACACGCGGCCCGACGGCGGAGGCTGGGTCACGTTGGCCGACCCGGAGGGCAACGAGTTCTGCGTGGAGCGCGGAGACCTGGACTGACGCCCCGGGGCCGCCGTTCCGCCACGGGGAACCGACCGCGCCGTCCCCGGCGTCCTTGTTGATCACCACACGACAGGGGGCCGCGCACGGTGCAGCGAACGGACGGAACGCCCCCGCGCCGCGCCTCCCTGCGAGCGTTGCGGGCCCGCGGACCCGCGTGGACCCGTGGCCCCGCACGGGTGCGTGGGCGCGTGCTCGCCGCACTGGCGGTCCTGACGGCCGGACTCCTGGCCTTCCACGGCGCGGTGCCCAACTCGGTCGGCCGCCTGGGCAGTCTGCTGGAGACCTTCCTGCCCTGGCTCGGCCTGGCCACGGTCGTGCTGCTCGCCCTGGCCCTGATCCGCCGCTCGGCCCTCGCGCTGCTCGCCCTCCTGCTCCCGGTGGCCGCCTGGACCCACGCCTTCGGCCCCCTGCTCCTGCCCGCCGGAAGCCCCGGGCCCCGCGATCTGACCGTCGTCCAGCACAACGTGAGCGACGAGAACCCCGACCCCACGTCCACGGCCCGCGCCCTGGCCGCCGCCGAGCCGGACCTCATCGCCCTGCAGGAACTGCTCCCGGGAGCCGTCCCCGCCTACGAGAAGGCGCTGCGGGCCCACTACCCGCACCATGCGGTCCACGGCACCGTCGGCCTCTGGTCGAAGCACCCGCTCACCGGCTCCCGCGCCGTCGACATCAGACCCCGTGGCATCACCGAGCCGTGGAACCGCGGCCTGCGCGCCGAGGTCCACACCCCGCACGGCCGGCTCGCCGCCTACGTCGCCCACCTCCCGTCGGTCCGCCTCCGCCCGACCGGCCTCGCCTCCGCCTGGCGCGACGAGAGCGCCCGCCGCCTGGGCAGCGCCGTCGCCGCCGAGCCGGTACGGCACGTGATCCTCATGGGCGACCTCAACGCCACCGTCCACGACCGCGCCCTGACGCCCCTCACCTCCCGGCTCACCACCCCGCCCCGCGGCTTCGCCCTCTCCTTCCCGGCCGCCTTCCCCGTCGCCCGCATCGACCAGGTGATGGCCCGCTCCGCCACCGTCCACGGCATCCGCACCCTGCCCAGGACGGGCAGCGACCACGTGCCGGTGACGGCGCGGATCACGCTGCGGTGACATCGGCCGCGCGTCCGGGTCCGCCCCGACTCGGAGTCGTTGCGGGCTGTGCCCGGCCGGCGTGAGCACAACGCCGTGTTTTGTTCACGGAAGCCTCATACGAGCACGGCGCCGTCCGCGCAGGGCGCTGCGTACTCATGCCCGTGCCAGTACCCGTGACCGTGCCGACGCCGGCTGCCGGACGGCCGGATCCGCTCCCCGCAGCGCCTGGTCAGTTCAGCATGTTCCACACGACCGCCGAACGGGCCTCGGAGACAAGCTCGTCGAAGCCCGCCCCACCGGAGCCCCCTGCCGCGGGCGCGGCCGGCCGCTGCGCGGGCTTCTCCGGTTCGACGACCCACAACGGCCGGCCGCCGGGCACGGCCGCGACCCCCTGGAACCGCAGATCTACGGCGGTGGATCGCGTGGAGGACACCGAGGAGGACGAGCGAGCCCACGGCCTGCACCGTCTTCGCCGCAGGCCGTGGTGACACCTGATACCCGTACTCCTCGGCCGGTATCCGTCCCGCCACCGATGTCAGCCCCGCAGCCTCGCGGGCGGGGCTTCGTTAGGGCACCAACTCGCGAACACGCGAAGGTGGTTGTGGGCGTGGTGCGACGAGGCGGTCAGCGGCTCGCTCGTCGGGCCGACCGTACGAACGGAGTCCAGGCGGCGGGGCTCACCGCGATGGCTCCGATCTCCGGGTTCTTGGAGTCGCGGACACCGACCGCTGCGCGGGTGATCGCACATTCGAGGCATTCGCCACCGGCGCCGTTGCTGTACGAGGACCTGAACCAGCCCCCGTCGGGTCCGAGGGATGCGGTGGCGCTCACTTCGCGTACTCCTTCACGACGGATGCGACGAGTCGGGCGGAACGTTGAGGACTGAGCGCCGCGGCGCGCAGTCCGTCGAACGCCCTGGTGTACTCCCGGACGTGATGCTCACCCTCCAGGTACACGGCATCCGTGATGCCGTCCCGGTACACCAGGTCCGGATCCTCCGGCGCCGGGAAGCCGAGCATGGTGAAGGAGCCCGTGACCGGATAGGTCCCCGAGTCGAACGGGAGGACCTGGAGGGTCACGCTCGGCAGCGCCATCGCGTCGAGCACCCGCTCCAACTGATCCCGCATCAGCTCCCGATCACCGATGACGTTGCGCACGGCTCCCTCGTTCACGACGAACCACGCGTCGGGAGCGTCCTTCCGCGTCAACATCTCCTGCCGTTCCAGGCGGACGCGGACAGCCCGGTCGATGTCCTCCGAGGACATGTGGGCGCCGGTCGTGTGCAGTTCACGGGCGTACGCCTCGGTCTGCATGAGGCCGGGCAGCAGCTCGCACTGGTACTGGCGGAGCGTCGAGGCGTCCTGTTCGAGGCCGATGTAGATGTTGAACCACTCGGGCACGCCCGCTCCGTGCACCTGCCACCAGCCGCGCGTTTTCGCTTCCCGGGCCAGCGACTTGAGGAACTCGCGCAGCTCGTCGCTCGTGCCGTAGAACCTGCACAGCGCGTCGACGTCGGAGGGCTGGACCCTGCCGCTGCCCGTCTCCATGCGGTTGACCTTGGAACCGCTCCAGTCGAGCGCCTGCCCCACCTGGGCGCAGGTCAGGGCGCTCCCTTCCCGGAGCTTCTTCAGCTCGATCGACAGCCGCCGTCGACGCGCCGTCGGTGAACCCGCCATGTCTTCCCCTCAACCGCGTGGTGCGTAGCGAGACTTCAGTCTCCTGCCAAGAGGGCCGCCTGCCAATCACACGGAAGTGGGAATCCCGTCGTGCACATTGCACGGCGGGATGAGATCAGGCCATTCTGTAGTCACGGAGCGACGGAGGGTGATCATCGGTCGCGCTCCGGGAACCGCCACGACGCACGTGATGGGAGAGTCCGCAGTGATCCAGGGACACCGAGGCACGCGAAGGTCATGGGACGTGGCCTTCACCGCGTACCCCGAGCAAGTCGCCCACCTGCGCCGTCTCGTACGGCCCCACCTGACGGCATGGGGGCTCGACGATCTGGTCGACACGGCGCAGCTCTGCGTCAGCGAACTCGTGTCCAACATCGTCACGCACGTGGGGACCGGTACTCCCGGCTCGCTCGTCCTGTCGGCGGACGGCGCACGACTGCGTGTCGAGGTGCACGACCCGGACACACAGGTCCTGCCCACCCTCGTGGACGCGGAGGTCGACGAGGAAGGTGGGCGGGGGATGGCGCTCGTGGACGCGCTGACCGAGCGCTGGGGTGTGGAGCTGTACTCCGACCACAAGGTGACGTGGTGCGAAATGGTCACCGGACCCACGTCGACGGCCGACGGCACGGCGGATCCCTCAGTGACGAGAGCCGAGGCGCTCCTGAGCACCTATGCCACATTGCGGCCACCGACCTGGAGTCACGAACCCGGTCCCGGCAGGGTGGGCCGGGCGGTGGCGGAGGAGTCCGTGATCGACGTCATCACGGACTTCCTCCGTTGGCTCCGTGTCCGCGGCTGCGACGCGGACGAGGTGCTCGACCGCGCGCAGAGCCGCTACGAGGCGACCCTGCCGAACTGCCGGCGATGACGACCGACTCAGCCTGTCAGTACCTGCCGGAAGAACCCGACGGAGGGCTCATCCGGAGTGCCGACCAGCAGGGCGCGGTCCAGCAGGACGTTGTTGTGCTCGCAGCTGGTCTCCGGGAGCATCACGCAGGCGTGACAGGCGGCGAGGTTGATGCCGATCGAGCCGGCTGCCTCGGCCTCCATGCAGAGCGGGTCGGAAGCGCACCACTCGGCCCGGCGGACGGCCGAACGCACAGCGCGGTCGAGGGGCTCCGGTTCGCCCTGAGCGACGAGCCCGCCCAGGCTCCCCGCCGAGTCGCTCGTCGCCGTGTAGACGAGGACACCGGCCATGTCGTCCGCGGCGTACAGGCGCTCACGCAAGGAGGCGGACGGGTAACCCGCCTCCAGGCTCCACTCGTTGATGATGACATGGGCCAATGTGTGCAACAGCACCATGCGCGGGGTCGCCGGCGACGACACGGCCCGACTCGGGTCGTCGGCCCGCTGCTCGAGCATCCGTTGGTGAGCGGTCCGCATGCGTTCGACCCGAGCGGCCACGGCCGGCGCCTTCTCCCAGGCGTCCAGTCGGCTCTCGTCCAGGCGCAGGAAGACGCCCTCGCCCTGGACCTCCATCGCCGGGAGCCAGCTCAATGGCTTCTCGGAGAGCGGCATCTCCTTCGGATCGGTCGTCGACTCCGCGTCGACGAGACGGGTGAACGCCTTCAGGGCTCGGACCTCACGAAGCTTCTTCACCAGCATCGGGCCGGTGATCCCCAGCGGCCGGAGCACACTCGGGTCGCCCAGCGGGGTCTCGCAGACGAACTGCTCGTCATGGGACTGTTCGCTCTCGTCGTTGCCCGAGCAAAGCCGCTCGTACTCCTTGTTGCGGAGGGCGCGATAACGGTGGTCGAAGCTTGGCGCCCTGTCGACCTCGGGATCCTCCTCGCGCTCCGCGTCGAGGAGGTCCATGACCTCGTCCAGCGAGAGCGGACAGTCGCCCCGGAACGCTCCCTGGAGATAGATCCGGACGTGTTCGGGGTCTGTGAACCGGCGCAGAGCGGGCCAGTGCTCCGCGAGCGGATCGGCACGGCCGCTGCTCCACGGCGGGATGGAGAGCGCGGACTTCAGCACCGGTTGCCACACCGACGAGGAACCGCGCTGCAGGGTGCGCAGGGAGAGTCCGCAGCCCTTCGGGTCCGTGGCGGAGGTACCGAGCCAGGGGCGGGCGCCTCGACAGGTGAGGCGCAGGTCCTTCAGGGCGTTCCTGCGGAAGGAGCCCTCCATCGACACCTCGGGCACCTGACCGCAGGTGCAGGAGATGACGATGGAGCGGAGCGAGGAGGTGCGTCCGGTCGTGCGCATCCTCAGCCTGCCGCCGCACCTGCCGATCCTCGCCGAGTCACGGTCGGGCGAGCGGTGCACCCACTGCCAGTAGGGGAACTCGTCGAGGTGCCCGGCCTCACAGGCGACGACGAAACGGGAGGGGACGAGATCCACCTCGCACGTGCCGCAGACGCTCCGACCGGCCGGCGGGGAGAAGTCGCGGTGCGGCTGCAGGTCGTTGCACTCGGGACAGGAGTGCGTCAAGGGGAAGCGACGGACCCGGAGGCCGTCCTTGCTGGTGTCGTCGGACGCCGGCGGCAGCCGGAAGTAGTCGACATCGAGGAGTCGGGCCAGTCGCCGTTCGTGGACGACGGGCGACTCGTCCTTGCGCCAGCTCTGGTCGGCCTGGTCCAGGCCCGAGACGACGAACGACTCGTGGTCGACGGCGATGAGCGATCCGACACCGTACGTGCTGATGGCCTGGGCACGGCGGACCGTGCCGCGACGGGGGAGGTTGTGGGCCGGGGCGGCGCCGTTCGCCGCGGTCCGACGTCGGCGGGCGGGGGGCGGGGTCATCGGCTTCCCTCCAGGAACAGGGCGGACTCGGCGTCGACGTCGCGCAGGCTCCACAGGGTGCGCCACGCCTGGCGGTCCTCGGAGTCGTCGTCGTACGACTTCAGGATCGAAGGGGCACGGCTGCCCCGCTTCGGTTCGAAGAGCAAGGCACCGTGGATGTCGGCCTCCCGGCACCACCAGTCGACGAACTCGTCGAAGCCCTGTGCCACGGCCTCGGCCTCCGAGGGGGTGACCGCCTGGACGCGATTCAGGAGCAGGTCCCTGATGCCGCCCCGGAGCACGTGCTCGTAGGACTCGACCTGACCGGCGCCCTCGTTCGGGCGGGCGGCCGGGATGAGGATGCGGGCGAGAGCGACGATCACCGCGTGCAGTCCCCGTTCACGCGCGCGGGCGGAGAACGGGGTCACGGACGTGGACTCGACCTCGCGGTAGAGGGCCGAATGGTAGTGCTGGAAGTTCTCGTAGTGCGAACGGTCGCGCGCCCGTGCCGCGTTGAGCATGACCGCGACCAGACCGGGGTGGGCGCGGCCGACGCGGCTCGTGGCCTGGATGTACTCGGCGGTCGTCTGCGGCTGGCCCATGACGGCCATCAACCCGAGTCGGTCCACGTCCACGCCCACCGCGATCATGTTGGTGGCGAGCAGGACGTCCACCGTGTCCTCGTCGGGCAGGCGCTTCTCGATGCCCTTGAGGCGCGTGGGGATCTCGCTGGCGTCGATCCGGCTGGTCAGTTCCGAGTAGTTGGCCACCGAGCGCACCGCCACGCCCTCGCGGTCGGCGAGGAGTTCGAGATACGCCACCACGTCGTCGTGGACCTGGAGTTCGGCCGCTGAGAGCAACCGCAGACTGTTGAAGTAGCCGACGAGGCTCCAGTACGCGTCGCGCACCTTGTCGTCGGTGTCCGCGTGCAGGGCCCGGTGCAGCAACGTGGCGTACGTCCGGATCAGCAGCGTGGACTGACTGGTGCCGGGAGCCAGGAGGCCGACGTAGCGGCGGCTCGCCTTCTCCTCGCGCGGCGTCTCCACCGCGAACCACGAGTCCCGCGCGTCCAGCCCTGCGGGCGGGAACTGCCGCACCTCCCGGGCGAAGAGGTGCCGGCCCTGGTCGGCGGCACGACGGATGGTCGCCGTCGAGGCGATCACCTTGGGTCGCTCGGCCAAGGCGTCGACAGCGGTCTCGTACAGGCCGGTGAGGGTGCCCAGAGGGCCGGAGATCAGGTGGAGCTCGTCCTGGACGATCAGCTCCGGGGGAGGAGTGCCGTCGGTGAGGTCGTCCAGGTTGAACAGCGCGGAGGTCGCCGGACGCCACGGCATCGACGCGAACTTGTCGACCGTGGCGATCACCAGCGTCGGACGCGCGTCGTACACCGCCTCGTCGATCAGGTGGACGGGAAGACCGCCGGTGAAGTCGCAGTCGGTGCCGGGACAACGGATGTGCATCCGCTTGGCGTCCTCGTCGACCTCGTAGTCCCGGGCGTCGAGCCGGGTCCCGCACCAGGGGCAGGCGTGCAACTGGACGGGATTCTCGGTGGCGAGACGCTTGTCGAGGTCGGCACGCAGCTCGTCGAGCCTGGCGGCGGCCTCGGCCAGTGTGTTGGGGGTGGCGGAGCGCCCCACCCACATGCCGACGGAGAACGGTTCGTCGCCCAGCTCGGGTGTGCGGGCCCGCATGTGTTCCATGGCGCAGAGCAGGATCGCCGCCCGCTCGAACTGCTGCAGGGTGAGCAGCCGCAGCGTGTAGCGCATGAGGACGGTGACTCCGCCGCCGTGCGCGCCCTTGCGGATGCGGCGCAGGAAGGACGTGAGGGCGATCAGGCCGAGGTACGCCTCGGTCTTGCCACCACCGGTCGGGAACCAGAGCAGGTCGGAGACCTTCCGGTCGTCGTGCTCGGGGTCGTCGATGCCGGCCAGGCAGAGCAGCAGGAAGGCGATCTGGAAGGGACGCCAGCGGCCGGCGGCCGGATCGGGCCCGCCGACGCGTCCGCCCTTCACCCAGACGCTGCGGGCACGTTGGTCGGCCATGGCACGGTTGGCGAGCCGGAACGCCCGCATCAGGTCGGGTTTGGTGCGCAGCAGTTCGATGCCCTCACGGATTCGGCCGAGCGCCTCACGGCAGGCTTCCACCTGATCTCGTGCGGACTGTTCGTGAGAGCTGCCGACCAGTGAGTCGGCCTCGGCGGACTTACGGGCGATCCAGTCCTCGTACCCCGTCGCCAACGCCTCCAGGGCGGACAGGACCTCGGTGTCGGGCCTCTCGGCCAGGCCCAGCATCGACAGCGAGGAGCTGTCGATCTCCGGATTCGAGTCGGTCAGCAACACCTCCACGCTGGGGACGAACTCACTGCGCACCTCGGGGACGGCGGCCGGGATGCTGTCGGTCACGCCGATCGGCGACGGGACCCAGTCCCAGGCGGCGGCGCAGCCGTGGCCGACGGCGAACGTCGGGGCATGGCGGTGCAGCAGGCGACTGGTGGCGACCTCGCGGTCGTGTGCGGAGTCCGGGGCGGGGCGCTCGACGAAAGCGCTGGAACCGTCGGCGGCCCAGATGACCAGGCCGCACTGGAACAGGGCGAAGGCGTCCTGGAGGTCCCGCTCACCGACCTTCTGCCGGTTGATCAGCGTGACCGTGACGGTGACCGTGCCGGTGCCCGGATGAGGGGGTCGGACGATGACGTGCAGGGCGACCTTCTCCGGCACGAGGTCGAACAGCTCACCGGGGTTGGGGACCGTCACATCGACGGTCTTCTCGGGGAGTGGGAGTTCCTTGCGTCGCCACCGCTCCCGCTGCTCCGCGACGGTCCGGGCCTCGGCGCGGCGGGCCGGGACCGGATTGCCGTCCGCGTCGGTGGGCTCGTAGACCGCCGCGCGCGTCGACACCACGATCGTGTCGCTCATGGCCGGATCGACCGCGAAGGTCAACCCCATGGAGGACGGACGTTTGTCGCCCGAGACACCGGCCTCCTGGGCGGCACCGGCCTCCTCGGCGTCCTGGCGGGCAAGCACGGGCGCGGTGTCCGGGCCGTCCTGCTCGGCGGCGTTCTCGGCCCTCCGCTCCCGGGAGGCACGGGGGTACAGCACCCCGGTCAGGTAACGGTCGATCGGCGCGTCGTGAGGGAGCACCTCGGCTCGATCCTCCGGCGCGGACTCCTCGGTGGGGCCGAACAGTTCCCTGCGCAGTCCCGCGAGAAGTTCCTCGTCCCGCACCCGGTAGTGCTCGGAGTGCCGACCTGCCACGTGCGTCATGCGCGCTGCTCCTCTTCGTTGTCGGCCCGGCGGAACATGCCGATGCCGGTGATCCGCGGAACGATCCACACACCTCGGTCGCCCAGGCCGGCGTTGGCGCCGGCCGCGACGCTGCCCGTCACCGTCTCCAAGGTGTCGATCCGCAGGCCCTGGATCTCGTCGGGCCACCAGGGCTCCCAGGTCCGGCTCACCTTCTGCACCCGGAACAGGTCCTGGCGGAACCGCTCGGAGGCCTCGCCTATCTCCCGTCCCCGGTGCAGCAGGGCGTACGGCGGGCTCTGGGCCTCGCCCGCCGGCAGATCGTGGCGCTTGCGCAGCAGCACCTCCTGGCCGGGGCCCACCTCCCGCAGCAGGTAGGACTGGGTCTCCACGGCGTCGGTGGTGGGTCCGGGCGGGTGGTCCCGGCAGACGTCATCGGCCTCCGCCACCACGCCGAATCTGTCGTGCGACCGCCACCCGCCGACGAAGCGCCGACCGTTCTTGCGGTTCCCCGCCCTCTTGATGATCGGCAACTCGGGGGAGTCGACGTGATAGAGGTCCTGTCGGGCGCGGGTCATCGCCACGTACAGGGCGCGAGCCTCCGCCGGGAGGTCCACCTCGGTGCCGTACCGCTTGCGCAGTTCCGCGACGGTCGGCGGATCCAGGACGATCACGCGGTCGAACTCCAGCCCCTTGGCCCGGTGCACGGTGGAGACGACGATCCGCGCCGTCTCCGGGTCGGCCGCGTCGTCGGGGAAGCGGCCGTCGGCGACCAGACGACGCAGCCGGTCCAGATCGAGCGCGGTCCGCCCGGGTGAGCGGGTCGCGCGTCGCAGGACCGTCCACAGGGCGCCCGCGTTCGGCTCGTGAGGCAACGGGATCTGGTCCAGCAGGGAACGGAACCGCTCCTCGGACAGTCCGGTCGCCTCGGTACGGCGCAGCAGCTCGGCCACCCAGTAGGGCACCGGCCGTTCCTCGAGAGGACGGCGCAGCCGGTGTTCGACGCCGTTCTCGTGCAGCAGCCGGGAGACCACCAGTGCCTGCCGGTTGTCGCGGGTGAGAACGGCGCAGGTGTCGTCGAGGTCCCGCAGCCCCTGCAGCGTGTACTCGTCGGCGAGAGCGCCCAGCGAGTTCACCGGGTCCAGGAGGAGGTCGCGCAGTTCCTCGTAGAGCGCGGCGGCCTCGTCCCCGTCCCGGACGCTCTGGAGCCGGGGGCCGTGCGACAGCGCGACCCGTGCCTCCGGGGTGACGGCCCGGAAGTTCTCGGTGAGGCGCAGCTCCACGAGGTCGTCGGAGTAGGAGCGGCGCAGCCACTCGAAGAATCGGCCGGTCTCGTCGTTGCGCTCGGCCGGGTCCTCGATCTGGAAGCCGTACACCGACTGGGCGGCGTCACCGACCACGGTGAAACCGCAACTCTCCTGGTAGCGGTCGAGCAGGGCCTCCACCAGCTCACGGCGGTCGCCCAGCAGGTCCTGCACCTCGTCGATCACCACATGGGAGGGCGGGACCGAGTCGCCGGCCTCCAGCGCACCCTCCTCCACGGCTTCGGCCGCCGCCCTGATCCGCTCGTCGAAGGAGGTCGTGGCCCAGTCCCGGTCCGGGCGTCCTTGGAGGAGCACCCCGTACGCCCAGGCGTCGAAGGTCTGGGCACGCACCCGGCGGGCCCGGTCCCCGTGGCGGGTGATGCGCTCGCGCAGCTCACGCGCCGCCGCACGGGAGAAGGTGAGCACCAGGATGTCGCCGGCGTCCAGTGCCTCCTCCGGGTCCTCGTGCCCGCACAGGGCGTCGAGCCTACGCACCAGGGTGTGCGTCTTCCCCGCGCCGGCCCCGGCGGTGACCAGGACCCGGGCGTCCCACGGCTGCTCGACGACGGCCCGCTGCTCGGCGGTGAGCGGAGGGCTGTCGAGGTAGACGTCCGTCACGTACGGCTCCAGAGGTGCTCGAACTGGGTGAAGGCCAGCTTGGTGTCGAAGTTCGCGATGTTGTCGTCGACGTTGAGGATCAGGCAGGTGTCCTTGCCACCGTTCTTCGGGCCACGCAGCCCTCGGCCGATCATCTGCTGGTACACGTTGGTGCTGTAGACCGGCCGTGCCACGACCACGACCCTGGTCGCGGGAGCGTCGAACCCCTGGGTGAGGACGCCGTAGTTGGTGAGCACCCGGATACGGCCGTTCCTGAAGTTCTCGATCCGAGTTCGACGGTCCTGGGTACTGGTCGTGGAGTCAACGGCCGCGGACGGGACGTCCCGGTCGTTGAGCATGGCGGCCAGGTACTTCGCGTGGTCGACCGAGGTGGCGAAGAGCAACGTCGGCCAGTCCGGAGGCAGCGCGGCGACGGACTCCACGATGCGCTGACTGCGTGCGTGGTCGTCGGCGAGCCGTTGCTCGGCCGCACGAGAGAGCATCGCCATCCGCTCGGCGTGGGTCTTCTCGTCCTGGTCGAGGGTGATCCGCCCTCCCTCCAGGGTGCGGTGCTCGACCTGGGCGAGCATGCCCCACTCCTGCAGGTCGCGGTACGGATCGCCGGAGGGGAACACGCCCTCGTCGAGACGCCGGTTGCCGAAACGGGTGATCAGCCGGCGGGTCTCGTCCTCGTTGGTGTTGCGGAACGGTGTGGCGGTCAGACCGAGCAGATGACGACGTGTCTCGTACTGGGTGAGGCCCAACAGGCCGAGGATCTCCGTGTAGCGCTTGGAGATGGCGGTGTGTGCCTCGTCCACGATCACGAGGGCGGGTTCACGCAGCCACGCGTACTGGTCGGTGCCCAGGCAGCGCTCCAGCTTCGCGTCCGTCGCGACCACCAGGTGAGGGTGGTCGACGACGTTCCCGACCTCGTTGCTGCTCCACAATCGGCTGATGGTCAGCGGTCGCTCGGCGCCGACCCTGCTCCAGACGAACTTCCAACTCTGTACGGCCTGTTCGCAGAGTTCCTCGGTCTGCGCGATCCACAGCAGCGGGCCCTTGAGGTCACCGACCCGCTTCACCCAGCGGATGACGGCCTCGGCGGTGACCCGTGTCTTGCCGGCGCCCGTGGGGAGGGACAGCATGCCGCGCTGCGGGGCGAGTCGGTCGAGCAGGGTGGAGATGTTCCGGACCAGATCCTCCTGGTAGGTGTGGAGCGCCGGGAAGTCCCGGGGGCCCTCGATCGTCTCGGAGGAGGGCGGTGAGGGCGTCCGGGAACCGGCGAACGTCACCGGCAGACGCAGGTCGGAGACGAACGTGATAGCGGACGACGAGCCTGCGTATCCCACCGGTGCGTTGGGGAAGCGCGCCTGAATGTCCCGAGCGTGCTGTTGGAGCACCCCGTCCCCGTGCGCGTTGAAAGCCATCTGGGCGATGCGGCGCCCGGACGGTTCCGTGCCGCCGGTCGCCTGCAGTTCGGCGTCCATCAGTCCTTCGGGAAGGCCGGCCCGGAGCGCGTCCGCACCGATCAGCAACTCGAGCTTGGTCACGACGTCCTCGGCGTCACGAACGGCCTTCTGTGCCGCCTTCAGGGCGGTGTCCTTGGCCATGCGGTCCTGATGTTCCAGCACCGCGCGGCAACCGGCCGCGCCCAGGCCGAGGCCGAGCTCGCGGTCGATCAGCCGGAGCATGGACTCGGGCTCTCGCGGCACGCGGACCTTGACCGTGTTGTTCTGGCGCACGGCGTCCAAGGGGGAGGCGTGCGTGCCGTTGGGAGTACGGGTGACCTCCTCCAGCTCGGTGCACCGCTGCACCACGCTGTTCCGGCTGCCGCTGCTCAGGCGCTGCCGCAGCGCGGGGAACAGCTCGACGAGGGGGACGGGGGCGCCCTCGGGCACCTCGCGGGTCTCCCGACTGATCACGTCGGCGTAGCGGAGCATGCCCCACTGCTCGACCATCAGCTCGGCGTCCTCGGCGGTCGGCACGAGCAGGGCGGGGAGCTGTTCGGCCCGCAGGGCCCGGTACTCGGCCGCACCGACGGCGAGGGTGATCTCGTTGTCCGGGCGGGTGTCCCAGGTGTCACCGATCCGGCACCGGGTGAGGGAGTCCTCGGGGAAGGCCGCGCCGAACCGGGTCAGCATCACATAGGTGGCGCCGACGAAGGCATCGTCCTCGCTACGGGACACCTCGGCGAGGAGCGCGTCCCAACGGTCGGCGGGAACCTCGTCGACGGTGATCGGCAGACGCAGCTTGCGGGCCTTCTCGGGGGAGATGTCGGCGACCGGCAGGACGTCGCGGTAGGCGGCGAGCTGGGGGCCGACGGCCTCCGTCAGCGGCTTGATCCCCTGGGAGGTGGTGACTCTGCCGTGCTTGCGCAACATCCATCGAATCGGGGACATCACCGCCTGCCGAGTGCTGGTCTGAGCGCCGAACTGACGCGTCCAGTTGTCCACCACGGCGTCGTCGGGCAGCGCTTTCAGAAAGGCGGCGCGCGACTTGTCGGACAGGGCACGGAAGAGGTGGAGGGGACCACCGATCGCGGCACCCTCGACCTTCATCCTGTTCAGCGCGGGACGCGGGGCCCGGCTGTCCAGGGAACGGAGGTAGGAGGCGTGCACGGCTGCCCGGTACTCCTCGAACCAGGCCTCGTCGGCTCGCGGCTGCACACCGCCGGACGGCCGTTCCCGCAGGCCGATCGAGGACAGGAAGGACACGTCGTCGGAGTGGAACGTCATGTCGACGGCGACGCTCGGATCGCGTTCGGCGTCCACGACGGCACCGGGCAGCATGCAGTCCGCGACCGGTCGGAAACGCTTGTCGGCCGTCCGCACCCGGAGTGTCGTGCGGGGATCGGGTACGCGCTCCAGGACCTTGTGGGCCAGTCGACGGATGCCGGCCTGACGGAACAGCTCCCAGAAGCGCTCCCAGTCGGACTCACCGTAGTGGTCGAAGCCCTGGTCGAGGACGCTGGTGAACCGGCCCTCCACGTCGGCCTCGCGGATGCCGAGGACGTTGAGCGCATGAGCCAGTGACGGGTCCTGTGCGAGCTCGGCGACGACGTACACCGTGGACTCGCGGAGTCCGTCCTGGTGCTCGGCTCGGCGGAACACCTTGCCGTGGACCGGCGGGACCATCCCGTGTTCCTCGGTGAGCACGATGTGGGCCTTGCGGGCCTCGTCGGCGAAGGGTGCGCGCGTCTCGATCATGTCTGCCAGGATGCGGACGGCCACCGCCGACGCCTCGGCGGTGCCGTTCGCGACGAGGGCCTCCAACCATTCGCGGACATCGGCCCGTTCGTGACCGGCGGCGGTGAGAATGTGCTCGACCTTGCCCGAGCGCAGGGCATCGGCCTCCACACTCGGGTGCAGCCAGTCCGAAGGACGTCCGGGGCACTCGTGCCACATCCGCAGCCACCGCGTCAGCTGTTTCAGGTCCTTGCCCAGCCGCGGGTGGATGCGCAGGTGGCCGGGGACGCGCAGGACGCCGTCCTGGTCGGGCAGAGAGGGACTGGTGGCGGTCCGGGCCCAGATCTCCCGGGTCAGGAACTCGTCCGCCCAGCTGATCGACTCCTTCACACGACCGGGGAGCAGCGGGAGGTAAGCGGCCGGGTCCTCGGCCGGGGCGAGTGCGGGCAGGGAGTCGACGACCAGCTTCGCCGACACCTTGATCATTTCCTGGTTGAACGGCGAGGAGTCGAGCAGGTTCTGCCGGTCCTCGTTGGTCTTCCACGCCCCGTTGAGGATGCCGCTGAGTGACATCTCGTACTTGGTGGGGAAGAAGGACCAGAACTTGCCGCGACCACGTGAGCGGGGGCTGACGTACAGGCCGCTCTCCGCGTCCCGTTCCAGAGCGGGGACGGCCCAGGCCAGGTCGAGTGCGACCCGGTCGTGCAGCTCTCCGGCGTCCGCGCGAGCCGCGGTTCCCGGCTCGTGCGTGGTGGTGAACACGCGCCACCGCTCGGTGGAGAGCGCCTTCCCCGTCCGCTCCTCGGTCACGGTGTGCAGGTCACCGGCCTGCTGGGAGGTGAGGATCCGACGCGCCATGGGCCTGGGGCGGTGATCCTCCAGCACCACCTCGGCGACGTGCGGCGAGAAGAGTTGGAACCCGAGGGGGAACTCCTCACGGGGTTCGCCGTGGTCCTTGCCACGGTTTCCGTGCATGTCCTTGCCCAGACGGTTGTCCGCCTTCGGGAGCAGGGGGAGCCGAACGACCGTGGTCGCCCAGGTCAGCAAGTTGTCCAGCACGGGATCGGCGGCTCGTTCGGCCTCCATGTCGAGCGGGCGGGCCATCCGCAGGACGGGAGCGTCGAACTCCGGTCCGTAGCGCTCCGTCACACCGGGCACGGCCTTGATCTGCTCGTATGACCAGGCGCGGTCGAATCCGAAACTCCCGGTGCGGCTGAAGAATTCCGGTGCGTCGGTCACGACGAGAACCGACTTCACCCCGACTCCGAACCGTCCGATCTGCCCACCGCGCTTCTTTGACATACTCATTCGAAGGATGGTCTCCGCCCCTTCCGGGCTGACCGGACTGCCTTCGTTGGCGCAGTACAGACGCGATTCCGTGAGAACCACGTGCACACGTCCACCGGGTTCGTTCGCGATTTCGTCGGCCGCGTTCTGCACGAGTTCGAAAAGCTGCCGATCTCCGTATCCGCCCTGTGTGATGCGGCGCTCACCATTGGCGTGTTCGGCCACGAGTCCGGGATCCACCGCGTACGTCTGTAGAACACGTGACGACTGTTCGAGAACGGTTTCGATCACCGCTGATGACAAGGACGGCACGGTTGCGACACTCCTGAGGTCGAGGATGGTGAGGAGCTGGACGGTGGGCCGGCTCACCGACTGTGGCGCGAGCCGGCCCGTGGTGTCGACGCGCACTGATACCGGAGAGTCTCTCCGTACACGTGCAGGTCGTACGAGTGCAATGCGCAGGGATCAGGCGGCGGGAGGGCTCTCGCCCAGCGGTGCCGGGACCGTCCCGTCCAGGTCGATGGATCCCGTGGAGGAGTCGTCCTCGGACAACTCGTCACGGTTTGAAAGGTCCACGACTTCGACCTCGTCCACCACATCCGGGACTTGCAGCTCAAGCGCGCTGCGCTCCCGCTGGGAGAGCAGTAAGGGAAAACACTCGTCCTCGTTCATCTCGTCCCCACCCCTGTCGATCGACGTTTCTGTGATTCGCGCAGGGGTGTAATCGGGTAACGCCCCCCGTGAAGCGAATCGGCCTTGCTGTGGGATTCGCTCCCGCTGATCACGGTAGCGACCGGATCACCCGACCGCCAGAATTTTTCCAAAAACGTTTCCCCGTGCGCTCGTCGAAGGCATGAGGGCACACCTCTGACCCGGCCGCACGGTCCCGGACATACCGGTTTCCGAGCGAGTTGGCTTTTCCAACATGGCGAAGGTACCGATGTCCCGGGGTGTCGGCAAGCCTCAATGCCCGTTTTTCCGAAGGGAGTTGACGACCTCCGCTTGTGTGACTCGGTTGAATGGGTGTGATCAGGGGTGAACCGGTTGATATCGGACCGACTGACTGGACCTGCCGTCGCCCCTCGGTCAGTTAACTTCTGGTTGACATGATCGCGATCGTCAAATTAGCCTCCCTCCACGACCCGAGGAAGAGCAGGTGGCGCGTGGAGACAAGCGAGGAGTTCGGGCCGTGGCTGGCCCGGCAGCTCAAGCTCACGGGGAAGACGCAGGCCGAACTGGCCAAGGAGCTCGGGTTGACCCGAGCCGCCGTCTCCGCGTGGATCGCCGGGCGGTCGACCCCTCGCCCGACCGTCATGACGGAGATCGCCGACGCGCTCGGTACGGACGTCGGCACACTGCACACCCGCACCACCGACACCCAAGCCGGCCTCCCGATCACCTGGTACCACCGTCCCGGCTACCCCGACGGTGGTCGTGACCTGGGCAATGCCGCGGCCTTCGCCTTCGACGCCGACGTCCAGATCCTCGCGCGTGAGACCTGCCAGAACAGTCTCGATGAGCGGTTGACGAAGAACGGTCGTCCCGTACGCGTCCGCTACACGCTGCACGAGTTGACCGGCGAGCACCTGGAGGCCTTCCGCGACGCGATCCTCTGGAACGACCTCTTCCCGCACTACTCCGCAGTGTCCGAGCTCGCGGGCAACCAGAAAGTCGGTCGGGTCGTCGACGCCGGTGTACGCGACATGTACGAGAGGGGCCGGCTGGTCCTTCTTCGGGTCGATGACTACAACGCGTCCGGGCTCACCGGCGACGACTACGGGGACGGCAAGTTCGCCGCCGTCGTCCGGCGCCAGCTCGAGAGCCTGAAGTCCGGTCCGGCCGCCGGTGGTTCGTACGGCCTGGGCAAGGCCACACTGTGGGCCACCAGCGCCCTCGGTCTCGTGCTCATCAACTCCACCCTGTCCGTGCCGCACGAGGGGCGTACCGAGCGACGGGTGATCGGCCGTCTTGAACTCCCCTGGCGTGAGGTCGACGGACGCGCCTACGCGGGGCCCGCCTGGTTGGGGCGCCCCGACCCCGACAAGCCGGGAGCCGAGGTCGCCCGTTCCTGGTGGGCGGACGAGGAGGCCGTGGCCCGTCTGCATCTGAGCCGGGACAGTGACGAACCCGGTACGTCCTTCCTCATCGTGGGCGCGCACGACGTGGCCAGTCTCGAAGGGGACGCCCACGACCAGGACGGGAAGCCTCGCGACGAGGAGGGCCCCGAGGACTCACGCGACATCGTCAGAATGCACGGTCGACTGGTCGAGGCACTGGGCCGCGACTTCTGGGCCGCCATGATCGGTGGAGGGGGTCGGCTCCCGCTGCTGGAGGCCTCCGTCCGTGCTCTGCGCAACGGCGAGGAGGTCGTGGCGGAGACGAAGGTGGACCCGTCCGTCGAACAGCCCTCCCGTACGCGCGCCCTGCGGGCCCACTACGAGGGCACCACGGTGGACCGGCTCACCGAGGCCGGGCAGGTGGCGATCAGGAACGTCCCGCTGAAGCTACCGCTGACCGGAGGGGCCCGCGGGACGCTCGGCACGCACCAGGCTGTCCTGCTGGTCACCGAGGCGTCCGGCGACAAGGACACCCCCAAGAATCAAGTGCACTCGCTGCGCGGCAACCGCATGACGGTCAAGAAGGCCACGGTCCCGAATCTGCCACTCGGCACCAACCCCTTCCAAGCCGTTCTCCTGGTGGGTGCCGCCGCCGGGGAGTCGGCCCCCTTCGCGAAGGAGGCCGAGGAGTTCCTGCGCGCGGCCGAGCCCCCTGAGCACGATCGCTGGGGACAGACGGAGGAACTGTCCCTGCGCTGGTCCCCCTCCGCGTATCGACGGATCGGCAACCTGACCACCGAAGTCAACAGCGCGGTGAGAGAACTCGTCGCCCGCCCCAGACGCAGCAGGGGCGAGGGCGGCGAGGCGCTGCGCAAGGCGTTGACCGTCAAGAGCCGGCCCAAGGCCAAGGTGCCGTCCGGCCCGGTGGTGCCGGTGCTGGACGGGCTCGAGGCGACGATCGGGGACCGGGGGGAGTGGTTGATCGCCGCGGAAGTGAGCATTCCGCGCGGTGACGAGATCGTCCCGATGGTGCCGGTCGCCCAGATGGATGTCCGCTCCGGAGGGCGCCCGAGGCTCGACTGGGCGGAACTCGTGGCTGTCGACGGCTGTGAGGTGGAAGGCGGGACCCTGCGTTTCCCGCCCGGTACGCGCCGCGCGACGTTCCGGGGCGTCACCGACGTCTCCAGCCATCCCGTGCGGACCACGCTCACTCGCCTCGTCCTCGAGCTGCGCGCCGGCAAGGGGGCATGACGCGTGAAGATCTACCCGTACAAGCGGCTCAACCGTCCGATCACGCTCAGGGTGACGTCGGTCGCCCTCAAGCTGACCGACGGCACCCGTGATCCACTCGACACCAGCGCCTACTCGGTCCAGGAGCAGGCCGTCGCCCTCGGTGTCGCGGGTCACGCGGACTGGGTGAGCGCCACGATCGGTCTCACGGCCACCCTGCCGCCCGGCGCCGATGCCCCGGACGCTGCCTGGTCCGATCTGCGCGTCCTCGCGGTGTTGACCGACGGTGAGACCAACATCCGTACCTCGACGGCCCTCACCCGTGACACCGAGGGCAGCCGCGACTGGTCGGGCTCCCTGGAACTGCACCGTGACGATCACCTGGGACGAGCCTCCCTCAGCGCGTACGCCGTGGGAACCGTCGACGGCGTGCGCGGACGGTCGATCACCGAGACCGACCGGAACTGGATCGTCGACACCGTCTCCGACGAGCCGGTCAGAGGTCTGCGACTGGACGTCCGAAAGGCGTCGTTCAGCAAGAGTTCCAGGGAATGGCTCCGCGCCTACGCCGACGCGCCCTGGCTCGTGGACACCACGGCGCGTGTCCCCACGGTGTTCGTCAACACCGACATCGACGGCATCGTCGGGTTGTTGGACAGCAACGGCTCCGGTGTGGACAGCAAGGTGCGCGATCTCCTGGTCGCGCAGATGGCCACGGACGTGTGGACGGCGGTGTTCCACGGCGCCATCGGCGACCTGGAGGTGGAACCCGGCGGTGGTCCGGTCTTCCCGACCGACTGGCAGGGCGAGGTGCTGCGGGAGATGCTCCCGGACGTCGTACCCGGTGCGCACGTCGAGGAGGCCTTGCGCCAGGTGCACCGCCGACGTACCGGTGACTCGGGCTGGGGCGAGTTGCAGACGCGCATCCACTACGCGGCGGTCCGGCGGGCCGAGGCCGCCAAGGCGGTGGGCTACATGATCCGCAGTCTGGAACGGACCAACAGGGAGAGCGAGACGTGATCACCCAGCCCCACCACGTACCGGAGCGCCTGGCGCTGCTCTCCGGCTCGGCTGCGGACGCTTTCCTCACCGACGGCCTGCTCAGAGGTGAAGAGGTCCACAGCGGCATCGACCTCGCCAAGGTCGTCGAACCGCTCCCCGAGGACGACGCACGGTGGTCGGTCGAGCCGATCCGCAGCCTGGTCGAGGACGCCATGTTCGAGTTCCGCGACGAGCGCACCAAGGCCGACGCCTGGCTCGCGCCACGGCTCCATGCCACCTTGCGTCTGACGCGGAGGGAGGCGGCGGACAAACGGTTGTGGAACCACCTGGCGCTTGGTGTCGCCCCTGACTATGTCGTGTGGCGGCACCTTTCGGAACCGTCCCGACTCGTGGCCGCGGAGCGCTTCCAAGGTCCTGCGGACCGGCAGTGTTTCTCCCGTCTGTGGTGGGCGGCCGAGCTCTTTCGGAACGGGCCGGACTATCGGCCGGTCGAGGCCGCCTGCGGCAATCAGGACCTCATCCACACCGTGCTCAGGAAGGATCTGATCGACCACCGCCCCACGGCCCAGGCGTTGGTCCGTCTCCTGGAGGTCGGGAAGGTCACCACCGGGCGCGAGATCAACGGGCTGAGCGTCGCCGTCAACGCGGCCGGCGCGACCGTGATCTACGACGTTCTGGCGCCTGACGAGCCCAGGGACCCCGCCCGTCTGCGGGACTGGATCGAGGGGGCGCAGACGGCCCCACCCGTCTCGCGTCACATCCTGCCGGAGGGGCCCGACGAGGACCCCGTCCCGGAGGAATCCGTGACAGCACTGACGGACTACTTCACCGAGCTGTTCGAGACCGCTCCGGTCAGGGGCCGGACCGGCGAGAACTGAGGCGGCGCCGACGAGTCACTCGGGACGAGGGCAGCGGGCGGTGCAGTCGTCCGCCGCTCCGCAGCCGTGGCTGCGCAGCTTGGCCCGCTGCTCCTCCGTGGCGGGCACCCACGGCTCGCGCATCGTCTCCGGGGCCGGAGCGGGAAGACCGAGCGCCGCGCTCAGCAGGTGGGCCCCGAAGAGGGGCGGCACGGCGTTGCCCACCTGCTGGGCCTTGGCCGTGCCCGACCACGGATAGTCCGGCGGGAAGCTCTGCAGCATTCCCGCCTCGTTCATGCTGAACCTCGGACCTTCCCGGACGACGTCGGGGTGGTGGTCACCGACGGACTCGAAGACCACGAAGCGTGAGATACGGCCGGTGACGGTGGTGGCGGGCTGTCGGTCGGTCCGTACTCCGCGTCGCCCTGGGTTCCCCGAACTGCCGTAGTTCGACCGGATCAGGAAGGGGGTCCTGCGGCCCGGGTGCGTGCCCACCGGCTCGGCGAGCGCGTCGCCCATGGACGTCCAGTGCTCCAGACCGTCGTCCTCCGGGACGCTCCCCACCGGTCCGGGCACCTCCCCGTCGCAGAGGGCCGGTTGGACCGTCGCAGACGCGACCTCACCGTTCCTGCGGTTCCATTCCCTCGCCTCGTAAGCGCGGTGGGTCGGCTCGGGCAAGGAAGGATCACCGAGTCCCTCACGACGAGCGATCAGCACGGCACGCGACCGGGTCTGCGGAACGCCGTAGGTCTCGGTTCTCAGGACGTCGACGACGACCTTGTACTTGGTGCCGTCGGGGAGGCCGATCTCCTGCAGAACTTCGGCATAGCGGTTCCAGAGCGCTTCGACCGAGGGAACCTGTTCCAGGACGATGACGTCGTACGGTCGACACCCCCGGTTCGCACTCCGGGTCGCCTGAATCGCGTAGCGCAGAGGTTCCAGCACCAGTGCGGTGCGCGGGTCGCTGAGGTTCTTCAGCTCCTTGTCGATCTCCTCGTCGGGATCACC
The DNA here is from genome assembly GCF_056323165.1 of Streptomyces sp. 3-6. NCBI lineage: Bacteria > Bacillati > Actinomycetota > Actinomycetes > Kitasatosporales > Streptomycetaceae > Streptomyces > Streptomyces sp. 3-6. Next base: position 142,316 of record NZ_JBWHZP010000009.1, read on the forward strand.
CGCCATGAGTCGTTCGATGAACTTCTTGACCTCGTCCAGAGCCTTGCGCCCCGCGCCTTTCCCGGCGACCGAGTACGTCTGGCAAGGGGGGCCACCGGCGAGCACGTTGATCTCCGGCGGCAGCGACTCGAAGGAGTCCCGGCGGACCGCGCTCACGTCGGCGTGAAGGGTGTCCAGGCCGGCCGCGTAGCGCGTCAGGCACGCGCTTCTGTCCCACTCGATCCCGAGACTCGGGAGCCCCAAGGTGTGACCGGCGACGTCCAGCCCGCCGGGGCCGGCGAACAGATCCAGGACAAAGGGCTTGTCGAGGATGGACTGGTGGGGCGGTGTGCTGGTCATGTGGCGGAAGTCTAGCCGGCAGCGGGCGTCACCGGTTCCCTGCGCAGCGCTTCGGCGACGGCCCGCCCCAGTGCCTGGCCGACGGACGGCGGTGTCGCGTGCCCGATCTGGCGGTACCGGGCGGTCTTGAGTCCTGTGACCTGCCACGATTCGGGGAACCCTTGCACCAGCGCTGCCTGCTCGACTGTGATCTTCACCATGGTCTCCCTGCCGCGCGCGGGATCCCACACGAAGTCGGGGCCGGGCACCTCGTTGCCCACCGTGTGCGCGTCGACGCCCATGGTCGCCCACCTCCGTTTGGCCCCGGTCGGCCCGAGATCTGCGCCTCCTCGGTTCTTCGAGCCTCCGACGAGGGTGGGAGCCGGTTGATCGGCCTGAGCGGCCCAACGGGCTGCGTCCGGCCATCCACGTGCCGCCATGGACGGCCCCAGGGCGGCGCCGACCGTGACGGGTCGCGTCACCGTCGGCGTCGGCGGACGGAACGCCCCGGCCCGTCGTCGCTCGACGGCCACCAACACACCCTGCTTACGGTTCTGCGGCACGCCGAAGTCGACGGCGTTCACGACGAACCAGCTGAACTCATAGCCCAGGTGCGCCAGTTCGGCGCGGGCGAAGTCGCGGAAGCGCTGATACCTGTCCGAGTGGGCGAGGTCGGGAACGTTCTCGATGATCACGGCTCGCGGTCTGATGGCGTGGGCCAGGTAGACCGCTGCCTCCAACAGGCGTTCCTCCCGCCCTGATTCGGCCCGTCGGACGGTCGCACTCGACTTCACCCGCGGCAACCCCGCCGAGAGAAGATCCACGTCGTAGCTCTCCGGGTGCTCGGACGGGTCGAAGTCGAGCAGGTCGGCGGCGAGCACGTTCCAGTGCGGCCGGTTGGCGCGCAGCGTCGCGACGGCGTCAGCGTCGTCGTCCAGGAGCAGCCGCGGTTCGAATCCGGCCTGCTCCAGGCCGAGGGCGAGTCCACCCGCCCCCGAGCACACGTCCACGAACGTCAGTCCTCCCATGCCCCCTGCTTTCCCGCCCGCTCCGCCAGGCGCGCTTCCACGACCGCTCTCACCCGGGTGGCCACGTCCTCCGGATCCTCGTGCTCCCAGAATCGCAGAACCGCCCACCCGATCGCGGTCAGATGCTCGGTGGTCTCCCGATCCCGAGCCATGTTGCGCTCCAGCTTCGCGCGCCACCAGTCGGCATTGGACTTGGGGTGTGTGGCGTGCTCCGGGCATCCGTGCCAGAAGCAGCCGTCGATCAGAACGGCCACTTTCGCGCGCGTGAAGGCCACGTCGATGCGTCGTCGCGCCATTCCGGGCACCGGGTACTCGACGCGGTATCGCAGTCCGGCCGCGTGCAGCAGCCGTCGTACGGCCAGTTCGGCTCCGGTGTCCTTGCTCACCTGCCTGCTCATGCGGGCGGAGACGACGGGGGAGGACGGGACGACACCGGACACACCGACATTGTGCCGGCGCCGGAAGGACGGGCAGGAGGTCACGTCGAGAGATGTGGCCCCGCCTTGCATAAGCTCCCCCCATGGTGCAAAGCAGCGCAAAAGACGTGGACGGCTACCTCGCCGAGGTCCCCGAGGACCGCAGGGGTGTCCTGACGCGGCTGCGTGAGCTGTGCCGGGCCGAGCTCGGCGGGTTCGACGAGGTCATGGCCTACGGGATGCCCACCTATGTGCGGGGCGGCGGTGGGGGGACCGCGGAGATCGCCTTCGCGAGCCAGAAGCAGTACATCTCCTTCTATCTCATGCGCGGCGACGTCCGGGAGGCGTTCGAGGGGCGGCTGGCCGGGCGCGACATGGGCAAGGGGTGTCTGCGGTTCCGCAAGGCCGGGGACGTCGACTTCGAGCTGGTGCGGGATCTGCTGAGGGCGACCGCCGCGGAGCCGGGGGCGCCCCGCTGACGGGCGGGGTCGCGTCGCCCGGTGGGGAGGACGCGGTCCCGGTGCGCCCCGGCTGCCATGACCCGGTGGGCGGAGCGCGGCAGCCGGGCGCGGTCCGGTCAGGACGTCACGCCTGCGTCCCGTGGCACTCCCCGTACGTCCGCCCCGACCCGCACCAGCAGCCGGCGCCCCGCTCCGGCGGCCACGCCACCGCACGGCCGCGGGCCGCGAGAGTGGTCGCGTACTGGGGGAGGAGGGCGGCGTCGTCGGGGGAGGCGCCCTCCGAGGCGGCGAAGGCCTCGTAGGAGGGGACCGTGCCGGTGACGATGCCCAGGTTGGGGGTGCCGGAGGCGGCGAGTTCGCGCAGGGCGGCCTCTATGGTCGCCAGGTGGCGTTCGGGGGAAGGGTACTCGGAGGCCAACGACGGGTAGGCCGCGAGCAGTTCGGCCAGTTCGTCGGTCTGCCAGTGCAGGACGGCGACGGGGAAGGGGCGGGACAGTGCCTCGCGGAAGGCGCCCAGTTCGGCGCGCAGGCGGCTGATCTCGGCCTCCAGCTCCGCCGGGTTCTCCGAGCCGAGGGACCACACCCGCTTGGGGTCGTGCAGTTCGTCCAGGGTGACCGGCAGGGAGTGCACCGAGTCGGCCACCGCGTCCCACGCGTCGTGCGGGACGCCCAGCATGCGGCGGACGCGGTGGCGGCCGAAGAGGAGGGGGCGCGCGGCCCGGGTCGGTTCCGTGCCGTCGGGCAGCAGCAGACGCACCGCCTCGGTGAACGTCTCCTGCGCGGCCTCCAGCTCGTCGTGCGCCTCCAGCGCCTCGGCGATGATCACCCAGGCCGCCGGGTCGTGCGGGGACGCCGTGCGGATGCCGTCGATGATGGCGCGGGCCTCCGCCTCGTGGCCGTACTCCCACAGGTTGGCCGCCTTGAGGGCGCGGACCAGGAACGGGCCCTCCAGCGGCTCGCCGGAGGACAGCAGGCGGTCGTAGAGGGCGGTGGCGGCGGGGCGGTCGCCGGACAGTTCCCGGTGGGCCGCGGCCCGCAGCAGCAGGGCTTCGGCGTCCTCGGGGTACCGATCCGCGATCCGCTCCAGGCGGTCCGCTTCCGCGATGTGGTCGACGTTCTCGGCAGGCGTGTCGGGGCGCATGGGGGACACCGTACTGCCGACGGGTGACAGGCGTGAGGGAGCGGTCGGCCGCCGGACGCCCCACCGCGCCCGCGGGGTCTTGCGCCAGCAGGGCCTCGCGTCCGCCCGGCCTTGCGCCCGCGGGGCCTCGCCTCCACCGGGCCTGCGCCCGTCCGCGACCGTCCTGTATGACGGCCCCGTCCTGTATAACGAAAGCAGCCCGGGGGACGAAGCCGGGCGGCACCAGGTGGGACCAGGCGGCGCGGGACCGGTCCGTGACCGGTGACGAACCAGAACCAGGGGGGCGGTGACGGCGGTGATGTCGGGTCGGAGTGTGCGACCGCGCCCCGCCGGGGGCCGTCTCCTCGCCGTTCTCCTCGTCCTCGTCCCCTTCGTGCTGCTGCTCGTCGCGCCCGAGGCCGCCGGCGGGCTGTCCGCCGGTGTCGCGCTCGCCGCGACCACCGCCGCCGGGGCCGCGCTCACCGTCTGCGCCCTGGCGTCCGCACGCTGCGCGCCCGTCGTGCCGCCCACACGGGTGCGCACGGCGCTGCGCGACCGGACGCTGCGGACCGCCTTCCTGCCGCAGCGGGACCCCGACGCCCGCGGGCGCACCCGGCCCCGGGCGCCCGGGTCGGCCCTCCCGGCGACCGCCGCCGCGTAGGGCCCCGGCGACCTCCCACCCCTCTGCCACACTCCTGCCGGACCTGCCTCGCGCGGGCCGTGTCGTGTCGTCATGCCGTCCTTCCATCCGGCGGCGTCCCCGCCCCGCCCCTCGCGCGGACCGGGACGTCGTCCGGCACGACGCACCCCCCGGAGGGTTCACCCATGTCCGTTGTCGCCGATCTCGTCCGGCACCTGACCGACCTGCTCCAGCCGCTGTTCGGCGCCGCCTCGGCCGCCGCCGCGGTCGTCCTGTTCACCGCGCTCGTACGTCTCCTCGTCCACCCCCTGTCCCGGGCCGCCGCGCGCGGCCAGAAGGCGCGGGCCGCGCTCCAGCCGCGGATCGCCGAACTGCGCGCCCGGCACCACCGTGATCCGGCACGGCTCCAGGAGGCCGTGCTGCGGCTGCACGCGGAGGAGAAGGTGTCCCCGCTGTCGGGATGCCTGCCCAGCCTGTTCCAGCTCCCGGCGTTCTTCCTGCTCTACCACCTCTTCTCCAGCGAGACGGTCGGCGGGCGGGCCAACACCCTGCTCGGGCACGAACTGTTCGCGGCGCCGCTCGGCGGGCGCTGGACCGACGCGCTGGGCGACGGCGGGGTGTTCGGGGCGGCCGGGCTCGTGTACCTCGGGCTGTTCGCCGTCGTGGCGGTCGTCGCCGCGTTCGGCTACCGGCTGACCCGGCGGTCGATGGCCGCCGGGGCCGCCCCGTCGCCGGCGGGTTCCGGTGCGGGCGTGCCGGTGCCGGGGACGGCCGCGCTGACCCGGTTCCTGCCGTTCACGTCCTTCTTCACACTCGTCACCGTGGCCGTCGTGCCGCTCGCCGCCGCGCTCTACGTGGTGACGAGCACGACGTGGAGCGTGGTGGAGCGGGCCGTCCTGTACCGGTGACGCCCGGCGGTACGCGGTCCAGTACGTGAACGGGGGCTTGCCGCGTGGACGCGCACCTTGGAGGATCGTCCGAGTCCGCCGAGGGGGCGCGTCCCGCCGCACCGGTCGCTCCCGTCGGGCGGGCTCACGATCGAGCCCGTCCGCCGGGCTCACGATCGAGGGAGACGTGCCCATGAAGCTGCTGCGAGTCGGTACGGCGGGACGGGAGCGGCCCGCGCTGCTAGACGACGGCGGTACTCTGCGCGACCTGTCGGACCTCGTCACGGACATCGACGGGACGCTGCTCTCCGACCCGGAGGCGCTCGCCCGGGTCCGGACGGCCGCCGCCACCGGTGACCTGCCGGTGCTGGACCGGGCGGGGCTGCGGACCGGTCCGCCGCTGGCCCGGATCGGCAAGATCGTCTGCATCGGCCTCAACTACCACGACCACGCCCGGGAGACGGGTGCCCAGCCGCCCGCGGAGCCCGTCGTGTTCCTGAAGGCGCCGGACACGGTCGTCGGGCCGGACGACCCGGTGCTGGTGCCGCGCGGGTCCCGCAAGACGGACTGGGAGGTCGAACTCGCGGTCGTCATCGGCCGGGAGGCGCGTTACCTGGAGTCGACGGAGGACGCCCTCGCCCACGTCGCCGGGTACACGATCGGGCACGACGTGTCCGAGCGGGAGTTCCAGACCGAGCGCGGCGGCGCCTGGGACAAGGGCAAGAACTGCGAGACGTTCAACCCCCTCGGCCCCTGGCTGGTGACCGCCGACGAGGTCCCCGACCCGCAGGACCTGCGGCTGCGGCTGTGGGTGAACGGCACGCTGCGGCAGGACGGCACGACCGCCGAGCAGATCTTCCCGGTGGGTGACGTCGTCCGCTACGTCAGCCACTTCATGGTGCTCCGCCCCGGCGACGTGATCAGCACCGGCACACCGGCCGGCGTGGCCATGGGCCGGCCCGAGCCGAAACCGTACCTGCGTGCCGGGGACGTGGTGGAGCTGGAGATCGACGGCCTGGGACGGCAACGGCAGGAGCTGCGCCCGGCCTGACCGGGCCCGGCGGCGGCCCGTCCCCGACAGGGCCGGCCCGGCGGACGGGCGGCGAGCACACAGCGGTCCGGCACCCGCGCCGCCCATCCGCCCGCGCGCACCGCCGGCGCCCGGCGGCGTTCGCGGTCACGGCGGGCTCAGCCGGCCGCCGGAACGCGTCGTCGGGACACCGGCTCACTTCTCCTTCGCCGGAACATGCTCGGTCCGTACGATTCCGTACGATCTCGTGATCCACCGGAGGAGGAGACTCCCTGGTCCCTGGCCTGGTGGTCCACCTCGGCGCCCGCGCACGAGACCGGCCCCCCGGCCGGGTATAGCACCGCGTTATCGCCAACCGTTAGTACCCCGTTGGACGATTCTTCGGGAAGCTGTGCCGTACCCCACGCCGAACTCCTGTGTCACGGGCCGGAGTTCGAGTGGGGTGCGGCCCCGTGTTCCTCGCCGGGCCGCGTCCCCCACAGCTGAGCACGCGCCCCCTCGCGTGCCCGTCGAATCGAGGAACCTTGCGCATATCCCGGCTCGTTCCCGCGCTCGCCGCCGCCGCGGTCACCGTCCTCGCACTCCTCAGCCCCACCGCCGCCGCGGCCGAGGCACCGGTGCCGCCCCCGAGCACCAAGGCGCCGCAGCCCATCATCGGCGGCGGCCACGCCTCCAGCGGTCCCTGGGCCGCGCGGCTGTTCTCCAACGGCAGGGAGACCTGCTCGGCCACGATCATCGCGCCGACCTGGATCCTCACCGCCAAGCACTGTGTCACCGGCGGCGGTCTGTCCTTCCGCATCGGCAGCCTGGACCAGCACAGCGGCGGCACCGTCGCCAACGGCGTCCAGACCTACACCCACGGCTCGGACCTCGCGCTCGTCCGCCTCGACCGCTCCGTGTCCGCGACCTACGCCCGCCTCGGCCAGCCGGGCACCGTCCGCGTCGGCCAGAACGTCCAGGTGTACGGCTGGGGCGCCACCTCCCGGTGCGGCTCCGAGGCCAACTGTCAGTCCCGGTACCTGAAGGTGGCCAACGTGACGGTCACCGGCGGCTGTTCGGACGCCTACGGGGGCTCCGCGATCTGCGCCCGGCGCGGTGACGGCATCACCGCCGGCGGCGACTCCGGCGGCCCGATGATGGCGAACGGCGTCCAGGTGGGCGTCGCCTCCACCAGCGACCGCCAGACGACCACGGCGTACACCAACGTGACGGCGTACCGCTCCTGGATCCAGTCGGTCGCGGGCGTCTGACCTTTACCGTGTACGACGACGGGCCCTCACCGCGCGCCGTGCGGTGAGGGCCCCGGTCGGTGCTGCGGCCCGGCTCAGCGGGCGGCCAGGAACCGCTCCAGCGCCTCCACCACCATGCGGTGGTCCTGGAGTTGGGGCAGCCCCGAGACCGTGACGGCGCCGATCACGCCCACGTCCGCCACGGTGATCGGGAACGAACCGCCGTGCGCCGCGTACGTGTCGGGGTCCAGGCGGGAGGACGCCTCGAAGGTCGTCCCCTTGGCGCGGTGCCGGGCGCCCACGAGGTAGGACGAGGCGCCGTAGCGCTCGACGACCCGGCGCTTGCGGGCGATCCAGGCGTCGTTGTCCGGCGTGGAGCCGGGCAGGGCGGCGTGGAACAGCTGCTGACCCGCGCGGTGGATGTCGACGGCGACCGGGGCCTGCCGCTCCCGGGCCATCTCCACCAGGAGGGAACCCAGCTCCCAGGCGTCCTCGTGGGTGAACCGGCGGAAGACCAGGCGCTGTTCCTGTGCCTCCAACTCCTCGACGGTCGGCGTCACCTCGGGCCTGCTCACAGCGTCACCGTCACCTTCTCGGCGGCCGAACGGCGGGCCGCCTCCAGGACGTCGAGGGCGTCGGCCGCCTCCTGGGCGGTCACCGGGTTGGGGCCGCCGTCGCGCAGGGCCCGCGCCACGGCCGCGTAGTAGGCGGGGTAGTCGCCCGGCAGCGTCTCCACGGCCCGTCCGCCGCCGGTCACCGGGGACTCCCCGGCGCCGAGCCGGCCCCACAGCTCCTCGGGTTCCGTGCCCCAGCCGGCCGCGTCCGGGCCCGGGCGCGCGCCGTCGCGCAGGGCGGCCTCCTGCGGGTCCAGGCCGTGCTTGACGTAGCCGGCCTTCGAGCCGAGGACCCGGAAGCGCGGGCCGAGCTGGGCCGTCGTCGCGGAGACGTAGAGGTGGGAGCGGACCCCGCTCGCGTGCGTCAGCGCGAGGAACGTGTCGTCGTCGGCCATCGCGCCCTCCCGGCGGAGGTCCGACTCGGCGTAGACGGCGGTCACCGGACCGAACAGGACCAGCGCCTGGTCGACGACGTGGCTGCCGAGGTCGTAGAGCAGGCCGCCGATCTCCGCCGGGTCGCCCGACTCCCGCCAGCCGCCCTTGAGCTGCGGACGCCAGCGCTCGAACCGGGACTCGAAGCGGTACACGTCGCCGAGTTCGCCGTCGGCGACCAGCTTGCGGAGGGTGAGGAAGTCGTTGTCCCAGCGGCGGTTCTGGAAGACGGAGAGCAGCAGTCCGCGCTCCTCGGCGAGCGCCCCCAGCTGCCGCGCCTCGGCCGCCGTACCGGCCAGGGGCTTGTCGACGACGACCGGCAGGCCGGCCTCCAGGGCGGTGGTGGCGAGCGGGACGTGGGTGCGGTTCGGGGACGCCACGACGACCAGGTCCAGATCGGCGGCGCGGGCGAACAGCTCGTCCGGGCTCGCGGCGATCCGGACGTCCGGGTGGGCGGCGCGGGCCTGCTGCTGCCGCTCCGGGTGGGAGGTGACCACGGTGTCGAGCGCGAGGCCCTCGGTGGCACCGATCAGCGGGGCGTGGAACACGGAGCCCGCGAGGCCGTAGCCGACGAGGCCGACGCGGAGGGGGTTGCCAGTCATGCCCCTACTTTCGCAACGCTGTTGCCAAAGTGCAAGCAGGAGGGACAATGGCCCGGTGAAGAGGACGAACGGCGGACGGGAGCCGGGACCGGTACCGAGGTCGGCATCGGGATCGCGAGCGGGGTTGAGAACGGGGTCGCCCCCGGGGTCGACTCCGGGGTCGACCCCGGGTTCGGGGCCGAGAACGGGGCCGGGAACGGGAACGGGCCTGCGGCCGGTGACCGGGAGCGCGGCGACCGGCGGTGCCCCGGCCGAGGGTGCGGCGGCGCGCGGGGCCGAGGGTGCGGCGGCGCGCGGGGCCGGGGGTGTGAACCTCCTGGCCCTGCGCAGTCACAACTCCGCGCTGGTGCTGGACCTGCTGCGGACCGCCGGCGCCGAGGGCATCAGCCGCCTGGAGCTCGCCGAGCGCACCGGGCTCACCCCGCAGGCCGTCAGCAAGATCACCGCTCGGCTCCGGGAGGACGGCCTGGCGGTCGAGGCGGGCCGCCGGGCGTCCACCGGCGGCAAGCCGCGGACCGTCCTGCGCCTGGTCCCGGAGGCCGGTCACGCGGTCGGCGTGCACCTCGACCGGGACGGACTGCGCGCCGTCCTGGCCGACCTGGACGGCAGGGTGGTGGCCGAGCGGCGCACCCCGCTGGACCTGGGCGCGGGCGCGGAAACGGTGCTCGCCCGGGTCGCGGCGGTGGCCGGGGAGCTGGTCGCGAGCCATGCGGCCGGGGATCGGGGCGCGGGCGGTTCCGGCGCGGTGGCCGGGGGGCCGGCGGCGGAGGGTGCCGAGGCGGCGGCCGGGGGACCGGCGGCGGAGGGTGGCGACGAGACGGCCGGTGACCTGGTGCCGGACCGCCCGGTCACCGCCGCCACCGCCACCGCCACCGCGGGCGCCGCGGGCGCCGCGCCGGCCGTCGGGCGCACCGCGAGTACCGCCGCCACCGCGGGCACGGTGGGCGGGCCGGTCCGGACGCTGCTCGGGGTCGGTGTCGCGCTGCCCGGCCCGCTCGATCACGCGCGGGGTGTGCTGCACCGGGTCACCGGCTACCCGGACTGGGACGGGTTCCCGCTGCGGGACGCCCTGGCGGACCGGCTAGGCGCCCCGGTCGTCGTCGACAAGGACACCAACGCGGCGGCCCTCGGGCTGGCCGTCGGCGGCGAGGGCGGCTCCTTCGCCTACCTGCACCTCGGGACGGGCCTCGGGGCCGGACTGGTGATCGGCGGGAGCGTGCACCGGGGGCCGCGGACCGGCGCGGGGGAGTTCGGTCACCAGGTCGTGCAGCTCGACGGACCGCGCTGTCCCTGCGGCGACCGGGGCTGCATCGAGGCGCTGTGCCTGGACGCGGTGGCCCGGGGCGACACGGAGGAGGCGGCCCGGGTGCTCGGCACGGGCGCGGCCAACCTCGTGGGACTGCTGGACATCGACCGCGTTCTGCTCGGTGGGCGCACGATCGAGGCGGCCCCGGACACTTTCGTCCGTGGTGTACGCGCCGTGCTGGACGCCCGTGCCCGGCGCACGGGGGACCCACCCGTCACGGTGCGCCTCGCCTCCGGCCGCCGGGCGGGAGACGGTTCCCCGGGCGGTGGCGGGGCCGGGGAGGGCGACCACGGCGGCGACGCCGGTCCGACCACGGCAGACGGCGCCGCCGGGATCGCGGAGGGAGCCGCCCAGCTGGTCCTGGCCCCGGTGTTCGGCCGCGGCGACGGTTAGCACCCGCCACCCCCGGTAGCCGACGACCGCCCCTCCGCCGGACGGACGGAAGGCGGGGCCCGTCCGGGTGGCCTTCCCGCGTGTCGGGGGACCGGTACCGCCGCCGCGGCAAGGAGTCATGGCATGCGCCCCTGCCTGCCCGCGGCCTGCTGCCTCGTGGCGGCGGCCGCCGTTCTCCCCGTCGCCGGGACGTCGGCCGCCGCCGTGCCCGCGGACGCCCGCCCCGCCGCCGTCGCCTGCGCCGCCGCCGACGACCGCGACTTCCCCCTCACCACCCGCCTCCACGGCGGTCCCGGCACCTACACCGCCGGGGGCGGCTTCGGCGTCTGGTACGTCGACCTCACCAACACCACCGACCGCACCTGCACCGCCGTCCACCCCGTGATCGTCCTCGTCGACGCGGAACGGGCCCTGAAACCCGGCCAGGCCACCCTGGAGTTCTACGACCGCGGGCGGGACACCGGCGCGGAGGAGCCGGCCGACGGAGCCGACACGACGGGGAAGACCGACGGACCGGACGCGACCGGGAAGACCGACGGAGCCGAGTCCACCGGTGAAGCCGACGGCACCGACGAAGCCGGCCGAGCCGACGGCGCGGAGGGACGGCCGCACCCCGTCCGCTTCGAACTCACCGACCAGGACGAACTCGTCGGGGCCCTCGCCGACGACGAGGCGGGCTTCCCCGGCTTCACCGTCGCGCCCGGCCGGACGCTCACCGTGACACTGCGGCTCCAGTTCACCTCGGACGCCGTGGCCAACGAGGTCGTGGCCAACGCCGCCGTCGTCCAGCGGCACCAGGACGACGGTGACTGGGTGGGCCAGTCCAACGACTACCGTTTCCGCGTCGACGCCCCCTCCGGCACCGGCCCGCGCGATCCCGCCCCGGACCGCTCGCGGGACCCCGGGGCCACCCGCGCCCCGAGCCCCGGCCCGTACCCCCGCCCCGGCGACAGCACCGGCCCGCCCCCCGCCCCGACCCCGGACGGCACCGCGGCCACCGACCCACCCGCACCACCCACCGCGTCCGAGGCCCCCCTCCCCGACGAACTGGCCGCCAGCGGCACCAGCACCGGAACCCGCACCCGTGTCCTCGCCGGAGCCGCGGCGGCCGTGCTCACCGGCGGAGCCGCGGTGCTGCTCGCCCGCCGGCGCGGCTGACCGTCGGACGCCGTGCCCGGGCGGGCTCCCACCCCACCGTCCCGCCCCGCACACCCCACCGTCCCGCTCCCCGCCGCGGGCCCGGCCGGCCGCATCGGGCCCCGCCGCCGTTCCCACAAGATCCCGGTCTGTTTAGGCTGGGGCGGACGCAGCACCGCGTACGGCAGGAGATCCGGCACATGGCAGACCGCAAGCCCATCGAGTCCTGGCTGACCGACATGGACGGGGTGCTCATCCACGAGGGTGTCCCCATCCCCGGCGCCGACGCCTTCATCAAGAAGCTGCGCGAGTCGGGAAGGCCCTTCCTGGTCCTGACCAACAACTCGATCTACACCCCGCGCGACCTGCACGCCCGCCTGCGCCGCATGGGCCTGGAGGTGCCGATCGAGAACATCTGGACGTCGGCCCTGGCGACCGCGCAGTTCCTGGACGACCAGCGCCCGAACGGCTCCGCCTACGTCATCGGCGAGGCCGGGCTGACCACCGCGCTGCACGACATCGGGTACGTCCTCACCGACCACGAGCCGGACTACGTCGTCCTCGGGGAGACCCGCACCTACTCCTTCGAGGCCATGACCAAGGCCGTCCGGCTGATCAACAACGGCGCCCGGTTCATCGGCACCAACCCGGACGAGACCGGCCCGTCCACCGAGGGCCCGCTCCCGGCGACCGGCGCGGTGGCGGCGCTGATCACCAAGGCGACCGGCAAGCACCCGTACTTCGCGGGCAAGCCGAACCCGCTGATGATGCGCACCGGCCTCAACGTGCTCGGCGCGCACTCGGAGACCAGCGCCATGATCGGCGACCGCATGGACACCGACGTGCTGGCCGGCATCGAGGCGGGGATGCGGACCTTCCTGGTGCTCACCGGACTGACCCGGGCCGACCAGGTGGAGGACTTCCCCTACCGGCCGTCGAAGGTCCTGGACTCCATCGCGGACCTCGTCGACCTCATCTGACCGTCACGCCCGGAACCCGGGTCGGGCACGAACCGTTCGCGGCCCCACCGGTCCGCGGCCCCACCCGTCCGCGGACCCACCCGTCCGCGGACCCACCGGTCCCCGGGCACCGCCCGTCCACGGTCGGGCCCTGCCCACCCCGCAGCCGGACCCGTGCGTCCCGCCGGGCCCGGCCCGACCCGGCCGGAGACAACCCCTGCGGCCCCACCCCCGGCACCCCCGCACACCCCCTCCGACCTGCGGCGTTCAAACCTCCCCCCGCCCGGCCGCCACCCGGACGGCGTAATCACGGCACCCGCGAGGATGCGTGCACCCCTCTCGCGGGGGAGGCTCCGTGTGTCTGGAGGTTCACGATGCGTTCCATGAGACTCACTCTCTGTACGGGCGCCCTGGCCGTGGCCGCGCTCACCCCGGCGTCGGCACAGGCGGCGGACGGCGGCGGTGTCGCGGTGACCCCCGCGGCCCCCGCGCCCGGCACGGACGTCACCCTGCGGGTGCCCGAGTGCGCCGAGCGGACGGCGGTGGCCGTGTCGGCGGCGTTCGTCTCCGAGGTCCGGCTCAGCGTCTCCGACGGCGTCCTCGTCGGCGAGAGCCGCGTCCGGTCCTCCCTCACGGCGGGCGTGTACGACGTGAAGGTGAACTGCGGCGGCACCGACCGCCGGGGCACGATCACCGTCTCCCCGGCCCGCACCCCGTCCGGCGGCCACGACGAACCGGCCACCCACCGGCCGACGGCCCCCGCCTCACCGGTCGCACCGGTCGACGCGGGTGGCGGCGGCACCGCGCGGCTGGCGTCCGCCGAGGCCGAGGACGGTCCCGGCACGGCGCAGGTGGTGACCGGCCTGGCGCTCGCGGGAGCCGCGGCGGTGGCCGTCGCCCGCGACCGGGTCCGCCGCACCGGCGGGACCGGCTGACCATGTCCGCACAGGAATCCGCCCGGTCCGGTTCGGGCCGGCTGCTCACCGGGGTGGCCTGGCTGGTGCTGCTGCTCGGCCTGTGGCTCTGGGGCCGCGACGCGACCGACACGCCCCCGGGGCCGACCGGACCCGCCACCGGTGACATGGCCGCGGCCGGACGCCCGCCCCAGGTCGAACTGCCCCCGGCGCACCGCCCGTTGGACGAGGCGCTGCCCGAGCGCCTGGTCATCCCCGGCCTCGACGTCCGGGCTCCGGTCGTCTCCCGCGGCCTCGACGAGCGGGGCGCGCTCGACCCGCCGCCCTTCGACCGCCCCGAGGTGGTCGGCTGGTACGCGGACGGTGTGACCCCGGGGGAGCCCGGCACCGCCCTGATGGTGGGGCACGTCGACACCGAGACCCGGCCCGCCGTCTTCTACCAGGTGAGCTCGCTGCAGGCGGGCCAGACGATCCGGGTGGTCCGCGCGGACGACGAGGTCGCCGAGTTCACCATCGAGGGCGTCCAGGTCCTGGAGCGGGACGGCTTCGACGCCCGTCAGGCGTACGGGCCCCGCCGGGACGGCCGGGCCGAACTGCGCCTGATCACCTGTGGCGGCACCTTCGACGAGGCCACCGACAGCTACACCGCCAACGTCGTCGTCTCCGCCTACCTGACCGGCACGAGCACCGGCACCGAAACCGGCACCGAGACCGATTCCGGCACCGAGAGCAGCCCGGGCACCAGCACCGTCGCCCGGGGCGCCGCCTGACCCTCCGGTCGAGAGCGCGACGGGTCCGGGCCGTCCCCGCGGCCGACCGGACCCGTCGCGCTCACGCATGCCCCCGCACCGCCCCGTGCGGGAACGCGCCCTCCCGCACGGACGTCCGCCGGGACCGGCCCGTGTCCCCTCCTACGGCCGTGTCCCCCTCCTACAGCCCGGCGCCTCCCTACCACTTGGGGTCGGGCAGCCGAGCCGGTTCGGTCGGCCCTCGTGGGTGTCCGGGCACGTATGTCAGGATTGGGACCCGAACATCGGAACAGAGGACCGGAAGCAGCAGTCCACGGACGGCGGCGGGGAAGCAGTCCCCGCAGCGGTCCCGGAGCGGAGCGGTCCGGAACGGCACACCCGGACACCGGGAACCAAGTGCACCCGAGGGGGGTTGGATGTACGGCAGCAGGGGGGTCGGGGCGTTCGCCGGGAGGCGGGCGTCCGCAGCGGTGCTGGGGGCGGCACTGCTGATCGCGGGGTGCTCCTCCGACGGCGACGGCACGGGGGACGACCCGGAGTCGGCCGGCACGGGGATCGCGCAGCAGCCGAAGGAGGCCGACCCCTACTGGGTCAACCCGAACGGCACCGCGGCCCGCGAGGTCGCCGCGCTGACCGAGGCCGGCAAGAAGGACGAGGCGGCGCAGGTCCGCAAGATCGCCGAGCAGCCCGTGGCCGAGTGGATCAGCCCGGAGAACCCGGAGGAGCAGACCCGCGGCTTCACCGAGGCCGCCGCCGAGGCGGACCGCACGGCGCTGCTCGTCCTCTACAACATCCCGCACCGCGACTGCGGGCAGTACTCGCAGGGCGGCGCCGCCGACGGCGACGCCTACCGCGACTTCGTCGACGGCGTCGCCAAGGGCATCGGCGACCGTCCGGCCACCGTGATCCTGGAACCGGACGCGGTGCTCCACCTGGTCGACGGCTGCACCCCGCAGCAGTTCCACGAGGAGCGCTACGACCTCCTCAAGGGCGCCGTAGCCAAGCTGAAGGGCCTGAAGGACACCAAGGTCTACATCGACGCGGGCAACGCGGGCTGGGGGAACCCCGACCAGATCTTCGACCCGTTGAAGCGGGCCGGGATCGTCCAGGCCGACGGCTTCTCGGTGAACGTCTCCAACTTCTACTCCACCGAGGACTCCATCGCCTACGGCAAGCAGCTCTCCGCCAAGGTCGGCAACAAGCCCTTCGTCATCGACACCAGCCGCAACGGCAACGGCCCCTATACGGAGGGCGCCGCGGACGAACGCTGGTGCAACCCGCCCGGCCGCGCCCTCGGCGAGACCCCGACCGTGAAGACCGACGACCCGCTGGTCGACGCCTACCTGTGGATCAAGCGCCCCGGCGAGTCGGACGGCGAGTGCAAGGGCGGCCCGAAGGCGGGCGAGTGGTGGGAGGAATACGCCCTCGGCCTCGCCCGGGCCGCCGACTGACGGGACGTGACCGCCAGTCAGGGCCGTCACTTCGACGGCCCTGACACCGGGGACCACCTCTGTACGGCGGACGAGGAACCACCGGAGCACGCCGGACCGGGAACCACCCCACCGGAGAGAGCAACGAAAAGGGGCGCCCCCAAGGAGGGCGCCCCTTTCCCGTCCGCACGACGGCCCGGAAGCCGTCACCGGCCCAGGACCGTCACCGGCCCCGGCCCGGAAGTCGTCACCGACCCCAGGCCCAGGCACCGTCACCGACCCCGGGACCTCACCCGGCCCCGGGGCCACCGCGTGCCACCCATGCCGGTGCTACGGCACCTGGACCCACTGCGCCTTGCTCGGCGTACCGTCGGAGTCCGTGGCGAACAGCATGTACCAGCCCGCCTGGACCAGGTTGCGGTTCTTCGGCACGGTCACCGTCAGCTTGTCGCCGTCGGCCTCGAAGTCCAGCGCGATCGAGCGCTGGTCCACGTCGGTGACGTGGGTCGAGGCGCTCGGGCGGATCAGCCGGACGTTCTTGATCTTCGAGGCGTCCTTCGAGGTGTACGTGCCGGACCCGCCGCGCTCGATGGTCTCCGGACCGTCGGCCAGCTGGGGCTGCTCACGCTCCCCGTACAGGTACGGCGGGGTGTAGATCTCGATGCGCTGCTCGAACTCGCCCGGCTTGGTGTTGGCCTTGTCCGCGTAGAGCGAGTCGGAGCCGAAGAACATCACCCGGCCGTCGGGCAGCAGGATCGAGCCGGCGTGGTAGTTGCGGCCCACCAGCGGGTCGGCGACCTGCCTGAACTCGTTCTTCTCGGTGTCGTAGATCCGCGCCTCCAGGATGTTGGAGTCGCTCCGGCCGCGGTAGTCCTCCGAACCGCCCGAGACGAGGATGTCGTCGTTGGGCAGGATGGACGCCTGCGGGTAGCGGGTGCCCTTGTCCAGCGAGGGGCCGTCGACGAACTTCGGGTCGTCGGCCTTGAGGTCCACGATCCGGGTCTTCTCGCTGGCCTTGCGGGACTCGCCGACGCCGCCGCCGCCGATCACCATGTAGCGCTCGTCCTGGGCGGGCGGCAGCAGCACCGTGTTGGACGTCTCCATCATGTCGGGGTCGCTGAGCCCGGGGATCTTGGTGAACTTGTTGCTCTCCACGTCCCAGACGCCCGGGTCACGGCCCTCGTCGGCCGGCCCGTAGCCCGCGTTCGAACCCGAGTAGAAGACCTTGCCGTTCTGCATGAGGAACAGCGCCGGGTAGGTCGGGAACTGGCGGACCTTGTCGGTGTAGGTCCACTTCTTGGTCTCGGGGTCGTAGATCTCGTTCTTGCCCGGGACCAGCTGGCCGATGTCGTCGAGGCCGGACACGCTGAGGATCTTGCCGTCGCTCAGGGTGGTGAGCGTCGGGTACCAGCGCGCCTCCTTCATCGGGTCGACCTTGATGTACTTCTCGGCGATCGGGTCGAACTCGAAGGCGTCGTCGATGCCCTGGAAGTCCTTCTTGTCCAGGGCGAGCTTCTCGGCGATGCCGTACGTGTTCTGCTTGTCCTCGCCGGTGAGACCCTGCACGGTGTAGTTGTCCTGCGTGCCGGTCTCGTACTTGGCGCCCTCCTTCTGCGCCTCGACGTAGGTCCGGCCGTACCCGGGGGTGTTGCCCAGGAACTCGCCGGTCTCCTTGTCGAAGTTCTTCTTGGCGCGCGGGACGAGCACCGGGTCCTTCGAGACGAAGGTCTTGCCGTTCTTCTTGCCGACGAACTTGGTGCCCGCCGGGAGGGTGATCGGCTTGTCCGGGTTCTCGTTGTGGACGACCATCAGGCCGCCCGCCTTCTTCACGTCACCCTTGAGCTTCTCGTACCGCTTGGTGCCGCCCGCGATCAGCAGGTTGCCGTTGGCGAGCTGGGTGTGCCCGGTGCAGAACAGGTCGCTCGGGGTCGGCACCTTCTTGATGGTCCCCTTGACCGGGTCCCAGATCCGGGTGTCGTACTTCTTCGCGTCGAAGTTGTCCTTGTCGTTGCCCGACCCCGCGACGAGCAGCACCTTCCCGGTGCGCAGCAGCGCCGCGTGGATCGTGTTCTGCCGGTACTTCTCCGGGAACTCGATGATCTCCCAGCGGCCGTTCTCGGCCTTGTACTCCGGCTGATTGATCTTGTACGCGTGGTACTTCTCGGTACCGAAGCGGTAGAGCCACGGCCCGTTCATCCCGGCCAGCGCGAGCACCACCGTCGTGCCTATCGCGATGCGACGTGCGCGACGACGGCCAGCACGGTCCTTCATTTCTTACGTCCCCCAAGTCCACCAAGGGCGATCTGCATGGTCTGGTCGTTGCCGGGGTTGCCGCCCCCGGTCCCGCCCGGGCCTTCGGGGCCCCCTGTTCCGCCCGGTGCGCCGTGCGAGCCGGCCCAGCTGGGGCCGGTCCGGGGCTCGTGCGGTGCGTGCTGCTGCGGCATGGCCGGCTCCGCGCCCGCCGGACCGGAGGGCGCGGCCTGCCCCGCGGCGTGCGCGCCGGGCTTCTTCCTGTCCTGCCGCATGCCGTGGCGCCAGGCGAACATCGGCGTGGCCGTGATCAGCAGGGCGAACGTGGCCCAGATGACCATCGCCGGGTGGGAGTGTCCGAAGACGAAGCCCGCGACGATGGAGCCACCGAAGATCGTGATGAAGTACCAGTGGTAGCGGAACGTGCCGAACCAGGTGTCCGGGCTGGCCGAGTCGCCCTTCGGGGTGACCACGAACTTGCTCTTGCGGCGCAGCACCGAGTCGATGAGGGCCTTGGCGTAGAGCGGGGCGGACAGCGCGGACATCACCATGCCGGCCACACCGCCGGAGCCCTCGGGCTCGTGCGGCGAGACGTTGTGGCGGCGGTTCCAGATGTACAGGCCGATCTGCAGCGCGGAGGCGTTGCCGTAGAGCATCAGCCAGATCGTCGGGTCGATGTTCACGCCGGAGGCGCCCAGGCCCAGGAACAGCGCACAGCTCAGCGCCGCCAGGATCCAGTTCAGGGCGGACATCGGGTAGAAGATGATCATCATCGTGTAGTTGAAGAGCTTGCTCGGCGGGAGCGAGTAGAAGCCCTTCCAGTACTGCCCGATGATCGTCTCGTACGTACCGCGCGACCAGCGCATCTGCTGGGTGAAGAAGTCCGTCCAGGCGTTGGGGCCCTCACCGACGGCGAGCACGTCCGGGGTGTAGACCGAGCGCCACTTCCGGCCCGTCTCCGGGTTCTTGTGGCGGTGCATCTCGAAGCCGGTCGCCATGTCCTCGGTGATCGAGTCGTACAGACCGCCGATCTGCTTCAGCGCCTTGATGCGCACGGCGTTGGACGTGCCGACGAACATCGGCGAGCCGTAGCGGTTGCCGGCCCGCTGGATCAGCGCGTGGAAGAGGAACTGCTGCGACTCCGCGGCCTTGGTGACGAAGTTGTCGTAGTTGCCGTACACCTGCGGGCCGATGACGAAGCCGACGTCCGGGTCCCGGAAGAAGCCGAGCATCCGCTCCAGGTAGTTCGGCAGCGGGACGTGGTCGGTGTCGACCGAGGCGAAGTAGTCGTAGTCGTCGCCGTGCGCCTCGAGCCAGGCGTTGTAGTTGCCGTGCTTGGTCTTGGCGCGGTGCGGCCCCTTGGGCATGTTCCACTTCGCGACCCCTTTGCGGGAGAAGTGGTGCACCCCCAGGCGCGCGCAGACCTCTTTGACCTCGGGGTCGTCGCCCTCGTCGAGCAGCCAGACGTGCATCAGGCCCCGGTGGCGGATCTTGACGGCCGCCTCCAGGGTCTTCGTCACCATCTCCAGCGGCTCCTTGCCGGGCACGAAGGAGGTGAGGAAGGCCACGCGGGTGCCGGTCTCCGGCACCACCGGGATCGGGTCGCGGGCGACGAGGGTGGCGTGCGCGTTCGACAGCACGTTCATGCAGCGGAAGAACTCGATCAGGCCGATCGAGACGAGCATCACGATGTCGAGGGCCGGCAGCCAGTCGAACGCCGGGTGGTCGCGCTCGGTCCAGTGCGACGGCTGGAGCAGCCACACCAGCAGCACCAGCGACAGCACCGGGGCCGCGGCCAGCATCAGCGCGATGCGGATGCGGTGCGGTTCCTGGCCGATCAGCGAGCGGTACTGGACCTTGTACGGCTTGGTCGGATCCGGCTGGGTGAGGGGGCCCGCGAGCCGGCTGTAGTGCTCGTAGTCGTAGCGCGGCAGCGTCTTCTTGATGCGCCGGAACGCGCCCGTGTTGCCTGTCCGGTGGGCAGGCACCCTGAGCTGGGTGGTCTGGGACGGGTCGTCGTCCCTATGGGCGCCCGTCGGCGTCGACGTCATGAGTCATCCCCCCACACGCGGGTCACCCGCGTGTTTCGTCGCTTCCTTCCGCCCGCGTCCGGTCCCCCTCGACCTTCACGGACGTATCAGTGGTAGACCGCTGTCACCACGTCCCGCACACCTTATAGACACGGCACAGCGCCCTTCCGGTTGCACGACGCCCCCCTCGGCATCGCCCCCGGACCGGTCCGCCGGACCCGTCCGGCGGCAACCGGTTTCCCGCCCCCCGACGACCGCGAACCCGCCGATCGTCGAAGGAACCAGGTTGTACGGTGCCCATCATGATCGCAAGGTGCGATACACGGTGTTCACCGGTCATACGCGCCCATTGTGACCCCCGGGAGGGGACCGCGGAGGACGGTTGCGCACGATGGGCCGCAGTCCTGGACGGAACGACCCGCGGTCCGGTAAGGACGACGGACCGCGGCCCTGCACGGACCACGGACCACCGTTCACCGGCCACGGCCCGCGCTCCGGTGCGGACGACGGACCGCAGTCCAGTACGGACGGCGGGCGCCGGCCGCTCACCGCGCGGTGAAACCCGGCCGGATCCGGCCAAACGCGGACGGGCCCCCCGGTCACGAGGAGCCCGTCCAGTCGGTGCGCCGCCAGGGACTCGAACCCCGGACCCGCTGATTAAGAGTCAGCTGCTCTAACCAACTGAGCTAGCGGCGCGCGCTGACGGAGACACTCTACAGGACCCCGCCGGGTGGTCCGGACCGCCGCCGGCCCCGCCCGGAGCGCCCCGGCCGCCTCCCCGCTTACATCATTCGGACCGTCAACATGCGCATCACGACGACAGTTGGGAAACTGATCACCGTGCACAGGTGTGGAGATGTTCACCGGACGTGTGAGGGGTATCGCATGGAGTCCCCGGTATTCGAGGAATTCGACCCCGCGAGCGATTGCGAGTGCCCCGGCTGTGTTCACGGGCGCCGCATTCTTCCGCAGGAGCCGGACGGCGGCCCGTCCGGCCGTCCGGCCGCCCACCGGACGGTGATCCTGGCGGCCGCCGCCTCGACGGTGATCGGGGGCGCCGCGGTACCCGCCCTCGCTGCCCCGCAGTCCGCCCAGCGGCCCGGCTCCCCGGACGTTTCCCCAGCTGACGAGCCCGACACCCCCCAGGGGCAGCGCGCCCCGCTGCACGGCCCGAGCGCCCAGGCCGCCCTGCCCGCGGCCCCCACGAGCACCCCGGCGACCACCCGGGCGGAGATCATCAACCGGGCGAAGACCTGGGTCGCCGCGAAAGTCCCGTACAGCATGACCGCGTACTGGTCCGACGGATACCGGCAGGACTGTTCGGGTTATGTCTCGATGGCCTGGAACCTCGCCGGGAACGAATGGACCGGAAGTCTCGGAAAGTACGCCGACAAAATCACCAAGGACGAATTGCAGCCCGGCGACATGCTGCTCTTCCACAATCAGTCCGACCCGCACGCGGGATCCCACGTCGTCCTGTTCGGCGGCTGGACGGACCACACGCGCACCGCCTACGTGGCCTACGAGCAGACCCGCCCGCACACCCGCCGGCTGAACACCCCGTACGCCTACTGGAGCGACTCCTCCCGCTACGTCCCGTACCGGTACAAGGGGGTGACGAGCGGCACGGCCGGCTCCGAGCCGGACACCGCGAAACCGGCCACCCCGGTGGCCACGCCCTTCCCCGGGGCGGCGTACTTCGGGCCGGGGGCGAACAACGCCCACGTCACCCGGCTCGGCCGGATGCTGGTCGAGCGCGGCGGCGCCCGCTTCTACACCGTCGGCCCCGGTCCGCGCTGGACGGAGGCGGACCGCAGGGCGACCCGGGCGTTCCAGGAGGCCCAGGGCTGGCGGGGGGCCGAGGCGGACGGGCTGCCGGGGCCGGTGACCTGGGAGCTGCTGGTGACCGGCCGCGGCAAGGACGTCCGGGCCGCGGCCCCCGGCGCCGGGACCCCCGCCTCGCACGGGGTGCCCGGTTACCCGGGGCGGGCCTTCTTCCGGCCCGGCGCGCACAACGACCACGTCACCGTCCTGGGGCGGCAGCTGGTGAAGAAGGGGTTCGGACGGCACTACACCACCGGACCGGGCCCCCGCTGGAGCGAGGCCGACCGCCGCAACGTCGAGGCGTTCCAGCGCGCCCAGGGCTGGCGGGGCGGGGCCGCCGACGGCTACCCGGGCCCGGAGACCTGGCGGCGGCTGTTCTCCTGACGGCCGGGGAACCCCCGGCCCGTCCGCGCGCCCGCCGGTGACGCGGGCGGCACCCGGCCGCCCGGCCCGGCCGGCCGGACCCATCCGATGTGACGCATCTGGCGCGGAGGCTGGAGGCACGCATGACCACGACCACGTCCCACACCCCGGAGTCCGAGCAGCCCGCGGAGGGCGGGCCGGCCGCTCGTCCGGCCCGGCTCATCCACACCGAGTCCACCACCGAGATCCCCGTCCACCTGCTGTTCCGCGACGACCCCGATCCGGCACCGGTGCCGTTGCGGCCCGCCGTGGTGGCGCGCCGGCAGGGCACCGGGGAGCAGCCCCGGCTGCGGCGCCCGGCCCCCGAGCGGCCCGAGGCGCTGCCCCGGGTCGACCCCGACCTGGTGGAGCGGCCCGCCCGGGTGCTGCCGGGAGCCGTGGGGGTGCTGGCCGGCGTGTGCGGGGCGGCCGGCTGCCTGGCCACCGCGTGGTGGAGCGGGGCGCTCCCGCCGCTCGCGGCCGGGGCGCTGGGGCTGCCGTCGTCGCCCGTGGCCGGGGCGGGCCCCGCGCAGTGGGCGGCGTACGCGGTGGCGGGGGCGGCCGGTCTGTTCGGCTTCGGCGGGCTGGCCCGCGGAAGGACCGGCCGGGCCTGGGTGCTCGGTCTGTTCGGCCGCTACCGGGGGACGGTGCGCCGCACCGGGCTGCTGTGGGTGAACCCGCTGCTGCTGCGCCGGCGGGTCGATGTGCGGCTGCGGCACTGGCGCAGCGAGCCGATGCCGGCGGCGGACCGGGGCGGGGTCGCGCTGCGGGTGGTCGTCACGGTGGTGTGGCGGGTGCGGGACACCGCGCGGGCCACGCTCGGGGTGGAGGACCACGAGACGTATCTGCGCGAGTGCGTCGAGGCGGCGCTGCTGCGGCTGCCGGTGGAGGCGCCGGGCGCGGGCCAGGGCGCGATGGACGCGGTGCGCGACGCGCTGACCCGTCAGGTGGCGGCGGACACCGCGCCGGTCGGGGTGGAGGTCTTCGCGGTGCGGCCGGTCCGGGTGGAGTACGCGCCGGAGGTGGCCGCGGCGATGCACCGGCGCCGGATGGCGGCGCTGGACGCGCGGCACCGGGCCAGCGTGCTCGGTTCGGTCGTGGACTCGGTGGAGGACACGGTGACCCGGCTGACCGTGCGCGGGCTGGTCGAGCTGGACGACTACGAGCGCAAGGCGCTGGTGAAGGACCTGACGGTGGCGTTCTGCGCGGGGCGGGGCGAGACGATGCCCTGACCCGCGCGGGGGCCGTCCGTCGTGGGTGGTTGAAAGCGTCGCGTATCTGGTCTGGACATGTTCATGTCGCAGTCCTACGCTCAGACTTGGTCTAGACCTACTGGCATCACCCTGCACGCCTCACTGACACCCCCACGTTCACCAGGAGCGGCAGCATGCGCACACGGACCAAGCTGTACGCAGCCGCGGTGGGACTGGCCACGACCGGAGCGCTCGCGTTCTCCTCCGGCGGGGCCAGCGGCCACGGCTACACCGATCTGCCGGTCAGCCGGCAGAAGCTGTGCCAGAACGGCACGGTCACCAACTGCGGCGCCATCCAGTGGGAGCCGCAGAGCGTCGAGGGCCCGAAGGGCTTCCCCTCCTCCGGGCCCGCCGACGGGCGGATCTGTTCGGGCAACAACACCCGGTTCTCCCAGCTCGACGCCCCGCGCACGCCCTCGGGCGGGGCCTGGCCCACGACCCGGGTCGGCGGCGGCCAGAACTACACCTTCCGGTGGCAGTTCACGGCCATGCACGCCACGAGCGACTTCAAGTACTACGTCACCAAGCCGGGCTGGAACCAGAACCACGCCCTGACCCGGTCCGACCTCAACCTCACCCCGTTCTTCACGGTGCCCTACAACGGGCAGCGGCCCCCGCAGACCCTCTCGCACACCGGAAGGCTGCCCTCGGGGCTGAGCGGACACCACGTGATCGTGGCCGTCTGGACGGTCGCCGACACGAACAACGCGTTCTACGCCTGCTCGGACGTCACCTTCTGAGCCGGCCCGGCGGGGCGACCGGAACCCGGCCGCCCCGCCGGAAGCGCACCGCCGGTCCCGTACCGCGGGACCGTGACGCCGGTCCGTACCGCAGGACCTCACGCCCGGGCCCCGGGCCCCGGGCCCCGAGCGCCGGGCCCGCGCCCGGCCCGGAGAACACCGAAGGGCCTCCCGCTCCCACGAGAGGCCCTTCACCGTGCGCCGCCAGGGACTCGAACCCCGGACCCGCTGATTAAGAGTCAGCTGCTCTAACCAACTGAGCTAGCGGCGCATGACTCCCGCCGTCCGCTTCCCGCGGCCGGCGACGCGAAAAATAATACCCGCTCCCCGGGGGTGCTCCCGACCACCGCTCGGACCACCGCTCGGACCACCTCGGACCACCGCTCCGGGTGCCGCGCCGGCCCAGGCGCCGGGCCCGGCCCCGACCCCGGCGCGGGGCCTCGTGCGGGGCGCCGCACTGAGCCCCGTACCGCTCAGATCGTCAGCGACAGCAGCACCGGGGCGGCGCTGCGGTTGAGGGTCTCGGCGGCCCGGCGCAGCCGGTGGGCGTGCTCGACCGGCAGCGACAGGGCCAGGCAGCCCACCGAGGAGCCCGCCGTGATCGGGACGGCCGCGCACACGGTGCCGACCGCGTACTCCTGGAGGTCCAGCACCGGGACCGAGGGCGGCTGGGTGGCCAGCTGGGACAGCAGCAGCTTGTCGCTGGTGATGGTGCGCGAGGTGAGCCGGGCCATCCGGTGCCGGGCGAGGTGGTCGCGCCGTCCGCTGTGGTCCAGCTGGGTGAGCAGGCTCTTGCCGACCGCCGTGGCGTGCGCGGAGCTGCGGAAGTCCACCCACTCGTTGACCTTCGGGGTGGCCGGGCTGTCGGCGTACTGGGTGACCTTGACCTCACCGTCCTCGTACCGGCTCACGTAGACGGCGGCGCCGACGCGGTCGCGCAGGCGGTCCAGGGTGCGCTGGAGGGTGTCCCGCACCGCCTGGTCGTGGCCCTCGGTGGCACCGAGGCGGGCGAACGCCTCCCCGGTGACGTACGCGCCGTCGGCGATCTGTTCGACGTACGCCTCGCGGCGCAGCATCCGCAGCAGGGTGGTCAGCCGCTGCCCGCGCAGGCCGCTCTCGCGTGCCAGGTCGTCGTCGGTGACTCCGGTGGTGTGCCGCGCCACCGTCTCCAGGACGCGCAGGGCGTCCTGGGCCGAGTGGTACGGCGCGGTCGGCTCGTGCTTCAGCGCCACGGTTTCCCCCTGCGCTCGCTCGGTGGGCCGCGATCCGGTCGGCGAATCCCGTCCACGATAGCCGCCGAACGGCCGTCGCAGAGGGGGTGTTGACAAGATTGCGGCCCCTCCGAACTGCGGCGCAGACCCTCTGGCACATGCCGGCGACATGAGACAAGGCGTGGACCTCGGCTCTTCGCCCGCACCCGCCCCGTGGTCAGAGGACCGCGCTGAGGAATTCCCGGGTCCGGTCGTGCTCCGGGTCGCTGAAGATCTTCTCCGGCGACCCGGACTCGATGACCCGGCCCGAGTCGAACATCAGGACCCGGTCGGAGATGTCCCGCGCGAAGTTCATCTCGTGGGTCACGCACAGCATCGTGATGTCCGTGGAGCGGGCGATGTCCCGCAGCACGTCCAGCACGCCCGCGACCAGCTCGGGGTCCAGTGCCGAGGTCACCTCGTCCAGCAGCAGCACCTGCGGCCGCATGGCCAGCGCCCGGGCGATGGCCACCCGCTGCTGCTGGCCGCCGGACAGCTGGGCGGGGTGCTTGTCGGTCTGGTCGGTCAGGCCGACCAGCTCCAGCAGGTCCCGCGCCCGCTCCTCCGCCTCGTCCTTGGACAGGCCGAGGACGGTGACCGGGGCCTCGGTGATGTTCCGCAGCACGGTCATGTTCGGGAACAGGTTGAACTGCTGGAACACCATCCCGATCTTCTTGCGGACCTCGCGGACCTGCTTCTCCGGCGCGGGGAAGAGCCGGTCCCCGTCGACGGTGATGGTGCCCTCGTCCGGCTTCAGCAGGGTCATCAGCAGCCGCAGGATCGTGGTCTTGCCGGACCCCGACGGGCCGATCAGCGTCACGTGCTTGCCGGCGTCGACGGAGAAGTCCAGGTGGTCCAGGACGGTGTGGTCGCCGAACCGCTTGGTGACCTGCTCCAGCCGGATCAGCTCACCGGTGCCGCGCGGGGTCTCGGGCTTCTTCTCGAACGGTGCGTGGGTGTCAGTGGGCAAGGCGTCGCTCCAGGGCTCGCAGGGCAAGGGATGCCAGGTAGGAGATGACGATGAAGGCGACGCCGATCACCGTCAGGGGCTCGGTGAACTGGAAGTTCTGCTGGGAGAACAGCCGCGCCCGGCCGAGCATCTCCAGCACGGTGATGGCCATCAGCAGCGGCGTGTCCTTCAGCATCGAGATGACGTAGTTGCCGAGGGCGGGCACCACCCGGCGCACGGCCTGCGGCAGGATCACCACGGTCCAGGTCCGGCGCAGCGGCAGGTTCAGCGCCGTCGCCGCCTCCCACTGGCCCACCGGTACGGCCTCGATGCCGGCCCGGTAGACCTGCATCGTGTACGTCGAGTAGTGCAGACCGATGGCGAAGACACCGGTGGTCAGGGCCGAGAAGGTGACCCCCCACTCGGGCATCACGTAGTAGAGGAAGAACAGCTGCACCAGCAGCGGGGTGTTGCGGACGAACTCCGTCACCGACCCCACCGGCCAGGTCACCCAGCGCGACGGCACCCGCATCAGCAGCGCCCACACCAGTCCCAGCGCGAACGAGATCAGCGAGCCGAGGACCACGATCTGCAGGGTGACCAGCAGACCGTCCCAGAAGTACGGCATGAAATCGGCGACCGCGCCCCAGTCCCACTTCACGAGACACCACTTCCCTCGGGCACGCGCGCGGCGGTCGTCTTCGCCGGGGTCCGGCCGACCCCGGCCTTCAGCTTCTTCTCCAGCCCGCGCATGAGCCGGGTCAGCAGGAAGGCGATCACGAAGTAGATCAGCAGGATGTAGGTGTAGATCTCCGCGCTCTCCTGGAGCGCCAGGCGCACCAGGTTGGCGCTGAACGCCAGGTCGCCCATGCCCATGATCGACACCAGGGCGGTGCCCTTGAGCAGCTCGATCAGCAGGTTGGAGAACGGCGGGATCATCTCCGGCACCGCCTGCGGCAGCAGGATCAGCCGCATCCGCTGGGCGGGCGTGAAGCTGAGGGCGATGCCGCCCTCGCGCTGGGCCGGGTCGACCGCGGCGAGCGCGCCGCGCACGATCTCCGAGCCGTACGCCCCGTAGGTCAGGCCGAGTGCCAGCGTGCCCGCCCACAGCGGCACCAGCTGCCAGCCGAACGCCGGGGGCAGCACGAAGAACACCCAGAAGATCATCACCAGGGCCGAGGTGCCGCGGAACACCTCGGTGTAGAAGCCCGCCAGGAAGCGGACGAACGTCAGCCGGTGCGTGCGCGCGATGCCGACGACGAACGACACGGCCGTCGCGAGCAGCGCGCTGAGGACGAGCAGCTGGATCGTGACCCAGACGCCTTCGAGTACGCGTTCCCAGAGTCCTGAGGTCATCCGCCGCACAACTCCTTCGCGGTCAGATCCGTCATCTCGTCCTCGGTGAAACCGAAGGGCTTGAGGATGCGGAGCAGCTCACCGCTCTTCTTCAGCTTGTGCAGCTCCTCGTTGAAGGCGTCCCGCAGCTTCGTCTCCGTCGGCCGGAAGGCGAAGGCGCCCCCGTCGACGTGCGGCTTCCCGCCGACGATCGGCTTGAACGGCTCGGTGACCTCCGCCTTCGTCGACTTCTTCACCACCTCACGGGTGGTGAGCGCGGTCCCCGCGAACACGTCGACCCGTCCGGCCTCGACGGCGTTCAGGCCGGCCACCTGGTCGGGGACGATCAGGATGTCGCTCTCCTTGTACCCGGCCTCCACGGCGTACGCGATCTCCGCGTACCCGGTGCCGGTGGCGAACTTCGCCTTCTTCTCGACGACGTCCTGGTAGTTGTGCAGCCCCTTCGGGTTGCCCTTGCGGACGATGAAGGAGTCGAGCATCTGGTAGTCGGGATCGGAGAAGATGACCTGCTCGCAGCGCTCGGGGTTGACGTACATCCCGGCGGCCACGATGTCGAACTGCTGCGAGTTCAGTCCCGGGATCAGGGAGCCGAATTCCGTGGGCACGGGCTGCACCCGGTCCACGCCCAGCCGTTTGAAGATGACCTCGGCGAGCTCCGGCGCCTCGCCGGTCAGCTCGCCGTCCTTGTCGATGTAGCCGAAGGGTATCTCGCCGGCGATGCCGAGCCGGGCGACGCCCGCCGCCCGGAGCCGTTCCAGCAGGTCACCGCCGTCCGCGCTCGACTCCGTCGGCACCCGCGAGCAGCCCGCGGCGCCCAGTGCGCCGAGCGCCGCGACCCCCGCGAGCAGCGACCGGCGCGAGGGCCCGGAGGCAACTCCGTATCGTCTCAGTGGTTGTCCCAGTGGTGGAGCCATGGCGGCGCAGCTACCCGAAGCGATGACACTTATTCCGGCCAATTCCAGCCCCGTTCGGCGGTGGGGCGGTCTTGACCGGCACGGGACCATGGGACACATGGTCGACCGACACATCGAGGTCTCACTGGTCACCCGCGGCATCACCGCGACCGCCCGGCTGCTCGACGACCGGGCCCCGGTCACGTGCGCGGCCGTCTGGGACGCGCTGCCCCTGAGCGGCGACGTCTACCACGCCAAATACGCCCGGAACGAGATCTACGCCCTGTTCGAGCCTTTCGCGCGGGCCGAGCCGCCCCTGGAGAACCCGACCGTCACGCCCATCCCCGGCGACCTGTGCTACTTCTCCTTCGCCGGCGCCGAACTGGGCACGCGGGCCTACGGCTACGACCGCGAGGTCCGCCCCGGCACGACGGTGGTCGACCTCGCCCTCTTCTACGAGCGCAACAACCTGCTGCTCAACGGCGACGTCGGCTGGGTGCCCGGCATCGTCTGGGGGCAGGTGGTGGACGGGCTGGCCGCGCTGGCCGAGGGGTGCAACGACCTGTGGCGCACCGGGGCGGCGGGGGAGACGCTCAGCTTCCGCCGGGCGTGACCGCGGTGCCCGCGCCGGCCGCGCGGGCCACGCCCGCCGCGTACAGCGTGTGCGCGGCCCGCAGCACCAGCGCGTCCCGGTGGCGGGCCGCCACCAACTGCAGACCGATCGGCAGACCGTCCGGGTCCGTGCCCACCGGC
Organism: Streptomyces sp. 3-6; assembly: GCF_056323165.1. Lineage (NCBI taxonomy): Bacteria > Bacillati > Actinomycetota > Actinomycetes > Kitasatosporales > Streptomycetaceae > Streptomyces > Streptomyces sp. 3-6. The sequence goes on from NZ_JBWHZP010000009.1 coordinate 171,681, forward strand.
ACCGACGCCGCGGGCTGCTGGGTCATGTTGAAGGGGTACGTGAACGGCGTCCAGCCCGTCCAGCGGCTCAGCCCGGAACCCCGGGGCACCTCCGCCCCCGCCTCGAACGCCGTGCCCGGCATCGTCGGGGTGACCAGCAGGTCGTAGGTGTCGTGGAACTGCCCCATCCGGCGGCCGAGGTCCATGCGCACGTCCACCGCGGCCAGGTAGTCCAGCGCCGTCAGCCGCGCCCCCGCCGCGCACACCTCTCGCAGCCCCGGGTCCAGCCGGGCCCGCTGCTCCGGTCCGAGGTGCTGGGTCACCCGGGCCGCCCCGGCGAACCACAGCGTGTGGAAGGCGTCCACCGGGTCGGCGAGGTCCGGGTCGGTCTCCTCCACGTGCGCGCCGAGCCCGGCCAGCGCCTCCACCGCCCGCCGCACCGCCGCCGCCACCTCCGGCCGCACCGCCACCTGCCCGCCCAGCGTCGGCGAGAACGCCACCCGCAGGCCGCGCACCCCGCCCTCCAGCGCCGCAGAGAAGGAACCGGTCGGCGGGGCGAGCGCCGACCAGTCCCGCGAGTCCGCGCCGCCGATCACGTCCATCAGCAGCGCCGCGTCCGCCGCATCCCGGGTCATCGGACCGACGTGCGCCAGCGTGCCGAACGCGCTCGCCGGATACAGCGGCACCCTGCCGTACGTCGGCTTCAGCGCGAAGACGCCGCAGAACGACGCCGGGATGCGGACGCTGCCCCCGCCGTCCGTGCCCAGCGCCAGCGGCCCCGCGCCCCGCGCCACCGCCACCGCCGCGCCCCCGCTGGAGCCGCCCGCGGTGCGCGCCGGGTCGTGCGGGTTGCGGGTGACGCCGCTGAGCGGGGAGTCCGTCACGCCCTTCCAGCCGAACTCCGGGGTCGTCGTCTTGCCCAGGAACACCGCCCCGTGCTCCCGCAGCCGGGCCACCGAGGGTGCGTCCTCGTCCCAGCGGCCGGCCGGATCGACGGTCAGCGACCCCTTCAGCGTGGGGGAGCCGCGCAGCAGCAGGATGTCCTTCACCGTGACCGGCACCCCGTCCAGCAGCCCGCACGGTTCACCGCGCCGCCACCGCTCCTCGGACGCGGCGGCCCGCTCCAGCGCCTGCTCGGCCGTCAGCCGCACGAAGGCGTTCAGCTCCGGCTGGATCTCCTCGGCCCGCGCGAGCGCCGCCCGGGTCGCCGCCACCGGGCCGATGTCCCCGGCGCGGTAGCGGGCCAGCAGCTGCACGGCCGTGAGGCCGGCCGGGTCGGCCCGGTCCGTCCGGTCGGCCCGGTCCGCGGGGCCGGCCGGGTCCGTCGGGCGGGTGGGGTGGGCGGGGCCGGTCCGCCGGCGGGACGCGCCGGATCCGCTGGGCCTGCTCGACTCGGTGAACTCGGTCATCCGCCCTCCCGGGGACGTCAGTGGCCGGGTACGTACCCGCGGTGCTTGTCGACCACGTTCGGCAGCGGCTCGCCCGCCGCCCACAACTCGAAGAACTCCACGAACTGGGCGGCCAGTTCGTCCCGCCAGCCGACCGTGTCACCACTCATGTGCGGCGACACGACCAGCCCCGGCACCTCCCACAGCGGGCTGTCGGGGGCGAGCGGCTCCGTCTCGAACACGTCCAGGGCCGCCCCCGCGATCCAGCGCCGCCGCAGCGCCTCGGCCAGGGCGTCCTCCACGACGAGCTGCCCCCGCCCGACGTTCACGAAGTACGCGGAGGGCTGCATCACGCCGAACCGGCGCGCGTCGAACATGCCCCGGGTGGCGTCGGTCAGCGGCGCCGCGGCGACCACCCAGTCCGCGCGGGACAGCAGCCGGTCCAGCTCCCCGGGCCCGTACACCCCCGGGCGCGCGGTCCGCCCGACCAGGGCCGTCGTCACCCCGAGCGCGCGCAGCGTCCCCGCGATCGCCCGGCCGATCGGCCCGGAGCCGACCACGCAGGCGCGGGTCCCGGCCACCCTGCGGGTCTCCCGGTGCCGCCAGGTCCGCCCCCGCTGGAGCTCCAGCGTCCGCGGCAGGTCCTTCGCGTGCGCCAGCACCAGCGCGGCCACGTACTCGGCGATCGCCCCGTCGAAGACGCCCCGCGCGTTGGTGACAACCGTGTCGGAGCCGGCCAGTTCCGGACCGAGCAGATGGTCCACGCCCGCGCTCGCCGTGTGCACCCAGCGCGGCCGGGGCCCCTCACCGGGCCAGGCGGCGCGCACCGCGTGCGAGGTGAAGTCCCACACCAGCAGCACGTCCGCGTGCGGCAGCCGCTCCGCGAGCGTGGAGGCGTCCGCGTGCTCGATCCGGGCCCGGCCGGTCAGCCGGCCGAGCCGGGGCGGGGGATCCGCGTCCAGCACGAGGACCGTGGGGACGGCCGGTACGGGAGGGACGGAAGGGGTACGGGGGGTGGTCATGACCGCCGTTTCTGCGCTGTGGCCGAAAGTCTCAGATGCGCGGATTGACCACGCTGGCACCCGAACCTACCGTCGTCAACACGGGCGTTCCGACGATCCGTTGCGTGCTCCTTGCGTGCTCCCCACGGGCCGTTCGACGGTCCGTCGTGGGCTCGTCCCCCAGCGTGAGGCCGGTGCTGACATGGACGTCTCCCTTCTCGGTGGACCGGGGCCGCAGCGCGGGGTCGGGGTGGTGGCCCCCTTCGACTTCGCCCTGGACCGGGAGCTGTGGCGCTGGGTCCCCGACGAGGTGTCCCTGCACCTGACCCGCACGCCCTACGTGCCGGTCGAGGTGAGCCTGGACCTCGCCCGCCTCATCAGCGAGCACGAGACCCTCGGCAACGCGGTGCGCACCCTCACCGCCGTCGCCCCCGAGGTCGTCACCTACGCCTGCACGTCCGGCAGCTTCGTCGGCGGCGTGATGGGCGAACGCGCCATGTGCGAGGCCATGAGCCGCACCGGCCGGGTCCCGGCCATCACCACCTCGGGCGCCCTGCTGGAGGCGCTGGTGGAACTCGACGTGCGCCGGGTCGCCCTGGTGACCCCCTACACCGTGTCGGTGACCCGGGCGCTGGAACGGTACGTCGGCCAGGCGGGCGTCGCGGTCACCGGTTGCGCCTTCATGGGCCTGACCCGGCACATCTGGACGGTCACCTACCGCGAGGTGGTCGACATGGCTCGGCAGGCCGCGGTGCGCGGACCCCTCGGCCCGGCCGACGCGCTGTTCCTGTCCTGCACCAACCTGCCGACCTACGACGTCATCCCGCAGCTCGAAGCCGAACTGCGCATCCCGGTCATCTCGGCCAACCAGGTGACCATGTGGGCGGCGTTGCGCCGATTGGGTACCCGGGCGGTGGGACCGTATCAGGCGCTGATCGACGTGTCGGCGCGCTCCGGGCCCGTACTGCCGGACCAGGCGTCCGGCCCCGTACTGCCGGACGTGCCGGAGAAGAAACAGCAGGAAGGCTGGACATGACCGCACTGGGATTCCTCTACCCCGGACACTCCGCCGAGGACGACTACCCGCGCATGGAGCAGTTGCTGGGCAGCGACGTACGGGTGGACCTGGTGCACACCGACATCGGTGAGGACGCGCACCGGGTCGACGCCCTGCGCGAGATGGGCTCACCGGAGCGGCTCGCCGCCGGGGTGGAGCACCTGCGGCTCACCGGCGCGGACGCCGTGGTGTGGGCCTGCACCAGCGGCAGCTTCGTGCACGGCTGGGACGGGGCCCAGCAGCAGGTGCGCTCCCTGGCCCTGGCCGCCGGCATGCCCGCGTCCTCGACCTCCTTCGCCTTCGTGCACGCGGTCCGCGAGATGGGCGCCCGGCGCGTGGCCGTCGGGGCGACCTACCCGGACGACGTGGCCGGACTGTTCGCTGCCTTCCTGCGCACCGGAGGCATCGAGGTCACCGGCGTGCGCAGCTCCGGCATCGTCACGGCGGCGGAGGTCGGCACCTGGGAGGAGGCGGAGCTGTTCGCCCTGGCCCGCGCCGCCGACCACTCCGACGCGGAGCTGCTGCTGCTCCCCGACACCGCCCTGCACACGGCCGCCCACATCCCGGCCCTGGAGAAGGAGCTGGGCAAGCCGGTCCTCACCGCCAACCAGGTCACCGTCTGGGAGGGCCTGCGCCTGGCCGACCGCCGGGTCAACGCCCCCTCCCTGGGCGCCCTGTTCACCCGGGAGCCGATCGTCCAGGCGTGAGCGACGGCAGGGCCGGCACGGGGGCGGGGCGGACGGGGGCGGCGGAGCGACGACGACACCCGGGCGGGCCGGGGCGGGAGGGCGAGGGGGAGGGGGGCCACGCCCCGGCACCGGGCGTTCTCAGGTGCTCGGGACCGCGCCCGTGTCCGCCGCCGTGACGGGCGACCCGGCCTCGACGTAGTCGGCCAGGTCCGCCTCGACGCCGGTCCGCTCGAAGAAGGCGGCCGGACTGAACCCGGCGGCCCGGTGCGACGCCTCGACCACCGGCCGGGCCGCCGCCAGGTCGTCGGCGGAACGCCGGCGCACCAGGGTGACGACGTTGAACCGGCCGGGCCCCGACCGCTGCTCCAGCAGCACGTCGTCCAGGAAACCGGGCTGCTCCCGCAGCAGCGCGTGCGTGCGGCGCACATGCCGCCAGAACTCCTCGCGGGCGGCCTCGGGCACGGCGAACTTGTCCACGCGGTAGAGGGGTGTCATCGGGAACCTCCGGGGGTCGGGTCGGGTCGGGTGGGGCGGGGCGTGTGGCCGGGTGCCAGGGCCGGACCCGTCCGGACCCGACCGGACCCGACCGGGTCGGACCGGGTCGGGTGAGGGCCCGTGCGGAGATCCGTGCGGAGAGCGCGGACCGTCGCTGCGGAACCGGTCACGACGCTAGGAGCTCAAGCCAGGTCGAGGTCAAGGACGGGAGGGCAGCCGACCGCCCTCACGCGCCGGCCAGTCCGGTGGGCGGAGGTGGTCACGGATGCCCGGCGGCGACCACCCCGGCGGCCATCCCGGCACCCCAGCCATCGGGGACGCCAGGGCCACCCCGGCCACCCGGGAATAACCGGGGACAGTCCCCTGTTCTGCCCTGAAGGCGCCGCACCGCACGCGTGCGCCCTTCCGCTGCACCCGCGCAGCGGTACCGGCAGCTGCCTGCCGGTACCCGGCGAACCGCAAGGCCGAGCACACAGGAGGCACCCCACCGTGGCCGCAGACGACACCGCAGCCGACGAGATCCGCGGCACGGCGCGGGGGAGCGCCCCCGTCCCCCTCTCCGTCCTGGACCTGGTCACCGTGGGCGCCGGGAGCACCGCCACCGACGCCCTGCGCACCAGTGTCGAGCTGGCCCGGCTCGCGGAGTCCCGCGGTTTCCACCGCCACTGGGTCGCCGAGCACCACTCCATGCCGGGGGTGGCGTCCTCCTCACCGGCCGTGATCCTGGCCCACCTGGCCGCCCACACCACCCGCATCCGCCTCGGCTCGGGCGGCGTGATGCTGCCCAACCACGCGCCGCTCGTCATCGCCGAGCAGTTCGGCACGCTGGAGGCCATGGCGCCGGGACGGATCGACCTCGGGCTCGGCCGTGCCCCCGGCACCGACGGCGCCACCGCCGCCGCCCTGCGCCGCACCGACCGGCTCCACGAGGGCGCCGACGAGTTCCCCCAGCAGCTCGCCGAGCTGACCCGGTTCCTGGACGACGACTTCCCCGACGGCCACCCCTACCGGCGCATCCACGCCGTGCCCGGCCCGGTGCAGGCCACCTCGCCCGGCGGGGTGCAGTCCCCGCACCGGCCCCCGATCTGGCTGCTCGGTTCCTCCGGCTTCAGCGCCCGGCTGGCGGGCATGCTGGGCCTGCCCTTCGCCTTCGCCCACCACTTCTCCGCGCAGAACACGATCCCGGCGCTGGACCTGTACCGCGATTCCTTCCGCCCCAGCGAGGTGCTCGACGCGCCCTACGCGCTCATCGGTGTCTCCGCGCTCGCGACCGAGGACGAGAAGGAGGCCCGCCGCCAGGTGCTGGCCGCCGCGCTGAACATGGTGCGGCTGCGCACCGGTCGTCCCGGACTCGTCCCCACCCCGGAGGAGGCCGAGGCGCACCCCTTCAGCCCGACGGAGCGGGACTTCGTCGACTCCTGGAACGCCAACGTCGTCTTCGGCACCCCGGACGAGGTCCGCGCCGGCCTCGACGACCTGCAGAAGCGCACCGGGGCCGACGAGTTGATGATCACCGCGAACACGCACGGCCTGGACGTACGCCTGCGCTCCTACGAACTCATCGCCGACGCCTACGCGTTGCCCACGTCACCGACGTCACCGACGTCACCGACGTCACCGACGTCACCGACGCCCACGCCGTGACCGCGGGGCCGAGGCCCACGGGTTGACCGCGGGGCCGAGGATCACGGGTGAACCGCCTCGCCGGCGTCCACGGGGTGACCGCGGCGCCCACGCCCACGGGTTGACCGCCCCGCCGGCGCCTACGGGTTGACCGCGGCGTCCGCCCGGACCCCGGGCGTGGTCGCCAGCAGCTCGGAGATGCGGTCCGGGGACACCGGGCGCGAGTACAGCCAGCCCTGCCCGGTGTCGCACCCGATCCGGCGCAGCCGGGTCGCCTGCGCCGAGGTCTCCACGCACTCGGCGGTGACGGTCAGGCCCAGCCGGTGGGCGAGCTGCACCATCGCCTCGACGATGACCTCGTCCGCCGGGTTGGGCGGGGCGGCGGCCCGCCCCTCGTACTGGAAGCCCCGGACGAAGGAGCCGTCCAGCTTCAGCACCGACACCGGCAGCCTGCTGAGGTAGGCCAGGTTGGAGTAGCCGGTGCCGAAGTCGTCGATGGCGATCCGCACCCCCATGTCGCTGAGCGCCTTCAGCGCCTGGAGCGGGCGGCCGGAGGACCCCATCACCGCCGACTCGGTCAGCTCCAGTTGCAGCAGGTGCGGGGCGAGGCCCGTCTCGTCGAGGGTCTCGGCGACGTCGGCCACCAGGTCGGAGTCCCAGACCTGGCGGACCGCCACGTTGACGCTGACGAAGATCGGCGGGTCGTCGGGATGCTCCACCTGCCAGCGGCGGGCCTGTTCGCAGGCGGTGCGCAGCACCCAGCGGCCGAGCGGCACGATCGAGCCGTCCTCCTCCGCCAGGTGGATGAACCGATTCGGCGTCAGCGTGCCGAACTGCGGGTGGTGCCAGCGGATCAGGGCCTCGACCCCGTGCAGCCGGTCGTCCTCCATGCCGACGAGCGGCTGGTACTCCAGCGCGAACTCGCCCCGCTCGATGGCCGGACGGAGCGTGGAGGCGAGGGCCTGCCGGGTCATGCGGTGGGCGTTGCGCTCCGGGTCGAAGAGGGTCCAGCGGGACTTGCCGTCGGCCTTCGCCCAGTACAGCGTCGTGTCGGCGGCCTGCATCAGGGCGGTGGGCGTGGTTCCGGCGGCGTGCCGCTCGACCACCCCGATGGACGCGGAGACCGACAGCCGCCGCCCACCGAGGTCGAAGGGCTCCTGGACCGAGGCGAGCACCGACTCGGCCAGTTCGGCGAGCTGTTCGGTGCCGGTGGAGTCCTCCACCAGGACGGCGAACTCGTCGCCGCCGAGCCGCGCCACCAGCGGGGTGGCCGTCCGCGTGCGGCCCGCCTCCTCGGCGCAGCGCGTGAGGCGTTCGGCGACGGCGGTCAGCAGCCGGTCGCCGATGCGGTGGCCGAGGGTGTCGTTGATGGCCTTGAAGCCGTCCAGGTCCAGGTAGCACAGGCCGATCCGGCCGCTGCCGCCGTGCGCGGAGGAGTCCTCCTCCAGGGCGGCCGTCAGCCGCTCGAAGAACAGGGTGCGGTTGGGCAGCCGGGTCACCGGGTCGTGCATCTCCAGGTGGCGCAGCCGCTCCTGGAGTTCGCGGCGGGCGCTGATGTCGGCGATGGCCAGCAGCACGCCGTCGGCGCCGTCCTCACCGGGCGGCAGCTGGGTGACGGTCACCTGCACCCACAGGGCCCCGGCCGACGGATGCTTGAGCCGGCGGGCACAGCTCAGCTCCGGGCGGCGCCCGCGCAGGACCTCGAGGTAGGCGTGCCAGGTGTGGGCGTCGGAGGAGAGGTCCACCAGATCGGCGGCGACCGCGCCGGCCAACGCGTCCGGGGTGCTGTCCAGCAGGGCGGCGAGGGTCGCGTTGACGCCGACCACCGTGCCCTCGCGGTCCACCACCGCCATCGCCAACGGCGCGGCGGTGAAGACCGAGCGGTAGGACGGCACGGAGGGGGACGAGGAGGAGCGCGGGAACGCCGGGGGCGACGGCCGGCCGCCGGGGGAGACCGAGGGGGCGGGGGCCGCACCGGAGGGGGCGGGGGCCGCACCGGAGGGGGCGGGTGCGGTCGTCGGGGAAGGGGCGGGGGCCCGGTCGGCGGCGGGCGCGGTCGTCGGGGAGGGGCCGGTACGGGTGGACGCCACGATCTCACTCTCCGTGACGCTCGGACGGTCCAGACCAACTGCGGACGCCGGTCCTTCGGAGGTTCCGCTCACCGCTCGCTCCCGCCGTGCACTCGATTGCCGTTCGTGCAGGAAACTCTCAGGAAGTCTCAGAAAGTGTGCCGATCATAGAGCTCGGCGCCAGACCCTTCCAGCCGGTGTTCAGTCTCGGGCATGGTCCGCATCTCTGCCAGATCGTTTCTGCTCGCAGGTGGCGGCCTTCCGGAGCCCATCGACCGGTTGTGACGTTCCGTGAACACGCCGGGGGTGTCGCTCGGGCGCGCACAGCGGCGCTCGCTCACCCGTCCGGTGCAGCCGAACAGGGCGTAGTACGACAAACCCCCACAGGCTGGGTGCGGTGTCCCGTGAACCGTCTCCCGGAGGTCTCCCGTGCCGCGTCGGCTCCCGCTGCGAGGACTCGGTCGTGAGGCACTCCGGGCGCTGGGCCGATCGGGGGTACGGCCCCGACTGCGCAGCACGGCAGCGGTGTTCACCACCATGTCGGCCCTCGCCGCGACCTCGACCCTCTCCGCCCCCTCGGCGGCCGAGCCCTTCTCCCCGGCGCCCTGCGCGCTGACCCGCACCGACGCCCACCACTCCGAGGGCCTGGACACCTGGAACGCCGCCTACCCCCGCCCCACCCGACGGCTCGACGCGGTGATGGTCTTCCTGTCCTTCCCGGACTCCCACCCCCTGACCACGCCCGCCGACCTCACCGCCGACCACTTCCCGGCCACCACCGAGTTCTTCGAGCGGTCCTCCTACGGCAGGTTCACGCTGCGCCCGCACGCCCTGAAGCACTGGATCCGGATGCCGAAGCCGTCCACCGCGTACGCCGTGCAGCGCGACTGGACCCTCGCCCACCGGGCCGCCTACCTGCGGGACGCGCTCGCCGCGGCCGACCCCGAGGTCGACTTCTCGCGGTACGACATCGTGTACCTCGTCGCCGACCCGGACGCGCCCGGCGTGGACTCCGACGCCACCAAGGTCGTCAACCTGGACACCCCGCTGCGCGCCGACGGCACCGACATCCGCCGCGTCGTCACCGTGTTCGAGAACCACCCCCCGGACCGGCTGGTCCTCGCCCACGAGACCGGTCACGTCTTCGACCTGCCCGACCTCTACAACCGCCCCGTCGACGGCAAGGGCGACTGGGACACCTACGTGGGCGACTGGGACCTGATGGGCAGTCAGTTCGCTCTCGCGCCCGACCTGTTCGGCTGGCACAAGTGGAAACTGGGCTGGCTGGAGCCCCGGCAGGTGCGGTGCGTGCGGGGTACGGAGCCGGTGCGGCTGACCCTGGAGCCGCTGGGCGCCGGCCCGGGGGTGCAGGCGGTGGGAGCGGCCGGCGCCCCGGCCTTCGGTCTGGGCCGCGGCACCAAGCTGGCGGTCGTGCGCACCGGGCCCGACAGCGTCCTCGCCTTCGAGGTGCGCGACCGCCTGGGCAACGACGCGGCGGCCTGCCGGCCGGGGGTGCTGGTCTACCGGGTGCGCAGCGCCACCCGCTCGGGCGGCGGCCCCGTCGAGGTGATCGACGCCCACCCGCACACCGAGGCCTGCGCGGCCGAATCGGTGTACCCGCCCCTCGCGGACGCCCCGGTCGCCGTCGGCGAGAGCTTCACGGTGCCGGGGGAGAACGTCCGGGTGGAGGTCGAGGGGCGGACCGCGTCGGGGGCCTGGACGGTCCGCATCACCCTGGCGACACCCCCACGGAAGACCACCTGACGGGCGCCCTGACGGGAGAGCCCCGACCCGGGTCTTCGGCCTCCGGCCTCCCGTCTCCGGTCGCCGGGCGCCGGACCGAGGGCGACAAGCAAATGGAGAGGCCCCCTGCTTCCCGCAGGGGACCTCTCCATGTCGTGCGCCGCCAGGGACTCGAACCCCGGACCCGCTGATTAAGAGTCAGCTGCTCTAACCAACTGAGCTAGCGGCGCCTGCTGACGTCGTAGACATTAGCATCCTGTTCGGCGGGAGGAAAAATCGATATCCGCACGGCCGCGCGGGCCGCCCGGACGGCCGCCCAGAGCAGCACTTCCGGCCCCGGTAACCAGGGATGACGTGTGTCGGGGGCCACCAGCCAGCGCGCCCGGTGACCCCCCTGCGCGGCGCCTCCCGCGGCGGGCGGCACGGTCACCGCGTCCCCCGTCCCGTGACACAGCAGCGGCGGCACCGCCCCGGCCCGGCCGCCCTTGCCGAGATCCCGGGCGGGCCTGCCGGGCGACGGGTGCGCGGCGGAGGTCCGGGGCGCCTCGGGGGCCCGGCCGACGTCGGGGACGTGCCCCGCGCCGGGCGTGCCCCACTCCTCCCACTCCAGCAGCGCCGGCAGCCGCTGGGCGGTGCCGGGCGCGGCGAACAGCTGGATCCGCCCCCGGTACTGCGCGACCGGCCCCGACCCCGGCCCCTCGTCCCACATCCGGTCCAGCATCCGCCGGCCGAACAGGGCGGGCGCGCTCACCACGTCGAAGACGGCACCGCAGGGCAGGACCAGCGGGGCCTCCGGACGCTCCTCCCACAGGGCGAGCGTGCTGCGCGGATACGCCCCCGCCGAGGCGAGCCAGGCGGCACCGTCCGGGGTGATGCCGCTGACGTCGGTGACCTTGCGTGTCCTGCTCATGGACACCAGGTCTACCCGCTGTGCGGGAACGGTTCTCCAGAGTTGCCGGAAACGCGGACACCGCGCCGGGCGGCGGGGTATCTTGCGCACCTGGCATATGCCACGCCTGTTCGAGCCACCCCGATCGGCTCGGACCGGCCCGACTCCGGTCGGCCCAGACCGACCCGACCAGCTCGGACCAGCGCGGACCGATTCGGGCCGGCCCGGGCCGACCCGATCCGGCCCCATCCGGCCCTTCCGTCTTGTCATCCCGGTGCGGCTCAGTGGCCGGCCGCCTCCAGCCGGGACGGTGGCGTCCTGCGTGCCGCACGGGCCGGTCACAGGGTGTCGACGGCCCCCGGGCCCTCTCCGGCCCGCAGCAGGTCACGCCCGAACTCGACCATCTTCTTCGCGTAGTCCTCGGTCCACTGGGCGCGCTCCGCGATGTCGGCCGTCGTCAGCCGGTCGAAGCGCCGGGGGTCGGCCAGCTGGGCCGCCGCCAGTGCCTGGAACTCCACGGCCCGGTCCGCCGCCGCCCGGAAGGCCAGCGTCAGCTCCGTCGCGCGCTCCAGCAGGGCGCGCGGGTCGTCGATCGACTCCAGGTCGAAGAAGTGCTCCGGATCGGCGGCCGACGCCGCCGGCTCGAACAGCAGGGGCGCGGGGCGTAGCCGCGGTGGGTCCTGACGCGGCCTGGGCTCCGCCATGTGCGTCTCCTTCTCGTACGTCGTCGCGGTCGTTCCTCCCCGCGAACGGGGACACCCCTGGGCAAGCGGGCCACCGTCCATTGTCCCGCGCCACCGCAAGAGGGCGTCGGGGCCACAGCTCGCCCCGGTGTTCACCCCCGCCACCCCACCCGGTGTTCCCGCAGGTGGGCCAGGATCGCGTGGTTGGCCTCCCAGCCGTCGGGGAATTTGACCAGCGTTCCCAGCTGGACCGGTTCCGTGGACGGGTAGGCGTCGAGCAGGTCGTCCACGCCCTCGCGGCAGACGACGATGCAGGCGTGCCGGTGACGGGAGGCGAGGACGCAGAGGCGGCCGGTCTCCAGGTGGAAGGCGGTGGCGTCGGGGCGGCCGGAGAGCGGGTGGAGTACGACGGTGACGTCGTACTCGCGGCCCTGGAGGCGGTTGGCGGTGTCGACGACGACGTCCCGGACGCCGAGGGCGGCCAGCGCCGACCGGACGGCCGCCGCCTGGTCGCGGTGGGCGGTGCCCACGGCGATGCGGTCGGCGGTCAACGGGGCGGGTTCCGGGGAGCGTTCGGAGGTGGCCGCGCCCTCGCGGTCCAGGAGGCGGCGGACCACCAGGGCGACGGCCCGCACCGCCTCCGGGTCGGTGCGCGGGGTGTGGCGGGCGGGGAGCTCCAGCAGGCCCCAGCCGGACGCGGCCGCCTCGTCGATCACCCGGTCCGGGCCCGAACCGTCGGACGGGACGGCGAAGGCGAGGGCGCGGTCGCCGTGGCCGGTGCCGGAGCGGAACGGGGTGTAGGGGTAGAAGGCGTCCGAGACCAGCGGGGCGGCGGAGGCGGGGAGGCGCCAGGAGACCGGGAGGCGGTGCTGGGGGAGGTCGGGGTTGTGTGCGAGGAGCGTGGTGACCGCCGACGCCGACGGGTCGTACGACAGGCCCGCCCACTGCTCGCCGCCCACGATGGAGAACGGGTCGAGCTGGCCCGGGTCGCCCACGAACAGCGCCCGCTCGAACAGGTTGGCCACCGCGAGCAGGGCGTCCGAGCGCATCTGGTACGCCTCGTCGACGATCGCGTGCCCCCACGGCTCGACGCCCTTGACGTGCGCCCACTTGGCGGCCGTGGAGATCACCACGTCGAGGCCGGCCAGGTCGGCCGCCTTCGCCGAGGTCCGCACGTTGTCCAGGGCGTCGAGGGCCTTGTCGTACGGGTCGGTGTCGCTGCTGTGCAGGCGGCCCACCGGCAGGTCCGGGTCCTTCTCGGCGAGGCGGAGGACGAGGTCGTCGACCTGGGCGTTCGTCTGCGCGACCACCATCAGGGGGCGGCCGGCGGCGGCCAGTTCCAGCGCGGCCCGCACCACCAGGGTGGACTTGCCGGCGCCGGGCGGGGAGTCCACGACGACGCCGCGCGCGGTGCCGTGCAGGGTGTCGTGGAGGATCGCTTCGGTGGCGCGGGTGGCCTCCGCGCCGGGGTGGAACACCGTCTCCTCGGCGGGGGCGGTCACAGCACGTCCTCCTCGGTCACCGGGTCGGCGGGCTCCGGCGCGCGCTCCTGGCCGGGCGGCCCGCCGTGCGTCCAGGGGGTCTCCTCCGGGTCGGGCAGCGTGGCCCCGCCGCGCGGCTCGTGCTCGAACAGCGTGAAGCAGAGCCGGTCGCCCTTCTCCGGCACGGACCCCGGGGCGGGTTCCTTGCCGCGGCCCATCCGGTCCATGATCCGCAGCACCAGCAGCGCCCCGTCCTCCTCGGCCGCCACGAACTCCGCGGACTGCGGCTTGCCGTCCAGCGAGCGGTACACCCGGGCCCGCTCGGCGAGGTGCGGCCGGTCGTCGGTGCGGACGGTGACCAGGGGGCGCGGGCTTGGGCGCTTGCTCTCGCTGTACGCCATCACCACGTCCGTGACCTCCCCGGCGAACGCCTCCCCGGACAGCCGGCGGGCCGCCATCTCCAGCGGGTCGTCCAGGGCCTCCTGCGCCTGCAGCCGGGCCTGTTCGCGCTCGCGGGTGGCCAGCTTGTTGGCGGCGGTGACCGCGTCGTCGCGGCGCGGCTGGGGCGGTTCGCCGGCCGCCACGCGGTCCCGGTGCCCGGTGAAGGACCACCGGTCGCGCGTCCAGCGCTCCTCGACGTGGGCGCCCTCGGGCAGCGACCGCAGCAGGTCCAGGCCCCGCCACACCGCGTCCCAGGTGGGGCGCGTGCGGCTCTCGACCAGGTCGCGGATGCGCTGCTCGGCCGCCGTCAGGTCACCGAGGCGGGCGTCGGCCTCCAGGCCGTCCCTGGCCGCCGCCAGGGCGGTGCGGGCGCGGTCGTAGCGTTCGATGGCCGGGGCGAGCAGCTTGTTGTCGAAGGCCGGATCGGTCGCCGGGCCGGCCGGCGGATGCAGCAGCTGCCCGCGGTCGTCGCGGGCGAGCTCCGCCTCCTCGGCGGCCTCGGCGCCCGAGCGGCCCTCGGGCGGGTCGATCCAGGCGAGCAGCGCGCCCAGGTGCTGGTCCTCCAGGGTGGACTGGCCGGTCGCCCAGTGCCGGGACAGCACGTCGGTCAGGGCGAGCAGCAGCGACGAGCCGGGCACCCGCGCCCGCTCCCCGAAGTGGGTCAGCCACCGCCCGAGCAGCGGTACGCGGGGCGGCGCCGGGAACGGCGCCTCCGGGTCCTGCTCCGCCGTGCGCCGGAACCGGGTGGAGCGGCCCAGGAGGCGCACCAGGTCGATGCCGGCCCGGCTGGGCACGATCAGCTGGGGCGCGTCCGCGCACAGCTCCACCTCGACCTTGACCCGCTTGGCGGTCTCCGGGTCGGTCTCGGAACGCTCCGCGGCCTCCACCCCGTCCGCGTACGCGTCCACGTAGGGGAGCACCACGTCGGCGAGGTCGGCGAGGAACGCGAACCGCTGGTCCCGGTCGCGCGGCTGCGGCACCACCAGCAGCCGGGGCGCGTCCCGGTCGGTGCCGACGAGCGCGCCGAGCGGCGCCCCGGCCTCACCGGCGGTGGTGAGCGGCACGAACACCAGCGGACGGTCGGACAGGTGCCGGTGCCGGACGGTCGCGGCGGGCTGGGCGCGGCCGGTGCCCACCGCCTCGAGGCGGGCCAGGGTGGTGATCAGGGACACGGGGCGACCTCCCGGCGGGCCGCGTCCAGGGCCTCGGCGCGCAGGGCCGCCGCCCGGCGCAGCGCGGCCACCGCCGGGTCGTCGGCGTCGCCCGCCTCGCCGCGGGCCGCGGCCAGCACGTCCTCCACGGTCGTCAGGCCGCCCAGCTCCGCCCGGACCGGGCGGCCCAGGGAGGTGACCGCGCCGGCCCCGCGGGACCGGTCCCGGCAGTGGAACGCCAGCTCGCAGGAGGACAGGCACTCCGGCGCGTACGTCGCCGGGACCGCCTCCACCGCCGCGGTCAGCTCCTCGGCGGGCAGCTCCGGCGAGAAGCTGACGCCCTCGGGAAGGGCTGCGGCGATGTCCTCGACGCGGGTGAGCCGGGCCAGCTGGCGGGCGGTCACCGCGCGCTGCTTGCGCACGTCCACGGCGGAGGCGGTGGGCAGGTTGGAGAAGTCCTTGGGGCAGACCAGCAGGATCCGGTGCCGCACCCGGGGGGCCGGGTCGAGCCGCGCGGCCACCTCCTCCAGCGCCAGCACGTACACCGCGGCCTGCCGGGCCGCCGCGCCGACCTTCGCGGGGTCGGCGGCGCCGTCCAGCAGGGGGAACGACTTGATCTCCACGACCGTCCAGCTGCCGTCCGGGTGCACGATCACCGCGTCCGGCTCCAGGAAGGCGACCGACCCCGCGACGTCGAGGGCCAGCATCGGGTGGTCCAGCAGGGTCCAGGAACCGGGGGAGCCGGCGGCCTCGCGCAGCGCCAGCTCCGTACGGGCCGTGCGGCCCGAGGGACCGGCCGCGGTCAGGTCGGGCACCAGGGCCCCGGTGGGCGGTTCGGCGGCGCGGTCCAGGTGCTCGTGTGCCAGGCGCAGCAGTTCCGTACCGCCGTCGCCCTTGACCTTGGCCTCGAAGGCGTTGCCCCGCACGAGCGCGAACTGGGACTGCCCGAAGGCCGACGGGGCGCCCAGAGCCCGGGCCAGCGCCGCCTTGTCCACGCCGGCGCCGTCGAGGATCGCGCGCCGGCCGCAGCCCGGGTTGGCGGCCAGGGCGGCCAGGGCGCGCGCGTCCAGCGCCTTGGGCGGCACCTGCGGGCCGCCGCGCAGCTCAGCGAGCCGGTGCCGGAGCGCCTTCCCCTGTGTCCGCGGGGGCGGCACTCGGTTCGGCTCCGGGCCCGTACCGCGGCTCGTGGTGCCGCTGCCGTGGAATTCGCTCACCCGCGGAAGTCTGGCATCCGTCACTGACATTCGCGGAACCGGCGGCGGAAACGGGGGCGGGACCGGCGACCGGACCGGTGCGGACGGCGACCGCGGCGGGCAGGACGAGGCGCGGCAGGAGCCGGGCCTTGACCCGGTCCGCGTACCGCATCGCGGGCGCGGCCAGCAGCAGTCCGGCGCCCATCACGGCGGCGCCCGCGACGGCGTCCAGGAGGTAGTGGTTGGCGGTGCCCATCACCACGATCGTGGTGACCAGCGGATAGATCACGGCGAACGTCCTCGTGGCGCGCGTCCGCCCGTGCCGCCAGAGGATCACACCGCACCACAGCGCCCAGCCCACGTGCAGGCTCGGCATCGCCGCGTACTGGTTCGTCATGCCGCCCAGGCCGCGCGGGGCGCTGGCCTCGCCGCCCCACCAGCCCCAGGAGCTGTAGTGGGCCATCGTGTCGACGAACCCGTGGCTCGCGTCGAGCAGCCGGGGCGGGCAGGTGGGCAGCAGGGTGAAGCCGATCAGCCCGATGAACGTGGACACCATCAGCCAGGTGCGGGCCGCCCGGTAGTGCACCGCGCGGGACCGGAACAGCCAGACCAGGACGGCGGGGGTGACCAGGTAGTGCAGGGAGGCGTACCAGAAGTCGGCGGGTATCCCCAGCCAGGGCTCCTCGGTGAACCAGCGGTTCAGCGGGCTCTCCGCGTTCAGGTACAGCGCCTTCTCGATGCGCAGGATCGCCAGGCCGTGGTCCACGGCGTCCGAGACGTCGCCCCGGACGACCAGGCGTCCCAGCGAGTAGCAGACGTACACCAGGACGATCAGCGGCAGCTCGGTCCACCAGCGCAGCCGGGTCACCGGGGCCCCCTCCATGCCCGGTTTCTCGCTGTGCGGCATCCGCTCGCCTCCCCCTTCGTCCTCGCTCACGCCAACGGCGGTCAGCCACTCTACGGCGTGGGCCCA
Source organism: Streptomyces sp. 3-6 (assembly GCF_056323165.1). Lineage (NCBI taxonomy): Bacteria > Bacillati > Actinomycetota > Actinomycetes > Kitasatosporales > Streptomycetaceae > Streptomyces > Streptomyces sp. 3-6. Next base: position 188,536 of record NZ_JBWHZP010000009.1, read on the forward strand.
CGCCCCCCGTGAGGCGCCCTCGGCCCTGATAGACGCGGAGATCGGGCCCGGGGTTGCCCTCGGCCGGGGTGCGCGATGATGGGCGGGATCCACCTGCGTTTCACCGGAAGGTCTCCCCCATGGCACCCCGCATTCTGCTGGCCCGGCACGGACAGACCGCCTGGTCGCTGTCCGGAAAGCACACCGGGCGGACCGACGTGCCGCTCCTGGACGAGGGACGGCGGGGCGCCGAGCTGCTCGGCGAACGCCTGCGCCGCGCCCCGTACGACGGGCTGCCCGGCGTGGAGGTGCGCACCAGCCCGCTGTGCCGCGCGCGGGAGACGTGCGAACTGGCCGGGTTCGCGGAGCGCGCCGAGACCTGGGACACGCTCATGGAGTGGGACTACGGCCCCTACGAGGGGCTCACGCCGAGCGAGATACAGGCGCGGCGCCCCGGCTGGCTCATCTGGCGCGACGGTGTCCCCGAGGGCGGGGAGAGCCTGGCGGAGGTGACCGCCCGCGCGGACGAGGTGGTGGCCTGGGCCCGGTCCGCGGACCGCGACGTCATGGTCTTCGCCCACGGCCACATCCTGCGCTCGATCGGCGCGCGCTGGCTCGGGCTGCCCCTGGAGTTCGCGGCCCGCATCCGGCTCAACCCGACGTCCCTGTCCGTCCTGGGCTGGGCCTACGGCGAACCGGCCGTGGAGAGCTGGAACGACCAGGGGCATCTGGTGGCCTGAGGCCGGGCCGGGCCGGGCCGGGGCGGGGCCCCGCTCGGGAACCGCCGGAAACCGTCGCGGGGCCGCCCGGTACCGGCCGGAAACCCTCGCGGAGCCGCCCGGTACCCCCTGCCGGGCCGGCGTCCCCGCGCCCCGACCACACGGGCCGGGGCGCGGAGGGAACCGGTGCCCGCATCCCTGGCAGGACCGGGTGGACCGGGTCCCGGTGTTCCGCGACGGTGTCGGCGTCCGTGGCGGAGGCACCCGTGGGAAAGTCCGTCAGGGTGGGTGCGACGTGTGGGCCGGCCCCTGTCACACCCCGCGCGGCAGGGAGGCGTGGCGGTCCAGGAAGGCCGAGACGCCCGAGGCGCGGCGGTGCGGGAGCAGCACGCGCGCCGTGCCGGCCAGCATGCTCTGCACCCGCGACGACTGCACCTCGTTCAGCAGGTCCAGCACGCGCATCCCGGCCGTGGCCGCCTCGTCGGGGCGTCCGCCGCGGGCCAGGTCGTCCGCGAGTTCCGCCGTGTAGAGCGCGATGTTGCGGGTGAAGTGCGGATCCTGCAGCTCCGCCGCCCGGCGGGCGTGCCGGGCGGCGCGCGGCCAGTCGCCCAGCATCGACCAGCACTGCGCCTCCAGGCCCTCCAGTTCCGCCTCGCCGTAGAAGGTCATCCACTCCGGGTCGGCCTCCGAGGGACCGCGCTCGAAGTACGCCTGGGCGCGGGCCAGCGCCTGCTCGCAGCCCGCGCGGTCGGCCAGTCCGGCCCAGCCGCCCGCCTCGCGCAGCGCGAGCAGCGACATCAGCCGCGGCGAGCCGAGCGGGCGGGCGGCCCGTTGCGCCGCCTGCGCCGCGCGGACCGCCTCCCGGGGCCGGCCCGCGTCCCGGGCGAGGAACGCCGTGTTGCAGAACGCGTGGGCCTCCAGCCCCGCGTCGCCGGTGACCCGGGCGGTCGCCAGCGCCTCCGCGTAGTGCGAGCGCGCGTCGTCGAAGCGGCCGGAGTCGTGCGCCAGCCAGCCGACCGAGATGGCGAGTTCGCCGGCGCCCGAGTACAGCCGCTCGGCCGTCCGCTGCCGGGACGTACCGGCGTCGAGCAGGGCGTAGGCGGCGCGCAGCGGTGCCGCGGCCCGCCGGTAGAGGCCGTCCGCCCCGTGCCGGTCGTCGAGCAGGCGGATCCTGCGGACGGCCTCCTCCAGGGCACCCGCGTCACTGGCCCCGGCGCGGCGCACGGAGCGCTGTGCCGCCGAGGCGTCCCGGGCGAAGCCGAGAGGGCCCAGCGAGGCGGCGGCCACCGTGGCGCCGCCGCCGGTCATGAATGCGCGACGCAGCACGTCGCTCTCCTCGTAGTTGTCGTGCGTGTCGTACGGGTCCCGCGGCTCCGTATACGGATCCGGGGCCCCGCCGGTCTCACCGGTGTCACTCGTGGCGTCCGCCGGGCCCGCGAGGAGCGCCGTCGGGGACGGGTCCCCGCACTCCCCCTGCCGGGCCCCGCGACCGCGCACCGACGATCGGGGCGCGAAGCCCAGATCGGTCAGCGTGCGGCCGGGGAACATGTGCAGGAACACCCGTTCATAGGCGTAGTTGGGACAGCGGATCTCGCCCGTCTCGACCCGGTGCACGTACCGCGCGTCGCAGCTGACGCGCTCGCCGATCTCGTGGGCGGCACGCCGTACCGCCGCGGCGAACTCGCCCGGCGAGCGCGCTCCGCGCAGTTGCCGGAAGACGAGGTTCGGCCGTGCCGGCCGGTCGGAGTTGGACGAGGGCACCGATGACGACGCCATGGCCGGGTCCTCTCTGCGAACCGTCGAACCATGCCGGACACCGGGCGGAAGAGTGGGTGTTCCGTCCTGTTTCCGGCGGGCAAGAACGTACCTGCTGTGACGGAGCCGGTACGCAGGGTTTGGCTACAAACCGGATATCTCATCCGCGATCCGCCATGAACTGCCATCCTTTGCGGCCGACTTCCGCCGTTGCCGTTGACGGCGTGGCGCGTTGAACCCCGTGGAACGGGAGACCGCCGACTCCCGACCCGCTCGTCCGACAGGGATTTCGTGTGGTGGAGGCGTGGGATGGCGACCAGCCGGAGCAGCGATCCTCGAAGAGGACCGGACCCGCTCGGTACGGCGCCCGGCGCGGGCGGCGCGGTGAGTGCGCCGGACCCGTCGTGCGACGTGGTGACGGTACCGGCCCGGCAGGGCCTGGAGGCGGTGGACATCCTGCGCCGCGGCGCCCGGGACGCGGTGGGACCGGTGCTGCACGACGACGGCGGCGGCACGCTGGGCTTCCTGGTGCCCCCGGGCACGGCGGCGGGATGGGACGTCCCCGGCAGCACCTGCACGCGGACGGACGGCCGCGGACTGCGGCTCGCGCCGGACCCCCCGGTGGAGGGCTCCGACTGGCTGCTGCCGCCCGGTGACGACCCGGCGACGGACCCCGCGACGGACCCGGCGCTGCTGCGGGCCGCCCTGGGCGAGGCCCAGCGCCTGATCGAGGCGGCGGACAGCTGCCGTTAGGCGGCGGGGCGGACTGACCGGGGGCTGGGCGGGGGACCGGTGCTGGACGGCGGGGCGGGGTGACCGGTGCCGGGCGGCGGACCGGGCGGGCGTCCGCGACGGGCGCTTGGGACAATGCCGGAATGGCGAGGTCCAGGAACCAGGAGCGGCGGCAGACCCGGGCCGCGAGTGAGGCGGTCAGCGAGCGCGTCGACGGCGGGCTCGCCCGGCTCGTCCCCGACCGTGAGCGGCCGAGGGCCTGGACGCTGCTGATCGACGGGGCCCCGCAGTCGCACGTCGACCTGGACGACCCGGAGCACCTCTCCTTCGAGTACCAGCGCCGCTTCGGACACGTCGTCGACCTCGCCGCGCCGCCCGGCAAGCCGCTGCACGCCGTGCACCTCGGCGGCGGCGCCTTCACCCTCGCCCGCTACGTCGCCGCCACCCGGCCGCGCTCCACCCAGCAGGTCGTCGAACGGGACGCCGCCCTCGTCCGCCTGGTGCGCCGGGACCTGCCCCTCGCCCCCGGGGCCCGCATCCGGGTGCGCTCGGCGGACGCCCGGGAGGGGCTCGCCAAGGTGCCCGACGGCTGGGCCGGGCTCGTCGTCACCGACGTGTTCAGCGGGACCCGCACGCCCGCCCACCTCACCTCGGCCGAGTTCCTCGACGAGGTCCGCCGCGCCCTCGCCCCCGGCGGGACCTACGCCGTCAACCTCGCCGACGGACCACCGCTGGCCCACCTGCGCGGCCAGATCGCCACGGCCGCCTCCCGGTTCGCCGAAGTCGCGCTGATCGCCGACCCGGCCGTGCTGCGGGGCAGGCGCTTCGGCAACGCCGTCCTGGTCGCCTCGGACGCGCCGCTGCCGATCGCCGAACTCACCCGCCGTGCCGCGTCCGACCCGCACCCCGCCCGGGTCCAGCACGGCAGGGAACTCAGGGACTTCACCGGCGGGGCTCCCGTGGTGACCGACCGCGCGGCCGTCGCGTCGCCCGCCCCGCCGCCGTCCGTGTTCCGCTGACCGGCCCACGAGCCGTGCGGGCCATGCGCGGTACGGGGCGTATGGGGGGCGGGCACGGGACCGAACGGCGGTCGGAGGGCGGTCGAACGACGGGCGGAGGGCGGTCGGACGGCGGTCGGAGGGCGGTCAGTACGTGCCGATCTCCACGCGCGGCGGGCCGTCGTGCCAGGTGCAGAACACCGACACCCGGTCCGCGCCCGAGCTGAACTCCACCCGGATCCACGACTCCGTCTTCCACACCTGCATCGACCAGCCGGGCCCGGGCGTCGCCGACACCAGGGACGCCGAGGCGGGGCCCAGATCGAAGACCGCCCGGCCGCCGTCGGTGTCGTAGCCCCTGACCTGGCCGGAGGTGGCCGGCGCCGGGTCGCCGGCCGGGGGTGGCGGCGTCGTGCGGTCGGGGTGCGGCGAAGAGGGGCGTGAGGTCTCCCGCGGCGTCGCCGACGGCTTCGTCCCGTCGGCCCCGTCGGCCCCCTCGGCTTCGTCCGCCTCGGGTGTTCGCGGAGCCGGCGGGCCGGACGGTCGCCGGGTGGAGGACGACACCGGGTCGGACTCCTGCTCCGCGGAGCCCGCGGGCGCGACGGGCAGGGCGCGCGGCGGGTCGTAGACCGTGCCCGCCATCACCGTGTGGACACCCCACCACGACAACGTGACCGCCGCGCCCGTGGCGAGCAGCCAAGCCAGTACGTGTACGAGTCCTCTGCGCATCGTCGGCCCATACTGCCCCACGCGCCCCACGGGTGTCCCGCCCGCGGGGCGGTTCCGGAGTTGTCCACAGGCCCGTACCGGGCCTGCTCGCATGGCGTACGGTGCCGCCCATGGCAAGTGTTCTCGTGGTCGAGGACGACCAGTTCGTACGCTCGGCGCTCATCCGGCACCTGACCGATGCCGCGCACCTCGTGCGCAGTGTGGGCACGGCGCTGGAAGCGCTGCGCGAGGTCGCCCACTTCCGGTTCGACGTGGTCATCCTGGACCTCGGACTGCCCGATCTGGACGGCTCCGAGGCACTGAAGATGCTGCGCGGGATCACGGACGTGCCGGTCATCGTCGCCACCGCCCGGGACGACGAGTCGGAGATCGTGCGGCTGTTGAACGCCGGCGCGGACGACTACCTCACCAAGCCCTTCTCCGTGGAACACCTCTCCGCCCGGATGGCCGCCGTGCTGCGCAGAGCCCGGTCCACCGCCGGTGAGGCGCCGTCCTCCACGGTCATCCGGGTCGGCGGCCTGACCGTCGACCCGCTGCGCCGCCAGGCCGAACTGGACGGCGTGCGCCTCGACCTGACCCGGCGCGAGTTCGACCTGCTCGCCTTCCTCGCGGGGCGGCCCGGGGTCGTCGTGCCCCGCAAGGAACTGCTCGCCGAGGTGTGGCAGCAGTCCTACGGCGACGACCAGACCATCGACGTCCACCTGTCGTGGCTGCGCCGCAAGCTGGGGGAGACGGCGGCCCGGCCGCGCTACCTGCACACCCTGCGGGGCGTCGGCGTGAAGCTCGAACCGCCCGCCGCCGAAGGGGCGTTGGGCGGCGTCCACGGAGCGGAGCCGCCCCGATGAGATGGGCCCTGGTGAAGGTGTCGCTGGCGGTGACCGCGATGGTCGTCATCGCCTTCGCCGTGCCCCTCGGCCTCGTCATCCGGGAACTCGCCGCCGACCGGGCCTTCTCCCGGGCGGAGCGGGAGGCCGCCGCGGTCGCTCCCGCCCTGTCCATCACCACCGACCGCGAACAGCTCGAACGCGTCGTCGCCTCCGCCGGCACGGACGCCGCGATGGCCGTGCACGTCCCCCTCGGCGGAGGAGACGGCGAAGGCGGGGGAGGCGGCGGAGGCCGGGTCGAGGACGAGGGCGACGCCGAGGCCCGGGACGGCGACAACGGGGAGGGCGACGGGGAGGCGGCTGCGCTCCACATCGGGCGGCAGCGCGCCGCCGGGGCGGACATCGCCGCGGTACGGGACATGGGCCGGGCCTCCACGACCACGGTGGACGGGGGAGTCGCGCTGCTCCAGCCGGTCGCCCTCAGCTCCGGCGAGATCGCCGTGGTCGAGGTCTATGTCCCGGAGTCGGAGGTCACCAACGGCGTGGCCACCGCCTGGGCCGTGCTCGCGGCCGTCGGCGTCGCCCTGATCCTCGGCTCGGTGGCCGTGGCCGACCGGCTCGGCGTCCGGATGGTGCGGCCCGCGCAGCGGCTGGTCGAAGGGGCGCACGAACTCGGGGAGGGCAAGCTGGGCGCACGTGTCCCCGAGGAGGGGCCGACCGAACTGCGGCTGGCCGCCGTCGCGTTCAACTCCATGGCCGACCAGGTCGTCCAACTCCTCGCCAACGAGCGGGAACTGGCAGCCGACCTGTCCCACCGGCTGCGCACCCCGCTGACCGTGCTGCGGCTCAACGCCGCCAGCCTCGGCGACGGTCCGGCCGCCGACCAGACCCGCGCCGCGGTCGAGCAGCTGGAACGCGAGGTGGACACCATCATCCGCACCGCCCGGGAGGCCAAGCCGCAGACCGCGGCGGCCGGACCGGGCGCCGGCTGCGACGCCGCCGAGGTGGTCCGGGAACGGATGGGATTCTGGTCCGCGCTCGCCGAGGACGAGGGCCGCAAGTGGCGCGTCGCCGGGGCCGACCGGCCGGTGCGCATCCCCGTCGCCCGCTCCGACCTGGCCGCCGCCCTCGACGCCCTGCTCGGCAACGTCTTCCGGCACACCGCGGAGGGCACCGCCTTCGCCGTCGACCTGCACAACGGGGAGGACGCCGTGATCGTGCTGGTCTCCGACGCGGGCCCCGGCATACCCGACCCCGAGGCGGCGATGGCCCGCGGCCGGGGCTCGGGCACCGACGGCTCCACCGGGCTCGGCCTGGACATCGTGCGCCGCCTCGCGGAGTCCACCGGCGGTGACGTGCGGATCGGCTCGTCGGTGCTCGGCGGCACCGAGGTGCGCGTCTGGATCCAGCTCGACGGCCGGGACGCGGCCCCACGGCGGCGAGGCCACCGCGGAGGCGTCCGCCGCCGGGGCCCCGGCCGCCTGCTGCCCTCCCTCAACCGCTCACCCGCACCGGCCGCGAAGGGACGGTGAGGCGCCCGGGAAGGGAGTGACGGGGGAGGGGTGGCCCGGTCCGCCGCCGGCGGCGGCAACGGGCCCGTCTCTCCTCACCTTTCCGCGTGCCCCGGCACACCCGTGCCCGCGGTCCGCCCGGCAGGAAGCCCGTGCCCGCGGTCCGCCCGGCAGGAAGGCGGACCGCGGGCACGCACACGGGGCGCGGCGCTCCCCTAGCACACCGCGACCGCGTGCCCCCGTTTCCGGGTGGTCAGAGCTGCTCCGGGTCCGGGAGGACACCCGTCCGGGCCGCCCGGCCGTACCAGAGGGCACTGGACTTCGGGGTGCGCTGCAGCGTCGCGTAGTCGACGTACACCGCCCCGAAGCGCTTCTCGTAGCCGTACGCCCACTCGAAGTTGTCGAGCAGCGACCACAGGTAGTAGCCCCGCACGTCCGCGCCGTCGGCGAGGGCGCGGTGGACCGCCGAGAGGTGGCCGTGCAGGTAGGCCACCCGCTCCGGGTCGTGGACCGTGCCGTCGGCCCCGGGCTTGTCGGGGTAGGCGGCACCGTTCTCGCTGATGTAGAGCGGCAGGCCGGGAGCCTCCCGGGTGTAGCGCATGATCAGCTCGTGCAGGCCGGTCGGGTCGACGGTCCAGCCCATGTCCGTGCGCTCGCCCGGCGGCTGGTGGAAGGTCACGTCCTCGACGCCCGGCCAGGGCGAGTGCTCGCTCGCGCCGTGTCCGTCGGCGCGCGGGGCGGGCGAGGACGGGTCGGCCGCCGACACCAGGGTGGGCGTGTAGTAGTTGAGGCAGAGCGCGTCCAGCGGCTGGTGGATCGTGTCGAGGTCGCCGTCCTCGATGCTGGACCAGTCGGTGAGCGAGGACGTCTCCTCGAGCAGCGTCTCCGGGTACGCGCCGTGCAGGATCGGGCCGTGGAAGATCCCGCTGGCCAGGTCGTCGATCCTGCGCGCCGCCGCCAGGTCCGCGGGCTGCTGGGTCAGCGGCCGGACGGCGGCGCTGTTGAGGCTGATCGCGACCGAGTTGCGGGCCGGCATCACCGCGCGCAGTGCCTTGGTGCCCAGGCCGTGCGCCAGGTTGAGGTGGTGGGCGGCCCGCAGCGAGGCCGCGGCGTCGGTGCGGCCGGGCGCGTGCACACCGGAGGCATAGCCTAGGAAGGCGCTGCACCACGGCTCGTTGAGCGTGATCCACTGCTCGACGCGGTCACCGAGCGCCTCGCCCACGATCTGCGCGTACTCGGCGAACCGGTAGGCCGTGTCGCGCTCGGGCCAGCCGCCCGCGTCCTCCAGCTCCTGGGGGAGGTCCCAGTGGTAGAGGGTGACGGCCGGCGCGATGTCGTGCTCCAGCAGCTCGTCGACCAGCCGGCGGTAGAAGTCGAGCCCGCGCTGCACGGCCGGACCGCGCCCGGTCGGCTGCACCCGGGGCCAGGAGACGGAGAAGCGGTAGGCGGTCAGCCCCAGCTCCGCCATCAGCGCGACGTCCTCGCGGTAGCGGTGGTAGTGGTCGACGGCGACGTCACCGGTGTCACCGCCGGCGACCCGGCCCGGGGTGTGACTGAAGGTGTCCCAGATGGACGGGGTTCGTCCGTCCTCGCGCACCGCACCCTCGATCTGGTACGCGGAGGTCGCGGCGCCCCAGAGGAAGACGGAAGGAAAGGCAGCCGGGGTCACCGGCGTTGCGGAGTCAGGCATGGAAGCGCTCCCATTGGTGGTCGTGGAGGACCGACGAGTCAGCGGACGAGAAGGACGGAAGACGGGCGAGGAAGTAGAAGGGAGAGGAGGAAGTAGAAGGGAGGGAGGGGGAGGGGGACTTGTGGAGGTCGAGGCCGAAGCCGAGGCGAGGACCGGGGCGGAGGCCGAGGCCGAGGCGAGGACCGGGGCGGAGGCCCAGGGCTGACGCGGAGGTGGGCCGCCCGGCCCCGAGCCCGTCGGCCGGAACGTGAGTCCCACCGCCAGCCGGAACCGGAAGCCGAACCCTGGGCTGAACCACCGTCCGGAACCGGAAGCCGAACCTTGGGCTGAACCACCGTCCGGAACCGCGAGCCGAACCCCCGGGCCGAGTCACCGCCCGGAACCCCGAGCCGTCCCGCGAGCCGAGCCGAGCCCGGCCCGGCCCGTCAGCCCTTCACGGCGCCCTGCATGATGCCGCCCACGATCTGCTTGCCGAAGATGGCGAAGACGATCAGCAGCGGCAGGGTGCCCAGCAGCGCACCCGCCATGATCAGGGACTGGTCCGGGGTGTAGCCGCGTCCGAGGGCCGCGACGGCGACCTGCACGGTCGGGTTGCCGTGCTGGGTCAGCACCAGGAACGGCCACAGGAAGTCGTTCCACGTCTGCACGAACATCAGCATGCCGAGCACCGCCATCGCGGGCCGTGCCGCCGGGAACACCACGTGCCACACCACGCGCCAGCTGCTCGCGCCGTCCACCCGGGCCGCCTCGATGATCTCGTCCGGCAGCGCCTGGATCAGGTACTGCCGCATGAAGAACACACCGAACGCGCTGACCAGCGACGGGAAGATGACGGCCTGCAGCTGGTCGGTCCAGTCCAGCTTGGCGACCATCATGTACAGCGGGATGATGCTGAGCTGCGGCGGCACCATCATCGTGCCGATGACGATCAGCATCATGGCGCCCCGGCCCCGGAACCGCAGCTTGGCGAAGGCGAACCCGGCGATCGTCGACAGCACCACGATGGTCACCGCCGAGATGCCCGCCACGATCGTGGTGTTGAGGAACGCCTCGCCCAGGTTGGCCTCGGTCCAGGCGATCTCCAGGTTCTTGAACAGGTTGGAGCCGAACCAGAACGGCGGCGGGGTCTGCGCCAGCCGCTGGTTGTCCCGCGAGGCGGCGATCGCCGTCCACACCAGGGGGAACAGCGACACCAGGGTGAACACGACCAGGATCGCGTAGGCGATCGGACCGCCGTGCAGCGTGCCGCCCGCGCGGGCGGACTTCGGCAGGCGCGAGCGCTTCTGCTCCTTCGTCACGGGTGAGGTCTCGGGGGGCGTCACAGTCGTCGTCACGGCCACACCTCCTTAACTGCTGGCGCGCAGCCGGCGCGAGATGACGTAGTTGATGATGCCGATGACGATCAGGATCGCGAACATCGTCCAGGCGATCGCCGAGGCCCGGCCCAGGTGCTGGTTCACCCAGCCCTGCTCGTAGAGGTACAGGCCGAGCGTCTGGAACTGGTGCTCCGCGCCGCCGGACGCGCCCTTGTTGGCGTCGAACAGCAGCGGCTCGCCGAAGACCTGGCTGGCGCCGATCGTGGAGACGACCACCGTGAACAGGATCGTCGGGCGCAGCGAGGGCAGCGTCACGTGGAAGAACTGCTGCCACCGGTTGGCGCCGTCCAGCGCCGCCGACTCGTACAGGTCCTGCGGGATGGCCTGCATCGCCGCCAGGTAGATCAGCGCGTTGTAGCCGGTCCAGCGCCAGATGATGATCGTGGAGACGGCGAACTGCGAGGGCCACTTGTCGCCCTGCCAGTCCACCGGGTTGATCCCGACGAGGTCCAGGCCCCAGTTGATCATGCCGTAGTCGCGCCCGAAGAGCAGCACGAACACCAGGGAGGCGGCGGCGATCGAGGTGGCGTACGGGGCGAGCATCGCGACCCGGTAGAAGGTCGAGGCGCGCAGCTTGTAGTTGAGGATGTGGGCGATGCCCATGGCCATCATCAGCTGCGGGACGGTGGAGATGATGCCGATGGTCAGCGTGTTCTGCGCCGCGTTCCAGAAGAAGTCGTCGTCGAAGATCCGCGTGTAGTTGCGCAGGCCCACCCAGTTCATGTCGGTGGGGGCGGTCAGCTCCACCTGGTGCAGCGAGGCCCAGCCGGTGTAGATCAGCGGGAACAGGCCGAAGGCGGCGAACAGCAGGAAGAACGGGGCGACGAACGCGTACGGGCTCCAGCGCTGGTCGCGCTGCCAGCGCCGGGAGAGCCGGTTGCGGCGCCGCTGTTCCTTGTCGACCGGCGCGGAGGGCTTGCGCTTGCGCGGACGGCCCGGGGCCGCGCCCCCCTTGACGGGGGACGCGGCGGTGTCGGAGCGGGTGGCCATGCCGGTCACTTGTCCAGGTTGTTGTCGATGGTCTTGGTGGCCGTCTCCCAGGCCTCCTCGGCGGACTTGCCCTTGGTCACGAGGATCACGCCGTTGTCACCCAGGCCCTGGCCGATGATCTGGTCCTTCGGGCCGATGACCTGCACCGGGATCTGCTTCGCGGCCTCGGCGAAGATCTCACCGATGGGGGCGTCACCCGTCATGTCGTTCTTGGCGCCGGTGACCGCCGGGCTGTCGTAGGCGCTCTGCGCGCTCGGGAAGCTGCCCTGCACCTCGAACAGCTTGGCCTGCTGCTCCGGCGCGGTCAGCCAGGCGACGAGCTTCTTGGCCTCGTCGACGTTCTTGCCGCTCTTGGGCACGGTCAGGAACGAGCCGCCCCAGTTGCCGGACTTGGGCGCCACGGCGACGTCCCACTTGCCGGCCGCGTCGGGCTGCGACTTGCCCTTGATGTAGCCGAGCATCCACGGCGGGCAGGAGATCGCGGCGAACTTGTTGTTGGCGATCGTCTGGTCCCAGGCGGGCTGGAACTGCGTCTGGGCGCCGACCAGTCCCTCCTCGGCGGCCTTCGCGGTCAGGTCGAAGGCGTTCTTCACCGCCGGGTTGGTCTTGTAGATGATCTCGCCGGACTTGTCGTAGAAGCGCTCCTCCTCACTGCTGAGGATGGCGTTGAGCAGGCCGCCGGGGGAGTCCATGAAGGTGGTGCCCTTGGGCGCCTTCTTCTTGTAGTCCTCGCCGACCTCGACCAGCTTCGCCCAGTCGCCCGCCCACAGCTTGCCGACCTCCTCGCGGTCGGTGGGCAGGCCCGCCTTCTCGAAGAGGTCCTTGCGGTAGCAGATCGCCATCGGGCCGATGTCGGTGCCGAGACCGATGGTCGCGCCGTCCTTGGTGGTGGCCTGCTCCCACTTCCACTCGAGCCAGTCGGCCTTCTTCACGCCCGGCGCCTTGGAGAGGTCCTCCAGCTTGTCCGCCTGGGTGGCGACGATCTCCGCGATGTTGCCGACCTCGACGGCCTGGACGTCCTGCAGACCGCTGTTGGTGGTGAGGTGGTTGAGCAGCGCGGGGTAGTAGTTCTCGTTCCGCTCGATCACGTTCTCCGCGATCTTGATGCCGGGGTTCTGCTTCTCGTACTCGGCGTACAGGCCGGCTTCCTTGAAGCCCATGGTGCCGAACAGGCCCAGGGTGATCGTGGTCTTGCCCTTGCCCGACGAGGAGCCGGAGTCGTCGTCTCCGCCGTCGTCGGCGCAGCCGGCCAGCAGCCCGGCGCCGAGCGACACCACGGCCGCGACGGTCACGGCCCGGCGGACCCCGGGCCTGCCCCCGCTCGAGCGCAGCCGAGTGTGGGGGAGGGTACGTGCTCGCATTGCGTCCTCCTGTTGCCCTGACGTGCCGACCCCCCGGCCAACTGCGTTGTTGGTCCCGTTGTTGCGTGCTGCGGCTCGGGCGGGGAACGTGCGGGTTGTGTATGTGTCAGGTACTGTGGGAGCGCTCCCACAAGTGATGTGTTGAAGAGTCCCGGCTCGGGACGGGGGTGTCAAGGGAGCGGACGCGGCGAGAAGCGTTCAGTTATCGGGCTGTTAACTGGAGCGGCCGGGGACCCCGTTGAGGGCGCCGCGGGTCCCCGGGGGACGTCGCGACGACCGTCACGCAGCGGCTTCGCCCGCCTACGGGGCTGTTAGATTCCAGGCCGGGGAGACACACGACGGAAGGCGGGGCCCGATGGCAAGCCACGGAGCGCGGGGCCGGAGCGGCGGCCGGCCCACCCTCGAAGAGGTGGCGGCGCGCGCCGGTGTCGGCCGGGGCACGGTCTCCCGGGTGATCAACGGCTCGCCCCGGGTCAGTGACGCCACCCGTGCCGCCGTCGAGGCCGCCGTCGCCGAACTGGGGTACGTGCCGAACACCGCGGCCCGCGCCCTGGCCGCCAACCGCACCGACGCCATCGCGCTGGTGGTGCCGGAGCCGGAGACGCGGTTCTTCGCCGAGCCGTACTTCTCCGACATGCTGCGCGGGGTCGGCGCCGCCCTCGCGGACACCGAGCTGCAGCTGCTGCTGATCTTCGCGGGCAGCGACCGGGAGCGGCAGCGGCTCGCCCAGTACCTGGCCGCCCACCGGGTCGACGGGGTGCTGCTGGTGTCGGTGCACGCCGACGATCCGCTGCCCGACATGCTGGCCCAGCTGGAGATCCCGGCCGTGATCAGCGGACCGCGGTCCGCCGCCGAGACGCTGACCTCGGTGGACTCCGACAACTACGGTGGCGCCCGGCAGGCCGTGGAGCACCTGATCGGCCGGGGCCGGCGGACCATAGCCCACATCACCGGCCGCCTCGACGTCTACGGTGCCCAGCGCCGCATCGACGGCTACCGGGACGCGCTGCGCGAGGCGGGCCACCCGGTGGACGAGCTGTTGGTGGAGCCGGGCGACTTCTCCGAGGACGGCGGGCGGCGCGCCATGGCGGCGCTGCTGGAACGCCGTCCCGACCTGGACGCGGTGTTCGCGGCCTCCGACGTGACCGCGGCGGGCGCCCGTCAGACCCTGCGCGAGGCCGGCCGCCGCATCCCGGACGACGTGGCCCTGGTCGGCTACGACGACTCCGCCATCGCCCGTCATCTGCACCCGCCGCTCACCAGTGTGCGCCAGCCCATCGAGGAGATGGGCCGCGCCATGATCGATCTGCTGCTGGCCGAGATAGCCGACCGGCGTCCGGCCGTGGCCCGCGGTGAGCGGCGCCACGTGGTGCTCGCCACCGAACTGGTGCCGCGGTCCTCCACCTGAGACGGCTCCGCGAGGGCGGCTCCGGCCCGGCCGCCGGGGTCCGCCCGTGCGCCGCTCCGCGGACGGCCCGTGAGAGGCGTTCAGCCGGTGACGCGACGTCAGCGACGCCGCCCGGTCCGTGGTCCCGGCCGGGGCCCGTGTTCCCGAGCCGTTCCCACCGGAACCGCACACGATCAAGGGCCGACCTGTCCTGCAGGTCGGCCCTCGATCGTTCAGGGTGAGTGACGGGACTTGAACCCGCGACATCCTGGACCACAACCAGGTGCTCTACCAGCTGAGCTACACCCACCACGGCTGTCGGTCGGAAGAGGTGTCCTTCCCGACCGGCCGAGAAAGAGTCTACAGGGTCTTCGGGGGTGCTCGCGCCAGGGTTTGTCCCCGGGCCGGGTAACCCCCTCACACGCTACTGAGCAGGCAGGACGTGCTTCGCCGCGATCTTCCGCGCGGTCTCCGAGTCCGGGCCGGGCTGGGGGACGAACACGGCCTCGCGGTAGTAGCGCAGTTCCGCGATGGACTCGCGGATGTCGGCGAGGGCGCGGTGGTTGCCGTTCTTCTCGGGGCTGTTGAAGTACGCCCGCGGGTACCAGCGCCGGGCCAGCTCCTTGATGCTGGACACGTCGACGATCCGGTAGTGCAGGTAGTCCTCCAGCGTCGGCATGTCGCGCAGCAGGAACCCCCGGTCGGTGCCCACGGAGTTGCCGCACAGCGGTGCCTTGCCCGGCTCCTTGACGTGCTCGCGGACGTAGGCGAGGACCTGCTCCTCGGCGTCCCGCAGGGTCGTGCCGCCGGACAGTTCGTCGAGCAGCCCCGACGCGGTGTGCATGGTGCGCACCACCTCCGGCATCGTCTCCAGGGCCCGTTCCGGCGGGCGGATGACGATGTCGACGCCCTCGCCGAGGATGTTCAGCTCGGAGTCGGTCACGAGGGCGGCCACCTCGATGAGCGCGTCGTCCGACAGCGAGAGGCCGGTCATCTCGCAGTCGATCCACACCATGCGATCGTTCATGTCCCCAACCCTACGGGCAGCGCGGGCCCGGGGGACCGGCCGGTTCCGCCTCCGTCGCGGGGAGACCGGCCGCGTCCGCAGCGCGACGGCCGCACCCGCACGGCGGCGGTGGCGCCCGCACCGCGCGGGTGGCGCACCGCTGCCGGGGTCTCACCGGGAGTGGTGACGGCCGGCCGGGTCCCCCGGCCGGACAGGCGGAAGGGGCCGGAGGCGCTGCCTCCGACCCCTTCCCGGGGCGCCGGGCCCCTGCCTCACGTCACGCCCGGCCGCCCCGCGCGTTGGTCGCCGCTCACGTCGCGCTCCGCTGCCCGGGCACGCTCGCCCGGGTCGGCACGTACGCCTCCCGGGCGCCCTCCGCCGAGGCCGCCAGCCCCAGGGCGCCGGCCGCCGCGGTCCGTCGGGACTGGTGCGGCACCGACCCCTCCGGGGGCAGGCCGACGGAGGCCGGCTGGCCCGGAGGGTGGCCGGCGTGGTTCGGCTGCCCCGGCGGCACGCCGCCCGGGACGTGCGCGCCGGTGTCCTGGCCGCGGTCCCGCTCGGCCTGTGGCCGCCGGGCCCGGTACGCCGCCCGGTACGCGGCCGGGGAGGAGCCCAGCTGGCGCCGGAAGTGACCGCGCAGCGCGACCGGCGAGCGGAAGCCGCAGCGGCCCGCGACCTCGTCCACCGAGTAGTCCGACGTCTCCAGCAGCCGCTGCGCCTGCAGCACCCGCTGGGTGATCAGCCACTGCAGCGGCGCGCTCCCGGTCAGCGAACGGAAGCGGCGGTCGAACGTACGCCGGCTCATGTACGCGCGGGCCGCCAGCGTCTCCACGTCGAACTGCTCGTGGAGGTGCTCCAGCGCCCAGGCGACGACCTCGGCGAGCGGGTCGGCGCCGATCTCCTCCGGTAAAGACCTGTCGAGGTAGCGCTCCTGACCGCCGGTCCGGCGCGGTGGGACCACCAGGCGGCGGGCCAGGGCCCCGGCCGCCTCGTTGCCGTGGTCCGTGCGCACGATGTGCAGGCACAGGTCGATGCCGGCCGCGGTGCCCGCCGACGTCAGCACGTCGCCGTCGTCCACGAAGAGTTCCCGCGGGTCGACGTGCACCGACGGATAGCGCTTCGCCAGCGTCGGCGCGTACATCCAGTGCGTGGTCGCCGGCCTGCTGTCCAGCAGGCCCGCCGCCGCGAGCACGAAGGCGCCGGTGCACAGCCCGACGATCCGGGCGCCCTCCTCGTGGGCCCGGCGCAGCGCGTCGAGCGCCGCGTCGGGCGGTGGTGAGGTGATCGAACGCCAGGCGGGCACCACGACGGTGCCCGCCCGGGAGATCGCCTCCAGGCCATGTGGCGCGGTGAGTTCCATGCCCCCTGTGGTCCGCAGCGGGCCGTCCTCGCCCCCGCACACCAACAGGCGGTAGCGCGGTACGCCGGCGTCCTGGCGGTCAACCCCGAACACCGACAACGGAATGGAACTCTCGAAGATGGGGCCGCCGCTGAACAGCAGCACCGCGACGATCTCCTTGCGGCGGCGCCCGGCGAGTTTCCGGCCCGCGGTGTCCTGCGTGGCAGTGGAGTCGTGGCTCATACTGCTAAGCCCCCCTCGGTGGTCGCGGCTCCTCGGTTGTGTCGCTCCTGCACGTTTCCCCTCGGTCCTGCACGAGTCCCCCGCCGTAGACAGTCAAGATCGAATCTACTGTGTCCGGTCGCGCGCCGGTGGCCAGTTCGGCACCCGGCGCATTGTCGACTTGGCAACTTGGCGTGAAGCATTCGATCACGAAGCGTTGCACTCGGGGAGGGTGTCGGGAAGTGCGCCTCGTCGCGGTGGCCAATCCCTGTGGGGTGCGTGTGCCCTCCCGGACCCCTTCCGTGCAGGTCAAACGGGGGTTGGGGGGTGGTCCGGGCGGGGGGTTCGCCGGTTCCGGAAGTTGGCTGAAAAGCTACGGCCGCGTGCACGGAAACCGGTCAGCCGACCGGTGATTCCACGCCGCCCCGGCGTCAGCCCCGGTGGGCTCCGCCGCCGTGCCGGTGACGTCGGCCGCGACGCCCGGGGCGGCCGGCCGCGGCCACCCGCGCGGAGCGGAGGATCAGCCGGTGGGCGACGCCCACCACGGCTCCCAGACCCGCCGCGGTCCCCACCGCGTCCACCGCGGAGCAGCCGCACCACAGCAGGACCGCGCAGGTCAGGACGGAACCGAAGGCCGACCAGCGGGCCAGCTCCCCGGCCGCGTCCGGGCCCGGCGCGGCCGGGCGGGCCGGGGTGCGGGCGGGGACGGGTCCGGTCATGGCGTGCTCCCTCGGGGCGGGTTCACGGGGTTCAACGCGCCGCCCGGCGGTCGGTCACCGCACGGCCGCGCACCCGCCCCGGGACAACGCTTCGGGGCCCTGGCCGAACCGCACTGGTTGAATCCTGTGCAAAGCAGCTGTACAACGCAGCAACCGTTGCGTCACGGGCGCCCCCTCGGGCATGCTCCGGGAAACCCGCCCGCCGGCGGGGGCGAGGACTGGGCCGAGGAGGAGTGCCGCCGTACCCTTGAGGGTATGGGGTGGGGAAGATGATTCCCGGACACAGCTCCGCCGCACCCGTCGTCCCCCGTCAAAGGATCCCGACGCCGAGACAGCCATGGCCGGTCACGACTTCTTCGAACCCGCGGACCGCAAGCGACCGGTCGCCGACCCCACGGCGGCCGAGTCCCCGGCGGCCGACGAGGCGCGCCATCCGTGCGATCCCGCCTTCCGGCACGGCGTGGTGGTGGGCTTCGACGGCTCCACCTCCAGTGAGCGCGCCCTCGCCTACGCGATCGGCATGGCGCGGCGCCTGAGCTCCGGCCTGATCATCGTGCACGTCGCCAACCGGCTCCCCACCACCGTGTGGGCGGGGTGCGAACCGCCGGTCTTCGTGGACGTCCCGGACCACCGCACCGAGGTGCTCGGACTCGAACTCGCCTGCGCGGAGTACCTCGCCGAGGTGCCCTGGATCCTGGTGGAGCGCGGCGGGGACATCTGCCACGAACTGGAGGAAGTGGGGCAGGAGTACGAGGCCGACGCGATCGTCGTGGGCTCCACCCACGGCCTCGTGGGGCGGCTGTTCGGCTCCGTCGCCGGCCGCCTCGCCAAACGCGCACGGCGCCCGGTCGTCGTCATCCCCTGACACCCCGCGCCCCACAACTGCGCATTCCGCACCCTGTGGACGGTCGTACGGCCCCACGTGCTGATCCTGCCGCTCCCGGTGGGTGTCCCGCCGACGCCCGCGCATCGGCCGCCGTGGCTCCCGCCGCCCGTCCCGTCGTCCACCGGGCGACGCCTTGCTCTGAAGGCCCCGCCGGTGTCCCCGCCGGCGGGGCCGTACCCCGTGTCTCTCCGCGGCCGTCGGGTCCCCGTCCCGCGCCGGGGCAAACCCGGGCCCGCCGGCTGGACGGGCCGGGCCCGGCGCGGCACCCCGGACGGCGGGCGGCCCCGGGAGCGGCGCCGGCCGGTGTGGGGACGGCCCCGGCGCGGGACCGCCGCGGCGAGGGGCCCCCACGAAGCACGGCCGGCCACCCCGACCCGGAAGTGCACCGGGTCCGAGGTGAACCGGGCCCGGGGCGAACCGGCCCGCAAGGGCCCCGAGCCGGAGCACCCCCGAGCCGCAGCGGCCCCCGAAACCGAGCCCCCGCACCGGGTCGGCCCGCGAAACGAGCCCCCGCACTGGATCGGCCCCCTCGCGCCGTGGGGCGGAGGGGGCCGGTCGTACCGTGGGGCCGAGGGACCCGGTCGCCTTACTCGCTACTCGACCGTGACCGACTTCGCGAGGTTGCGCGGCTTGTCGATGTCCCGGCCGAGGGCCAACGCCGTGTGGTAGGCGAGGAGTTGCAGCGGGATGCCCATGAGGATGGGGTCCAGCTCGTCCTCGTTCTTCGGCACCACGATCGTGTGGTCGGCCTTCTCCTGCTCCTGGTGGGCGACGGCGAGGATCTGGCCGCTGCGGGCCTTGATCTCCTCCATGGCCGCGCGGTTCTTCTCCAGCAGGTCGTCGTCCGGCACGATCGCGACCGTGGGCAGCGCCGGCTCGATCAGGGCCAGCGGCCCGTGCTTGAGCTCGGAGGCGGGGTAGGCCTCGGCGTGGATGTACGAGACCTCCTTGAGCTTCAGGGACGCCTCGCGGGCCACCGGGTAGCCCCGCACCCGGCCGATGAAGAGCATCGAGCGGGCCTCGGCGTACTGCTGGGCCAGCTTCTCGATCTCCCCCTCCTGCTCCATGATCTCGGCGATCTGCTCCGGCAGCCGGCGCAGGCCCTCGATGATCCGCTTGCCGTCGCGCACCGACAGGTCACGGGTGCGGCCCAGGTGCAGCGCGAGCAGGGCGAAGGCGACCGTGGTGTTGGTGAAGCACTTGGTGGACACCACGCACACCTCGGGGCCGGCGTGCACGTAGACGCCGCCGTCGGCCTCCCGGGCGATCGCGGAACCGACGACGTTGACCACGCCGAGCACCCGCGCGCCCTTGCGCTTGAGCTCCTGCACGGCCGCCAGCACGTCGTAGGTCTCGCCCGACTGGGAGACGGCGATGTACAGGGTGTCCGGGTCGACGACCGCGTCGCGGTAGCGGAACTCGGAGGCCGGCTCGGCGTCGGCGGGGATGCGCGCCAGCTCCTCGATCATCTGGGCGCCGATCATGCCCGCGTGGTACGAGGTGCCGCAGCCGAGGATCTTGACCCGGCGGATCCGGCGGGCCTCACGGGCGTCCAGGTTCAGGCCGCCGAGGCGCACGGTGGCGAAGCGGTCCTCGATCCGGCCGCGCAGCACCCGGTCCACGGCCTCGGCCTGCTCGTGGATCTCCTTGTGCATGTAGGTGTCGTGGCCGCCCATGTCGTAGGAGGCGGCTTCCCACTCCACGGTGGTCGGCTCGGCGGTGGTGCGGGTGCCCTCGGTGGTGTACGTGCGGAAGTCGTCCGCCTTGAGGGTGGCCATCTCGCCGTCGTCGAGGGTGACGATCTGCCGGGTGTGGGCGACCAGGGCGGCGATGTCGGAGGCGACGAACATCTCCTTCTCGCCGATGCCGAGCACGACGGGCGAGCCGTTGCGGGCCACGACGATGCGGTCGGGGAAGTCGGCGTGCAGCACGGCGATGCCGTAGGTGCCCTCGACGAGGCGCAGCGTGTCGCGGACCTTGTCCTCCAGCTCCACGGCCTGCGAGCGGGCGATGAGGTGGGTGAGCACCTCGGTGTCCGTCTCGGAGAGGAACTCGACCCCGTCGGCCTCCAGCTTGCGGCGCAGGTCGGCGGCGTTGTCGATGATGCCGTTGTGGACGACGGCGACCTTGCCCTCGGCGTCCAGGTGGGGGTGGGCGTTGACGTCGGACGGGGCGCCGTGGGTGGCCCAGCGGGTGTGGGCGATGCCGGTGGTGCCCTTGAAGCGCGCCGGTACCTTCGCCTCCAGGTCGCGGACCCGGCCCTTGGCCTTGACCATCTTCAGACCGGACGCCTTGGGGGACGTGACGACGATGCCCGCCGAGTCGTAGCCCCGGTACTCCAGGCGCTGGAGGCCCTCCAGCAGCAGGGGCGCGACCTCGCGCCTCCCGATGTATCCGACAATTCCGCACATATGGGTTGTTCCTAGTCGTAGAGGTCGGAGGTGGACGATGTCGCGGGGTTCAGCCGTAGACGATGCGGCGCAGCTGCCGGAGTGAGAGCACCGGCGGGGCCACCGCACGGTGTCCGAGGTCCGCCGCGATCCGCTCGAAGATCGCCGCGTTGACCAGGCCCTGGGCCTGGAGCTCCCGGTGGCGGCGGCGGACGAACTGCTCGGTCGTCTCGTCGAAGTAGGCGAGCACGTCCTGGACCACACGCAGCGCCTCGCCCCGGCTGAGGGGCGTGGACCGCGCCAGGTGGTCAACAAGTTCGTCGTGCACCCGACGATCCTGAAGTATGACGGGGCCCTGCGCAAGAAATCTGCCCGATATCGGGCAGGACTGCGTCCGATTGGCCGTCGAGGGCCTACATCCGCTTGAGGATCGCCTGCTTCGCCAGGGTGAACTCCTCGTCCGTCAGCACCCCGGACCGGTGCAGCTCACCCAGCTCGCGCAGTCGGCGCAGCAGGGCGTCGTGCCCGTCCTCGACCGGTGCGGCGGGGGCCGGAACGGCCGGTGCGGTGCCCGCGCCGGTCAGGGCCGGGACACCGTCCCGCTCCGTCCGCGCGCCCCCGGTGTCCCGGGCCGCCGGATGCGGCAGCCGGGCCTGCACGGCGGCGGCGACCAGCGCCATCAGCGGGTCCTTCTTGAACCCCCACAGCTCCACCGCGTTCGGGTCGTACTTGGCCGGCGTCTTGGCGGGGGCGTGGCGCACCACGAACCGCAGGTGCCCGTTCTCCAGTCCGGCCGCGGGCAGCCACTCCACGGCGGCTATGTCGGTGAGGGCGAGCGCGCGGGCCCCGGAGGCGGCCTTGGCCTCCTCGGTCTTCCAGTTCCACTCCAGGCGGACCCGCTCGCCGTCGAAGCTCACCGTGCCGTCACCGGCGGACACCGACAGCGGCAGGGACGGCCCGGGCAGCAGGTAGGAGTCGACCGGGTCGGTGGGAACCCCGTCCAGCAGCAGGGCGTTGCGGACCTCCTCGGTGACGTACTCGGCGACGCCGTACCGGTCGGGTTCGACGACCAGCTGGTAGGGGTCGTGCGGCTCGGTCAGCCGGCCCCCGGACACCTGCAGCAGGGGGTCGGCGCCGTCCCGCAGCCGCAGCCTGAGGCGGCCCGCCTTCTTGCCCTGCTCGAACGAGATCCCCGCCAACGCCCGCAGCGGCACCTGCAGTTCACCGAGCGTGCGACGCAGCAGGCCGACGCTCTTGTCCCGGCCGGGAGTCAGCCGCAGGGTCTCCCCGTCGAAGGTCCAGGTGCCGTCCTTCTGGATGATTTCCACCATGGAGAGATTCTTCCACCCGTGCGGCGCCCCACGGGCCCCGCACGGCGGCGGGCACCCCGGAGGACCGTACTCCGGGGTGCCCGCCGGGCCGGTGGGGTCAGCGCCCCGCGAGGGGGTTCTCCAGGGTGCCGACCAGCTGGAGCGCGCCGGAGGGGTCCGTGAGGTCCACCATCTGCCGGTTGTTGCGCAGTTGCAGCCGGTTGAGGCAGGACAGCGCGAACTCGGGCGCGAACAGGTCGTACTGGGCGAACTTGTCGGCGAGTTCGGGCACCGACGCCTGGTAGGCGCGGGTGACCTCGGCGACCGTCCGCCAGAAGTCGTCCTCGCTCAGGACGCCCCCGGCGGCCAGGTCGGAGGCCAGGAACCGGAAGAAGCAGTCGAAGACGTCGGTGAACACCGACAGCAGCTTCTGGTCGTCCGGCACCTCCACACGGATGCGGGAGACCTCCGGCGGCAGCACCGCGTCCGGGTCCATGACCACGATCTCCTCGGCGATGTCCTTGTAGACGGCCCGCTGCACGACCCCGTCGCGCAGCACCAGGATCACGTTCTCGCCGTGCGGCATGAAGGCCAGGTCGTAGGCGTAGAAGCAGTGCAGCAGCGGGGTGTAGTAGGCGTCCAGGTAGCGCCGCAGCCACTCGGCCGGGGCCAGCCCCGACCGCTCGATCAGCGCGCCCGCGAACGACGTCCCCTCGTGGTCCACGTGGACCAGGGACGCCATGGTGGCCAGCGTCTCGCCCTCGCCCAGCGAGGCCACCGGGCTCTCCCGCCACAGCGCGGCCAGCATCTTGCGGTACGGGGAGGAGCGGTCCGTCGCCCGCTCGTACTCCAGGTGCCGGTACCCGACCGCGGCCCGCTCCCGGATGATCGACAGGCCCGTCGAGCGCAGCACCGGGTCGCCCTCGATGAGCCGGGCCAGCCAGTCGTTGATGGCCGGGGTGGCCTCCATGTAGGCGGCGGACAGGCCCCGCATGAAGCCCATGTTCAGCACCGACAGGGCCGTCTTGACGTAGTGCTTCTCGGGGTGCGAGGTGTTGAAGAAGGTCCGGATGGACTGCTGGGCCAGGTACTCGTCGTCACCCTCCCCGAGGCACACCAGATGGCGGCGGGCGACCTCGGCGGCAAAGGTGACGGTGAGTTTGTTCCACCACTGCCAGGGGTGGACCGGTATCAGCAGGTAGTCGGCCGGGTCCAGGCCCTGCTCGCGCAGCACGCCGTCGAAGCGGGCGACGGTTGCGGCGCCCAGTTCCTGGCGGACGAACGACTCGTAGTCGATGCCGACGCCCGCCGTGAACGCGGCCCGCGAGCGGTGCGCGGCCAGCCACACCAGCCTCACCGGGGCCGCCGCCTCCGGCGCGTACGCCCGGTACTCGTCCACGCCGAAGCCGAGCCGCCCGTTGTTGGCGACGAAGCAGGGGTGGCCCTCGGTCATGCCGGTCTCGATGGCCTGGAACCCGGCGCCGGCCAACTCGGCCGAGGTGACCTGCGGCTTGGTCAGCTTGTAGCAGGTGCCGGAGAGGGTGGAGGAGATCTCCTCCAGGTACACCGGCAGCACCTCGTCGCTCAGGCCCAGCGCCTTCTGCAGCTCGATGACGAGGTCCAGTGCCTCCAGCGGCAGCTCCTCCTCACCCCGGTGCCGGGAGATGGACTCGGCGTCCACCTGCCAGTGGTCCAGGGCCCGGCGGACGGCGGTGAAGCGGTACTCCGTCAGGCCGTCGTCGGAGCGCACGACATAGCCGCCGTCGCCGGTGGCCTCGGGGGTGATGAGCCGCTCGTGGGCGAACTCGGCGAGCGCCTTGCGGACCAGCAGGCGGTTGGCCCGCGCCCAGCGGGACGGGGACAGGTGCGCCACGGCGTCGGACGGGGTCATGCGGTTGCTCCTCGGGCGGCCTCGAACTGCTCGCGGGTGCAGAAGCTCAGCAGCGCGCGCTTCTCCGGCTTGTCGATCTCACGCTCGGGGACGAAGCCGACGGCCTCGTTCAGCGCGTGCACGGCCTTGTTGCCGACGTCCGGCTCCACCACGACCCTGCGGGTCGCCGGGTCGGCGAACAGCTCCTCCATCACGGCGGTGATGACGGCCTTCGTGAAGCCGTGCACCGGCCGGTCGGTGGGGGCGACCAGGAAGTGCATGCCCACGTCCCCCGGCTCGGGGTCGTACAGGCCGGTCAGCTCGACGTACCGGGGGTCGTAGCGCTCCATCAGGAACGCCGGCTCGCCGTCGTGCAGGCCCAGGTGGGCGTGGTGGTGCTCGTGGGCGGCGATGCGCATGTACTCGCGCTCGACGTCCTGCAGCTTCGCGTCCTGCATCATCCAGAACGCGGCCTTGGGGTGCGTCACCCAGCCGTGCAGCAGCTCCGCGTCGCGCAGCGGGTCCAGCGGGCGGAAGGTGAAGGTGCCGATGGTCATACGGAGAACTCCTGGAACGCGATGGACTTCTCGACCGGGTAGACCTCGCGGCCCAGCAGCTCGCGGATGATGGAGCTGTTGCGGTACGGGCCCATCCCCAGGTCGGGGCTGGTGACGCTGTGCGTGTGCACCCCGGCGTTCTGCAGGAACACGCCGCGGCCGGTCACGTCGATGGTGTAGTTGCGGGCCACGTCGAACCGGCCGTGGCCGTCCAGCCGCAGCCGGTCGCGGACCGGTTCCAGGAAGGCCGGCGGCTCGTAGTGGTAGCCGGTGGCCAGCACCAGGCCCTCGGTGCGGATCTCGAAGTCCTTGTCCTGCTCGTCCTGGTGGAAGCCCAGCGTGTAGGCGCCGTCCTCCCAACGCGCTTTCCTGAGAGTGGAGTTGGTGAGAAGCCGGGTGGCGACGCCCCGGCCGCGGCTCTCCACGTTCTTCTGGTACAGCAGGTCGAAGATCGCGTCGACGAGGTCGGAGTTGATGCCCTTGAACAGGCCCTTCTGCTGCTTCTCCAGCCGGTAGCGGGTCTCCTCCGGCAGCGCCCGGAAGTAGTCGATGTAGTCCGGCGAGGTCATCTCCAGGGTCAGCTTGGTGTACTCCAGCGGGAAGAACCGCGGGGAGCGGGTGACCCAGTTGAGCCGGTAGCCGTGGACGTCGATCTCCGACAGCAGCTCGTAGTAGATCTCGGCGGCGCTCTGCCCGCTGCCGACGATCGTGACCGACTCCTTGCCGCGCAGCTCGTCCCGCCGGTGCACGTACTGCGCGTTGTGGAACAGGCCGCCCTCCAGCCCGCGGCACGGCTCGGGCACGTACGGGACGGTGCCGGTGCCCAGCACCAGGTGACGGCCGCGGTAGGTGTCCCCGGCCCCGGTGCGGACCGCGTACACCCCGTCGGCCTCCTCGTAGGTGACCTCGGTGACCGTGGTGCCGAAGCGGATGCTGCTCAGCTGCGCGGCGGCCCAGCGGCAGTAGTCGTCGTACTCCACGCGCAGCGGGTAGAAGTTCTCCCGGATGTAGAACGAGTACAGCCGGCCCTTCTCCTTCAGGTAGTTGAGGAAGGAGTACGGGGACGTGGGGTCGGCGAGCGTGACCAGGTCCGACATGAACGGCGTCTGCAGGTGCGCGCCGTCGAGGAACATCCCGGCGTGCCACTCGAAGTCCGGCTTGGACTCCAGGAACACCCCGTCGAGTTCGGCGATCGGCTCGGTGAGGCAGGCCAGGCCCAGGTTGAAGGGGCCCAGCCCGATCGCCACGAAGTCGTGGACGGTGCCGGTGGTGGCTTCGGTGTCAGCAAGCGCGGTCAAGGGACTCTCCCAGGTACTGCTCGGCGTGGCCGGCGATCAGGTCGAGGACGGCTTCGATGTCGGCCGTCGTGGTCTCGGGGTTCAGCAGGGTGAACTTCAGGTAGTGCCGCCCGGCGACCTTGGTGCCGGCGACGACGGCGTCCCCGGAGGCGAACAGCGCTTTGCGGGCGTAGAGGTTGGCCCGGTCGATCTCGGCCGGGTCGGTGACGGCGGCCGGGACGTAGCGGAAGACGAGCGTGGACAGCGAGGGCTCGACGACCACGTCGAAGCGGGGGTCGGCGGCCAGCAGCTTCCACCCCTCGGCGGCCAGGTCGCACACCTCGTCGAACAGGGCGCCGATGCCGTCCGCGCCCATCACGCGCAGCGTCATCCACAGCTTCAGCGCGTCGAAGCGGCGGGTCGTCTGCAGGGACTTGTCGACCTGGTTGGGGATCCGCTCGGTCACCGTTCGGCGCGGGTTGAGGTACTCCGCGTGGTAGGTGGCGTGCCGCAGGGTGGCCGCGTCGCGCACCAGCACGGCGGACGAACTCACCGGCTGGAAGAAGGACTTGTGGTAGTCCACGGTCACCGAGTCGGCGTGCTCGATGCCCGCCAGGCGGTCCCGGTTCTTCAGCGAGGTGAGCAGGCCGCAGCCGTAGGCGGCGTCCACGTGCAGCCAGGTGCCGTACCGCTCGCACAGTTCGGCGATCTCCGGCAGCGGGTCGATGGAGCCGAAGTCGGTGGTGCCCGCGGTGGCGACGACCGCCATCGGGACCAGGCCCTCGGCGGCGCAGCGCTCCAACTCCCGTGCCAGGGCGACGGTCTGCAGGCGCTTGTCCTGGTCCACGGGGAGGGAGACCACCGCGTCCGGTCCGAGGCCCAGCAGCTTCGCGGACTTCTGCACGCTGAAGTGGCTGACCTCGGAGGCGAAGACGCGCAGCCGCGCGGGGAACTGGGTCTTGGCCTCCTCGCGGGCCAGCAGCAGCGCCTGGAGGTTGGACTGGGTGCCGCCGGAGGTGAACACCCCGTCGGCGGCGGGCCCGAGGCCGATGCGGGCGGTGGTCCAGTCGATCAGCTTGCGCTCGATCAGGGTGCCGCCGGCCGACTGGTCCCAGGTGTCCAGTGAGGAGTTGACGGCGGACAGCACCGCCTCGCCGAGCACGGCCGGGATGACGACCGGGCAGTTGAGGTGGGCGAGGTAGCGGGGGTGGTGGAAGTAGACGGCGTCCCGGAGGTAGACCTCCTCCAGCTCGTCGAGCGCGGCCGTGGTGTTCAGCAGCGGCCGGTCGAGGTCGATCCGCTCGATGAGGGGGGAGAGGTCGTCGGCCGTGACGCCGGTGAACGGCCGTTCGGTGGCGGCCAGTCTGGCGGCCACCCGCTCGACTCCTTGGGTGACGGACCTGCGGTACCGCTCCGCGGTGGTGTCGTTGAGCAGGTGCGAGCGCATGTGGGGGTCCTCCGGTGGGGACGGTCCGGTGCGGTGGGAAGAGCGGGCCGGGCACGGTACGGCGCGGGTCGGTGAGCGGGCCGGTGCGGCGCACGGCGCGAGGCCGAAGCGGGACTTAGGTTAGCCTAACCTCATACTGTTCGGGACCTCCGGGTGTCCATCGTGACCGCGGTCACGGCCGGAGCGCCGGTTCTGCGCCAACTGCGGCTGAAATCAACCCTGTTCGCCGCAGCGGATGCACGGTCGTCGCGTGTCGCGGGCCCCGCGGACGTCACCCGGCGCCGGTCGGTGCCGCGTTCGCGGACGAAGGGCCGCCGCAGGCGGCTCACACCGCCGGCCTCACCGACGTCCCGTACGGACGCCCGCCCGTTCCGTGCGGGGGAGTGCGGCGCCGCGGACGGTGTCCCGGGCCAAAGGGGGTGCCGGGGGAAGGGGTTGGGGCGGCTCGGCAGGGAGAGTCGGCCTGTGGGCCCCGGCCCGGGGAGGCCCCGGGCCGGGGAGGCCCGGCGTGGGAGTCCTGGCCCCGGAGGGGTGTCCGGACCCGGAGGCGTGTCGTCCCGCCCGAACCGGTTGATCTCGCGGCCTCGGCCCCGGCCGGGTCGGTGGTGGTGGGTGCCCCGGCCCAACACGTCACTGGAGTACGGCACTTCGAGCCGGGCGCGGAGCCCGGGGGCCCCGGCCGGCAGTGACCCCAGGATCCGCCGCCGCGGGCAGCGCGGTCCCGTCGGCCCACGGCGGCACCGCATCGGCGTCCGGGCGGCCTTGGAACCGGAAGGCGCTGTCGTCGGCGGCGTCGGGCCCGAGGGGCAGCGCCCGGTGACCGGGGCCGGTGGGCCCGGCACCGGCGCGCGGCCGTCCGGACCGGGCACCTGGCGGTGCGCCGACCCGCGCCGGGGACGGCCCGAGCCGCCCCGTCCGTACGGCCCGTGGGGCCGGGAACGGAACGGGGCGGCTGCGACCGGAGTCACGGGTGCGGCCTCGCCGTCGGGTGCGGGCGGGGACGGTCCGGACGTCGGGTCAGCTGACCTTCTTGGCCTTCTCGATGGCCTCGGCGAGACGCTCGACGACCGGCACGCACTTGTCGTACGACAGGATCGGCTCGGCGGCGCGCGGGATGACCTGGCCGGCCTTGACGGCGGGCAGCTTCTTCCAGGTCGCCTCGCTGATGTCGGCGGGCTGGATGGCCGAGGTGCGGTCGTCCATCATGATGATGTCGGCCGGGTACTTGTCGACGTTCTCCCAGCTCAGGCTCTCGAACCAGCCGCCGCCCTCGGCCTTGGCCTTCTCCGGCGGCTCGACGAAGTCCACGCCGAGGGCCTTGAAGTACTCCAGGTCGATGGAGAGGTTGGTGCCGGAGACGTAGAAGATCTCCTGGCTGGCGGAGCCGGCCATCACCTTGATGCCGGGGTTCGCCTTGACGGCCTTGCGCAGCCGCTCCGACGCCTCCTCGAAGCGCTTCTTGGCGTCGGTCGCCTTCGCCGCCTTCATGTCGCCGCCGAGCGACTCGGCCAGCTCCCACATGCGCTGCAGCGGGCCGGTCAGCTGACGGTCGTAGACGGAGATGCCGACGCTCGGGGCCAGCTTGGCGATCTTGTCCTTGGACGCCTCGGGGACGTACCAGAGGGTGCCGGTGTCGTCGAACATGGTGGAGATGAGCACGTCGGGCGCCAGGGCCGCGTACTTCTCGACGTTGAACTGGTCCCAGACGTTGCCCAGGATGGTCACCTTGCTGATGTCCATGTCACCGGCCTGGACATCGGCCTTGCCGTCCTTGGTCTCGGTCGGGCCGAACACGCCCTTGACCTGGACGCCGTAGTCGTACAGGGCGGCGGCGACACCGGTGAACGCCACGATGTTCGCGGGGGCCTTGTCCAGCTTCACCGTGGTGCCGCGGTCGTCCTTGAAGCTCCAGGGACCGGACCCGGTGTCCTTCTTCGACTCCGAGCCGCCGCTTTTCGCGTCGTCGCCCCCACAGGCCGCGAGCGCGGCGCCGAGTCCGAGGACACCGCCGGCGGTGAGCAGTCCGCGACGGGAGAGGCGGGCGGTTCTGGAATGCGACATGGGTCGGTTCGCTTTCGTGCGTACGGAGCCGGTGGGTGCGCGGGTGCGCGCCCCCGGGCCGGAAACAGCCTTAGGTTAGCCTAACCTCAGGCACTGTCCAGGGGTTGCCCTGTGCTTCCCCCGCCGAAGGCGGCGTGATGCCCGCTCTGTACCGTGATACCGGTCACGTGAGGGGGTGCGATGGGGGAGGCGATACGCCGGTGGGGTCCGCCCGTCGCCGTGCACCTGATCCTCGGCGTGGTGGCCGTCGTGCCGCTGTGGCTGTCCATGATGTTCGCGGCGAACTTCCCGCTGGCGCGGTGGGGCCTCACGACCCGCGAACCCACGGAGAACGACGGCATGCTGCCCTGGATCGTCGTCCTCGTCGCCCTGTGGGCCGTGTTCCTGGCCCTCTGGCTGCCCCTGGGCTCCCTGGCCCGCCGTGCGGTGCCCGACGTCTCCCGGCGCCGCTACTGGGCCGTCGGCGCGGCCCTGTTGGTCACGCCGATGGTGTTCCTGACCACGCTGTTCGCCCTCGTCGAGGGATAGCGCGGTCCGTCCGGCCGCCGACGGGCGGCGCCCCGCGCGGGACGCCGCCCACGGGCCGGGCCGGGCCCGCTCAGCCCGTCAGCCCCAACTCCCGTGCGATCAGCATCCGCTGCACCTCACTCGTGCCCTCGCCGATCTCCAGGATCTTCGAGTCGCGCCACATCCGCGCCACCGGGTACTCGTTCATGAAGCCGTACCCGCCGTGGATCTGCGTGGCCTCCCGGGCGTTGTCCACCGCCACCGTGGAGGAGTACAGCTTCGCCAGCGCCGCCTCCTTCTTGAACGGCTCCCCGGCGACCAGCCGGCTCGCCGCGTCCCGCCACGCCAGCCGGGCCGTGTGCGCCTTCATCTCCATGTCCGCGATCTTGAACTGGATCGCCTGGTTGGCGCCGATCGGCCGGCCGAAGGCGTGCCGCTCCCTGGCGTACTTCACCGACTCGTCCACACAGCCCTGCGCCAGGCCCGTGCCCAGCGCCGCGATGGCGATCCGGCCCTCGTCCAGGATGCGCAGGAACTGGGCGTAGCCGCGCCCCTCCTCGCCCAGCAGGTTCGCCGCCGGCACCCGCACGTCCTGGAACGACAGCTCCCGGGTGTCCGAGGCGTTCCAGCCGACCTTCGAGTAGGGCGCCGCCACCGTGAACCCCGGGGTGCCCGACGGGACGATGATCGCCGAGATCAGCGGCTTGCCGTCCGGCTTGCGGCCGGTGACCGCGGTGACCGTCACCAGGCCCGTGATGTCCGTGCCCGAGTTGGTGATGAAGCACTTGGTGCCGTTGATCACCCACTCGTTCGTCGCCTCGTCCAGCCGGGCCGTGGTGCGGGTCGCGCCGGCGTCGCTGCCGCCGTCCGGCTCCGTCAGCCCGAACGCGCCCAGGATCTCGCCCGAGCACAGGCGCGGAAGCCAGGTCCGCTTCTGCTCCTCGGTGCCGAACAGGTGCAGCGGCATCGCGCCCAGCGACACCCCCGCCTCCAGGGTGATGGCCACCGACGAGTCCACCCGGGCCAGTTCCTCCAGGGCCACCCCGAGCGCGAAGTAGTCGCCGCCCATGCCGCCGTACTCCTCCGGGAACGGCAGGCCGAACAGGCCCATGCGGCCCATCTCCCGCACGATCTCGTACGGGAACTCGTGCCGCTCGTAGAAGTCGCCGATCTTCGGCGCCACCACGTCGTGCGCGAACTCCTCCACGGTGCGCCGGAGTTCTTCCAGTTCGGGGGAGAGCTTGTGGTTCATGGTCGTCACGACTCCTGGTGGGAGAGGGCTCGTACGGTGCGGGACGGGCTGGGTCGGCCCAGGTGTCCGGCCATCCACGCGCTGGTGGCGACGAGGCGGCCGAGGTCGACGCCGGTGTCGATGCCGAGACCGCGCAGCATCCACACCAGGTCTTCGGTGGCGAGGTTTCCGGTGGCGGACTTCGCGTACGGGCAGCCGCCGAGCCCGCCGGCCGAGGCGTCCACGGTGGTGACGCCGTGCCGCAGCGCGGTCAGGGTGTTGGACAGGGCCTGGCCGTAGGTGTCGTGGAAGTGCACGCCCACCACGCCCACCGGCACGCCCTCGGCGGCGAGGGCGTCGAGCAACGCGCTCACGTGGCCCGGGGTCGCCACGCCGATGGTGTCGCCGAGGCTCAGCTCGTCGCAGCCCATGTCCAGCAGGGCCCGGCACACCCGGACCACCTGCCCGACCTCGACCGCGCCCTCCCAGGGGTCGCCGAAGCACATCGACAGGTAGCCCCGGACGTGCACGTCGTCCGCCTTGGCCCGCCGGACCACCGGCTCGAACATGGCGAGCGCCTCGTCCAGCGAGCGGTTGAGGTTGGCGCGGGCGAAGGACTCCGTGGCGCTGGCGAACACCGCCACCCGGCGGGCGCCGAGCGCCAGCGCGCGGTCCAGCCCGCGCTCGTTGGGCACCAGCACCGGCAGGTCCACGGGGAGGTCGCTCACCCGCGGGAACAGCTCCTCGGCGTCCGCCAGCTGGGGGACCCACCTGGGGTGGACGAAGCTGGTCGCCTCGATCGTGGTCAGGCCGGCCCCGGCGAGGCGGCGCACGAACTCCGCCTTCACCTCCACCGGGACGACACCCTGCTCGTTCTGCAGGCCGTCGCGCGCTCCCACCTCGTGGATGCGGACCCGGGCGGGCAGGCCCTCGGCCGGTACGGCCATCGGCAGCCCCCGCTCGTGCGCGTTCATGCCGTCTCCTTCTCCGCCGGGGCGATGACCGCCAGCACCTGGTCCATGGCGACCGTGGTGCCGGGGGCCACGTCCAGCTCGGTGACCGTGCCCGCGTGCGGGGCGGAGACGACGTGCTCCATCTTCATCGCCTCCACCACCAGCAGGCTCTGGCCGGCGTCCACGGTGTCGCCGACGGCGACCTTCACCACCGTCACCGTGCCCGGCATCGGCGCGGTCAGCGAGTCGGCGCCCGCCCGGCCCGCCCGGCTGAGGGACTCCTCGACCGGGTCGTGGTCCCGCACCTGCCAGGCGTCGCCGTCCCGGCCCAGCCAGGTGCCGTCCGGCAGCGCGGCGAACGTGTGGGTGACGCCGTCCAGCGCGAAGGTGAACCCGCCGCCGTCCAGCACGCCCGCCGAACCCCGCACGGGGGCGTCGGCGCCCGGCAGCAGCAGGTCCGTGCCGCCGTCGGCCGTCTCCCGCACCCGCACGGCCACCGGGTCGCGGCCCGGGACGCGCAGGTGGTGCGTGGTCCACGCCCGCCGCCCGCCCAACCGCCAGCCGCTCGTCGCGGCGAACGGGTCGGCCCAGCCGGAGCCGTCCGCCGGGGCCGCGAGGGCGCGCTGCCGCAGCAGCGCCGCCGCCGCGTACGCCTCGGCCGGCACCTCGTCCGTCGCCAGGGCGCCCGCCTCGCGCTCCACCAGCCCGGTGTCCAGGTCGCCGGCCACCACCGCGGGGTGCGCGAGCAGCCGCCGCAGGAACCCGGCGTTGGTCTGCACGCCGAGGGTGACCGTCCGGGCCAGGGCCGCCCGCAGGGTGCGCAGCGCGCTCGCCCGGTCCGGGCCGTACGCGATCACCTTGGACAGCATCGGGTCGTACAGGCTGCCGACCTCGGTGCCCTCGCCGAGCCCGGAGTCGGTGCGCACGCCGTCGCCCTGCGGCTCGTGCAGCCGCAGCACGGTGCCGCCGGAGGGCAGGAAGCCGCGCGCCGGGTCCTCGGCGCAGATCCGGGCCTCCACCGCGTGACCGGTGAGCCGGACGTCGTCCTGCCCGAACGCCAGCGGCTCGCCCGCGGCCACCCGCAGCTGCCACTCGACCAGGTCCAGCCCGGTGACCAGCTCGGTGACCGGGTGCTCCACCTGCAGGCGGGTGTTCATCTCCATGAAGTAGTAGGACGCCGGGTCGTCGCCCGGGACGATGAACTCCACCGTGCCCGCGCCCCGGTAGCCGCAGGAGCGGGCCGCCTGCACGGCCGCCTCGCCCATCGCCGCCCGGGTCTCCTCGTCGAGGAGCACACTGGGCGCCTCCTCGATGATCTTCTGGTGCCGGCGCTGGAGGGAGCACTCGCGCTCGCCCAGGTGCACCACGTTCCCGTGGCCGTCGGCCAGCACCTGGATCTCGATGTGCCGGGGGCGGTCGACCCACCGCTCCACCAGCAGCGTGTCGTCACCGAAGGAGGCGCGGGCCTCGCGGCGGGCGGCGGCGATCTCCTCCGCCAGCCGCTCCTCGTCCCGCACCAGGCGCATGCCCTTGCCGCCACCGCCCGCCGACGGCTTCAGCAGCACCGGCATGCCGATGGCGCGGGCGGCCTCGACGAGCCGGGCGTCGCTCAGCCCGCTGCCGCTGGAGCCGGGCACCACCGGCACCCCGGCCGCCTTCACGGTCTCCTTGGCGCGGATCTTGTCCCCCATCAGGGAGATCGCCTCGGCCGGCGGGCCGATGAACACCAGCCCCGCCTCCGCGCAAGCCCGCGCGAAACCGGCGTTCTCCGCGAGGAAGCCGTACCCCGGGTGCACCGCCTGCGCGCCGGTGCGGGCGGCGGCCTCCAGCAGCCGCTCCACCGACAGGTAGCTCTCCGCCGCCGGGGCCGGGCCGATCCGCACGGCCGTGTCGGCCTCCCGCACGTGCCGGGCGTCGGCGTCCGCGTCGGAGTACACCGCCACCGCGCGCACGCCCATCGCCCGCAGGGTGCGGATGACACGGACCGCGATCTCGCCCCGGTTGGCCACCAGGACCGTGTCGAACATCCGCGGCGCCGTCCCGTCCGCGGCCGGATCTGTCGTCCGAGCTGTCATCGTCATCGGTCCCCTCACATCCGGAAGACGCCGAACTGAGGGTCACTCAGTGGCGCGTTGGCGCACGCGGTCAGGGCCAGGCCCAGGACCTGCCGGGTCTCCATCGGGTCGATCACCCCGTCGTCCCACAGCCGGGCCGTCGCGTAGTAGGCGTTGCCCTGCTGCTCGTACTGGGCGCGGATCGGCGCCTTGAAGGCGTCCTCGTCCTCGGCGGACCACTCCTCGCCGCGGGCCTCCAGCTGGTCCCGCTTGACGGTGGCCAGCACCGAGGCGGCCTGCTCGCCGCCCATCACCGAGATCTTGGCGTTGGGCCACATCCACAGGAAGCGGGGCGAGTACGCCCGGCCGCACATCGAGTAGTTGCCCGCGCCGTACGACCCGCCGACCACCACCGTCAGCTTCGGCACCCGCGTGCACGCGACCGCCGTGACCATCTTGGCGCCGTGCTTGGCGATGCCGCCCGCCTCGTAGTCCCGGCCCACCATGAAGCCCGAGATGTTCTGCAGGAACACCAGCGGGATCCCGCGCTGGTCGCACAGCTCGATGAAGTGGGCGCCCTTCTGGGCCGATTCGGAGAACAGGATGCCGTTGTTGGCGACGATCCCCACCGGGTGACCGTGGATCCGCGCGAAGCCGGTCACCAGGGTCTGCCCGTACTCCGCCTTGAACTCCGCGAACCGGGAACCGTCCACCACCCGCGCGATGATCTCCCGCACGTCGTAGGGGGTGCGGGAGTCCACCGGCACCGCCCCGTACAGGCCCGCCGGGTCCACCTTCGGCTCCACCGGCGCCTCGACGCCCCACGGCAGCGGGCCGCGCGCGGGCAGCGTGGAGACGATGGTGCGCACCGTCCGCAGCGCGTGCGCGTCGTCCTCGGCGAGGTGGTCGGTCACGCCCGACACCCGGGAGTGCACCTCGCCGCCGCCCAGCTCCTCCGCCGTGACGACCTCACCCGTGGCCGCCTTCACCAGCGGCGGGCCGCCGAGGAAGATCGTGCCCTGGCCGCGCACGATCACCGCCTCGTCGCTCATCGCCGGGACGTACGCCCCGCCCGCCGTGCAGGAGCCGAGCACCGCCGCGATCTGCGGGATGCCGGCCCCGGACATGCGGGCCTGGTTGTAGAAGATCCGCCCGAAGTGGTCCCGGTCGGGGAACACCTCGTCCTGCATCGGCAGGAACGCCCCGCCGGAGTCGACCAGGTAGACACAGGGCAGGCGGTTGTCGAGCGCCACCTCCTGCGCCCGCAGGTGCTTCTTCACCGTCATCGGGTAGTACGTGCCGCCCTTGACGGTGGCGTCGTTGGCCACCACCACGCACTCACGGCCGCTGATCCTGCCCACCCCGGCGATCACGCCGGCCGCCGGGGCCTGCCCCTCGTACATCCCGTCGGCGGCCAGCGGGGCCAGCTCCAGGAAGGGCGAGCCGGGGTCGAGGAGCGTGTCCACGCGCTCGCGCGGCAGCAGCTTCCCGCGCGCGGTGTGCCGCGCGCGGGCCCGCTCGCCGCCCCCGAGCTCGGCGGCGGCCAGCTTGGCGCGCAGCTCCGCCACGAGGGCGCGGTGCGCCTCCTCGTTGGCCCGAAAGGCCTCGGACGCGGGATCTGCCGCGCTGTGAAGCTCCGGTGCCTCATGCATCCTGCGGGTCCCCTCACCTTGTTAATGAGCGTTAACGCATTTCCCACAGGTTAACGACCGCTAACCTCGCTGTCTAGAATCGTCCTCATGGCCACCAGAACCGACGCCCCGACCCGCCGCGAGCAGATCCTCAAGGAGGCCGCGCGGCTGTTCGCCGAGCGCGGTTTCCACGGCGTCGGGGTCGACGAGATAGGCGCCGCCGTCGGCATCAGCGGCCCCGGGCTCTACCGCCACTTCGCGGGCAAGGACGCGATGCTCGCCGAGCTGCTGGTGGGGATCAGCGGCTCGCTGCTCACCGGCGCCGAGCGGCGCCTCGCGGAGGCCGACGGGGTGCCCGCCGAGGAGGTCCTCGACTCCCTCATCGAGGGGCACATCGACTTCGCGCTCGACGACCGCCCCCTGATCACCCTGCACGACCGCGAGCTGGACCGCCTGCGGGAGGCCGACCGCAAGCTGGTGCGCCGGCTCCAGCGGCGGTACGTGGAGCTGTGGGTCGGTGTGGTCCGCGCCCTCCACCCGGACCTCGGCGAGCCCGCCGCCCGGTCCGCCGTCCACTCGGTGTTCGGCCTGCTCAACTCCACCCCGCACCTCGGCCGCCCCGGCGCCCTGCCCGGCCGCGCGGCCACCGCCGCACTGCTGCACCGCATGGCCCGCGGCGCCTTCGAGGCGGCGGGGGCGGGGGCGGGGGCGGGAGTGAGGGCGGGGGAGCCGGGGGCGTGAGGAGCCCGCGTTCGGGCGCCTGTGTTCGGGTGCCTGCGTCTGGGCGTTCACGGGTGTGAGGCGCCTGCGCTGGTGAGGTGGCCGTCCGTGCGTGGGGCCGGGGCGGGTGGCCGTCCGCGCGAGGGGCGGCCGGGCGGGGCGGGTGGCCGTCCGTGCCAGGGAGCGGCGCGTGCGGGGTGGCCGTTCCCGAGGGGGCGTACGAGGCGGTCGTGCGCGAGGGGTGGACGGGGGCGGGGGGCGACCGCCCGAGGGGTCCAGGTGAGTGTGGAGGCGACCGCCCGCGTGGCGGGGCTGCCCCGGTGGAGCGGGGTCTGCGCCCGCGGGGCCTCCGCCCGCGGGTCTTCCGCCCGGTGGGTTCCGCCCGGCGTGGTCCGCGCGTGACGAGCGTTACGCCCGCCCCGCTCTGGACGATGGCGGATACCCGCCGGTATCTTGGAATCTGAGCAAGCGCTTAGCCATGCGGTGCCCCCGCCGGGGAACCCGCGGCGAGCAACCCCGTACGCGAGAGCGGCGCCGGCAGGCGCGAGGAAGGGCGGTGGGCGTTCGTGCGCCGTACGCTGTTCAACGAGGACCACGAGGCGTTCCGGGAGACCATCCGCGCCTTCATCGAGGCCGAGGTCGTCCCGGTCTACGACGACTGGTTCGCGGCCGGCCAGGCCCCCCGCGACTTCTACTACAAGCTCGGTGAGCTCGGCATCTTCGGCATCAGCGTGCCGGAGGAGTACGGCGGCGCGGGCATGGACACCCACAAGTTCGAGGCCGTCCTCTACGAGGAGACCGCCCGCGCGGGCGTCCAGTTCGGCGGCTCCGGCGTGCACGTCCTGCTGGCCCTGCCCTACATCAAGATGCTCGCCACCGACGAGCAGAAGAAGCGCTACCTCCCGAAGTTCGTCACCGGTGAGGAGATGTGGGCCATCGCGATGACCGAGCCGGGTACCGGCTCCGATCTCGCGGGCATGAAGACCACCGCCAAGCTCTCCGAGGACGGCTCCCACTACGTCCTCAACGGCGCCAAGACCTTCATCACCGGCGGTGTCCACGCCGACAAGGTCATCGTCTGCGCCCGCACCGCCGCGCCCACCGCCGAGGACCGCCGCCACGGCATCTCGCTGTTCGCCGTCGACACGAAGTCCGAGGGCTACTCGGTCGGCCGCAAGCTGGACAAGCTGGGTCTGCGCACCTCCGACACCGCCGAGCTGGCCTTCGTCGACGTGAAGGTCCCCGTGGAGGACCTGCTCGGCGAGGAGAACAAGGGCTTCTCCTACCTCGGCCACAACCTGGCCTCCGAGCGCTGGGGCATCGCCTTCGGCGCCTACGCCCAGGCCAAGGCCGCCGTCCGCTTCGCCAAGCAGTACGTGCAGGAGCGCACCGTCTTCGGCAAGCCGGTCGCCCACTTCCAGAACACCAAGTTCGAGCTGGCCGCCTGCCAGGCCGAGGTGGACGCCGCCGAGGCCGTCGCCGACCGCGCGACCGAGGCCCTGGACGCCGGCGAGCTCACCCCCGCCGAGGCCGCCTCCGCGAAGCTGTTCTGCACCGAGGTCGCCCACCGCGTCATCGACCGCTGCCTCCAGCTGCACGGCGGCTACGGGTACATGAACGAGTACCCGATCGCCCGCCTGTACGCGGACAACCGCGTCAACCGCATCTACGGCGGCACCAGCGAGATCATGAAGTCGATCATCGCCAAGGACATGGGCCTGTAGGAAAGGACATGGGCCTGTAGGACACGTCGGGCCCGCTCACGGGCCCCCGCACCCACGGGTACGACACAACCCCATGAGTCAGGCACTCCGACAGCTCCTCGATCTGCTCGACCTCGAGCAGATCGAGGAGAACATCTTCCGCGGCCGCTCCCGCTCCGCCGTCGTCCCCCGCGTCTTCGGCGGGCAGGTCGCCGCGCAGGCCCTGGTCGCCGCCGGGCGCACCGTCCCGGCGGACCGGCCCGCCCACTCCCTGCACGCGTACTTCCTGCGCCCCGGGGACCCGGACGCGCCGATCGTCTACGACGTGGACCGCATCCGCGACGGCCGTTCCTTCACCACCCGCCGGGTGGTCGCCGTGCAGCACGGCAAGCCGATCTTCCACCTCTCGGCGTCCTTCCAGACGTACGAGGAGGGCCTGGACCACCAGGCGCCGATGCCGCCGTCCTCGGACCCGGCCACGCTGCCCACCGCCGAGGAGCGGATGCGCGCGTACGGCCACCTCGACCCGGAGGTCGTCCGGCGGTCCCTGGAGGCGCACGCGGCCGTCGACCTGCGCTACGTCGACGAGCCGCCCTACGGCCGCTTCGGCGAGCCGCGCGCGCCGCACTCCCAGGTCTGGTTCCGCACCAACGGCAAGCTGGACAGCGCCGCCGACGACCCGCTGCTGCACGTGGTGCTCGCCACCTACGTCTCCGACATGACGCTGCTGGACTCGGTGCTCCTCGCGCACGGGCGGGGCGGCTGGGCCGTCGGTGACGTCGTCGGCGCCTCCCTGGACCACGCCATGTGGTTCCACCGCCCGTTCCGCGCCGACGAGTGGCTGCTGTACGACCAGCAGTCCCCGTCGGCCCACGGCGGACGCGGCCTGGGCCAGGGCCGTATCTACACCCAGGACGGCCGGCTGGCGGTCTCGGTCATCCAGGAGGGCGTGGTCCGGGTCCCGCGGGAGGTCCCTTAGGGGGACTCTGGGGGGACGGGGCCGTTCCGGCGCTTCGGGGGACTTCCGCCCGCGGGCGTCCGGGGTGCGGCCGGCGGACCGGCGGCGTGCCCGCGGCCGCCACGGCCGCCGCTTCCGGCCGACCGGACCGGTCAGCCCTCCCGCCTCGGTCGGGCCTCGGTCGGGGGCCGGGTCCGCCCGGTCCCGCATCGGTCCCGCGCCGGGTCCGCCTCCGTCCCGCCTCAGCCCTCGCCGGGTTCGCCTCCGTCCCGCCTCAGCCCGCGCCGCCTCAGTCCTGTGTCAGCCCCGCCTCCGACAGCAGGTACGCCGTCATCGGGTCGTAGTGGCGGGGGCTCACCACGTGGTCGTCGAGGGGGACCGTCACCTGCACGGTGCCCTCGGCCTCGGCGAGGAACAGTGCCGGGTCGTTGCAGTCGGCGTAGCCGACGGAGTCGACGCCGTACTGCCCGGCGGCGCCCGCCCAGCCGTGGTCGGCGACGACCAG
Source organism: Streptomyces sp. 3-6 (assembly GCF_056323165.1). Taxonomy (NCBI): domain Bacteria; kingdom Bacillati; phylum Actinomycetota; class Actinomycetes; order Kitasatosporales; family Streptomycetaceae; genus Streptomyces; species Streptomyces sp. 3-6. Next base: position 227,933 of record NZ_JBWHZP010000009.1, read on the forward strand.
GTCGGGCAGCGGGCGGCCCTCGCGCTCCAGCGCCGTCAGGATCGCCTTCATCGGCTCACCGGAGTGCGTGTGCCACAGGGTGGCGCCGTGCTCCAGCATCGCCACGTCGGCGAACTGCATCACGTAGCCCTCCTCCGTGGTCAGCCCGTCCGGGATGACGACGATCTCGCAGCCGGCCGCCCGCAGGGCGTCGGCGGTCGCGCGGTGCACGTCGAGCAGCCCGCCCGGGTGGCCGGTGGCCAGCAGGACCCGCTGCCGGCCGTCCGCCGCCTTGCGCAGCCGGGCCGCCATGCGCTCCAGGGCGGACACGGTCAGCTCCGGGTCGATGGTGTCCTGGCCGTACCGGTACTCGGGGTCGTCGTTGACGCCGACCCGCTCCGCCATCACCGCGAGCACGTCCTGCTCGTCGCTCCAGCGGTCGCCGAGCTCCAGCCCGAGCCAGTAGTGGCGGTCACCGTTCGCCAGCTTGCGGTAGTGGGAGAGGTTGTTCTCGCGGGGGGTGGCGACATCGCCCGCGATGCGGGTGGCGGTGAGGTGGCCGAGCAGGTCGGCGCGGCTGGGGGTCCCGGGTATCGGCATGCCCCCATTGTGGGCCAGCGGCGGGTGGGCGTCCCCGCCGTACCGCGCGCTGGGATGTGCGTCACGTACTCGGACGACTGCGTACAGGTACTCAGGGCGCTCCTCGGGCCCGGTGATCGGGGGCGGGGGCAGTGCGAGGGGTCTGGCCGGCCGTTGCCGGTGCGGGGGCACGGGGCCACGGATGCCGGGGCGCAGGGGGCCCGGGAGCGCCCGTGGCCTCAGTCCCGGCGCAGCGCGAACCACAGCTCCATGCGCACGTCCGGGTCGTCCAGGTCCGCGTCCAGCAGGGCCGCGCAGCGGGCGATGCGCTGGCGCACGGTGTTGCGGTGCACCGACAGGGCCACCGCCGTGCGGTCCCAACTGCCGTGCAGCGACAGCCAGGTGCGCAGGGTCTCCGGGAGGGCGGGCACCGCGGCGAGCGGCGCCAGCAGCGCCCGGGCGTGGGCCTCCGCGTCCGGGCCCGCGACCAGGTCGGCCAGCGCGGGCCGCCCGCCGTGCCGGACCAGGGGCGCGCGGGTGGCGCGGGCCCGGGCCAGCGCGCGGGCCGCCTGGATGTCGGCGGCGGGCCACTCCCGCGGGCCGACGGCGGCGCTGACCCCGAGGGTCCAGCCGGGCAGCGCCTCCACGGCCCGGTCGCCCGGCACCAGCACCCGGACCGTCCGCCCGTCCGGGTCCACCAGCGCCGAGCCGAGCGCCGCGCCCAGCGCCGAGGCGGCCACGTGGTCGGGGGCCGGCCCGTCCGGCCGCGCGTGCACCACCCGCCATGCCTCCCCGCCGAGCAGTCCGGCCACGTCCTCGGGCGTGCCGCCCAGCAGCAGCCGCACGAGCGCGGACGAGCGGGCGGTGCCCCGGCCGCTCTGGTGCTCGCCCGTCAGCAGCGACAGCAGCACGGCGGCCACGGACGCGACGGTGTGGTCGCCCGGTTCCTGCCGAGGGGCGGCGACCCCGAGCACGAAGCCCTGGCCGGCCCCCAGCGCGTAGGCGGTCAGCCGCGTCCCGGCGACCGTGTCGGCGGCCGAGGCTGGCCGTCCCGTCCCGCCGGGTGCCGTGCCCGGCCGGTCGCGCCCGGCGGCGGGGGAGACGTCGGGCCGGACCACGTCCGCCAGTGGGGCCAGCGCGAGGCGGACCTCCTCGCCCGGTTCCCGGCCGGCCGCCGCGAGCCGGGTGCCCTCCGGTCCGTACAGCACCGCCCACCCCTCCAGTCGGCCCGCCAGCCGGCGCAGCACCGACGGCACCGGGTCCGGGCGGGCCGCCGCGGCGGCGAGGGCCTGCTGCGCCTCGGTCACCCGGCGCAGCTCCGCCAGCCGGGCCTGCGCCATCAGCCGCCACACCGCGCGGGCCACCCCGGAGAACGTGGTCCGGGGCGGCACCTCCAGCAGCGGCAGGCCGTGCATCTCGCACGCCTCCACCAGCGCCCCGGGCACCGTGTCGTGCACCGGCGCGACGCCGAAGCCGAGCGCCGCCCCGCCCGCCGCGACGATCCGGGAGACGTACGCGTCGAAGTAGCCGGCGCCCGCCCCGTCCGGGACGTGGACGCCCGCCGACAGCAGCAGCTCACCGCCGAGCAGGTACGGGTAGGGGTCCGCCATCTCCGAGGTGTGCACCCAGTGCACCACCAGCCCCGGGTCGTCCGGCCCGGCGATCCGGCGCAGGCCCAGGTCCGCGCGGGCCAGCAGCGCGTCCAGGGGGACGGGCGGAGTGGGCGGAACCGTGGGGTCCGGCATGGTGGACGTTTCCTCCATCCCGTTCGCTGTGAATGGATGAAACGTACACTTCGCAGTCGCTTTCCGGCCACCTAGGGTCAGGTCAGACCGGCGGCCCGCGGGTACGGGCGGATGTCCCCGCGCCGAGCGGCCGGGCCACTCCCCTTGCACGACACGCCACCGAGTACCGCGTGAAGGAGGCCCCGCATGGCCGTGGACTACCTGGTCATCGTCGTCTATCTGGCCGGCATGCTGGCCATGGGCTGGTGGGGCATGCGCCGCGCCAAGTCCAAGAGCGAGTTCCTCGTCGCGGGCCGCCGGCTCGGCCCCGCCATGTACTCCGGCACCATGGCCGCCATCGTCCTCGGCGGCGCCTCCACCATCGGCGGCGTGGGCCTCGGCTACCAGTACGGGCTGTCCGGCGCCTGGATGGTCTTCACCATCGGCCTCGGCCTGCTCGCCCTGTCGATCTTCTTCTCCGCCCGCATCGCCCGGCTGAAGGTCTACACCGTCTCCGAGATGCTCGACCTGCGCTACGGCGGCCGGGCGGGCGTCATCTCCGGCCTCGTCATGTGGGCGTACACCCTCATGCTCGCGGTCACCTCGACGATCGCCTACGCCACGATCTTCGACGTCCTCTTCGACCTCAACCGCACCCTCGCGATCGTCCTCGGCGGCTCCATCGTCGTCGCCTACTCCACCCTCGGCGGCATGTGGTCGATCACCCTCACCGACATGGTGCAGTTCGTCGTCAAGACCATCGGCCTGCTGTCCTCCGTCGCCGCCTACGTCGCCGTCTCCCTGGCCACCCCGCCCACCGACGCGGCCGTGCTCGCCGCCTGGCGCGAACGCGTCGGCGGACGCGCCCCCGGAACCGAATCCGTGTCCGAACGGGTCCCCGCCGGCCAGTAGAGTCGTGCGGGCAGACATCACATACGCGACGAAGCGTAGGAAAGAAGGCAGTTCCATGAGCAGCAACGAGACACCCCGCGGCCCCGTCGACTCCTCCCGCGTCCCGCGGTACGCCGGGCCGGCGACCTTCGCGCGGCTGCCCCGCCTCGACGAGGTCGGCCGCGCCGACGTCGCCGTGGTCGGCATACCGTTCGACTCGGGTGTCTCCTACCGGCCGGGCGCCCGCTTCGGCGGCAACGCCATCCGCGAGGCGTCCCGCCTGCTGCGCCCGTACAACCCGGCCCAGGACGCCTCCCCCTTCGCCCTCGCCCAGGTCGCGGACGGCGGCGACATCGCCGTGAACCCGTTCAACATCAACGAGGCCGTGGAGACCATGGAGGCCGCCGCCGACGACCTGCTCGGCACCGGCGCCCGGCTGATGACCCTGGGCGGCGACCACACCGTCGCGCTGCCGCTGCTGCGCGCGGTCGCCAAGAAGCACGGCCCGGTCGCGCTGCTCCACTTCGACGCCCACCTGGACACCTGGGACACCTACTTCGGCGCCGAGTACACCCACGGCACCCCGTTCCGCCGGGCCGTCGAGGAGGGCATCCTCGACACCTCCGCCCTGTCCCACGTCGGCATCCGCGGCCCGCTGTACGGCAAGCAGGACCTCACCGACGACGAGAAGATGGGCTTCGGCATCGTCACCTCCGCGGACGTCTACCGGCGCGGCGCCGACGAGGTCGCCGACCAGCTCCGCCAGCGCATCGGCGACCGCCCGCTGTACATCTCCATCGACATCGACTGCCTCGACCCGGCGCACGCCCCCGGCACCGGCACGCCCGAGGCCGGCGGCATGACCTCCCGCGAGCTGCTGGAGATCCTGCGCGGCCTGGCGTCCTGCAACCTGGTCTCGGCGGACGTCGTCGAGGTGGCGCCCGCCTACGACCACGCGGAGATCACCTCGGTCGCCGCGTCGCACACCGCCTACGAGCTGACCACCATCATGTCCCGCCAGATTGCAGAGGCCCGCGCGAAGTGACTCACGACCACGACCTGGTGCTCCGCCCGACCGCCGCGCAGACGGAGGCGGCGCTGAACCCGCCGCCCGGCCGCACGGGCGGAGACCTGGTCGTGGAGACCCTGGCCGGGCTCGGCGCGACCACCGTCTTCGGCCTGCCCGGCCAGCACGCCCTCGGCGTCTTCGACGCCCTGCGCCGCTCCGACCTGCGTTACGTCGGCCTGCGGGTGGAGAACAACGCCGGGTTCGCGGCCGACGCGTACGGCAGGATCACCGGCGAGGCGGCCCCGCTGCTGCTGTCCACCGGCCCCGGCGCGCTGACCGCGCTGCCCGCGCTCCAGGAGGCGGCGGCGGCCTCCGCCCCCGTCCTCGCCATCAGCAGCCAGGTCCCGACGGCCGGACTCGGCGGCGGCCGCCACGGCTACCTGCACGAACTCCCCGACCAGTCGGCCTCGTTCCGCGGCGTCGTGAAGTCCGTCCACACCGTGCGGACCGCCTCCCAGATCCCGTCTGCGATCACCGAGGCGTGGACGTCGGCGCTGACCGTCCCGCACGGCCCGGTGTGGGTGGAGGTCCCGCAGGACGTCCTGCTCGCCGAGACCGTCCTGCCGGTGGTGACGGCGATGGACGCCACCCCCGACGAGCTGCCCCCGCGCCCCGAACTGACCGCGCTGGCCGCGCATCTGCTGTCGCGCGCGGAACGCCCCGCGATCATCGCGGGCGGCGGCGTGGTCCGCTCCGACGCCTCCGGCAAGCTGCGGCAGCTCGCCGAGCGCATCCAGGCGCCCGTGGTCACCACCCCGGGCGGCAAGGGCGCCTTCCCGTGGACCCACCCGCTCTCGCTCCAGTCGTGGATCGAGGACCGGCACACCACCGACTTCCTGGAGGACGCCGATGTCCTCCTCGTCGTCGGCTCCGGCCTCGGCGAACTCTCCTCGAACTACCACACGTTCAAGCCCCGCGGCCGGGTGGTCCAGGTCGAGGCCGACCTCGGCAAACTCGAGTCCAACCACCCCGGCATCGGCATCCACGCCGACGCCCGCCTCGCCCTCCAGGCGCTCCTGGAGACCGTGGAGCCCCGCGAGGACGCGACCGCCCCGGAGCGGGTCCGCGCCCTGCTGGAACGGGTCCGCGCCCGCCTCGACGCCCAGGACCTCACCCTGGAACGGCAGGTCCTCACGGCCGTGCGCCGTGCCCTGCCCCGGCAGTCACCGTCCTTCTGGGACATGACGATCCTGGCGTACTGGGCCTGGTCCGCGTTCGACGCCACGGGCCCCAACCGGCTGCACTCCGCCCAGGGCGCCGGCGGCCTCGGCTACGGCTTCCCCGCCGCCCTCGGCGCGGCCGTCGCGGACCCCACGCAGCCGGTGCTGGCTGTCTCCGGCGACGGCGGCGCCCTGTACTCGATCGCCGAGCTGGCCACGGCACGGCAGTACGACCTGGACGTCACCTGGCTGATCGTCGACGACGGCGGCTACGGCATCCTCCGCGAGTACATGACCGACACCTTCGGTGAGCCCACGGCGACGGAGCTGACCCGACCCGACTACGTCGCCCTCGCGGAGTCCTTCGGCGTCCCCGGCACCCGGACGACCCCCGAGACCCTGGAGCGGGACCTCGCCGAGGCCCTGTCGACCCCGGGTCCCTCGGTGGTCGTCCTCCCGGCGGTGCTGCGGATGTTCGCGCCGACGCACGTGGGCTGAGGGGGCGGGGCCCGGGCCTGGGCCCGGCTCTGGCCCCTGCCCCGGGTCCGGGGCCGGTTCTGGCCCTGGCTCCGGCTCGGGCTCCGTCCCTGGCTCGGGCTCCGGGCCGGGCCCTGGCCCCTGCCCCGGGTCCGATTCCGGCTCTGGTCCCTGCCCCGGTCCGGTTCCGGGTCAGGCTCTGGCCCTGGCTCGGGCTCCGGCCACGGCTCCGGTCTTGGGTCCGGGGTCGGCTCCGGCTCTGGCCCCGGCTCTGGCCCCGGCTTCGGCTGTGGCCTTGGCCCCGGTCTTGCCCCCGGTCTCGCCCCCGGGCGGCTCCGGCCCCGGCTCGTGCTCGGGTCTTGGCTCGGGCTCCTGCCCTGGCCCCGGCTTCGGCTCTGGCCTTGGCTTCCGCTGTGGCTCGGGCTTCGGCTCTGGCTCCGGTCTTGCCCCCGGTCTTGCCCCCGGGCGGCTCCGGCTCTGGGCGGGCCGGGGCTCCGGTGCGGGGGCGGGGAGGTGGGCGGTGCGGCGGGCCGTGGTTCGGGCCCCGGCCCGGGGCGAGTGGGGGTCGCGTGCTGAACGGGGTGACCGTCGCCGCGGGGGCGGGGCACGGATGCCCGGCTGCCGCCGGCCGCGGGCCCGCCCTCGTACTGGCCCGGGAGTTCCGTGCCAGGGGAGTCCGGGTCCCGGAGTGTGCCGCGAAGCGGCCCGGGCCGGCGGCGGAGGCGACGACGGATCCCGCCCGTGCGGGGGGCCGCGTGACGGGCTCCGGTTCTGCGAGGGGGTGCCGGGGGGACCTTCCGTGAGGCGTGCCGGAGGGGAGACCTGCTCCGTGCGGGACGACCGTGGGACACGGCCCCGCCTGTGGCGGTGCGGCTGCACCGGGACTCCGACCGGAGTGCGGCACGAGCCGTCGTTCATGCCCGACGATCACCGTGGTCCGATGGCCACCGTCGGTCGACGACCGGCGTGGTTCGACGGCCTCCGTGGTCCCACGGCCGCCGTGGCTCGAGGGACGCCGTGGTCCAACAGCTCCCATGGCCAAGGGGCTTCGGCCAGGGGGCGGGACGGTCGGCGGGACGCGCGGTGAGACGGTGCCGGACGCGGCGGGGTACCGGCGGTGGTGTGCTCCGGGGGCCGGCGCGGGTCTCAGCGGTCGGGGTGCCAGGGGGACAGGAGGTCGAGCGTCAGTTCGTGGAAGGCGGCGTCCAGCGGTTCCTCGCGGGCGGGGTCACCGACCGTTTCGGCACCGAGGGCGGCCGGGCGGGCGACCCACAGGATCTTCCACGGCCGGGACACCAGCCGTGGGTCGCCTCCTACCCCACCGTGCGGGCAGAGCGGGTGCAGCAGGTCGCCGATGCGTTCGATCGCGACGCGCATCAGCGGACCGTCGACCGCGGTCGCACCGTGCGCCGCCCGGACCGCTTCGGGGGAGGACCGGGCCACGGCGGCGGTGGTCGGATGACGGCGCACCCGCCGCACCACCTCCGTCAGGTGCGCCGTGATCCCCGGCACCGTTCCGTCACTGGGACGGTCGCGGGCCGCCTCGTCGAAGGCGGCGGACAACTCGACGCCCAACGCCCGCGCCTGCAGGGCGGGCAGGGACTTCCAGTTGGCGTAGAGGAAGTTGCGCGTGACACCGCACTCGCGGGCGACGGCGGCCAGGGACACGCCGAGGTCGGCGGTGCGCATGAGGCGGCGCACGGTCGTGATGACGTGACCCGTGCTGTGGGGGTTGTGGCCGTAGGCCCGTTCCTGGCTCATGACGGGTGCGTACCGGAAAGCGTGAGCAGGTGGCGGGGGAATGTCGTAGGGGCACTCGAATGAGTGAGGCGACGACCATCGGGGCGGATGCGCTCACGTTGTCCGGCGGGAGGCGTCGCCGGGCGAGGGTGATGCTCACCGGGTCGGTGGCGTCGAGCCGACTGTCCGCACGACGGGGCCGGCCGGGACGCGGGCTCCGACGATCTCGCCGTCGCGAGAGCAGGGGCGCGGGTCGGCGCGGGCGTGGCCCGCACCCCGCAGTTCTTCGGACGGCGCCGACCGGGCGGGGCCGGGGCCGGATCGCTGCCGGCACCGGTTCGAAGCGGAGTACGGCCCGGTCGCTCCCGGCCGACGATCGCGACAGGGAGGGGCGCGCCCCTCCTCCTCGACACGCCGAGCGGCCCGCCGTCCGGCCGGGAAACCGGCGTGATGTGGCCGTCCGGTAGCCGTCCGAGACGCCGTGGCGCCGGTCCTTGTCCCGCTGGGTGGCGACCGGTGCCGTGGGTGGAAGGCGATGCACAGGATCCCTTCGGCGTACCGAGGCGCCGAGGCACCGAGTGTGGACGCGCGTCAGGCGTGCTCGACGGACGGGCAACGGTCGGCCGCCGTGCCGCCGGATCCCGCTGAACGGGCTGCTCCGCGCGGGCCGCTCCGCGCGGGCCGCTCCGCGCGGGCCGCTCCGCGCGGGCCGCTCCGCGCGGGCCGCTCCGCGCGGGCCGCTCCGCGCGGGCCGTGCGAGGGGACGCGCGGATGGGCGTCGCGCGGTACGGCGCGAACGACCTGCCCGCCGGGTCACGTCCCGCGGTCGTCGATGGGAACGGAGGTCACGCCTGCCCCTGGGGGTCGGTGTCGTCGGCGTAGTCGACGCGAACGGCCTGGTCCAGGTACCGGTGGAACGCCTCGGCCTCGCTGGTGTCCGCGTGCCGGGACAGCACGAACGCCGGGTAGCCGGTGAAGTCCGGGTAGGGCCGCACCACGTCGCCCGGGTGGAGCATCTGCACGACGTGGTCGACGCGGGGGTCGTCCCTTAGGTCGTCCAGGCCGCGGATCGCGGTGATCCGCCCGGAACCGTGGCACGGGACGATGTAGTTGGCCGCGGCCGCCACCGGCATCGGCATCGAGCCGGCGCCCAGGGGCTCGGGGGTGATCCCGGCGGCGATCCGCAGGGCCTGCGCGGCGAAGTCGACGCCGGTCACCGCGGAGGCGATGTAGTGGGACACCCCGGACCCCCCGATCCGGGCCCCCATCTCCAGGAGGTACGGCGTCCTACCACCGCGCAGCCGCAACTCCGTGTGGGTCGGCCCGTCCGTGATGCCCAACGCCCGGTGTGCGGCGGTCACTTCGCGCAGGATGGCGTCCCGGACGGCGTCGGGCAGGGTGGCCGGAGCGCGGTACACGCCCTCCTCGAAGTACGGTCCCTGCGGGTCGCCCTTGTAGCCGATGGTCAGGATCCGCACGTCACCACCGTGCGCGAGGGACTCGACGGCGAACTCGGGGCCGTCCAGGTACTCCTCGACCACCAGCCCGTCGACCCGTCCGAGCTTGCTCGCGCAGGTCTGCCACACCTCGTCCACGACGCCCTTCAGGCTCTGTGGAGTGTCCGCCTTGGTGACGCCGAGGCTGGAGAAGCCCTGCGCCGGCTTCACTACCACGGGAAAGGCGAGGTGTGCCGCCGCCGCCCAGTCCGCCGGGTCGTCCAGCCGGACGAAACCGGGGGTGTGGAGGCCCGCCGCGGCCAGCCGCTCCCGCATGACGCGCTTGTCCTGCGCGCTGCGGGCCGCGTCGCGGCCGATACCGGGCAGCCCCAGCAGCTCGGCCGTCTCGGCGACGAACGGGACGGCGGGGTCGTAGAGGGTGACGATGCCCTGGAAGGGGTCCTCCTCGTACCGGCGCCGCAGGGCCGCCAGCGCGCCGGCCGGGTCGCTTTCGACGTCCAGCCGCACCACGTCCACCACGGCGGGCGGCAACCGCTGCTCGGACACGTCCTCGTCGGGCCGGGGGACCAGCACGAGGTCGATCCCGGCCCGCTCGGCGCTCTCGAAGACCCAGGGGAGGGTGGTGCGCTGGTACACGAGGACGAGGGTGGGCCTGCGGCTGTGCGTCGTCATCACGGGGTCCTTTGCCGTCACGGTGCTCCTTGCCGGGTGTCGGGCCCGGCCCCCGGAGCCGTGCGGGCTCCGGCTTCCCTTGCCGCCGAGGCGGTCGTCCGTCGGAGGCGGCTTCCGGACGGGCGCGGCGCGGACCGCGTGGGGGGCGGGTGCGGGACGCGTGTCCGTGCCGGTGGCCGCAGGGGGCACGGACTCCCCCCGGACAGATGCCCGAGAGACGACGGGTCGGATGCCGCTCAAGGGTTCCGGACAGCAGAGCATGCCGCCTCAGGAGTGATCAAGGGATGTGGCGGCCGGTCCCGCGGGCTGAGACCGAGTGGCCGGACCGTGGCCCCCGGTGGCCGACGGCAGCGGGTGCCCGCGCATGACGGGTGTGTGCCGGCGGCCGTGCGCATGCGGCGGGGGAGTGTGGTGGGGCGGCTCGGATGAGCGGGGAACGGGCGACGGGGCCGGTGTTGCTCACGCATTCCGGGGAGGGGTGTCAGTTCTTGAGGTGGGCGACGAACGACGCCCAGGCACCGCCCGGGAAAACCAGCACCGGCCCGTGCGGAACCTTCGAATCCCGTACGGGTATCGCCGTACGGCACCCGTCGACCACTTCGAGGCAACTGCCGGCATTGGGGTCGCTGTACGAGGACTTGCGCCGACGGATCGAAGCCGCGGCCTGGTACAGGACGCGTTCAGCCTTCATCTCCTTGGAGCTCCTAGCGAAATGATCTTCGAGGTGGTTGGATCACTCCAGGACTGATCCGGGGGCGCGGGGTGGCTCGACCGAAGCCGTGGGAAGTCGATGACGAGTTGTGGGCGGTGATCGAGCCGCTGCTGCCTAGGGTGGAGCGCCGGATCCGGCATCCGGGGCGAAAGCGGCATCCGGACCGGTTGGTGTTCCAGGGCATCCTGTTGACGGAGTCTGGGAACCCTGGCCAAGGCGGTCCGTTGGATGCCGCTACGATCCCGCTCCATGGAGAACAAGGAGCGGGAGGCGGCACCGGTGTCGGCCGGTGCCGAGCTCGCCTATCTGCCGACCCGGGCCGACATAGCCGAGGCGCTGCACGCACGGTCTGGCTCCCCCGCACCCTGGTGGCGTCTTCCATTGATCGCCGGGCTGATCACGACGGCCGTTCTCGTGCTTCTCCTGATGCTCGCGGCACCCACGAGCGTGACCGTGCTGGTGGCCGCAGCCCTGTGCCCAGCACTGGGGAGCCTCGTGGGCGGGTGGGTGAACCAGCTGTACCGAGTGCGACAGATGACCAGGTACGCACGTTCGCAGGGCGAGTACACCATGCGGGCGGACGACAACGGCATACATGCCGTCACGGCACTCGTGGAGACCACGATCCCCTGGGCGTCGTTCCGCCACTACATCGAGACGGCGAACCTCTTCATACTGGTCATCGACGACACGGTGGGCGGAATGGCCCTGCTGCCGAAGCGCGGACTGCGCGACGGAGCGGACATCGACGGGATACGTGCAGTCGTCGCGCGGCATCTCGCACCCCGTCCGTCCAACGGCTGATCAGACGGCGACACCCCGCGTCAGCCCGGGTGCTTGACTCCCGCCGACCTGGAGCTGACTGGGCCCTGTCCCGTTCTGGACAACACATTGTGAGCCAACTGCGGTTGTGGATCACGCTCCTCTCATTACCCCAACGGCACACAGGAGTGACACCCGCATTCCGTCAGGAGTTCTTAGTCCTTCGCAACGGTCCTGAGGAGGACGAGTGAGTCCTGCAGCGACAGGGCGTCGCTCAGCGCGAGATCGGAGCGATGCTGCAAGTCCCGTATCACGGAAGGTGCGTCGTGCAGCCGCCCCATCCTCAGGCCCTCGCTGTATGCCACCGGCGGCTGGTCGTCGAACCACATGAGCGTCAGCATGCTGTCCAGCATCGGATGAAGTCCCGCTCCGAACGGCATCACGTGGACTCGGATGCGTCCGGCGTCGACCAGCTGGATCACATGACCGAGCTGCTCCGCCATGACAGCCGCGCCTTCCACCGGGCGCCGCAGCACCGCTTCGTCGAGCAACGCCCACACCACCGGAGTGACGGGGTCCGCCAGCACGTTCGCGCGGTTCAGGCGTGTGACGCAGCCGACCTGCTCGGTCACGCGGCGGACCTGCTGGAGGACCGCCGCACGACCCCGGAGCAGCTGCGGTTCCTGCTCGCCCGCATGTGCGAGGCGCTGACCGACGTGTGCCGGGTCGCGGAGAGCAGGGGCGGACGGCCGGCTACCAGATCGATTCGACCCACTCCGGGTGGTCGATGAACGGGTTGCGGTTGTGCTGGAACGAGTCGTGGATGACGTCGTTGCGGCGTTGCTCGAAGGCGTCCGGCGGGTCCTGCTGGTGCCAGTCCTTGAGCACGGAGAGCTTGCCCATGTAGGGGGTGCTGCCGTTGTTCACCTGGCCGTTGACCTCCAGGTCGGGCCAGCCGTCGGTGCCCTCGTAGCGGACCGCCATGTAGAAGATCATGCGGGCCACGTCGCCCTTGACGGCGTCGCGGGGCTCGAAGGAGTCGGAGTCGGTGAGGCTGCCGCCGCTGTCGGTGAAGGCGCTGCCGCCGTTGTCGAAGTCCTTGTTCCCGCGGACGCTGTTGACGCGGACGTCGGACGGGCGCAGGTGGTGGATGTCGGTGCCCGGACCGATGGAGGTGCCGAAGCCGCCGTGGGACTTGGCCCACACGTGCTCGCGGTTCCAGTCGCCGGTGTTCCCGCCGTTCAGGGACTTGCTGCGGGAGATGCCGGAGTACAGCAGGATCACGTTCCCGCTGTCGGCGGGGTCCTCGTCGGTGGTCTTCAACGCGTCCCAGACCGCGGAGTACGACAGCTTGGTCTGGTCGCTGATGATCGTGTGCAGGGCGTCCTTGAGGGCCTCGCCGGTCTTGCCGGCCGCGGCTTCGTAGTATGCCGGGTCGTAGTCGGCGGAGCCGTAGGAGGCCGGCGCGGCGGCCGGGGTGGCCGTGGCGGTGGACGCGGTCAGGGCGGGGGCGGTGAGGCCGGCGAGAACGGTGGCCGTGGCGAGGGCGACGGCCCTCCGGCGGCGTATGCGTGTCGTGAGCATGTGGGGGTCCCATCTACGCGGGTTGCACGGGGGTGATACCCGTGACAGTGACATGCACATGCGAGCCGGCGAGTGGAGGGAACGTGGCGATTGCGTGACGGGACACCGTCACCCCGCCCACGGCGGCCCGCCGGGCCGGACGTCGTCCCGCCCTGCCCCCTCCCGGCCCGGTCGGTCGCCCCGCCCACGGCGCCCGCCCGGCCACGCACGGTCATCCCCCTCGCCCGTTCGCGTTCGGTCCTCCCGCCCCACCCCCACCACCCGGCCGCGATCCGTCGCCACCCCGCCCCCGACCGTGACCGTGGCCGCGACCCCGACCGTGACCGAGGGATGAAATCCGCGGCGGCCCGCGTTGGTGCTTGCGGAAGATCAGGACGACCGGAGGGCACCCGCGTGACACCGCAACGGGGATGGGCACGACGACTGACCGGGTACGCCTGGCGTCATCCGAAGGACGTCGTCCTCGCCCTCGGGGCCTCCCTCGGCGGGATGGCCGTGATGGCGCTGGTCCCGCTGATCACCAAGGTGATCATCGACGACGTCATCGGCGACAAGACCCGGTCCATGACCACCTGGGCCGGACTCCTCGTCGGCGCCGCGCTCGTCATCTACGTGCTCACCTACATCCGCCGCTACTACGGCGGACGGCTCGCCCTGGACGTGCAGCACGACCTGCGCACCGACATGTACTCGACGATCACCCGGCTCGACGGCAGACGCCAGGACGAGCTGTCCACCGGGCAGGTCGTCGGCCGGGCCACCAGCGACCTCCAGCTGATCCAGGGCCTGCTGTTCATGTTGCCCATGACCATCGGCAACCTGCTGCTCTTCGCCATCTCCCTGGTGATCATGGCGACGCTGTCGCTGCCGCTGACCGGCATCGCCCTCGCCGTGGCGCCCGCCCTGTGGTGGATCGCCAAACGCAGCCGGACCCGGCTGCACCCCTCGACCTGGTACGCGCAGGCGCAGGCCGGAGCGGTCGCCGGGGTCGTCGACGGGGCCGTCAGCGGCGTCCGCGTCGTCAAGGGCTTCGGGCAGGAGGACCAGGAGACCGGCAAGCTGCGCGCGGTCGGCCGGCGGCTGTACGCGGGGCGGCTGCGCACTGTCCGGCTGAACTCCCGCTACACCCCGGCGCTCCAGGCCGTCCCCGCCCTCGGCCAGGTGGCGATGCTGGCGCTGGGCGGCTGGCTGGCCGTGCGCGGCAACATCACCCTGGGCACCTTCGTCGCCTTCTCCACCTACCTCGCCCAGCTGGTCGGCCCGGTCAGGATGCTCGCCGTGGTGCTCACCGTCGGACAGCAGGCCCGGGCCGGCACCGAACGCGTCCTGGAACTGATCGACACCGAGCCGTCCCTCACCGACGGCACCGAGGACCTGCCCGCCGACGCGCCCGCCACCGTCGAGTTCGACGACGTCGCCTTCGGCTACGACCCCGACCGGCCCGTCCTTAACGGCCTGTCCTTCCGGATCAGCCCCGGCGAGACCCTCGCCGTCGTCGGCTCCTCCGGCTCCGGCAAGTCCACCGTCTCCCTGCTCCTGCCGCGCTTCTACGACGTGACCCGGGGCGCCGTCCGCGTCGGCGGCCACGACGTGCGGGAGCTGACCACCACGTCCCTGCGCGCCGCGATCGGACTGGTCCCCGAGGACTCCTTCCTCTTCTCCGACACCGTGCGCCACAACATCGCGTACGGCCGCCCCGACGCCACCGACGAGCAGATCACCGCCGCCGCCCGCGCCGCCCAGGCCGACGGCTTCATCGGCGAACTCCCCGACGGCTACGACACCACCGTCGGCGAGCACGGGCTGACCCTCTCCGGCGGCCAGCGCCAGCGCATCGCCCTGGCCCGCGCGATCCTCAGCGACCCGCGCCTGCTGGTCCTGGACGACGCGACCTCCGCCGTGGACGCCCGCGTCGAGCACGAGATCCACGAGGCGCTGCAGAGCGTCATGCGGGGCCGCACCACCCTGCTGATCGCCCACCGCCGCTCCACCCTCAACCTCGCCGACCGCATCGCCGTCCTCGACGGCGGCCGGCTCGCCGACATCGGCACCCACGACGAGCTCCAGCAGCGCTGCGCCCTCTACCGCCGGCTGCTCACCGACCCCGACGAACTGGGCGGCGTCTCCCCGGGCCACACCCCGCCCGCCCGCGAGCAGGAGCCGGCGGAGGACACCTCCGTCCGCGCGGAGCTGGACGCCGAGTTCGACGCCGAACGCGGGGTCACCCCCCGGCTGTGGACGGGCGACCGCGAGCCCCGCGACACCGCCCTGGCCGAGGCCCCGGCCACCCCCGAACTCCTCGCCCAGGTCGCGGCGCTGCCCCCGGCCGACGGCGTGCCCGACGTCGACGAGGAAGCCGCGGTCCGCCCGGAGGAGTCGTACGGCCTGCGCCGCCTGCTGCGCGGCTTCCGCACGCCGCTGCTGATCAGCCTCGGCCTGGTCGCCGTGGACGCCGGGATGGGCCTGCTGCTGCCGGTGCTGATCCGGCACGGCATCGACCAGGGCGTCACCCAGGCCGCCCTCGGCGCGGTGTGGGCGGCGGCCCTGCTGGGCCTGGTCACCGTGCTCGCCCAGTGGGCGGCGCAGACCGGCGAGATCCGGATGACCGGCCGCACCGGCGAACGCGTCCTGTACACGCTGCGCCTGAAGATCTTCGCCCAGCTCCAGCGGCTCGGCCTTGACTACTACGAGCGCGAGCTGACCGGCCGGATCATGACCCGGATGACGACCGACGTGGACGCCCTGTCCACGTTCCTCCAGACCGGCCTGGTCACCGCGTTCGTCTCGGTGGTCACCTTCTTCGGCATCATGGTCGCCCTGCTGGTGATCGACGTCGGGCTCGCCCTGGTCGTGTTCGCCACGCTGCCCCCGCTGATCATCGCCACGTACTTCTTCCGCCGGGCCAGCGTCAAGGCGTACGAACTGGCCCGCGAGCGGGTGTCCGCGGTCAACGCCGACCTCCAGGAGTCGGTGTCGGGGCTGCGGATCGTGCAGGCGTTCCGCCGCGAGCGGGACGGCGAGGCCCGGTTCACCGAACGCAGCGCGAGCTACCGCAGCGCGCGCATCCGGGGCCAGTGGCTGATCTCGGTGTACTTCCCGTTCGTGCAGTTCCTGTCCTCGGTGGCGGCCGCGGCGGTCCTGGTCGTGGGCGGCGCGCGGGTCGACGCCGGGACGCTGGCGATCGGCTCGCTGGTGGCGTACCTGCTGTACATCGACCTGTTCTTCGCGCCGGTGCAGCAGCTGTCCCAGGTGTTCGACGGCTACCAGCAGGCGTCCGTCTCGCTGGGCCGCATCCAGGAGCTGCTGCGCGAGCCGACCTCGACCGTGCAGGCCGACGAGCCGCTCGACGTGCCGTCCCTGCGCGGCGAGATCGCCTTCGAGGACGTGCACTTCTCCTACGGGGACGGCGAGGAGGCGCTGAGCGGCATCGACCTCGTCATCCCCGCCGGGCAGACCGTCGCCTTCGTCGGCGAGACCGGTGCGGGCAAGTCCACCCTGGTGAAGCTGGTCGCCCGCTTCTACGACCCGACGAGCGGCCGGGTCACCGCCGACGGCACCGACCTGAGGGACCTCGACCTCACCGCGTACCGGCACCGGCTCGGCGTCGTGCCGCAGGAGGCGTACCTGTTCCCGGGCACCGTCCGCGACGCGATCGCCTACGGCCGGCCGGACGCCACCGACGCGGAGGTCGAGGCGGCGGCCCGGGCGGTCGGCGCGCACGAGATGATCGCCACCCTGGAGGGCGGCTACCTGCACGAGGTCGCCGAACGGGGCCGCAACCTGTCCGCCGGGCAGCGGCAGCTGATCGCCCTGGCCCGCGCCGAACTCGTCGACCCCGACGTGCTGTTGCTCGACGAGGCCACGGCCGCCCTCGACCTGGCCACCGAGGCCCAGGTCAACCGGGCGACGGACCGGCTGGCGGGCCGGCGCACCACCCTGGTCGTCGCCCACCGGCTGACCACGGCCGCCCGCGCCGACCGGGTCATCGTGATGGACCAGGGCCGGGTCGCCGAGGACGGCACGCACGAGGAACTGCTCCGCCTCGACGGCCGGTACGCCGCCCTGTGGCGCACCTTCGTCGGCGAGGACCTCCCGGCGGTCGCCTGACAGGGCCCCGCCCCTGCCCCGGGCACCCGGGCACCCGGTCCCGGTCCCGGGCGCTCGGTCCCGGCCCCCGGGGCCCGGCGTCCGGGGCTCCGCCCCGGACACGCCCGGCCCGGCCCGGACACGCGCGGCCCGCCCCGGGCAACCATCCGGCCCGCGCCGCGCGTCCGTACAGCCGTACGCCGAGGGGGCGGGACGACGCGCGCAGGCGCGGGGAGGAACGACCGTGGACAGTGGACCGATATTCCGGCGGCTCGCGCTCTGCCTGGCCCTGCTGACCGCGTCGGGGATGCTCGTGGTGGCGTCGCCCGGCGACGCGCAGGCGGCGGCGCACTGCCCCGGGCGCAAGGTCCGCACCGTGTCGTTCTCCACCGGCGTCGTCGCCGTGTACAAGCGCGGCGGGTACCGCTGCGCCGCCACCCTCGCCAAGAAGCCCGGCACGAAGCGCACGATGTCGGTCAGCATCCGGGCCCGCGGCGGCCGGGCGGTCACCGACACCGGCCGCTTCCGGCGCCACGCCGGCCCGGTGACCGTGTACGCGGGGCAGCGCTGCGTGTGGGTGAAGGGCAGGGTGGGCGGCGGCTCGGCCGACTCCGGCTGGATCCTGTGTTGACCCCGCCCCGGACGCGGTGGTGGCGCCTGACGCACCCGCAGGGTTTTCCCTGTGTCCCCTGGTGCTGCGGGGAGTTGGTCCGCTAGCTTCCGGCGCACATCTGTCACACAGGGGAGTGCGCATGCGCAAAGCGCTCAGATGGCTTCTGACGCTCACGATGCTCATAGGCACGGTGAGCGCGGCGAGCGCGGCCACCGCCGCCGAGCCGGGGGCCGACGGCGTCACCGACATCGAGGAACGGCTGCTGTCCATCCCGGGCATGAGCCTGGTCGAGGAGAAGCCGTACGCCGGATACCGCTTCTTCGTCCTGGAGTACACCCAGCCGGTCGACCACCGCAGGCCCCGCAAGGGCACCTTCCAGCAGCGGATCACCGTGCTGCACAAGGACACCGCGCGGCCCACCGTCTTCCACACCGGCGGGTACCACGTCTCCACCAGCCCGCGCCGCAGCGAGCCGACCCAGATCGTGGACGGCAACCAGGTCTCCATGGAGTACCGCTACTTCACGCCGTCCCGGCCCGAACCGGCCGACTGGTCGAAGCTGGACATCTGGCAGGCCGCCAGCGACCAGCACCGCATCTTCACGGCGCTGAAGAAGATCTACCGCCAGAACTGGATCTCCACCGGCGGCTCCAAGGGCGGCATGACCGCCACCTACTACGAGCGCTTCTACCCACGGGACATGGACGGCGTGGTCGCCTACGTCGCCCCCAACGACGTGGTGAACAAGGAGGATTCGGCCTACGACCGGTTCTTCCGCACGGTGGGCACCAAGGAGTGCCGGGACCGGCTGAACGGCGTGCAGCGCGAGGCCCTGGTCCGCCGGGCGCCGCTGCAGGAGAAGTACCGGGCCCTCGCCGCCGAGAACGGCTACACCTTCGACACCATCGGCAGCCTGGACCGCGCCTACGAGGCCGTCGTCCTCGACTACGTGTGGGGATTCTGGCAGTACAGCACCGTCAAGGACTGCGAGCAGATCCCGGCGGACGCCCGCAACGCCACCGACGACGAGATCTGGACGTCGGTCGACACGATCTCCGGCTTCTCGTTCTACACCGACCAGGGCCTCAGCCCGTACACGCCGTACTACTACCAGGCCGGCACGCAGCTGGGGGCGCCGACGATCCGCTTCCCGCACATCGAGAAGAAGTACCTCCGCTACGGCTACCAGCCGCCCCGCAACTTCGTGCCGCGCTCGATCCCGATGCGGTTCGAGCCGTGGGCGATGCGGGACGTCGACACCTGGGTGCGCCACAACGCCCGCAACATGCTGTTCGTCTACGGCGAGAACGACCCGTGGGGCGCCGAGCCGTTCCGCCTGGGACGCGGCGCGAAGGACTCCTACGTGTTCACCGCGCCCGGCATGAACCACGGCGCGAACGTGGCCGGGCTGAAGGAGAAGGAGCGGGCCCTCGCCACGGCCCGCATCCTCGACTGGGCGGGCGTCGCGCCGAGCGAGGTCCGGGAGAACCCGGCGGCGGCGAAGCCGCTGGCGGCGTTCCACGCCGGGCTCGACCGGTACGACGTGCAGAAGGAGCGGACGCTGCGTCCGTAGCCGGTCCGGCGCGGACCTACACCGGGCGGGCGCAGCCCACCGGTGAGGTCCCGCCGAGCCGCACGTAGAGGGCCGTGGACGCCGGGCACTTCGACCGGGCGTCCACGGCCTTCGTCACCCGGTACTGCGGCGCGTGCTCGCCCTCGCCGTCGCACCGGGTCTCGCGGACCCTGCCGTCGCCCAGGTCGTGGACGCAGTCGCCGACGATGGTGCGCGGCCCGCCCCCGCCGCCCGGGTCGCCGGGGTGCGGAGGCTGGAGGTTGCGCATGCAGGCGTAGCCGCGCGGCACCGCGCCGTCGCCGTCCTCGTCGGCGGAGGGGCGCTGCTCGCTGATGTGCAGCACGAAGTCGGTCGTCGCCGGACAGCGCGGTCCGTCGCGCACGGTGCCGTCGTGCCGCGCCACGACACGGGCCGCGGCCCGCTCACTGGTGCAGGGCACCTCGGTGAAGCTGGTCCGGCCGAACGAACTGCACTCGTCGACCGCGAGGAACACCGCCCCGAACCCGGACGTGCGGACCGGCGCCGGTGACGTGGCCCCCCGCCCGCCCGTCGGGTCCGCCGCCCCGCTCCCGCCGCCCGGCGCGCCCTGGCAGCCGGTCAGCAGCAGCGCGCCCAGCGCCCCGAGCGCGACGAGTGCGCGGACCGCACCCGGAGAACTGCTCACGTGCATCGTCATCCCCCCGAACCACCCCGACCAGCGTGACCGGC
This sequence comes from Streptomyces sp. 3-6, assembly GCF_056323165.1. Lineage (NCBI taxonomy): Bacteria > Bacillati > Actinomycetota > Actinomycetes > Kitasatosporales > Streptomycetaceae > Streptomyces > Streptomyces sp. 3-6. Next base: position 247,719 of record NZ_JBWHZP010000009.1, read on the forward strand.
GGCGCCGGGCCACGCCAGGGATCTGGGGTGCTTTGCGCATCTTGGGGGGAGTGTGCCGGATCGGAGGCGTACGGGATCTACGTCCGCCGGCCGGGCACGCGTAGGCACCCGGCCCCGTCGCGCGCGTCGCGCCGCGGCGGGGGCGCCGGCCCGCCGCGCCTGTCGCGCCGCCGCAGGCCGCCGCCCCGCCGCGCCCGACGGGGGCGCCGCCC
>NZ_JBWHZP010000010.1:0-232275 GCF_056323165.1 Streptomyces sp. 3-6
CTCAAGCGATTCGTCGCCCGCGAGGTCTACCGCACCCTGACCAGCACATCAACCGGACGAATCACCCAAACCAACCTCGCTCCAGCCGCTTGACAGCCATAGGAGCATCCCCGGCACCACGGACCCGGACGGCACGACCCCGGGGAACTCGCACTCCGGGAGTCCGGAACACTCTGGGAGTCCGGAACACTCCGGGAGCGACACGCCCGGCGGGGACCACGACCCCGCCGACGGGCACGGCCACTGACCGGCAGGTTCCGCGACCGGGGACCACCCGAGCCGGCCCCGGCACCACCCGCGCCCGCCCCTGGACGACCCGAGCGCATCCACGGACCACTCGATCGAGCCCCCGGCCACCCGAGCCACCGTCGGCCGACCCTCACGAAGGGGCCGCCGGCCGGGCTCAAGGGCGACCGCCGGCCGGGCTCCACGGTGACCGTCGGCCGGGCCGCGGGCCGTCAGCCCAGTGCCCGGTCCAGGTTGAACGCGGCGCTGATCAGGGACAGGTGCGTGAACGCCTGCGGGAAGTTGCCCTGCTGCTCGCCGGTGTGACCGATCTGCTCGGCGTACAGGCCGAGATGGTTGGCGTAGGTCAGCATCTTCTCGAAGGCGAGGCTCGCCTCGTCCAGCCGTCCCGCCCGCGTCAGCGCCTCCACGTACCAGAACGAGCAGATGGAGAAGGTGCCCTCGCCGCCGCGCAGCCCGTCGGGGCTGAGGCCGGGGTCGTACCGGTACACCAGCGAGTCCGACACCAGCTCCCCGGTCAGCGAGTCCAGGGTGCGCAGCCACTTCGGGTCGGTCGGCGCGATGAACTTGGTCAGCGGCATCATCAGCACCGAGGCGTCCAGCACCTCCCCGTCCTCGTGCTGCACGAAGGCGCCCCGCTGCTCCGACCAGCCGTGACTCATGATCCGCCGGTAGATCGTGTCCCGGCACGCCTGCCAGCGGGGCAGGTCGGCGGGCAGCCCCCGCCGGTGGGCCATGCGGACGGCGCGCTCGATCGCCACCCAGCACATCAACCGCGAGTACAGGAACGTCCGGCGACCGCCCCGGGTCTCCCAGATCCCCTCGTCCGGCTGGTCCCAGTGCCCGCACACCCACTCCACCAGCGCGCAGACGTGGTCCCACTCCTCGCTGGAGACGGGTTCCGCCCACTTGTCGTACAGGTAGACGGAGTCGATCAGCGCGCCGTAGATGTCGAGCTGCAACTGCTCCGCGGCGGCGTTGCCGACCCGCACCGGGGCAGAGCCCAGATGGCCCTCCAGGTGGCCGAGTTCGGTCTCGGTCAGGTCGGTGCGGCCGTCGATGCCGTACATGATCTGCAGCGGGCCGGACGGGTCGCCGTCCCCGGGGCTGATGTGCCGGGACACGAACCCCATGAAGGCCCGGGCCTCCTCCGAGAACCCCAGCCGCAGCAGCGCGTACACGCAGAACGCGGCGTCGCGCACCCAGACGTAGCGGTAGTCCCAGTTGCGTTCCCCGCCGATCTCCTCCGGCAGGCTGGTGGTCGGCGCGGCCACGATCGCCCCGGTCGGCGCGTAGGTGAGCAGCTTCAGGGTGAGGGCCGAGCGGTGCACCATCTCCCGCCAGCGGCCCCGGTACCGCGAGGAGGACAGCCAGCGCCGCCAGTAGCGCACCGTCGCGCCGAACGCGTTCTCCGCCTCGTCCGGCGCGCAGCCGCGCGGTGTCACACCCTCGGCCAGGTGGTCCAGGGCGAGGATCGCCGTGCCGCCCTCGGCGAGCCGGAACTCCCCCCGCACGTCGTCCCCGTCGGGCGTCAGGGGGACGGTCGAGGTGAGTCCGAGGGACAGGCGCTCGGACGCGAACACCGTCACGTCCCCGAGCGGGCGCACGGTGTGCGGCCGGGTGCCGTAGTCGAAGCGCGGCGCCACCCGGACCCGGAACGGCATGGTCCCGCGCACGCACAGCACCCGCCGGATCAGCCGGTGCCTGCCGATCTCGGCGGGGTCCTCCGAGACGGGCATGAAGTCCTGCACCTCTCCGACGCCGTCGGCGGTGTAGAACCGGGTGATCAGCACGTTGGTGTCGGGGAAGTAGAACTGCTTCGTGCGGGCCGGCACGGCCGCCGCCAGCTCGAAGCAGCCGCCGCGGTCGGCGTCCAGTACGGCCGCGAACACGCTGGGCGCGTCGAAGGACGGGGAGCAGTACCAGTCGATGGTGCCGTCGATCGCCACCAGGGCCGCGGTGCGCAGGTCGCCGATCAGTCCGTGGTCCGCGATCGGCACGTACCGCCGGCCGTCGCCCCGCCCGTCCTGCGTGTCCTGCCCACCCCGCCCGTCGACCCCGCCTCTCCCGGGCTCCGCGGCGGGGCCGTGACGTTGGGCGGCGCGGTCGTCCCCGGCGGCCCCGTGTTCCCCGTCCGTTCCGCCCATCGCAGCCTCCCTGGCCCGGCGGCGTGTCGTCGTCCTGCCTGCCAGCCTAGGGTCCCGGGCCGGACCCGGCCCGGTGTGCGGCGCTCGCGCCACGACGACCCGGAAGGAGCCCCGCCTCCTTGGACACGCGCGCCGTCCGTGGGGCCGCCGTCGCGCCGCTGACCGGCGTCTCCACCGCCGCCGCCGTGCGGGTCCGGGCGAACGCCCGGCGACCCCGTCTGCCGCAGCCGGCGGCCACCACGCCGCCGCAGCGCCCGCGACCCGCCCCGTGGTGCCGGCCCCAACACCCCGGCGACCCGCCCCGCGGAGCGCGCCCGCCCCAGCGCCCGCGACCCGGGCGCCCCGGCGCCGACTCGCCCACCCGGGAAGGACCGGCCGTGCCCCTCGCCACCACCGCCGCGCTCGTCTCCCGCGCCACCGGGTCCCGCTCGGCGGTCGCCTCCCTCAACGTCATCACCACGTTCCGGCACGTCGGGGCGGTCATCGCCGGGGCCGAGTCGGTGGACACCCCCTGCCCCCCTTGTCCTCCAGGTCGGCGGGGCAGCCGGCCCGTTCCGCTACGGCCGGCTGCTTCCGCTCTGCCGGGCCGCCGCCGCCGGACGCGTCGCCCTCAGGCGGTCACCGGCGTCGGCGGACGGTCACCGCCGGACGGCCCGGAGCACCACGAACTTCCGGTCGGACGCGGCCACTTCGCTGCCCCCGAACAGTCGCCGGAGCCGTAGGTGGTATCCCAGGTGCCGGTTGCCGACGACCCACAGCTCCCCGCCCGGCCGCAGCACCCGCCGGGCGTCGCCGAACATCCGCCGGGCCGTGGCGTCCGTGGTCGCCTGGTGCGAGTGGAACGGCGGGTTGGTGAGCACCAGGTCGACGCTCCCGTCCGGGACGCCCGCCAGCCCGTCACCGACCCGGAACTCCGCGTGCCCCGGCACGCCGTTCGCCCGATAGGTGGCCTCGGCCGATGCCACGGCCTGGAACGACTCGTCGGTGAACAGCACTTCGGCCCGCGGCTGCGCCAGCGCCACGGACGTGCCGACCACACCGTTGCCGCAGCCCAGGTCCACCACCCGTGTCCCGTCACCGGCGGCCGGGAGGTGTTGCAGGAAGAACCGGGTGCCGATGTCGAGGCGGTCCGCGCAGAACACCCCCGCGTGGTTGACGACCGGCCGGCCGGACACCGCGCCGATGCCGTCGGGCAGCGTGTACCGGTACGGCCAGGGGTTGTCCGGCCGCTTCAGGGCCGGGTCCGGGGTGCACAGGATCAGCCGCGCCTTCTGCTCGGCGAGCGTGGTCCTGGTCGGGCCGAGGATCCGTTCGAACAGGCGCAGCGTGGAGGTGTGGATCTCCTTCACCATGCCGGTGCCGATCACCACCGTGTCCGCGTGCACCGCGGGCGCCAGCCGCAGCAGCTGGTCCTCCAGCAGGGCCAGGCTCTTGGGCACCCGCACGAGCAGCACGTCGATCCGGCCCGGTGGCGCGTCCTGCGTGGTGAGCAGCCGGACCGCACCGGGCTCCACCCCGTTGCGCGCCAGGTTGGCCCGGGTCGCCTGCTGCCCCAGCCAGGAGTCCGTGATCTGCGTCGGCCGGTGCGCCGCCAGCGCGGTGACCAGCGCGCCCCACCGGTCACCGAGCACCACGACGGTCCCGGACGGCACGATCCCCTCCCGGTCCAGGTACCGCAGCAGATAGGCGTCGGAGGCGTCCCAGGCGCGCAGCCGGTCGCGCGGATCCTCGGGGAAGCGGGTCAGCGCCGGCGCACCCCACGGCGTCGTCATACGGTCGTCCATCGTGCCCACAGGCTAGCCGAGCCCCAGCTCAGGCCCGGTCCGGCAGGATGGGGGCATGGACGCCGAGCTGTTCCCCAGGGCCCGGGCGGAGATCGCGCCCGGCGCGGTGCACGTGCCGGGCTGGTTGGACCTCGCCGGGCAGCGCGAACTGCTCGCGGCCTGCCGGGAGTGGGCCCGGCCGCCCGCCGGACTGCGCACGGTCCGCACCCCCGGCGGCGGCACCATGTCCGCCCGCCAGGTGTGCCTGGGATGGCACTGGTACCCCTACGGGTACGCCCGCACCGTCGTCGACGGTGACGGCGCCCCGGTCAAACCGTTCCCCGACCTCCTCGGGCGCCTGGGCCGGCGCGCGGTGGCCGACGCCCTGGGGGCCGACGCGGCCCGGGCGGCGGCGTACGACATCGCGCTGGTCAACTTCTACGCCGCCGACGCCCGGATGGGCATGCACCGCGACAGCGACGAACGGGCGGACGCCCCCGTGGTGTCCCTGAGCCTCGGCGACACCTGCGTCTTCCGCTTCGGCAACCCCGAGACCCGGACCCACCCGTACACCGACGTCGACCTGCGCAGCGGCGACCTGTTCGTCTTCGGCGGCCCCTCCCGGCTCGCGTACCACGGGGTGCCCCGCGTGCACGGCGGCACCGCACCACCGGAGTTGGGGCTGGAGGGACGGCTGAACATCACGCTGCGGGTGTCCGGCCTCTAGTCGGCCACCGGGACGGATCATGGAACACTCTCCTTCATGAGCGGCAACGCGGACCCCGGGACGCCGGGGAAAGGGACCACCACGAGGGCGCGGCTGGACCGGGGGCGCGCCGCGCTCGGGCCCGCCCTGGAGCTCGTCCACACCGGCCGGGCGCCCACCCGGGCGGTGCTCACCGCCGAACTCGGCGTGACCCGGGCCACCGCGGGGGCGGTCGCGGCCGAACTGGAGGCCCTGGGCCTGATCCGGGTGGACGCCCGCCCCGGGGCCGCCGCCGGTTCGCAGGGGCGTCCCTCGCACCGGCTGGCGGTCGCCGAGGACGGACCGGTGGTGCTCGCCGCCCAGGTGCACGCCGACGGGTTCCGTGCCGCCCTGGTCGGTCTCGGCGGCCGGATCGTCGCCACGACACCCGGCTGCGAGGTGGTGGACGCCGACCCGGCGAAGGTGCTCGGCTCCGTCGTGGCGGCCGGCGCCGACCTGCTCCGCGAGACCGGGCGCCGGTGCGTGGGAGCGGGGCTCGCCGTGCCGTCCGCGGTCGCCGAACCGGAAGGGCTGGCGCTCAACCCCCTCCACCTCGCCTGGCCCGCGGGGGCGCCGGTGCGGGAGATCTTCACCGAGCAGGTGCGGGCCGCCGGGCTCGACGGCCCCGCCTTCGCCGCCAACGACGTCAACCTCGCCGCCCTCGCCGAGCACCGGCACGGCGCCGGACGGGGCTCCCGTGACCTGCTGTGCGTGGCCACCGGCCACCGCGGCGTCGGCGGCGCGCTGGTCCTCGACGGCCGCCTGCACTCCGGCAGTTCCGGGCTCGCCCTGGAGGTCGGCCACCTCCCTGTCCACCCGGAGGGACGCCCCTGCCACTGCGGCAGCCGCGGCTGTCTCGACGTCGAGACGGACCCGCTGGCCTTCCTGACCGCGGCCGGCCGGGCCCCGGGTCCCGAGGTGTCCCTGCTGAAGCACGCCGACACCCTGATCCGTGAGCATGGCGACGACCCGGCCGTCCGCGCTGCGGTGGAGCGCCTGATCGACCGCCTCGGCCGCGGCCTCGCCGGGCTGGTGAACATCCTCAACCCCGACCGGATCATCCTCGGCGGCCTGCACGGCACGCTGCTGGAGGCGGACCCGGACCGGCTGCGCGCCGTCGTCGCCGACCGCAGCCTGTGGGGCCGCAGCGGCAGCGTCCCGATCCTGCCCTGCACCCTCGCCCATAACAGCCTGGTCGGCGCGGCCGAACTCGCCTGGCAGCCCGTCCTGGACGATCCACTGGGCGCCCTCGCGTAGCCCGGGCCCGGACGATGGTGGCGGCCGGGACGGCAACTGGCCCGGGGACACGTCGCAGGCGACTCCGCGACCGCACGCGCACGCACCGACCGCACGCGCACGCACCCGGCGGAACCGGGTACAGGAGAGCGGGGGGCCCGGGAGACCGGACCCCCGGGGCCGCGAGGCGGCCCGGCCCGACGACGGAAGGCGGACGGCATGACCGACGACCAGCTCACCGTGGCGGTCCTGGGCACCGGCATCATGGGTGCCGCGATGGCCCGCAACCTCGCCCGCGCCGGACACGCCGTCCGTGCCTGGAACCGCACCCGCGCCAAGGCCGAACCGCTCGCCGCCGACGGCGCGCACGTCGCGGACACCCCCGCCGACGCGGTCGGCCCGGCCGACGTCGTGCTGACGGTGCTGCACGACGGCCCCGCCACCCTCGACACCGTGCGGCAGGCCGCCCCCGCCCTGCGGCCCGGCACGGTCTGGGCGCAGTCCACCACCGCCGGACCCGACGACGTCACCGGACTCGCCGCCCTCGCCCGCGAGCACGGCCTGCTGTTCTACGACGCCCCCGTACTCGGCACCCGGCAGCCCGCCGAGGCCGGGCAGCTGACGGTGCTCGCCGCCGGCCCTGCCGAGGGCCGGGAGAGGGTCACGCCCGTCTTCGACGCGGTCGGCACCCGCACCGTGTGGACCGGCGACGACGGCGCCGCGGGCAGCGCCACCCGCCTGAAACTGGTGGTCAACAGCTGGGTCCTGGCGGCCACTTCCGCCGTCGGTGAGTCCCTGGCGCTCGCCGAGGCCCTGGACGTCGACCCCGACGGCTTCCTGGACCTCGTCAGGGGCGGCCCCCTCGACATGGGCTACCTGCACGCCAAGGCCGGCCTGATCCGCTCCGGACAGCTGTCCCCGGCCCAGTTCGCCGTGACCACGGCCGCCAAGGACGCCCGCCTGATCGTGCGGGCCGGTGAACAGCACGGCGCACGCCTGGACGTGGCCGCGGCGGGCGCGGAGCGCCTGGAACGCGCCGCCGCACAGGGCCACGGCGACGAGGACATGGCCGCCGCCTACTACGCCAGCTTCCCGGACTGATCCGGCCGCCCGGCCACCCCGCCCGTGCCGCCCCGGCACGCCCCCCGACCCCCAGTCACCACCTCTTAACACCAAGAACACGAAGGAGTGCCCGTGTCCGAGCCCCCGCTGCCCGCCGACGCCGTCGACCTGCTGCGCCGCCCCAACCCCTGCGTCATGGCCACCGTGCGCGCCGACGGCTCGCCCGTGTCCACGGCGACCTGGTACCTCTGGGAGGACGGGCGGGTCCTGCTCAACCTCGACGAGGGCCGCGTCCGCCTGAAGCACCTGCGCCGCGACCCGCGCGTCACCCTCACCGTGCTGGCCGAGGACGGCTGGTACACCCACGTCACCCTCATCGGCCGGGTGGCCGAGTGGCGGGACGACGCGGACCTCGCCGACATCGACCGCCTCGCCCGGCACTACACCGGCGGCCCGTACCCGAACCGGGAGCGGGGCCGGGTCAGTGCCTGGGTCGAGGTCGAGCGCTGGCACGGCTGGGGCCGGATGAAGGACACCGCACAGCCCTCGTCCTGACCCCGTCCCGCGCGGCTTCCGGCGCCACGGCCCCGGAGCCACCGGCAGGCGGGGCGGGGGCCGCGCCCGCCGGGCGGCCCGGGGCCGTACGTCCGTGCGGTCCCGGTCCCGGTCGCACGACCGCGCCCCGCGCGGTGCCGGTCCGGGCGCCCGTGGGGGAGTCCGGCAGGACCCCGCGGCCGTGACAGGTACGGCCGCGACCGCGGGCGCACTCCCGTCGCGGACGCGGCCGGACACTGACACGGCCGCGACCGTGACCGCGACCGTGGATCACCCCGGACAACACCGAGGCACAGCGCGACCGCGCCGACATCGCCCGGCGACGAGGTCACCGCCCGGTCAGCCGGGAACGGCCGACCGGGCGGGAGCCGGTTCGGGGCGGTGGCCCTCGGTGGCACGTTCGACCAGGGCGACCTCCGCGACCTCGGTGATCCGGGGCGAGGGACGCTCCGCCCCGTTCAGGCGCGGGAGGCGGGCCGGCACGGTCGCTGCGGTCGCGGCCGGCGTCGGCAGGGTGAACCACACGACCTTGCCGTCGTCGCCGTCGGGCAGCGCGCCCCAGCTCTCGCTCATCGCGGCGACCATCGCCAGCCCCCGGCCGCAGGTCGCGAGCGGGCTCGCGTCCGACACGACGGGCAGGCGCGGATCGCGGTCGTGCACCGAGACCTTGAGCCGGTCGAGCAACAGCTCCATCTCGACGGTGCAGGTCTTGTCGGGCCGGGCATGCCGGTGGACGTTGGACAACAACTCCGTCACGCCGAGCGAGGCCCGGTCGATCAGGCAGTCCATATGCCAGTAGCGCAACTGCGCAGATACGATTCTGCGGACCTGTCCGATCCGCGACGGCAGGGCTTGGAGCTCCACCGTGCACTGTCTGCTTGGGTGACTGATCACGGCTGCGACTCCCCGATGTCAGGTCCGGATCGGAGTCCGGAAGAACACGGAGTACGGATCCAGCAGGATGCCTGCGTGACGCTGCCGCCTGCTGTCGTGGCCGGCGGGCTGGTTCGCAGCGTTATCGCCGGTAAACCCAGAGTGACGTGTGAACAGCGTGACGCACGGGGCGGTGTGGCGCAACTCACGGACATCTCAGTCGTCGCGCCCCGCCGCCCGCCGCACGGCCTCGATGAAGCGGCGTGCCGCCGGCGGGCCCGGCTCGCCCGGGGCGGGATCGTGGTCACCGAGGGTGAGTGAGTAGCGGGTGCCGTTGACGTCGGCCAGGGCCCTGTCCTCCGGGGCGAACCAGGGGCGGGAGGCGCGTACGGCCTGCACCGGCGCGCTGTCGATCTCCGTGCCGTAGCTGGTGAGCAGTTCGAGGCGGCCGTCGCTGATCCGGACCTGGCCGGCCCGGGTGAGCGACCGCAGCCGTCTGCCGATCCGCACGCCGGTGGCCGTGAACTCCGGCTCCGCCATGTCCCACGCCCCCTCGTCGCGCGTCGTTGTGCCGAACCCTTCCGGGTCCGGCGCGTCCACCACCGGTCTCCCCGCCCGGGGATCCTCCCGCCGGTGCAGTGTGCCCCCGCACGCCGTCGAGCACCAGTGCGCGCGCTCCCTCTTCCGCAGGCGCGCGAAGCACTCGGGCCCGTGCGCCCCCGCGACTTCACGCCTCCGTCCCCAGGAGCCCCTTTGAGCCGGTCAAAGTTGCGTTTATGCAGGTGAAGAGGGGTGCGCGGGGTGCTTATGATCGATGTACCGGCCGCGTGAGACGCCGTCGGCGCTCAGCGTAAGGAGCCCGCCGTGAGCACTTCCCCCCTGACCCGGGCGGACGTCACCCTCGACGTCGACCGGACCGACACCGCCTACCGCGACTGGCTGAAAGAGGCCGTCCGCCGGGTCCAGGCGGACGCCAACCGCTCCGCCGACACCCATCTGCTGCGTTTCCCGCTGCCGGAACGGTGGGGCGTCGACCTCTACCTCAAGGACGAGTCCACGCACCCCACCGGCAGCCTCAAGCACCGGCTGGCCCGGTCGCTGTTCCTCTACGGGCTGTGCAACGGCTGGATCCGCCCGGACCGTCCCGTGATCGAGGCGTCCAGCGGCTCCACGGCCGTGTCCGAGGCGTACTTCGCGCACCTGATCGGCGTGCCCTTCATCGCCGTGATGCCGCGCACGACCAGCGCCGAGAAGTGCCGACTGATCGAGTTCCACGGTGGCCGGTGCCACTTCGTGGACGACCCCCGCACCATGTACGAGGCGTCCGCCGCACTCGCGGCGGAGACGGGCGGCCACTACATGGACCAGTTCACCTACGCCGAGCGGGCCACGGACTGGCGGGGCAACAACAACATCGCCGAGTCGATCTTCCGGCAGATGGAACGGGAGCGGTTCCCCGAACCCGAGTGGATCGTCGCGACGGCCGGCACCGGCGGCACCTCCGCCACCCTCGCCCGCTACGTCCACTACCTCCAGTACGACACCCGCATCTGTGTCGCCGACCCCGAGAACTCCTGCTTCTTCGACGGCTGGACGACCGGTGACGCCGACGTCACCTGCGACCGGGGGTCACGCATCGAGGGCATCGGCCGCCCCCGGATGGAGCCCAGCTTCGTGCCCGGCGCGATCGACCGGATGATGAAGGTGCCGGACGCGGCGAGCGTGGCCGCGGTCCGCGCCCTGGAGAAGGCGATCGGGCGCCGGGCGGGCGGCTCCACCGGCACCGGGCTGTGGAGCGCGCTGCGGATCGTCGCGGAGATGGTGGCCGCCGGGCGGCAGGGCAGCGTGGTCACCCTGCTGTGCGACCCGGGGGACCGCTACCTGGACCGCTACTACTCGGACGCCTGGCTGACCGGGGAGGGGCTGGACATCACCCAGTACGCGGCGGTCATCGACACCCTGCTGAGCACCGGCGTGTGGCGGGAGTGACACGCCGGCCGGAGTGACCCACGCGGGCGCCTGGGCGTCCGGGTCCGTACGGAAGGGCACCGGGAGGTCCCGGCCGCACGGGCCGGCGCTGCGCGCCGAGCCGCCGGGCCGGCGCCGTGACCGCGTCGCGGAAGGCCCGTGCGAGGTCGGGCCGCGCGGCTCAGGAAGGCCGGTCGCCCTCCCCGGCGTGTCCGGCTGAACCGGGGCCGTCACCGTCGTCGCCGTCGGGTGCGGAACCGGTCGTGCCCCCGGGGCCGTCGTCGTCGCCGGGCGCGGTGTCCTCCGGTCGCCCCCCGGTCTCCGCCGGCGTCCCGGCCTCGCCCGCCACCACCAGCCGCCGCAGCCGCTCCGCGACCTGCTCCCGGGCCCGGGCCGGCAGCCCGGAGTCGGTCACCAGCGTGTCCACCTGGTCCAGGGACGCGAACGAACTCAGGCCCACGGTGCCCCACTTGGTGTGGTCGGCGACCACCACGACCCGGCGCGCCGACTGCACCAGCCGACGGTTGGTCTCGGCCTCCGCGAGGTTCGGCGTCGACAGGCCCGCCTCGACGGATATCCCGTGCACGCCGAGGAACAGCAGGTCGAAGTGGAGCGTGGCGATCGCCTGGTCGGCCACCGGGCCCACCAGCGAGTCCGACGGGGTCCGCACCCCGCCCGTCAGCACCACCGTCGCGGCACCCGGGCGCGGCCCCGACGTGCGCTGCGCCGCGTGGAAGACGTCCGCCACCCGCACCGAGTTGGTGACCACCGTCAGATCGGGCACCTCCAGCAGCCGGTGCGCCAGGGCGAACGTCGTCGTCCCGCCCGAGAGCGCGATCGCGGCGCCCGGCGGGACCAGTTCGGCGGCGGCCCGCGCGATGTCCTCCTTGGCGCTCAGCTCCAGACCCGACTTGGCCTCGAAACCGGGCTCGTGGGTGCTGGCCTCCACCACCGGGACCGCGCCGCCGTGCACCTTCTCCAGCACGCCCTGCCGGGCCAGCGCGTCGAGGTCGCGGCGCACCGTCATGTCCGACACACCGAGCCTGCGGGTCAGCTCGTTGACCCGGACCCCGCCCCGGCGCCGGACCTCGTCCAGGATCAGGGTGCGTCGTTGCTCCGCGAGGAGGTTCTGATTCTCGCTCACGTACGCTCGGGTCCTTTCGCCGCGTAACCGTCCGACACGCCCGGCACTCCCGCGGCGGCGAGCACGTTCCACCCGGCCCCGGTGCACGGACGTTCCATCCTCCCACGACGGGACCCGCCCGGCGCCACCGGCGGATCGTCGCGCACACGTCACTCGCGTCCCGTCCGTGACCCGCCTGTCACACGGACCGGGGAGATTGCGTGACGGGAGGTGTGAGGGGGTCCGCCGCCGGACATCCTGAGCCCGCACGGACCGAGCCGACGGCGTGTCACGGGGGGAGTTGCCGAGCAGTGGAACGGGCGCAGGAACGCGGATCGGCGGAGGACACCGGGGCCCCCGCCGCGGGTCCCGGGGAGGGCGGCGCGGCCCTGGAACTCCTCGTCCACGGCGTGGGCGGCACGACCCCCGAGGCGATGCTCAACGACCCCCGCACGGTCCGCGTCACCGGCGACGACGTGGCCGCCGTCTTCCGCCGGGCCGACGACGCCGACGCCGAGCGGCGGGCCCCCGGGCAGCGCGACGGGCCCGTCCCCGAGGCATACGTCTGGTGCAACCTCACCTCCGGCAACGGCACCCGCGCCCTGTGGCTGCTGCTGCTGCCGTTCATGGTCGTCAACCTCGCCCACTGGATGCGCCCCACCGCCCGCGGACGCCCCCGCACCGTCCGCCTGTACGGGGTGCTGCTGCGGCTGGCCGGACTGAGCCTGACGGTGCTCCTCGTCGCCGCCGCCTGCGAGGTCGCCCTGGACCTGGCCGCCTGGCAGTGCGCGGGCACCGGCGCGTGCGCCGCCCGCCACTCCTGGCTGGGATTCCTCTCGCCCGAGATCTCCGACGGCGGCTGGTGGAGCCAGCCCGGCCGCCGCCTCGCCCTCGCCGCGCTGGTACCCACCGCGCTGACCGGTCTGCTGTGGTACCTCTCCCTGCGCACCTGGAGCGCCTACGAGTCCCAGCAGCCGCTGTCCCCGCGGCAGGACCCCGGCACTCCCGCCGGTCCGGCGGGAGAGGAGGGGGACGGCGGTACCGCGCTGGGCCGCCCCGGCTTCTGGTACGGCCGCCGCCTCGGCGCCCGGCTGCGGGCCGCGCACACCGCGGCGGCGCTGCTGACGGTCGCCGCCGCGGTCGGCTCCGCCGCCGCCCGCCACGACCGCGAGAGCCCCGAGCCGGCCGTGCCCGCCCTGCTCGGACTCCTCCTGGAGAGCGCGCTGGCCGCCGCCGCGGCCGTCGTCGTGTGGGTGGTGTGCCGCCGGGGCCGGGCCGAACGCCGGGCCGACGCCGCCCTCGACACGCGCCTGGTGCGGTGGCTCCCGCTGACCGCCCTCGCCCTGCTCGTGCTCAGCGTCGTCCACGCCGGGTGGGAACGCCCCGGCTGGGCGTCCTCCGGCAGGCTCCCCGGCGACGAGACGTTCGGTGCCCTCGGCCTGGCCCAGGGGCTGCTGGTGATCGCCCTCGGTGGTGCCGCCCGGGTGCTGCACCGCAGCGACCCCGACCGCCGTGCCGCGCTGCGCGGCCTGGCCGGACCCGCCGTGGCGATGCTGGCCTGCGCCCTGGGCGGGGTGATGTCCGGCGGCGTCGCCCAGCGGGTGGCGGACTGGCTCGACGGCACCGGCACCGCGATGCCCGGACCGCCGGTCGTGCTGACCTGGCAGGCCTCCGCGATCCCGCCCCTGCTGGTCCTGCTGCTGGTGCTGGCCGGCTGGCTGGCCCGGCGCGCCTGGCAGCTGGCCCGCGAGGAACGCGCCGCCGTCGCCCGTGACTACGCCGGCGAACCGGCGGACCCCGCCCGCACCCGCCGCATCGCCCGCACCCGCGCCCTGGCCGCCCTCACCGACCGCGGGCCGCGCATCGTGGCCGTCACCTCCGGCGCGACCCTGCTGCTGGGAGCGGGCGCCCTCGTCGGCGCCCTGGTCACCGACCGGACGCCCGGCGAAGCCGCCCGCGGCTCGTACGCCGTCGTCCACGGCGCCGCCGAGACCGCGCAGGCACTCGGCTCCTGGCTGATCGGCCTGGGCTTCATACTGTTCGTCACCTGGGGGCGGCGCGCCTACAAGGACGCCTCCGCGCGGCGCACCATCGGCATCCTCTGGGACGTCGGCACCTTCTGGCCGCGCGCCGCCCACCCCTTCGCCCCGCCCTGTTACGCGGAGCGCGCGGTGCCGGACCTGACCTGGCGGATCGCCACCTGGACCGAGGACACCGGCGGCCGGCTGGTCGTCTCCGGCCACTCCCAGGGCAGCGTGCTGGCCGCCGCCGCGGCCTGGCAACTGCCGCCGGCCACCCGCAGCCGGGTCGCGCTGCTGACGTACGGGTCGCCGCTGGAGCGCCTCTACGGCCGCTGGTTCCCGGCCCACTTCGGGCCGGAGGCCCACGACCGGCTGCACCGGGAGGCCGACTGCTGGACCAACCTGTACCGGCTCACCGACCCCATCGGCGGCCCCGTACGGCTGTCCGGCGACGACGGCCCGCCGGTGGACCGCCCGCCGCTGAAGGACCCGCTCGCCTACAGCCGCACCCGCGCCCACCCGCTGCCCGCGCCGATCCTGGGCCACTCCGACTACCAGGCCGACCCGGTCTTCGCCGAGGAACGGCGTCGGCTACTGGCACGGCTGCGGCCCGAGGTCCCGGGACCGCGTCACACCGGGCCGTCGTCCGGCGCGGTGCCCGGGCCGGCGACCCGACAGGCGGCCGGAGGCGCGTCCGGCGCGGCGGATCAGGGCAGGGCCGGCAGGTCCTCGCCGTAGAGCAGGGTCAGGTCGTCGGTGCTCGGCTCCGCGAGCTGGGCGACCCGGCCCGCGTGCCGTTCCACCATCGCCTCGAACGTCTGGCGCGCGGTGCGGCCGTTGCCGAAGGCGGCCCCCTTGGGGATGTCGGTGAAGTACGCCAGCAGGGCCTCGGCGGCCCCCGGGGCGAGCCGGTACTCGTGCTCCTCGGCCTGCTGTTCCACGATGCGCAGCAGTTCCTGCGGGCCGTAGTCGCCGAAGGTGATCGTCCGCGAGAAGCGGGACGCCACACCGGGGTTGACCGACAGGAACCGCTCCATCTCCGCCGTGTAGCCCGCGACGATCACCACGACCGCGTCGCGGTGGTCCTCCATCAGCTTCACCAGCGTGTCGATGGCCTCCTTGCCGAAGTCCCGGCCGGCGTCCTCCGGGGAGAGGGCGTACGCCTCGTCGATGAACAGCACACCACCGCGCGCCCGCTCGAACGCCTCCTGGGTGCGGATCGCCGTCGAGCCGATGTGCTCGCCGACCAGGTCCACCCGGGACACCTCGACCAGGTGCCCCTTCTCCAGCACCCCGAGGGAGGCCAGGATCTCGCCGTAGAGCCGGGCGACGGTGGTCTTGCCGGTGCCGGGGGAGCCGGTGAACACCAGGTGCCGCTTCACCGAGGCGGCCTTCAGGCCCGCGCGCTGCCGGGCACGGCCCACCTCGATCATGTCGATCAGCGCGCGGACCTCCCGCTTGACGCTCTCCAGACCCACCAGCGCGTCGAGTTCGCCGAGCACCGCCTTCGACTCGCGGGCCTCCGGTTCCACCGTGGTCACCGGCGCCACCGGGGCGGCGGGCACCGGTTCGGGGCGCTGCTCCGGGACGGCGCCCAGCAGACCGGGGGAGTGGCCCGCCGTCTGCACGGCCGGTTCGGCCGGCGCGGTGGCGGCGGGGCGCAGGCCGCCGCTCTCGTCGCTGGTGCAGTCCTCGACGAGCGGGCCGCCGGCCCCGGTCGCGTCCGCGCCGCCCTCCGCGAACTCGTAACCCCCCCGCGCGCAGCGCTCGGTACGGCACTTGCGCAGCGTGGTGCGGCTGCCGTCGATGACGTGGAAGCCGTAGCCTCCGCTGCCGGTGACCCGGCAGTTCAGGAAGGAGCCGCGGCCCCCCGCCGAGACGTACACGCCGGCTTCGGCGGGGGAGTCGACGGTGCAGCGCTCGACGGTCGGGTCGGCGCCCTTGGTGACGATGACCCCGGTCTGGGTGCCGTCCAGGGTGCAGTTGCTGAGGGTGCCGCCGCTGCCGTGGTCGCGGAACCAGGCGCCGGTGGCCGCCTCGCGGATCCGGCAGTCGTCGAGCTGCGCGGTGGCGCCGTCGCTCACCGACACCGCGGTGTTGCGCACCTGGGACAGGTCGCTGTCGACCACGTCGGCGCGGGATCCGCGGTCGAGCACGAACAGGGCGTCCGGCACGTCGTGCACCCGGCAGGAGTCCAGCACGGCGGTGGCCCCGTCGCTCACCCAGACCGCCGGGTAGTCGCCGGTGCTGTCGAAGATCTCGCACTGGTTGGCGTCCACGCGGGTGCCGGGGTCCCACACCGACAGGCCGTTGCGGCCGAACTGCCGCACGGTGGTGCGGGTCAGGGTGAGCACCGAGCGGGAGCGCAGGTCGACCGCGTTCTCCGGGATGTCGTGGATACGGCAATCGGCCAGCGTCAGCACCGCGTCGGTGTCGAGGGTGACGCCGTCGCCGGTGGTGCGGTGCACGTCGCAGTCGGTGAGGTGGGCGGCGGCCCGGTGGGTGACCTGGACGCCGCTGCCGCGCACCTCGTACACCTCGCAGCCCACCGCCTCCAGCGCCGAGTTGTCCCCGGTCACGGTGAGGCCGGACCCCGCGGCGTGGTGCACCCGGCACCGCTCCAGGCGCGGGTGGCCGCCGCCGCGCACCGCGACGCCGGCCTGTCCGGCCGAGACCACCTCGCACTCCTCGAACACCCCGCCCCCGCCGTCGAGTACGGCGATGCCGACGCCCGCCGGATTGTCGACCGTGCAGCGGCGCACGGTGGGCCGGGCGTCGCCGCGCACCTCGATGCCGGCGGCGGAGCGGGTGACGATCCGTACGTCCCGCAGCTCGGGGGTGCCCTCCTCGACGAGGACGGCGGGGGCGGCCGCGTCCTGGCCCTCCACGTGCAGGTCCTGGACGACCGCGGAGGCCCGCACGGTGAGCGGCACGCCGTCCGCGGGCGCGATGCGCACCGAACCGGGCGAGCCGTCCGGCCCGCGCAGCGTCACGGCCCGCTCCACGACGAGGTTCTCCCGGTACGTGCCGGGGGCGACGGTGAGGACGTCGCCGTCGGCCGCGGCCTCCAGGGCGGCGGCGAGCGATGCGTACTCACCCGTGCGGCGCCGCCACCGCGAGGTGCCGGTGTGCGTCACCTGGACCGTGCCCTGTGCCATGGCGTAACTGTGCCCCCACCTCGTTGTACGCGGGTTGTCGCCGAGTGCCTCGGCCCGGTCCACCGTAGCGTGCGCGGGGCGCGCGAGTTGACCGGAGCCGGAAGGCGGCCCGCGCCCGCCGTACGGCTTCCCCCGGCCCCGCGCCCGCACGCCTCGGCGCCTCGTCGGTACCGCACCGGCCCCGGTGGGTGCCGGAGGGGAGGGGGCGCGCATGGGGGCGCTCACGGCGGCGGGCGCGCGGCGCCGTCCGCCCTGCCGCCGCTCGGCCGGTGAGCCGCCCCGGCCGTGCCCCGCCCCGGCCGGTGAGCCGTTCCGGCCGTGCCGCGCCCGGCGGGTCAGTCGCCCCGGCCGGACCGGCGGGCGAGGACCCGCACCGGGTCGCCGGTGCGGACGGTGCCGGTGGTGAGCGGGATCAGGTTCTGGCCGAAGAGCAGCTTGGTGCCGTCCCGGCGGTGCCGCGCCAGGGAGTGCAGCGGCTCCCGGCCGCGCCGCCCGGTGCGCTGGTCGGTGGTGGTCACCACGCACCGCCCGCAGGGCTTGGCGATCCGGAACGCGACCTCGCCCACCGCGACGCGCTCCCAGTCGTCCTCCGCCCAGGCGTCGGTGCCCGCCACGACGAGGTTCGGCCGGAAGCGGTTCATGGGCAGCGGCCCCTCCGAGGCGTGGTCCCCCACCGCGATCAGGGAGTTGAGGGCGTCGAGGGACGCGGTGGTGGTGAGCAGCAGGGGGTAGCCGTCCGCGAAGGTGACGGTGTCGTCCGGACCCGCGTACGCCGGGTCGATCCGACGGCGGGTGGCCGGGTCGTCCAGGTGCACGAGACGATAGCCGGTGCCGAAGCGGGCCCGGCACCACTCCCGCACGGCCGGGTCCTCGACGGGCGACGCCTCCACCTTGTCGCTGAAGATCTCCACCGTGACCGTGGTGCCGGTCCGGGGGACGGGCACCGTCAGCGGCTCCGTCCCCGGCACGGACAGCCGTACGCCGCCGCCGGGCAGCAGCTCGGCGACGGCGAGTGCGAGGCGCGGCTGCTGACGTTGCGTGACGACCCTGCCCCCGTCGTCGATCAGCATCCAGCGCCGGTCTCCGGCGGGCCCCCACGGCTCGACGACGACCTCCGTGAGCGGCACGCTCCGGAGCGCCTTGACCGGATGAATGTGAATCGAGTGCAGACGCGCGTTCCCCATGGAGCCATCCTGCCGGACGCCACGGACGGCACGGTCGGCGCGGACGGCTCCATGGGCCGGCTCGGCGGCGCGGTGCTCAGTAACCGCGGTACTGCTGGCTCTGGTACGGGTCCTGGTAGGGAGCCGGGCCGGGCCGCGGGGCCGCCGCCGGGCGCATCGCCTCGTAGCCCCCGCCCGGGGGCACCGGGCGCGGCGGCTGCGGCTGCGGGCCGGGGTAGCCGCGCGGCGCGGTGGCCTGCTGCGGGATGTAGGCCGTGGGCGCCTGCTGCAGCGGTGCGGGCTGCTGCGCCTGCGGGTAGCCGTAGCCGTACTGGGAAGGAGCCGCCGGGAGAGCGGGCAACGCCGAGGGAAGCGCGGGCAGATGACTGCCGGGTGCTTCGTAGGCTGCCGGGACCCGGATCGGGGCGATCTGCGGGGTGCCCCGCTCGGCCACGAGCGAGTCGTAGATCGGAGTGTCCGGGAAGGAGGCGGAGTAGTAACCGCCGCCATAAGTGGAGCGGGGGGAGGTCATGGCACATAAGTTAAGCCCACGATGTGTTTTTGGGGAGACCGGTAAGACGGTTCTTTTCCGTGCCCGCAGTGGCGTGGCCGCACTTATGTGAGTGAACGTGTCGAAAAGGGGCGTCCGGGCGGTTGACGTTATGGTAAAGCCCGAGTTCCGGGCCTGTTACCGCCGGTTGACTCCCGGTCATGACGGGTCGTTCCTCACGTCCGCGGCCCACGGGGCATAGTGGGGCGGACGAGAAGACCACGCGTGCCGGGGCCCGACCTGGCGTGATGACCCGTGATGGGGGCGCACATGTCCATGCCGAAGGGATCGAACACACCGGTGCCGACCGCGGCGCTGCGGGTGGAACTGGGGTGGCGTACCGGCCCCGGAGTGCCGGACGCGGACGCCTCGGCGCTGCTTCTGGTCGGCGGGAAGGTCCGCTCCGACGACGACTTCGTCTTCTACAACCAGCCGTCCCACGCCTCCGGGGCCGTGCGCCACGAGGGCAAGCGGAACGCCGGGGACCGCGTCACCGACACCCTCGCGGTGGACCTCACCCGGGTGGAACCCGCCATCGAGACGGTGATCCTCGCGGCCTCCTGCGACGGCGGCACCTTCGGAGCGATCCCGGACCTCTACATCGAGGTGCAGGAGCCCGGGGGGACCGTCGCCGCCCGGTACGACAGCACCGGCGCCACCACCGAGACGGCGTTCGTCCTGGGCGAGTTCTACCGGCGCCAGGGCGCCTGGAAGTTCCGCGCCGTCGGCCAGGGGTACAGCAGCGGCCTCGAAGGACTCGCCACCGACTACGGCATCAGCGTCGACGAGCCCCAGCAGGCGACGCCCCCGCCCGCCGGCCCGCCCGCGGCCCCCGCCGCGGCCCGGCCGGTGACGCCCCCGGCCCCGCCCGCCGCTCCGCCCGCCCCCGCCGCGGCACCCGTGCGGCTGACCAAGGTGACGCTCACCAAGGCCGCTCCGTCGGTCTCCCTCACCAAGCAGGGCGGCACCTCGGGCGCCCTGCACGTCAACCTCAACTGGGAGGTGCGCAAGCAGTTCTCGGGCTGGGCCGCGAAGCTCGGCCGCGCCGTCGCCACCCACTCCGACCTGGACCTCGACCTGTGCGCCCTCTACGAGCTCACCGACGGCCGCAAGGGCGTCGTCCAGGCCCTCGGCAACGCCTTCGGCTCGCTGCACCAGCCCCCGTACATCCACCTGGACGGCGACGACCGCACCGGCGCGGTCGCCAGCGGCGAGAACCTCACCGTCAACCTCGACCACAAGCAGGCCTTCCGGCGCATCCTGGTCTTCGTCACCATCTACGAGGGCGCCCGGTCCTTCGCCGACCTGAACGCCACGGTGACCCTCCGGCCGCAGAACGGCGCCCCGATCGACTTCTCGCTCGACGAGTGCACCGTGCCCTCGACGGTGTGCGCCCTCGCCCTGATCACCAGCACCGGTGACGGCGACCTCATGGTGCAGCGCGAGGCCCGCTACCTCATCCCGGACCGCGGGGTGAGCCCCCAGCGCACCGTCGACCACGCCTACGGCTGGGGCATGAACTGGACCCCCGGCCGCAAGTGACCCCTCCGCCCGGCCGGCGTCAGCCCTCCTCGGGGAGGGCGTCCGGCCGGGCGTAGGTGCGGCCCTTCCACGCGGCACCGCGCCCCCGGTGGTGCTGCACCGCGGAGTCCACCGTCATCAGCAGGTACAGCGACGCGGTGAACGGCAGCAGCGGCGCGAGCCACCACGGCTGCCCGTAGTGCCGCACCATCGGCAGGTACGTCCCCGTCATCACCAGCCAGACCGCCCCGCCGAGCGCCGCGGCCGGCCACGTGCCCGTCACGGCACCCGCGACCACCGCCACCGGCGGGACCAGGTAGACCAGCGCCAGCCCGGCGACCGTGCCCGCCAGCAGCAGCGGACTGTGCCGCAGCTGCGCGTAGGCGCTGCGCGACACCATGCGCCACAGGTCGCCCAGCCGCGGGTACGGGCGCACGCTGTCCACCCCGTCGGCCAGGCCCAGCCAGACCCGGCCGCCGACCCCCTTGACGGCCCGCGCCAGCGCCACGTCGTCGATCACGGCGTGCCGGACGGCGTCGGGGATCCGGGCCCGCTCGGCCGTGTCGGCCCGCAGCAGGACGCAGCCGCCCGCCGCGGCCGCGGTACGGGCGCCCGGCCGGGAGATCCACCGGAACGGGTACAGCTGGGCGAAGAAGTAGACGAAGGCCGGCACCACCAGCCGCTCCCAGCGGGCCGCCACCCGCAGCCGGGCCATCTGCGAGACCACGTCGAACCCGCCGCCCGAGGCCGCCGCGACCAGCCGGCGCAGGCTGTCCGGCGCGTGCGCGATGTCGGCGTCCGTCAGCAGCAGGTACACGGGCTCCCGCTCGCGGGCCAGGGCGATGCCGTGCCGCACCGCCCACAGCTTGCCCGTCCACCCGGGCGGCGGCTCACCGGGCGTGCCGACCGTCAGCGGCAGCCCGCCCCGCTCCCGGGCCAGCTCCCGGGCGAGGGCGCCGGTGCCGTCCGTGCTGCCGTCGTCGACGAGGAACACCTCCGCGCGGCCCGGGTAGTCCTGGGCCAGCAGCGTCGGCAGACTGACGGGCAGCACCGGGGCCTCGTCCCGCGCCGGGACCACGACGCACACCCGCGGCCAGGTCTCCGGCTCCCGACCCGGCGGCAGCCGGACGTCCGTCCGCCAGAAGAAGCCCTGGCCGAGCAGCAGCCACAGCCAGGCGACGAGTGATCCGGCGGCACTCCACACGACGACGTCCACCGGCGCAGTGTCCCCCACCGGGGCGGCCGGAACCGGCACATCGATTATCGTGACCGGGTGAAGATCGCGCTCATGGACTCCGGAATCGGTCTGCTGGCGGCCGCCGCCGTGGTACGGCGCCTGCGCCCGGACGCCGATCTCGTGCTCTCCCTCGACCCCGACGGCATGCCGTGGGGCCCCCGCACCCCGGAGGACCTGACCGCCCGCGCCCTGGCGGTCGCCGAGGCCGCCGCCGCGCACCGGCCCGACGCCCTCGTCGTCGGCTGCAACACGGCCACGGTGCACGCCCTCACCGCCCTGCGCGCCCGCCTGGAACCCGGACTGCCCGTGATCGGGACCGTCCCGGCGATCAAACCGGCCGCGGCCGGGGGCGGGCCGATCGCGATCTGGGCCACCCCGGCCACCACCGGCAGCCCCTACCAGCGCGATCTGATCGACACCTTCGCCGACGGGGTGGAGGTGGCCCAGGTGCCGTGCTGGGGACTGGCCGAGGCCGTGGAGCGCGCGGACGAGTCCGCCGTCGACGCCGCCGTCGCGGCGGCCGCCGCCCTCACCCCGGACGACGTGACGGCCGTCGTCCTGGGCTGCACCCACTACGAACTCGTCGGTGAGCGCATCCGGGCCGCCGTCCAGCGTCCCGGCCGCCCGCGGCTCGCGCTGTACGGCTCCGCCGGTGCCGTGGCGGCGCAGACGCTGCGCCGGATCGGCGGGGAGCCCGCGCCGCAGGCGCCGGCGACCGGCACCCTGACGGTGCTGCTGAGCGGGCGGGAGGGGCCGCTCCCGGCGTCGGTGCTCACGTACGCCGAGGGCCGGCTCCTGGACGGCACCGCCGGGACCGCCCCGGTCGGCTGACTCCGTCCCTTCCGTCGGTCCCTCCGTGGTCCCGTGGCCCGGCCGCCCGCCCGCGCGCCGGAGGGTGCCGGGCCCGGCCGTGCCCGCGCCCGCGGAATCGTCACGCGGAGTGACGCCGTACCGACGGAGCGAAACCTGAGTAACCTCGAAGGTATGAGGGACCACCCCCACGGCAAGCCCGCCCCCTACACCGACGTCTGGATCGGCCGGGCGACCAACCGCATCCAGTGGCTGCTCGCCCTGATCGGTGCCGCCTGCCTGGCACTCGGCATCACCCTGGCCGTCGACTCCGCGTGGACGACCGGCATCGCCCCCCTGGCCATGGCCGTCGTCGGCTGCATCGCCGCCGGGCTGCTGGTGCTGTTCGGCACCCTCGCCTTCGTGCACGTGGCGCTGCGCGTCGACGAGGACCACCTGGAGGTGCGGTGCGGCCACATCGGCGTGCCGCGCCGCCGCATCCCCCTGTCGCAGGTGGCCGGGGCGGAGTTCGCCCCGCACGTCACCCCGCGGCACTGGGGCGGCTGGGGCTACCGCTGGCGGCCCGAGAAGGGCACCGCGGTCGTCGTGCGGCGCGGGGAGGGGATCGTCCTGCGCCTGTGGGACGGACACACCTTCACCGTCACCGTCGACGACGCGGAGGCGGCGGTGCGCGTCATCCGCGACCGGCTGCACCCGCACCGGGGCGCGGCCCGCTGACCCGCGCGGCACCGGCCGGGGGAGCTGGGGCCCTCAGGGTGCCGGCCGTCCCTGCCCGGGAGGGGCAGGGGGCGGCGGTGTCCGGTCCTGGGCGAAGGGGCGCGCGGTCGCCAGCCCGGCGAGCAGCCCGGCGCCCAGCGACACCACGGTGAAGCTCAGGGCGTTGCCCACGGCGGCGACGGCCGCGACGGCGGTCAGCGCGGCGCCCGCGGTGAGCACCACCGCCGTGCTCCGCGGACTGCGCCACAGCGCGTGGAGGATCCAGCCGAACGCCGCCGCCAGCAGCGCCGCCCCGACCAGCCCCTGTTCGGCCGCGAGCTGCAGGGGCGCCGAATGCGGCCGGTCGCCGGAGAACACGGACCGCGCGGCCGCGGTGCTCAGCTCCCCGAAGTTCCCCGGCCCCACACCCACCCCGGGGTGCCGCTCGGCCATGGCCAGCGCGTCCCGCCACAGCTCGACGCGGTGCGGGGTCAGCCGCCCCTCCAAGGCGGCGGCGAACCCCTCGGGCACGGCCCGGCCGGCCACCGCCCAGGTCAGCCCGGTCACCCCGGCGGCGGTCACCGCGAGCGCGGCGAGGCCCGGGCCGCGGCGGACCGCCCGGCCGGCGGCGAGGGAGCACAGCAGGACCACCGCGGCGGCCGTGCAGCCGCCCACCGAACCGAGCGCCGCCCCGGTCACCGCGATCCCGGCCGCCAGCAGTCGCAGCGCGAGCCGGGCCGCCCGGCCGGACGCCGCCCCGGCCGCGCAGCAGGCGCCCCCGGCGGACAGCGCCAGGACGGCCGCGGTGGCGCCCGCGTGTCCCGGCGGCGTCACCATCTGCGGGCCGGGCGTCAGGTCCGGCACCAGCACCGCCGCACCCGCTCCGGCCAGGGCCGCGACAGCGGGGGCCGCCACCGGCAGCAGCGCCCCGCCGATCCGGCCCGCCGCGTACCCGGCCGCGACCGCCAGCACGGCGAGCAGCATCCCCTCGGGGCGCCCGCCCCGGACGGCCGCCGTGATCAGCGGCCAGGCCGCGCAGGCGCCCAGGACCACGATCCCCGCGGCGTCCGCACCCGTACGTCTGTCGCCGTCCGTCTCCGGACCGGCCGTGGACCTCTCCGTGGAACCACCCACCCCGCACCCCGTACCGCGTCGCCCCCGACCCTGACGGCACCCCGGCCGTCGGCCGCCGCGTCCCGCGGGCACGTCCAGGGCACCGGCACACCGTAACGGGTGACGGCCGGTCCGGGACGGTCGTGAACCGGTCCGGTCCGCCCGCCCCGCGGCAGCGCGGGCCCGCTCACGGGGCCCCACCCCGGTCCGCCTCGGCCTGTCACGACCCGCGGCGACCGAGGCGGAGGGCCCGGCCGAGCGGGCCGAGGGCGCCCCGGGGGCCGCCGGTCCGCGCTGTCGTCGCCGAGGTCACGCGCCGTAGACTCCCCGCGTGACCGTCACCGCACCTCCCGTCGGCGCGGCGGACCCCGTGCCACCGCCGGCCCCCACGCCCCGCGACCGCCTGCTCGGGCGCGCCCGGCGCCTCCTGCCCGCCGCCGCGTCCGCCCTGGCCGGCCTGCTCCTCTACGTCAGCTTCCCGCCGCGCACCCTGTGGTGGCTGGCCGTGCCGGCCTTCACCGTCCTCGGCTGGGCCCTGCGCGGGCGCGGTTTCCGGGCGGCGCTGGGCCTGGGCTACCTCTTCGGACTGGGCTTCCTGCTGCCGCTGCTGGTGTGGACCGGGGTCGAGGTGGGTCCGGGGCCGTGGATCGCCCTGGTGGTGATCGAGGCCGTGTTCGTCGCGCTGGTGGGGGCCGGTGTGGCCGCCGTGTCCCGGCTGTCGGCCTGGCCCGTGTGGGCCGCCGCCCTGTGGACGGCCGGCGAGGCGGCCCGCGCCCGCGTGCCCTTCAGCGGTTTCCCGTGGGGCAAGGTCGCCTTCGGGCAGGCCGACGGCGTCTTCCTGCCGCTGGCCGCGCTGGGCGGCACGCCCGTGCTCGGCTTCGCGGTCGTCCTGTGCGGCTTCGGCCTGTACGAGACCGTGCGCGTGACCGCGGCGGCCCGGCGCACCGGCGGCCTGCGGCGCGGCGCGGCGGCCGCCGGCCTGCTGAGCCTGGCCGTCCCGCTCGTGGCGGCGGTGGCCGCCCGGCCGCTCGTGACGGACACGGCCGAGGACGGCACCGTCAGGGTCGCGGTCATCCAGGGCAACGTGCCCCGGCTCGGTCTCGACTTCAACTCCCAGCGGCGCGCGGTCCTCGACTACCACGCGCGGGAGACGGAACGCCTGGCGGCCGAGGTCGCCGCGGGCCGGGTCGCTCGGCCCGACGTGGTGCTCTGGCCGGAGAACTCCTCCGACATCGACCCCTTCACCAACCCCGACGCCCGCGCCGTGATCGACCGGGCGGCCAAGGCCGTGGGCGCGCCCGTCTCCGTCGGCGGCGTGGTGTCCAAGGACGGCAGGCTGCTCAACGAGCAGATCCTGTGGGACCCGGAGAAGGGCCCCGTCGACACCTACGACAAGCGGCAGATCCAGCCGTTCGGCGAGTACCTCCCGCTGCGCTCGCTGATCGGGGCGATCAACGACGAGTGGACCTCGATGGTCCGCCAGGACTTCAGCCGCGGCTCCGAGCCCGGCGTGTTCTCGATGAACGGCGCGGGCGTCGGCCTGGTCACCTGCTACGAGGCGGCCTTCGACTGGGCGGTGCGCGACACGGTCACCGCGGGCGCCCAGCTGATCTCCGTGCCCAGCAACAACGCGACCTTCGGCCGCAGCGAGATGACCTACCAGCAGCTCGCCATGTCCCGGGTCAGGGCCGTCGAGCACAGCCGCACCGTCACGGTCCCGGTGACCAGCGGGGTCAGCGCGATCATCATGCCGGACGGCACGGTGGCGCAGCGGACCGGGATGTTCGTCGCGGACTCGCTGGTCCAGGAGGTGCCCCTGCGCTCCTCGCAGACCCCGGCGACCCGCCTCGGTGTGCTGCCGGAGGCGGCCCTGGTCCTCGTCGCCGCGGGCGGCCTGGGCCTGGCCGTCGCCGTGCGGCTGCGCGCGCGGCGGACCGGGGAGGCACAGAGCGGGGACACGCGGACCGGGCAGGCGTAGACCCGGGACGCGTAGCCCGGCGAGCAGGCCGGGCGGACGCGGCCGTGACCGCCTGTTCGCGGGTCCGCACCGCCGTGGCGGTCCGGTCCCTCCCGGGCCCCGGGCCCCCGGCCCGTCGGCCTCCGGGCGCGCTTCTCGCCCTGCGTCGTGACCGCGCCCGAACGGACCGAGCGGCGGGCAGAAGACCTACGGAAGGACCCCGGCACGACGGGCCGGGGTCCTTCCGCCGTGGTCGTGCGGCGACGCGGTCAGTGGCTGCCGGCGAGTTCGCCGGTGAGCTTGCCGTGGAGGTCGGCGCTGGGGTGGTTCAGGCCGGTGATCTCCACCGTCTTGCCGCGCTGGGCGTACTTGGTCTCGATCGCGTCGAGAGCGGCCACGGAGGAGGCGTCCCAGACGTGCGCGGCCGACAGGTCGATGACGACCTTCTCCGGGTCGTTCGCGTAGTCGAACTGACCGACGAGGTCGTTGGAGGAGGCGAAGAACAGCTCCCCGGTGACCCGGTAGACGACCGTGGTGTCGTCGGGGTCGGTCACGGAGGTGACCTCGGCGAGGTGAGCGACCCGCTTGGCGAAGATGACCATCGCGGTGATCGTGCCGACCACGACGCCGATGGCGAGGTTGTGGGTGGCGACCACGGCGACCACGGTGATGACCATGACGCCGATCTCGCCCGCCGGCATCCGCTTCAGCGTCTTGGGGGCGATGGAGTGCCAGTCGAAGGTCGCGAACGACACCATGATCATGACGGCGACCAGCGCGGCCATGGGAATGTCGGACACGACCGGCCCGAAGACGATGCACAGCACCATCAGGAAGGCGCCGGCGAGGAAGGTGGACAGACGGGTGCGGGCGCCGGACACCTTCACGTTGATCATGGTCTGGCCGATCATGGCGCAGCCGCCCATGCCGCCGAAGAAGCCGGTGACGATGTTGGCGATGCCCTGGCCGACGGACTCGCGGGTCTTGTTGGAGCGGGTGTCGGTGATGTCGTCGACCAGCTTGGCCGTCATCAGCGACTCCATCAGACCGACCAGGGCCATCGCGAAGGCGTACGGGGCGATCGTCGTCAGGGTGTCGAGGGTGAACGGCACGTCCGGCAGGCCGGGGACGGGCAGGGAGGAGGGAAGTTCGCCCTTGTCGCCGACGGTCGGCACCGCGATGGCGGCACCGACGGTGATGACGGTCAGGATGACGATGGAGACCAGCGGCGCCGGGATCACCGTGGTGACCCTGGGGAAGAGCACCATCAGGGCCAGGCCGCCGATGATCAGCGGATACACCGCCCAGGGCACGTCCCTCATCTCCGGGACCTGGGCCATGAAGATCAGGATGGCGAGGGAGTTGACGAAGCCGACCATCACCGACCGCGGAACGAACCGCATGAGCTTCGCCACGCCGAGCGCGCCGAGGGCGACCTGCATGACACCGGCGAGGATCACGGCGGCGACGAGGTGGCCGAGGCCGTGCTCGCGGTTGAGCGGGGCGACGACGAGCGCGATGGCGCCCGTGGCGGCGGAGATCATCGCCCGGCGTCCGCCGACGACCGAGATGACCACGGCCATCGTGAAGGAGGCGAACAGTCCCATCGCCGGGTCGACCCCGGCGATGATCGAGAAGGAGATCGCCTCCGGGATCAGTGCCAGGGCGACCACCAGTCCGGCCAGGACCTCCGTGCGCCAGACCTTCGGGTTGTTCAGCCAGTCGGGCGTGACGCCGCGCAGCCGCGCGGTGAGTGTCACAGCAGCAGAAGACAAGAGGATGCGTACCTGTCGTGTTCGGGCACACCCCGTCGGCAGGCCGGGGCGTGCGGGAAGGACGCGCGAGGGCCGGGCCGGCACCCCGCGGACGGCCCGCGGAACGAGCCGGAAGTCGAAGAGGGGGAGGAGGTGTGGGGCGGACGGCGCGCACGGGCGGCCGGGCGGCTCACCTCCGGGGGCGAAGCCTCACGGCGGGCAGACAGCGGCGGTGGGCGTCATGGGCTCGCGCACGCGCTCTCTCCTGCGGGATCTCGGGTCTTCGCCGGGGGCGTCGTCGGCCCCGGAACAGCGGCAGCGAGGAGGCCGGGCCACCCTCACGGGCAGCTACCCTACCCTAACGTTAGAGTAGGGCTTGCTGGGGCCGCGGACCGCGGGCCGCCGACGGAGAAGGGCCGGGACCACGGGCGTGGACGACACACACATGCAGATCGGCGAGGTCGCCGCGCGCACGGAACTGTCCTTGCGGACCATCCGGCACTACGAGGAGACCGGCCTGGTCACCCCGTCCGCCCGCTCCCGGGGCGGCTTCCGCCTCTACACCGAGACCGACGTCGCCCGCCTGATGGTCGTCCGCCGGATGAAGCCGCTCGGCTTCACCCTGGAGCAGATGCGCGACCTGCTGGACGCCACCGACCGGCTGGAGAGCCACGACACCCTCGACGCCGGCGAGCGTGAGGTGCTGCTGGAGCGTGTACGGGCCTACCGGCAGGACGCCGCCGAGCAGGTGGAGAAGCTGCGCGTCCAGCTCGCGCGCGCCGAGGACTTCGTCGCGACCCTGGGCGCCCACCTGGAGCGGAACGCTCCGTCCACCCGCGTCTGACACGCCGCGGCGTCCCTCGGGGGCCGCTTCCTCGTCCGCTGCGCGGCGGCGGCTCGTGTGGGGGCTCGTGTGGCGGCTCGTGGGGAGGGTCACCCATGGCCCCCGGCCACGGAAGGTGATCACCGGTCGGGCCCGTGGCTCGGGCGCCGCCGGACACGCCGTAGGGTCGGGCCATGGCCACTCCCGATTTCATCCGCACCCTGCGTGCCTCCGCCGGGCATCAGCTGCTGTGGCTGCCCGGTGTCACCGCCCTCGTCTTCGACGACCGGGGGCGCGTGCTGCTGAACCGGCGGACCGACACCGGCATCTGGTCGGTGATCGGCGGCATCCCGGACCCCGGTGAGCAGCCCGCGGCCTGCGCGGTGCGGGAGGTCGAGGAGGAGACCGCGGTGCGGTGCGTCGTCGAACGGGTCGTCCTGGTCCAGGCGTTGTCACCCGTGACGTACGGCAACGGCGACGTCTGCCAGTACATGGACATCACCTTCCGCTGCCGGGCGGTGGGCGGCGAGGCACGGGTCAACGACGACGAGTCGCTCGACGTGGCCTGGTTCGACATGGACGCCCTGCCGGAGCTGGGCGAGTTCGCGCACTTCCGCATCAAGCAGGCCATGTCCGATGCACCTACATGGTTCGACACCACAGGAATCGGCTGAACTGTGTAGGGCGGATACATGGGGCGAGGGTCGACCGCTGTCTAGGGTCGGCCGCATGACCGCGTTGTCCACAGGCCTGACGGGGCGGCCGCGTGATGAGGAATCCTGTGACCATGTCCCGTGACCACCAGCCGCTCGCCGGGCGTCCGCGCACCGGGTCCCGCGCCCAGGCCGGGACCCCGGCCGACGCGACGGCGGCAACCGCCCCCGCTGCCCGACCGGCCACCGGCCCCGACCGCGGCCCCGCGTCCCCGAGCCACCCGCGCGCCGACCGTCCGGGAACCAGGACGGCGACGAGAACGCGGACGGACACCGCCACGGAGACGGAAGCAAGGCCCGGGACCGACACGGACCCGGGCCGGGGCCCGGGTGCCGCCTCGGCCGACTCGGCTGCCCCGACCGCCGCGGCCGGTTCGGCCGAACCGGCCGGTCCGGACCGGGCCGGCGAGCCGCCCGCCTCCGCGTCCGCCCCCACCCCCGCCGAGACGCCGTTCCTGGAACTGCTCGCCCGGGGCGCGCCCGCCGAGGCGTACGAGCAGCCCGTGCTGCTCGCCCGTGCCGAGGGGCGGCCCGCCGAGCGGGTCGCCGCGCTGGAGGACGCCAAGCTGCTCGCCCTGCGCGTCCGTGCCGAGCTGGAGGGCAGGCGCCGCCGGGAGGCCGAGCTGTCCGCCCTGTTCGAGACCGCGCACGACCTCGCCGGGCTGCGCGACCTGGACGCCGTGCTCCAGGCCATCGTGCAGCGCGCCCGCTCCCTGCTCGGCACCGACGTCGCCTACCTCAGCCTCAACGACCCGGCCCGGGGCGACACCTACATGCGGGTCACCGGGGGGTCCGTGGCGGCCCGCTTCCAGCAGTTGCGGCTGGGCATGGGCGAGGGACTCGGCGGCCTGGTGGCGCAGACCGCCCGCCCCTACGTCACCGACGACTACTTCCGCGACGACCGCTTCCAGCACACCGTCCCCATCGACACGGGCGTGCGCGACGAAGGTCTCGTGGCCATCCTGGGCGTGCCGCTGATGCTCGGGAACACCGTGATCGGCGTGCTGTTCGCCGCCGACCGCCGGGCCCGGGTCTTCGAACGCGAGCAGATCGCCCTCCTCGGCTCCTTCGCCGCCCTCGCCGCGGCGGCCATCGACACCGCCAACCTGCTCGCCGAGACCCGGGCCGCCCTCGCCGGGCTGGAGCGCGCCAACGAGATCATCCGCGACCGCAGCGGCGTCATCGAACGCGCCTCCGACGTGCACGACCGGCTCGCCGAGCTCGTCCTGCGCGGCGGCGGGGTGCACGACGTGGCCGCCGCCGTCTCCCAGGTCCTGGACGGCACCGTGGAATTCACCGAGGCCGCCGCCGCGCCCGCCCGCGCCCTGCAGACCTCCCGCGCGGAGGGCCACGCGGTCCCGCACGGCGACGACTGGATCGCCGCGGTGGCGGCCGGCGGCGAACTGCTCGGCGCGCTCGTCCTGCGCGGGCACCCCGGACTCGACCCGGTCGACCAGCGCACCCTGGAACGGGCGGCCATGGTGACCTCGCTGCTGCTGCTGGCCCGCCGGTCCGCCGCCGAGGCCGAGCAGCGCGTGCGCGGCGAACTCCTCGACGACCTGCTCGACGCCCGGGACCGGGACCCCCGCCTGCTGCGGGAGCGGGCGAGCCGGCTGAACACCGACCTCGACGCCACCTACGCCGTGCTCGCCACCCGCCTGGAGACCGGTACCGCCGACGCGGACCAGGAGGCCGACGCCCGGCGGCGCCTGTGGGCCGCGGCCTCGCACCTGGCGGCCACCGGAGAGGGCCTCGCCGCCGCCCGGGACGGCGGCACGGTCCTGCTGCTGCCGCTCGCCCCCGGGGACACCGCCACCGACCTGGCCCGCCGCGCCGCCCGCCAGCTCGGCACCGCCGTCCAGGAGCCCGTCACCGTCGGCGCCTCCGCCCCCGTCGAGCACCTGACCGCCGTGCCCGACACGGTGGCCCGCGCCTACGCGGAGGCACGGCGCTGCCTCGACGCCCTGCGGCTGCTCGGCCGGGCCGGGGACGGTGCCGCCGCGGAGGACTTCGGCTTCCTCGGCCTGCTGCTCGCCGGGGACCGGGACGTCGGCGGCTTCGTCGAGCGCACCATCGGCCCGGTCGTGGCGTACGACGAACGCCGCGGTACCGAACTGCTGCGCACCCTCGACGCGTACTTCGCCTGCGGCATGAGTCCCGCCCGCACCAAGGACGCACTCCACGTCCACGTCAACACCGTCGCCCAGCGCCTGGAACGCGTCGGCCGGCTCCTCGGCGACGACTGGCAGGAGCCGGGCCGCGCCCTGGAGATCCAGCTGGCCCTGCGCCTGCGCCGGCTGGCGGGGCGGACGCCGCCGGTCGCGGACTGACCCGGCGGGGCCCTTCCCGAGGGCGCCGGATGCCCGCCGTGAGTGTGAGGGGCGGGGAAACGGTTAAACGCGGGGGATGAGCAGCTATCCCGAAAGGATCAGGTCCGGCGACGGCGGTTTCTCCTCGGCGGTCTCCCCGCGCGAGCCGTCGGCCCGCGTACCGGCGACGGGGGCGGGCGCGTCCCCCATGCAGCCCCGGCGGGACGGCGAGGGCAGCCTCGCGCACGTGGTCGAGACCCTGCTGGACAAGGGACTCGTGCTCAACGCGGACATCATGGTCTCGGTGGCCGGGGTGGAGCTGCTGGGCATCCGACTGCGCGCGGCGCTGGCCTCGTTCGAGACGGCGGCCCGTTACGGGCTGGAGTTCCCCTCCGGTACCGACACGGAGACCGCCGCGTGGCGCGAGACCCGGGAGGAGAAGGAGTCCTGCCCGGCCTGCGGCAAACGTGCCCCGCTGGAGCAACTGCTGAACCAGTGGTGCCCCTGGTGCGGCTGGCGCAGCGCCCAGGCCCAGGCCCGCGCGGCCGAGGGCGGCGACGCCCCTCAGGCCGTGGCCGGGGGCCGGGAGGCCACCGCCGCCGTCGAGCCGGGGCGGGACGACGCGGACCCGGCGGGGGAGCCCGCCGCCGAGCGGGAGGCGTCGCGGAGTGACGGCTGAGCGAGCCCCCATGCGGCCCACCCGGGACCCCCGGGTGACCCTGGACGACCTGGTGGAGGTGCTGCTCAACAAGGGGGCGGTCCTGCACCTCGACCTCATCGTCGCGGTGGCGGACATCCCGCTGATCGGCGTCTCGCTCCGGGCGGCCGTCGCCGGGATGGAGACCATGCTGGAGTACGGCATGATGCGCCACTGGGACGAGGCCACCCGCGCCTGGGCCGAACGGTCCGTCGCCCGCCGCGCCCTGGACCTCCGCGAGGGGGAGCGCCTCCTCCACCGCACCGGCGGCGGACACCTGCTCACCGAGGGTGTCTACCGCGGCTGGCGGCCCGGGACCGTGCACGTCACCGACCAGAGGATCGTCGTGCTGCGCGCCGAGCCGCGCGAGGTCCTGTGGCAGGCCGACCTCGCCGCCCTGCGCGCCGTGCGGATGACGCCCGAGCGCACGGTCGGCGGCGAGGAACGCCTGCGCCTGGAGCTGACCCTGGCCGACGGAGCCCGGGAACTGCTGTCGGCCCGCGAGCCGGAGGCGCTGCACGAGGTGCTCACCCGTGCCTGCGCCGGGAAGCTCGCGCCCGCCCTCCCCTTCGGTCACGCCCCCGCACGGGAGGAGGACCCGGCGCTCGCCGAGGGCCACCTCTGGTACGAGGAGCAGCGGCGTTCCGGCCTCCTGTGGCGGGGCGGGCGGGCCCGGCTCACCGAGGACCGGCTGACCTGGAAGTCCCCGGTGGACGCCCGTCCCGCGCTGGTGCTGCGCACCGCCGACATCACCGGCGTGCGACGGCTGCCCGGCCACGGCCCGGCCGGCGAGGGCAGTGTCCTCGGCCTGCGGACCGCCACCGGCGACGAGGTACGGCTCGCCGCCGACGACCCGGCGGCCTGGATCCGCCGGCTGGACGCGGCCCGCCCCGTGGGGGCCGCCGGATGACCGCACGACGGCCGGACAGCCGCCCCGCACCGCGCACCGGGCCGCCCGCGCCCGTGGACCGCGGAACGGGACAGGCGATCAGACACCGAGGAGCCGGACACACGCCCAGGGGAGCGACCCGGCGTGCCCGGACCGGCTGGACGGACACCCGACCCCACCGAGACCGAGGCCCCGAGCGGACCGCCGGACAGGGCCCCGCGCGGACTGCCGGACAGGGCCCCGGGCGGACCGCCAGGCAGGGCCCCGGGCGGACCGCCGGGCAGGGCCCCGGGCGGACCACCGGCCAGTACCTCCGCCCGGCCGCTGACCGGGACCTCCGCCCGGCCGGTGACCGGAACACCCGCCCGGCCGGTGACCGGAACACCCGCCCGGCCGGTGACCGGAACACCCGCCCGACCGGCGACCGGGCCGGCCGCCCGGCCCAGGAACACGACACCCGACAGGCCCGCGGAAAAGACAAGGGAGGACCGACATGCCGTTGACGGTCGACGAGAACAGCCTCAAGCAGGGGGTCCTGTCCCTCGTCGTGACGCTGGTCGAGGTCATCCAGGAGGCGCTGGACCGCCAGGCACTGCGCCGTATGAACGGCGGCGACCTGACGCCGGAGGAGTCCGAGCGCCTCGCGGACGCCCTGCTGGAACTCGACGAGGCACTGGAACAGATCAAGGAGGACCACGGGATCGTCTCGTCGGTGGCCGACCTGCACCGCGGACTGGACGAGGTGGTCGACGACGTCGTGGACAAGCTGATCAACCCCCGGCGCTGGGCGGAGGAGGCACACGGATGACCGGCCACGACCGCACGGCGCTCTACGTGTACGCGCTGGTTCCCGACCGCCCCGGGGCAGCCGACGGGATCACCGGGCTGGACGGCCGCCCGCTGCGGCTGGCTCCGGTGCCCGGCACCGGCGTGGCCGCGCTGGTGCACGACGCGGCGCCCGTCCCGTACGAGGGCGGCGACGCCGAGGTGCGGCGCTGGGTGGCGGAACAGAGCGAGGCGGTGACCGCCGTCTGGGAACGCACCGGCAGCGTGCTGCCGATGACCTTCAACGTGCTCGTCGCCGACGACACCGCCTCGGGCCTCGACGCCCGACAGCGCCTGGCCGCCTGGGTGGCCGAGCAGGAGCCCGGCGTCAGCGAGCAGCTGGCGGCCCTGGAAGGACGGTGCGAGCTGCGGGTGGAGATCACCGTGGACCGCGCGGCGGCAGCGGACGGATCCGCCCCGCCCCCGGACACCCCCCACTCCGACGCCCCGCCCTCCGCCACCCCGGGCCGGGGCACCCCGGACCGGGACACTCCCCAGGCGCGGCCGGCGGACGGAGCCGTCTCGCCCGGCATGCGCAGGCTGCTGGCCAAGCAGCGGGAGCGGGAGGCCCGCGACGCGGCCGGGCGGCTCGCCGACGCGCTCCACGCCGAGGTGCGGCAGCGCCTGCTGGCCGTCGCCGAGGACATCCGGGACCGCGGGCCCGTCCACCGGGCCGCCGACGAGACGGACGTGCTCTCCGCCGCGCTGCTGGTGCGCAACGAGGACATCGACGCCGTCGGCACCGTCCTCGGCGACCTCGGGGCCCGGGAACCCGCCGTCCGCATCCGCTTCTTCGGCCCCTGGCCCCCCTACTCCTTCACCGACGACCGGCACCGGGCCTACGCGGAGCGGCCCGCGTCCTGAGGGCGGATGCGGTCCGCGTCCGTGAGGCGAGCGGATCCCCGGCCGGCACGTGTCGTACCCCACACGCCGTCGGCGGTGCGCTTCATCACGGCCGGGGCCGCATCCGCGGCCGGCCCGGGGTCGCGCGGGCGGGGCGGGCGGGTCCGCGCGGCGCTCCGCCGTCCGCCCGGGCGGACGGCGGCCGCGGGCTCAGCGGCGGTCGCTGTCGGACGCCGCCCCTCGTACGGCCGCCTCCACGTTCTCGGTGAGCGGAAGGTGGCCGGCGGTGCCCGTGAGGTCGAACAGGCGCCGTACCGCGTCGTGGAAAGGACCCGCCACCGCCAGCCGCCGGCCGGCGGCCGAGTGGCGCGCCTGGGCCTCCAGCAGCAGGTTCAGCAGGCTGGAGTCGGCGAACCGGATACCGGAGAGGTCCACGACCGTCACCGGCGCGTTCGCCTCCCAGGCCCGGGTCATGCCCTCCTCGAGCGCGTCGACCGTGTCGATGTCGATCTCGCCCGTCACCTCGAGAACGAACGCCTGGGCACCTTCCCGCACCGTCACCATCTGCTCGTCGCTCATGCCCGCACTCTGCCACCCTCCCGCGCCCAACCCCAAAGGTTCCCGTCGCCCGCCGCCGGAATCCCCCGTGCGGGTCGGGCCCGTGGGCCCCGTCCCCGGCGGCTCACCGGCTTGCATCAGCGCACCGGGATGAGGAAAGGTGGCCGGGCCACCCACCACTGATGGAAAGGGGAGGTGAGCGGCCGCACCTGGCGGCCCGCGCATGACGACGCTCCCCGACCTGCCCGATCTCCCCGACGCCCTCGGCACCGATGCGACAGGTCCGGTCGGCTGGGCGGCGGCCTCCCCCTTCCCCGTCGTCGTCCTGGACGCGGCCGGGTACGTCGTGGCGGTCAACGCCCCGGCGGCGGCCCTGCTGCCGGACGCCCGCGCCGGACAGCCCCTCGGCTCCCCGGCCTGGCTCGTCGAGGCCCACCGTGCTCCCGGAGCCGGCACCCCGCGCGGTCCCGTCGGTGACCGTCTCGTCGAGGCCACCGCCGTCCCGCTCGGCGAGGGCGGCCGGACGGCCTGGTGGCTGCGGGACGAGACCGCGCACCGCGCCCTCGCCGCCGAACTGGCGGCGGAACGCCGGCGCACCCGGTTCCTCGCGGAGGCGTCCAGCGCCCTGCTCGCCTCGCTGAACCCGGAGCGGTGCATGGAGGTCACCGCCCGCCTCGCGACCGAGCACCTGGCCGACGCGGCCGTGGTGGTGACCCCGACCGGGGCCCGCAAGCTCCCCGTGGTCGTCTGCGACCACCGCGGCCGGATCACCCGGGACGCCGTCGCCGCCGCTGCCGCGTCGGAGCTGCCCGGACTGGACGAGGCGCTCCAGGGCTTCCCCCCGACGCCCCCCAGGTGGATCGACCCGGCCGCCGCTCCCGACTGGCTGGTCCCCGAAGGGTTCGGCGAGGTCGGCTCGATGGCGGTCACCCCGCTCCCCGGCCACGGCCTGTCGGCCGGCGCACTGATCCTCCTGCGCCACACCCGGCGCGCCGCGTTCGAGCCCGCCGAGGGGGAGCTCGTCGGTCTGTTCGCCGGCCGGGCGGGCGCGGCGATGTCGGCCGCGCGCCTGTACGCCGAGCAGAACCAGGTGACCGACACCCTCATGCGGGCGCTGCTGCCGCCCACCCTCCGGCACGTCGAGGGCATGGAGTTCGCCGGCGGCTACCGCGCGAGCGTCGACACCGACCGCGTCGGCGGCGACTTCTACGACGTGCACCCGCCCGGCGAGGACTGCGCGGAGACGCTCGCCGTGCTGGGCGACGTGGCGGGCAAGGGCCTGGACGCCGCCGTGATCACCGGCCGGATCCGCAACACCCTGAACGCCCTGCGGCCGTTGGCGGACGATCACGGCCGGATGCTGCGCCTGCTGAACAACGCCATGCGCAGCGAGGGCGGCCGGGTGCGCTTCGCGACCCTGGTGCTGGCCTCCGCCCGCCGCGAGGGCAGGTCCGTGGCGTTGCGCCTGACGTCCGCCGGGCACCCCCCGCCGCTGATCGTGCGGCGGGACGGCACCGTCGAGGAGGCCGACACCGGGGGCACCCTGATCGGCGTCCTCCCGGAGATCACCTCCCGCACCGCGCACGTCCGGCTGGCCCCGGGCGAGACCTGCCTGCTGTACACCGACGGCGTCACCGAGGCCAAGGGCGGCCCGCTCGGCGACGCCCAGTTCGGGGAGGAGCGGCTCAAGCGCGCCCTGGCCGAGTGCGGCGGCCTGCCCGCGGCGGCCGTGGTCGAGCGCGTGCAGATGCTGACGGACGCCTGGATCGGCGGCGGACGCCACGACGACATCGCGGTCCTCGCCGTCACCGCGCCCCGCGGCGAGCCGACGGGTGCCGTGGACACGGCGACGGTGGGCACTCGTACCGCATGACGGTCACACGCGCATCCTCCCGCCAGGACGGGCCCGCCCACCGGACCGGGTCCGGCCCGGCCCCGGCCGCCGGCGACGGGCGGGCGGAGCCATGGGCCGAGCGGCTCTGGCAGGCCGCCCTGGCGGCGGACGAGTACGCGGCCCTCGACGTCGTGGCCGAGGCACTGGCGGCGGGACTCGACCCGGAGTCGGTGCTCCTGGACGTGATCGGCGCCGTCCAGCAAAGGGTCGGGATGGAGTGGGCCGCCAACCGCATCGGCGTCGCCGACGAGCACGCCGCGACCGCCATCAGCGACCGGGTCATAGCCGCCCTGCCCGTACCCCGGCCGAACCCGGCACGGGGCAGCGTGACCGTCGCCTGCGTGGACAAGGAGTGGCACGCCCTGCCCGCCCGGCTGCTCGCCGAGACCCTGCGGCTGCGGGGCTGGCAGGTCGCCTACCTGGGGGCGCAGGTCCCCACCGCCCACCTGGTGCGCCAGCTGCACCGCACCGGATCGTCCGTGGTGTGCCTGTCGGCCGCCCTCTCCACCCGCCTGCCCATGGCGCACGCGGCGATCACCGCGGTCCAGGCGACCGGCGTGCCCGTCATGGTCGGCGGTCTCGGCTTCGGCGTGGACGGCCGCTACGCGCACCGGCTCGGCGCCGACGCCTGGGCGCCGCACGCCCGCGCCGCCGCCGACCGGCTGGGCGCCGGGCCGCTGCCCGCCCCCCGGCCCCGCCACCAGACCGTCGACGATCTGCCGCACCTCGCCGACCAGGAGTACACGAAGGTCACCCGCGCCGCGTACCACCTGGTGCGCGAGACCGTCGAACGACTGGAGCAGCGTTTCCCGCCGATGCGCGACTACGACGAGGAACAGCGCGAGCGCACCGCCGAGGACCTGGCCCACATCGTCGACTTCCTGGCCGCCGCCCTCTACGTCGACGACGCCGACGTCTTCACCGGCTTCCTCACCTGGACCGCCGAGATCCTGGCCGCCCGGGGCGTGCCCGCCCGCTCACTGCCGCCCGCCCTGGACGCCCTGGAGGAGCAGGTGCCGGACCTGCCCCGGACCCGCCGGCTCCTGGACGCCGGACGCGCCGCCCTCGCCGTCGGAGTCTGACGCCGGCCGACCTCGCGGGAGCGGCCGGCGGCAGGACCCAGCCGCGCCCGGCGCTACTGTGGCCCCGTCAGCGGAGATCGCAGGAGGACGGAACACATGGCGGACATCGTGGAGAAGGCGGCGCGCACGGTCTTCGAGCGCTACGACCTCGACGGGGACGGTCAGGTCACCCCGGAGGAGTACCGGCAGGTCGTGGCCGAACTGGAGGGCTCCCACATCACCGAGGCGCAGGCCCGCGAACTGATCGACTCGCTGGACACCGACGGCGACGGCCGCATGTCCTTCGAGGAGTTCTGGGCGGCCATGAACGGCTGACCCGCGCCGCCGGCCCGGCACCGGCCCGGTCCCCACGGGAGGGCCGGGCCGGCGCCGTCGAGAGGGCCGGACCCGGTCCGGACCGGCGGGCACGCCGCCGGGACCCGCGCGCCGGGGGAGGGGGCGAGGCCCAGCAGGGGGTGCTGTCCCCGTGAGGGCACCGGTCCCGCGAGGGGCGCCGTCGCCCTCGTGAGGCACCGTCCCCGCGAGGGGCGCCGTCCCGGCCCGCCTGCGTCCGGCCCACCCCGCCCGCCGACGCCGTGGCCCACCCCGGCCGCCGCCCCGGTCGCGGCGGTCCCGCCCGGCCCGTCGTTCCACCCGCCGACCCTCGTCACCGCTGCCCGCCCGGCCCTCATCACCGCTGCCCGACCGCCCCTCTGACGGGCCGTCGCCCCCGCCCCGGGCGGCACAGCGCACGCCGAGCCCACCTGGGCGATCACCGGTGGCGGGGCGGTACCCCCGGCTCATAGCTTCGGCACATGACCAAACGACACCTCACCTACCTCGCCTGCACCGCGGCGATCGTGGGTACCGGCCTGGCCGCCACACCGGCCGCACCGTCCGCGGACCACCGCTCCGTGCACCGGGTGAACCCCGGCCAATCCATCCAGAAGGCCGTCGACGCGGCCGAACCCGGCGACACCGTCCTCGTCGCCCCCGGCACCTACAAGGAGAGCGTCCGCATCACCGTCTCGGACGTCACCCTGCGCGGCTCCGGTGCCGGGCGCACCGTCCTCGTCCCCGGCACGGGCAAGGACGCCTGCGCCACGGCCGGCAACGGCGTCTGCGTCACCGGAACCGACCAGGAACCCCTCAAGGACGTCTCCGTACGGTCGTTGACCCTGCGCGGGTTCGAGAAGAACGGCCTGTGGGCCACCCGCACCGAAGGGTTCGAGGTGCGCGGCGTGAGCGCCGAGAAGAACGGCCAGTGGGGCATCGCCCAGGAGCGCTCGGTGCGCAGCGTCGTCAGCCACAACGTGGCCGAGGACAACGGCGACGCCGGACTGTTCGTGTCCAACACCACCGACAC
Source organism: Streptomyces sp. 3-6 (assembly GCF_056323165.1). Lineage (NCBI taxonomy): Bacteria > Bacillati > Actinomycetota > Actinomycetes > Kitasatosporales > Streptomycetaceae > Streptomyces > Streptomyces sp. 3-6. The sequence goes on from NZ_JBWHZP010000010.1 coordinate 39,677, forward strand.
CGAGGAGGGCGCCCGGGACGCGGACGGCACCGTCATCCGCCACAACCGCATGACCGGCAACCGCATCGGCGTCACCGTGCGCCGCCTGCGCAACCTGAGCGTGGAACGCAACGAGGCCACCGGCAACTGCGCCGCCGTGTTCGTCGTGGGCGACGAGTCCACGCCCCGGGCCGGCGCCCTGAGCGTCACCCGCAACCACATCCACGCCAACAACAAGCACTGCGCCGCGACCCCCCGGCTTCCCTTCCTCCAGGGCTCCGGCATCGTCCTCACCGGCGCCGAGGACACGGTGGTGGCCCGCAACCGGGTCGAGGACAACCGCGGCACGTCACCGCTGTCCGGCGGCATCGTGCTGTTCAAGAGCTTCGTCGGCGCCGTCAACGAGCGCAACGACATCCGCGACAACCTGGTGACCGGCAACAGCCCCGCCGACCTCGCCAACCGGGACACCGCCGGCGCCAACACCTTCCGCGGCAACACCTGCACCCTCTCCGAGCCCGCCGGACTGTGCTGACCCCGGCCCCGCCCGGCCCCCACACCCCCACACCCCACATCTCAGCACCATCAGAAGCGAGGCAACGGATGACCACCGTTGATCCGGCTCCCCCGCCGCCCATGCGGCTGAGGGAGCTCGTTTTCGGCGCGGCCTGCGCCGCCGCCGTCCGCGCCGCCGTCCGCCTCGGCGTGCCGGACGCGCTGGACGACACGCCCCTGACCGTCGACGACCTGGCGGAGGCGGTCAAGGCCCCGCCGCACACCCTGCGCCGCCTGCTGCGCGCACTGACCTGCCAGGGCGTCTTCACCGAACGGCCCGACGGCACCTTCGCCCACACGGACATGTCCCGCCTGCTGCGCGAGGACGACCCGCACAGCCTGCGCTACATCGCGCTGTGGTGCACCGAGCCGTGGACCTGGAACGTCTGGCCGCAGCTCGACGAGGCCGTGCGCTCCGGGCGCAACGTCTTCGAGGACGTCTACGACGAGGAGTTCTTCACCTACCTCAACGCCTCCGCCCCGGAGTCCGCGCACGTCTTCAACCGCGCCATGACCACCTCCAGCGAGCAGTCCGCGCGGGACGTCGCCCGCCTTCTCGACCTGGCCGGCGCGGCCTCCGTCGCGGACATCGGCGGCGGCCAGGGCCACGTCCTGGCGAGCCTCCTGGAGAAGCACCCCCACCTGCACGGCACCCTGCTGGACCTGCCGGGCGTCGTGGACAACGCCGACCCGAGGCTGCGCGCGGGCGGCGCCCTGGCCGGCCGGGCCACCGTCGTGCCCGGCGACTGCCGCGAGGACATCCCGGTCCGGGCGGACGTGTACATCATCAAGAACGTCCTGGAGTGGGACGACGACAGCACCCGCAGGGCGCTGGCCAACGTCCGCCGCGCGGCGCGGCCCGGGGCCCGGGTCGTCGTCATCGAGAACCTCGTCGACGACACCCCCTCCATGCGGTTCACCACCGCCATGGACCTGCTGCTGCTCCTCAACGTCGGCGGTGCCAAGCACACCCGGCAGAGCATGACCGACCGCCTGACCGACGCGGGCCTCGTCATCGACGACGTCAGCCCGGTCAACGCCTACCTGCACGCCTTCGACTGCACCGTCCCGTAGGCCCGGCCGTCACCTTCCCGTCCGCCGGCCTCCGGGCGGACGACGGGAAGGTGACGCCGGGCCCCGGACCGCCCCGGACCGCGCCGGACTCCTCCCGGCACCCGCACCGAGGCCGCCGGCCCCGCGACGTACGCGGAACCGGCGGCCTCGGTGCATTCCCGGCCTAGGAGCCGCCGCGCTCCCAGTGGTAGAAGCACTGCGCCATGGCGTCCTTGGGCCCGCGCCAGGTGGCCGGGTCGTACGGGCTGACGTACGCCTCCAGCTGTTCGCTGATGCTGCGGAACTCCGGGTGCCCGGCCACCTTCGCGATGGCGGGCGCCGGGTCCTGCTCGGACTCGATGAGGTGCAGGTACACGTCGTCGCCGAACCGGAACAGCCGCCGCCGGCCCACCCCGACCAGGTGGGGGAGTTCCCCCCGGTCGGAGGCGGCGAACACGTCGGCGATCTTCGACTCCGACCCGGGAGCCATCCGGGCGACGATCAGGGCGTGGTGCATCGGTGGTGTCCTTCCTGGACCTCGGGCCTTCCCGGACCTTCCCGGACCGGTGTCTCTCAGCGGGTGGAGGCGACGGACGCGTCGTCCCGCTCGCGGGCGGCCTGCTCGATCCGGTCCCGGATGAGCGCCATCTGCGTGCGCGAGTTGCGGTTGATGTTGTCCGTCATCCACGCGTCGTCGACGGGGGCGTCGGGCTTCATCGCGAAGTCCTGCGTCCAGCGCATCTGCACCCCGCCCGGCAGCTCCGCGTACTCCCACAGGATGTCCATGTGGGCGAACGGGCCGGTCTCGACGCGGCGGGCCCGCACGGTCCGCGCGGAGCGGTCCGGGGTGCGCTCGGACACCCAGCTCCAGACCTTGCCGTTGTCGTCCGGGTGCATGGTCAGGCGGAACCGGGTGGTGTCGCCCTCCCGTGCGAGCACCTCGACGGAGGCGTACTCGCTGAACAGGTTCGGCCAGTTCTCCAGGTCGTTGGTCATCTCCCAGACGAGGTCGAAGGGAGCGTCGACGGTGATGCTGTTCTCGGTGTGTCCGGCCACGGTCAGGCTCCAGCCTTGAGGGTACTGTTGACGAGGTCGAGGAACTCCCGGGGCGTCTTGCAGCGCTCCGAGTCCGGCGGCAGCGACCGGCCGTACCGGTTCTCCAGCTCGCCGACGATGCCGAGCAGGCCCAGCGAGTCCAGACCGAAGGAGTCGAAGGGGGACTCCGCGGCCTGCCTGAGCTCCTGCGGGTCGACGGTGATGCCGGCCGCCTTCTTCATCAGGGCGGCCAGTTCGTCGAAGGTCACTTCGGTGGTGATCATGCTGTCTGCTCCTTCCCCGCCCGGACCTACCGGGCGGACTCGCCACCGCGGCGCACGACCAGCGCCGCGTTGGAACCCATCAGTCCCCTGCTGAGGACCAGGGCGGTGCGCAGCTCGGCCGGGCGGGCCCGCGACGTCACCAGGTCGAGGTCGTGGCAGCCGGTGGACACGTTGGGCGTGGGCGGCACCTGGCCGTGCTCCAGGGCGAGCACCGCGGCCACCGTGTCCAGCACCGGCGCCGCGCAGTGCGCCCGCCCGTAGCCGGTCTTGGGAGCGGTGACGGGGACCCGGCCGCCGTGCGCGCCGAGGGCGTCGGTGATCGCCAGTGCCTCGGCGCGGTCCGCCTCGGGCACGCCCATCGCGTCGGCGAACACCACGTCGACGTCCTCGGGGGCGCAGCCCGCCTCCGCCAGCGCGCCCTCGATCGCCCGGGCGAGGCCCGCGCGGGAGTCCGCCCAGCGCGACGCCCCGGTGAAGGTGGCGGCGTGCCCGGCCAGGATGGCGCGCACCGGCACACCCCGCTCCCGGGCCTGCTCCTCGTCCTCGACGACGAGCAGCGCGCCGCCCTCGGCGGGCACGAAACCGCTCGCCGCCTCGGTGAACGGGAGGTAGGCCCGCTCCGGGTCCTCGACGGTGCTCAGTTCGGGGTAGCCGAGCTGGCACACCATCGAATAGGGGGCCAGCGGGGCCTCGGCGGCGCCGACCAGCATGGTGCCGGTGCCCCGCCGCACGTCCCGCGTGGCGTGCGCGAGGGCGTCCAGCCCGCCGGCCTCGTCGCCGGCCACCACACCGCAGGGCCCCTTGAAGCCGCCGCGGATGGAGATCTGGCCGGTGCTCGCCGCGTAGAACCAGGCGATCGACTGGTAGGGGCCGACGAACTTGGGGCCCTGGCCCCAGAGTTTTTGCAGCTCCCGCTGGCCGAACTCGCCGCCGCCGGACCCGGCGGCGGTGACCACCCCGACGCCGAACGGCTCCGCGGGGTCACCGCTGCCGAGCCCGGCGTCGTCGAGGGCGAGGGAGGCCGCCGCCATCGCGAAGTGGCTGAACCGGTCCGTCTGCACGAGGAACCGGTCCTCGATCAGGTCCGCCGCGTCGAAGCCGCGGACCTCGCCGGCCACCCGCAGCGGCAGGTGGTCGCAGCCCTCCCGGGTGATCCGGTCCAGTACGACGACGCCCTCGCTGACGGCCTTCCAGAAGGCGTCGGTGCGCGTCCCGTTGGGCGCGATCACACCGATGCCGGTGACGGCGGCGCCCCGGGGGTGCCGGCCGCGCTGTGTGCGCTGTGTGCTCATGGGGTCCTCCCGCGCGGCCCGGTCAGCAGCACCGCGGACTGGAAGCCGCCGAACCCGCTGCCCACGGAGAGCACGTGGTCGAGCTTCCGCGGGCGTGCGGTGCGCGGCACGTAGTCCAGGTCGCACTCCGGGTCGGGGGTCTCGTAGTTCGCCGTCGGCGGTACCACCTGGTGCTTCAGCGCCAGGACGCAGGCGACCACCTCGATCGCGCCGATCGCGCCGAGGGAGTGCCCCACCATCGACTTGATGGAGCTCATGGGCGTGTCGTGGGCGTGCGCGCCCAGCGACCGCTTCACCGCCGCCGTCTCGTGCCGGTCGTTCTGCCGGGTGCCGGAGCCGTGCGCGTTGACGTAGTCGATGCGCGTGGGGTCGATCCGGGCCTGGTCCAGCGTGCTGTCGATGGCGCGGGCCATCTCCAGGCCCTCACTGGTCAGCCCGGTCATGTGGTAGGCGTTGCCGAAGGTGGCGTACCCGCCGATCTCGCAGAGGATCTCCGCGCCCCGGGCCCGGGCGTGCTCGTACTCCTCCAGGACGAGCACCGCGGCGCCCTCACCCATGACGAAACCGTCGCGACGGGCGTCGAAGGGGCGGGAGGCGTGCGCGGGATCGTCGTTGTTGGGCGACGTCGCCTTGATGGCGTCGAAGCACGCCATGGTGATCGGCGATATCGGGGAGTCGGACGCCCCCGCGATGCAGACGTCCGCGCGGCCCTCGGCGACGGTGTGGAAGCCGTAGCCGACCGCGTCGAGCCCGGAGGTGCAGCCGGTGGAGACCGTCTGCACGGGCCCCCGCGCGCCGAAGCGTTCGGCGACGACCGAGGCGAGGGTGCTCGGCTGGAACGCCAGGTGCAGCTTCGGCTCGGCCGCCCGGTGGTCGACGTCCCAGCGGCTGCCGTGCTCGCTGACCCGGACGTAGTCGCGTTCCAGCCGGGTGGTGCCGCCGACCGCGCTGCCGAGGCTGACCGCGGTGCGCCAGGGGTCGGCGGGGGAGGAGTCGAGCCCGGCCTCCCGCACCGCCTCGTCGGCCGCGACCGCCGCGAACTGGATGTAGCGGTCCGCGTGCTGGCACAGCTCCGGGTCGAGGCCGTGCGCGAAGGGATCGAAGTCGCACTCGGCGGCTATGCGGGAGCGCAGTCCCGCCGGGTCGAACAGGGTGATGCCGCGGGTGGCGGTGCGGCCGGCTGCGAGGAGGTCCCAGAACGCCGTCGTCCCGGTACCCCCGGGAGCGACCACACCGATACCGGTGACGGCCACTCGCCGGGTCATTTTATGGCCCCACTGGGCTCGGACGGCCGCCCGTGCTCGGGCCCGCCGACCGTGAGCTGCGGCCCGGCCTCGCTGGAGACGTTCTCCTCGGTGTCGACGTGGCCCAGGCTCGGGTGCGGGGCCAGCGGACCGAGGTGGAAGACCATGCGGGCCTCCTCGTCACCGACGTTGCGGAAGCGGTGCCGCATGTCGACGGGGATCAGCAGGCCCTGCTCGGCGCGCAGCGCGAACGGCTCGCCGTCCAGGTCCACTTCGAGGGCGCCGCTGACGACGTACACGAACTCCTCGGAGTACGGGTGGTAGTGCTCGCCGATGCGCTCACCGGGCTTGATGATGGCCAGCCCCATGAACCCGCTGGTGGAGCCCACCGTGGCGGGCGTGAGGAGGGTCCTGAGGTCACCGCCGCGCCGGCGGTTGGGTTCCGTCTCGCTCAGGTCCACGATGCGTGGATGATGCTTGGACATGATGGGTACCTCCGGTTGGGGCGGGGACGCCGGGGCGTCGACGGCCCGGCGTCGCCGCGGTTGACCGTCAGGAAGCCGCCGCGCTGCGGTCGGTGACCGGCATCATGTCGGCGTGCGACAGGAGCCGGTTGAGGGTGCGCTCCGAGTCCAGGGAGCCCTCGACGCCGATCGCGGCGCCGTCCAGCAGCCGCTCCAGCTCGGCGGCCTTGCCGGCGCCCTTGATGCCGAGGGCGGCGTGCGGGTCGAGGTCGAGGTCGCCGGTGACGTCGATCAGGCGGACCACGATGTCGTCGCGCTGGAAGACGGTGCTCGCGTACACCGGGCCCGACGGGTCGTCGGCCGCGGCCTCGTCCTGGTGGGCGAGGAAGCGGGCGAGGTCCGTGCCGCGGCCGGTGACGGCCGGGTAGAACAGCATGTGCCGCCGCAGCCCCGCCGGTTCCGGTCCGCCGGACACCACGTGGTGCACGGCCGGCAGCGCGGCGCGGGTGAAGAACACCCGGGCGGAGTCGGGGTCGGTGAGGTCCCGTTCCTGCTCCAGGTACGGGTCCAGGGCCTGCTCGACCGCCCGCACCCCGGGCTGCTTCGCCACGTGCCGCAGCGCGGCCAGCAGGTCGCCCTCCACCTCCACGGCCCGGACGACCCGGTTGCCGTGCATGAACAGGGAGGTGCGGCGCAGCCGGGTGGTCTCGTCGACCCGGGCCTCGGGGGACTCGTACCCGGCCAGGAGTTCGGCGACCTTCGACTCGGAGCCCGGCTTCACGGTGAACGTCAGGGCGTGGCGGGCCACTCCCTCGCCCGCCCGGGCGGCGGTCTGCAGACCGGCCGCCGTTCCCGCGTCCGACGGCTGCTCGCGGTGGGTCTCGCGCAGCACGGTGTAGCGCATCGAGCGGGTGTCGCGGACGCAGCTGTGCATCGGCCGGACGGTCTCGACGTGCTCCTCGCTGTTCACCCAGGCGAGGAACGGCGGGGCGCTCTCCCACTCGCTGGTGATGAGCCACTGCGAGGGGTTCTCGATGGACTGGCAGAGCTGGTCACTGATGTGACCGGGCACGGAGGCGACCTTGCTCCGCATGTGCTCGTACGCGTCGAGGAACTGCTGCTGCGCTCCCTCGTACAGGTCGAGCAGCAGGATCACCCGCAGCCTGGAGCCGTCGAAGGCGGACTGCGATATGCGTCCCGACGTGGTCATCCGGCACACCTCTCCTCTTCTTCGCGGAAGTTCTACTCGAGGGTCAGGAACGACCGCCTGTCCGAGGGGGCCGGGGTCGCCTTGCCTCGATGGTCGACGCGGCCTCCACCGGGCGCGAGCGACACGGTGCACCCGGGTGAACCCCGCGCCAACCGGGTGCCGCGGCGACGCGCGGCTCTCCCCGCCGGGCATGTAAGGGGCGTCCCGTTCCGCAGCCCCGCGCGGGCGATGCTGGAGGCGCTCTGTCATGAACCGAATCGAAGAGGCCGGCGAGGTCGGGCACCGCACGCCCGTCCTCATCGTCGGCGGCTCGCTCGTGGGCCTGTCCACGTCCCTGTTCCTCGGACGCCTCGGTGTCCCCCACACGCTGGTCGAACGCCACGCCGGCACGTCCGTGCACCCGCGCGGGCGCGGCAACAACGTCCGCACCATGGAGCTGTTCCGGATCGCGGGCGTCGAGGAGCGGATCAAGCGGGCCGCGACGGTGCTGGCGGACAACCACGGCATCCTGCAGACGCCGAGCCTCACGAGCGACGCGGGGCAGTGGCTGTTCCGCGAGATCGACCCCGGCGGCGGCCTGGCCCGCTTCAGCCCCACCGGCTGGTGCCTGTGCAGCCAGAACGACGTCGAGCCGGTGCTGGTGGAAGCGGCCCGCGAACTCGGCGGCGACCTGCGCTTCCACACCGAGCTGATGTCCTTCGACCAGGACGCCGATGGGGTCACCGCCCGGGTCAAGAGCCGGGACACCGGCGAGCACACCACCATCAGGGCGGACTACCTCGTCGCCGCCGACGGCCCGCGCAGCCCCGTCCGCGAACGGCTCGGCATCGCCCACAACGGCCCCGGCGACCTGTTCCACAACGTCAGCATCACCTTCACCTCCCGCGACCTCGCCGACGTGGTGGGCGACCAGCGGTTCATCGTCTGCTACCTGACCGGTGAGGGCGGCGACGGGGCCCTGCTGCCGGTGGACAACCGCGAGCGCTGGGTCTTCCACGCCCCCTGGCACCCCGAACACGGCGAGACGCTGGAGGAGTTCACCGACGAGCGGTGCACCGCCCACATCCGGCGGGCCGTCGGCGTACCCGACCTGGACGTCACCATCACCGCCCGCGCCGCCTGGCACGCCGCCGAGCGGGTCGCCGAACGGTACGCCGACGGCCGGGTGTTCCTGGCCGGCGACTCCGCCCACGAGATGTCCCCCACGGGGGCCTTCGGCTCCAACACCGGCATCCAGGACGCCCACAACCTCGCCTGGAAGCTGGCCGCGGTGCTCGGCGGCTGGGCCGGGCCGGGGCTGCTGGACTCCTACGACGCCGAACGCCGGCCGGTCGCCGAGGCCACCAGCGCCCGCGCCTCGTCACGCTCGGTCGAGCACAGCCACCCCGGCTACACCCCCGCCGAACAGGCGGGCGGGCCCGGCGGACGCAAGGGCGGCATCCTCAACGTCGCCCTGGCCTACCGCTACCCCCGGGGCGCGGTCCTCGGCGCCGACCCCGCCACGCCCGTCGTGCCCGACGGGGTCCGGCTGACCGGTGAGCCCGGCAGCCGCGCCCCGCACCTGTGGCTGGAGCGGGACGGCGCGCGCCTGTCCACGCTGGACCTGTACGAGCGCACGCCCGTCCTGCTGAGCGCCGCGGGCTCCGACTGTCCCTGGCACGCGGCGGCGGACCGGGTGGCGCGGCGGCTGTCCGTGCCGCTCACCTCGTACCGGGTGGGCGACGGACCGGACACCGACCTCCGGCCGGCGGACGGCGCCGACTGGGCGGCGGCGCACGGCATCACCGCCGGCGGCGCCGTCCTGGTGCGCCCCGACGGGTTCGTCGCCTGGCGCTCCGAGGAGCCGGTCACCGACCCGGAGGCGGCGCTGCGCGAGGCCGTCGGGGCGGTCTTCGACCGGCACTGAGGGCGGGGCGGCCGGGGGCGTCAGTTCCCCCCGATGCCTCCCTGCCGCCCCCGCTCCGCCTTGGCCTGGTGCTGCTCGAACCGCTGCACCGCGGGGCCGTCGACGTCCCAGGGCCACGGGGTGACGGTGCCCTGGAGCACCTGGAAGACGTGGTGCGCGTCGGCGGCCCGCCCGGCCGCGCACAGCGCGTACGCCAGCACGTTCAGGTCGGCCAGTGCCGCCGCGTGCTGGAAAAACCCGGGCTTCGCCCACAGTCCGGCGGCCTGGTCGACGGCGGCCGCGATCTGCCCGCCGTCCCACAACTGGCCCGCGGTCATGGCCCGTACGCCGCCCTGCGCCAGCAGCCCCTGGTACTGGCGGACGGCGGCCGTGATCTCTATCGCCGCGCAGGGCGCGTTGGCCGGGATGCGGGTGCGCACCACGTCGATGAAGTCCAGCACGGACGCGCTCGAACCGCCCTCCTCCGGCGAGAGGTAGGCGAGCATCTGCACGTACGCCTCACGGTGCCAGCGGTCACGGGCGGTGGCCTCCCGCCAGATCGCGTTGACGTCGTTCTGCGCGTACCGCTCGACCCGGGCCAGGCCCAGCAGGACCACCCAGGGCGTCGGGTCGGCGGGGTCGATCTCGGCCGCCCGGTGGCACTGGTGCACCAGTTGGGCGGCGTCCTCCACCCGCCGGTCCCGCAGGCCGCGCGCCAGGCCGACCCAGGAGTGGAACACCAGCGCGTCGGCGCTGTCCGGCTCGCGGTCCAGCCAGGCCGCGGCCAGCTCGGTCCCGGCCACCGCCTCCGCCAGCACGGACGCGCGGTGGCTGCGGCGGTCCCAGTCGTCGCCCGCCTCCCGCAGCAGCGTGGCGACCACCGACACCTCCGGGGCCCGGCCCCCACCGACCCCCCGCTTGCTCAACTGCTTCAGACCGCGGGCCAGGTCGGCGTCGTCGAGGGCGGGAACGATACGGGGACGTCTGCTGGTGCGACTGCTGAAGAGGGACATGCACGCAGCGTAGGAAGTGTTTCGCGCTCGGCAAGCGTTACCGGGTGATCGTTACCGATCTGGACCCAGGGGTTCGCGTACCGTCACCGAGCCGGGCGGAGCGATTCCGTCCGGACCGGTGACGATCACCCGGTACCGGACGCGGGGCCGCCCCCGGGCAGGACCGTGGCCCGGGGGTCACGGTCCCGCACCCGGGGGCGTACCGGTGGGACCGGCGGGAGGTTCCGCCGGTCCGGTCAGACCGCCGGTGCCGGGTAGGTCGGGTACTCCACGCCCGAGACGTGCTGGACGACCCGGACGACCTGGCAGGAGTAGCCGAACTCGTTGTCGTACCAGAGGTAGAGGATCGCGTTGTCGCCCTCCACCTTCAGGGCGCCGGCGTCGACGATGGACGCGTGGCGCGAGCCGATGAAGTCGCTGGAGACCGCGTCGGGAGCGCTGATGAAGTCGATCTGGCGCTTCAGCGGCGAGGTCAGCGACACGTTCCGCAGGTGGTCGAGGACCTCCTGACGGTTCGTCGCCCGGCCCAGGCGCAGGTTCAGGATGGCGATGGAGACGTCGGGCACCGGGACGCGGATGGAGCTGCCGGTGATGCGCGCCTTGAGGTCCGGCAGCGCCTTGGCGACGGCCGAGGCGGCGCCGGTCTCGGTGATCACCATGTTCATCGGCGCGGAACGGCCGCGGCGGTCGGACTTGTGGTAGTTGTCCAGCAGGTTCTGGTCGTTGGTGAAGGAGTGGACGGTCTCCACGTGTCCGCTCAGCACGCCGTACTCGTCGGCCATCGCCTTCAGCGGCGGCACGATCGCGTTGGTCGTGCAGGAGGCGCAGGACAGGATCCGCTCGTCCGGCTTGAGGGTGTCGTGGTTGACCCCGTGCACGATGTTGGGCACGTCGCCCTTGCCGGGCGCGGTCAGGACGACCTTGTCGACGCCGGGGCGCAGGTGCTGCGAGAGGCCCTCGCGGTCGCGCCACTTCCCGGTGTTGTCGATCAGGATCGCGTTCTTGATGCCGTACGCCGTGTAGTCGACCTGTGAGGGGTCGTTCGCGTAGATCACCTTGATGCTGTTGCCGTTGGCGACGATCGTGCTGTTCGCCTCGTCCACGGTGATGGTGCCCTGGAACTGCCCGTGCACCGAGTCGCGGCGCAGCAGCGAGGCCCGCTTGACGAGGTCCTGCTCACCGCCCTGGCGGACGACGATGGCGCGCAGCATCAGGCCGTTGCCGGAGCCGGACTTCTCGATCAGCAGCCGGGCGAGCAGCCGGCCGATGCGGCCGAAGCCGTAGAGGACCACGTCGCGGGGCTCACGGCGGTCGATCTTGTTGGCGCCGGTCGCGCCCGCCACCGCCTCCGCGGTGAACTCGGCCACCGACAGGCCGCGGTCGTCGGTCCGGTACGTCGCGGCCAGCATGCCGATGTCGATCTGGGACGGGCCGAGGTCGAGCCCGGTCAGGGCCTGCAGGAAAGGCAGCGTCTCGGTGACGGAGAGTTCCTCACCGGCGATCTGCCGGGCGAAGCGGTGGGTCTTGAGGATGCTGACCACCGACTTGTTCACCAGAGAGCGGCTGTGCAGCAGGACGGTGACGTCCCGCTCGCGGTGCAGCTTCCCGATGATCGGGATCATCGACTCCGCGATCTCCTCGCGGTGTTGCCAGGCGGTGAACGAGTCTTCGTTGACAGTCACAGGATCATCTTTCGAGCTAGACGGCGCTCATATGATAGCCATGCGTTTCAGGGGAGCGGCAGGGGGTCGGTTCTGCAGGGTTGCGCCGTCGCGGACCGGGTACGCGTGCAGCACCCGCGCCCGGAAACGATCTTGATCCGGGCGAGTCGCACGCACCTCCGCCAGCAGGGATCTGTCATGGAAACACCCGCGCACGAGAACAACGCCCCCACGCCCGCCCAGCGCGCCCTGGACGCGCTCGCGCACGACACCGAGGACACCGCCGCGCTGGACGCTCTGGCGGACAGTGAGGTCCTGATCCCGGTCCCCGACGACGCGGGCGACGAGGAGGCGGCCGACCCCGGTGCCGTGGCCCTGCCGGTGCTGGAGGAACCCGGCGGCACCCAGGTGGTCCCGGTGTTCACCTCGGAGCTGGAGATGGCCGGGCTGCTGCCCTTCGTCTCCCGCTACCGCCTGGTGCCGCTCGGAGCGCTCGCCGCGCAGTGGCCGGCCGAGGAACTGTCCCTCACGATCGACGGCAGTTCCGAGCACCGCCTCACGCTCACCTCCGAAGGCGTCCGCACCCTGCTCGCCCGCCCCTGAGGCACCGTCCGCCCCGGTGGCCAGGGGACCGCTCCCCGGCGACGGGGCGGTGCACCGCGTGCCCCGCCCCGCCCCGCACCGCGTGCCGTGTCGCCGGGGAGGTCGTCCGGTTCCTGGCGCCGCCGACCGCCGCCAAGAGGGCCGCATCGGCCAACTTGGGTACTCCACCAGGCCGTCGACCCGTCCGGCGCGCCCGAGCCCGGGACAGCGGGACCCGGACTGCGCGACAGTGGAGGAGCCCGCGGAGCGGCTCCCGCGGTGGAGGTGGACGACATGCTGAGGACACCCGTCGACGGGACACGGCTGCACATCCTGATGTGGCTCAAGCACCCCGCACTCGCCGAGAGGGGCGCCACCGCGGACGCCGTCGCGGCCCGTTTCCGGATGCCCGGCCCGGTCGCCCGCACCCACCTCGGACTCCTCGCCGCGCTCGGGCTGCTGCACGTCGACCGCGCCGGCGGCCCACCCCGCTACCGGCGGGACGAGGTGCGCATCGCCGAGGTGGCGCGCCTGGTGGAGAAGGGCTGGTAGCGCCCCGCGCGCAGGGCGCGGACGTTTTCCGCGACTGTGCTCAGCCTGTCCGCCGGCTCGCGGCTGTGCCCCGGCCGGCCGCCGCCATCGTGCTCGGGCCGTCCTGGGCCACCGTGCTGCCCCGGTCGGCCGCCACGTGGGACCTGCCATGAGGGCCGACGGTCCGCCCGGCCGTCCTGCCCGGCCGCGTGACGGGCAGGCCGGCAGTCGCGACGCACGCCGTCGGCGCCGGTGCTCCGGCTGTCCGCCCGCCTGCCCGGCCGCCCGGCCGCCCGTCCGCCCGCCCGCCCGTTCGTCCGTCCGGTCCGCCGCGTTAGGCTGAGGCCGCCGTGGCCCGCCCACGGCACGGCGGTGGGGCCCGCCGTCCCGAACCGCGCACCGCCGCCGACGGTCCCTGCTCATGACCGCACCCGGACGACGCCCGGGCCGCCCGCGAGGAGGAGACGCGTCCCGGTGACACCCCCGCCCCGCCCACGCCCCGTCCGGGCCGTGCCGTTCCCCGGCTTCCCGGTCCTGGCCGTCGTCGCCCTCGGCGGAGCGGCGGGTGCCGCCGCACGCCACGCGGCCACGCCGGGCCGGTCCGTCGCGCCGGACGGCTTCCCGTGGACCACCCTCGCGGTCAACGTCCTCGGCTGCGCCCTGATCGGGGTGCTCATGGTGGCGGTCACCGAGGCCCACGCCGTCCACCCGCTCGTCCGGCCGTTCCTCGGTACCGGGTTCCTCGGCGGCTTCACCACCTTCTCCACGTACGCCGTGGACGGCGTGCGCCTGATCGACTCGGGGCGCGCGGGCCTCGCGCTCGTGCTCCTCGCGGGCACCCCGGTCGCCGCGCTGGCCGCCGTGTGGACGGCCACCGCGGCGACCCGCCGCGTCCTGCGGCTACCCGCCCCCGGCCTCCTCCCCGGGGCGCCGGAGCCCACCGGCGGGGGTGGCCCGTGACCTGGCTGCTCGTCGTGCTGGGCGGGGCGGCCGGCGCCGTCCTGCGGCACCTCACCGACCACGCGGTGCGCTCCCGGCACGACACGGCGTTCCCCTGGGGGACGTTCCTGGTCAACGTCGCCGGCTGCCTGGTCCTCGGCCTGCTCACCGGCGCGATCGCGGCGGGCGCCGCCGGCCCCCGGCTCGGGCTGCTGCTCGGCACCGGCCTCTGCGGGGCCCTCACCACGTACTCGACCTTCTCCCACGAGACGTTCCGGCTGGCCGAGTCCGGCGCCCGGCTGCTCGCGGCCGTCAATGTCACGGCGAGCGTCGTGACCGGCACGGGCGCCGCCCTCGCGGGTGCCGCACTGGCCCGCCTCCTGTGGGCGTAGGCCCTGCCGGCGGACCATGCCCCGGAGTCCGCTCACCAGCGCTCGCGGGAGCCGCTGCTTTCCGCCCGCCCATCCCGCCGGTCAGGCCCCGGCGGCGGCGGGCGGGGGAGCGCGCACAATGGGGATCATGACGACGTCCATGACCTTCCTGCCGGTGCTGGAGCGCATCGCCGAGGAGATCGAGCGCACACCCGGCCGGGGCGCTCCCGCCGGTTACATCCCGGCCCTCGCGGCCCGCGACCCGCGTCGCTTCGGCATGGCCGTCGCCGAACTGGACGGCACGGTGTACGGGGTGGGGGACTGGCGGGAGCCCTTCTCGGCCCAGTCGATCACCAAGGTCTTCACCCTGGCGCTGGTGCTGGCCCGGGAGGGCGACGTCCTCTGGGAGCACGTCGGCCGCGAGCCGTCCGGCAACCCCTTCAACTCGCTGGTGCAGCTGGAGTACGAGGACGGCATCCCGCGCAATCCGTTCATCAACGCGGGCGCCCTCGTCGTCACCGACCGGCTGCACACCCGGACCGGCGACGCGGCCGGGGAACTCCTCGCCCTGCTGCGCACCGAGAGCGGCAACCCCGGTCTGGACTTCGACCTGGAGATCGCCGCCTCCGAGGACGCCCACGGCAACCGCAACGCCGCCCTCGCCCACTTCATGGCGTCCTACGGCAACATCGACAACCCGGTGCCGGTCCTGCTCGACCAGTACTTCCGGCAGTGCTCCGTCGCCGCCTCCTGCGCGGACCTGGCGTCGGCCACCTCCTTCCTGGCCCGGCACGGTCTGCGCGCCGACGGCACCCGCCTGCTCAGCCGCAGCGAGGCCAAGCAGGTCAACGCCGTGATGCTGACCTGCGGGACCTACGACGCGGCCGGGGACTTCGCCTACCGGGTGGGCCTGCCGGGCAAGAGCGGGGTGGGCGGCGGGATCATCGCCGTCGTGCCGGGCCGCTGCACCCTGTGCGTGTGGAGCCCGGGCCTGGACGAGCACGGCAACTCGGTGGCGGGCGTGGCCGCCCTGGACCGTTTCACCACCCTGACCGGCCTGTCGGTCTTCTGAGCCGGGCGAGCCCCCGGCCCGGGCTCCTCTTCACGGCCGGTCGGCCTCCGACGCCCCACCCCGTCCCGGTGTTCCGTGGTGGGGCGCCCGTCGCCGGGGTCCGGGCGTCGGCTCAGTCGCGCGGGGCCGGGCCGAACAGCAGGCGCAGCACCAGCGCCACGGCCGCCGCCCCGAGCAGCGCGGCACCGGCGACGGTCCAGGCCACCGGACGTCCGGAGGTGCCGCCGCCCCGCCCGGCCGCGGCGGCGCCGACGGGACGGGCCTGGGGGCCCGCCGCCGCGGCGGGCTCGGTGGCGCTCGCGGTGGCCCGCCCCGCGTCGAGCGAACCGACCGGGTCGACCCGCCCGGCCGCCTCGAACCCCCAGTCGAGCAGGGAGCGCGCCTCCTCGTACACGGCGTGCCGGTCGCCCGAGCGGGGGTTCATCACCGACACCACCAGCGTGCGCCCGTTCCGCCGGGCCGCGGCGATCAGCGTGTGGCCGGCGTGCGTGGTGTAGCCGTTCTTGATCCCGACCAGTCCCCGGTAGGGCCGCACGCCGTCCGCGCCGGTGAGCAGGCGGTTGGTGTTCAGGATGCCGTACGACCCTCCGTCCCGGCCGGGGAAGCGGGCCTCGGCACGGGCGCAGTACCGGGCGAAGTCGGGGTTGCGCAGCCCCGCCCGGCCGAACACCGCCAGGTCGAAGGCCGAGGACACCTGGCCGGGCGCGTCGTACCCGTCGGGCGACTTCACCCGGGTGTCGCGGGCCCCCAGGGCGCGCGCCTTGGCCTGCATGCGGGCCACCGTCGCCCGCCGTCCCCCGTTGAGGGCGGACAGGACGTGCACGGCGTCGTTGCCGGAGCTGAGGAACACGCCGTTCCACAGATCGGAGACCCGGTAGGCGCGGTCCTCGGCCACCCCGACCAGACTGCTGCCGGCCCCGATCCCCTTCAGCTCCTTCGGGCTGACCGTGTGGCGCAGCCCGCCCGGCAGGGTGGGCAGCAGGGTGAGCGCGAACAGGGCCTTGAGGGTGCTGGCCGGGGGAAGTTTGCGGTGCGCGTCGTGCCCGGCGAGCACCGCTCCGGTGCCGGCGTCGGCCACCAGCCACGACCGGGCGGACAGGTCCGGGACCTCGGGGGCCCCGGCGCGGGGACGGACCTGGGTGCCGCTCCGGTACAGCAGCGCCGCCGGAGCGGCTGCGGCAGTGGCCCGGCCGTCCGGCGGTCGCGGGTCCGTGCCCACGCCCGGACGGGCGGTCGCGGCGGCCGGCCCGGCCGCCAGCAGGCCGGCCGTGCAGAGGGCGCATCCGGCGGCGACGGCCCGCGAAGCAAATCCGATCGTCATTCCGCCAACGTAGAAACGGACCGGAGCCGCACCGCGCTGCCCGGGCCGGGCGAGGGGCCCGAGCACCCGGATGCCGCACGCCACTTCTCCCCGCGGGCAGCCGAAGGCACCACCGGGAACGTTCGGGGGCGGCCGGGAGTACCGGGGGAGGGAGTGCCGGGCGCGACCGGGCCGTCCGGGGGGTCCGTCGGGCCTCAGGCCGGGTCGGCCGCCTGCCCCGCCTCCCGGGCGATCTGCTCGAACCGCGCCCCCATGGCCGCCGCCAGTGCCTGCGCGCCCGACAGCGGGCGGACCATCACCGTGAACGAGTCGATCAGCCCGTCGTCGTCGACGTGCAGGAAGTCGCAGCCCTCGACGACCCGGTCGCCGACCCGTGCGGTGAAGACGAGGGCGTGGTCGCGGCCCCCGGCGTCGTCGATCGCGCGCACGTAACGGAAGTCCTCGAAGACGTCCGCCACCGCGCGCAGGATCGCGGCGGTGATCGCCCGGCCCGCGTACGGCTTGAACACCACCGGGCTGGTGAAGACGACGTCCTCGGCCAGCAGGGCCACGGCGGCATCCAGGTCGTGCGCCTCGACCGCCTCGCGGAACGCGCGCATCGGGCCTCCCTCATGGTCAACTTGTTGAATAGGTGTGGAGGAGAATAATCACCCGCCGCTACCCTGTCCACATGTCGCTCAGGTACGCCGTGCTGGCCGCGCTCCTGGAGGGCGAGGCGTCGGGCTACGAACTGTCCAAGCTCTTCGACGTCTCGTTCGCCAACTTCTGGGCCTCCACGCCCCAGCAGCTCTACCGGGAGCTCGAACGGCTCGCCGGGGACGGACTCATCGCGGCCCGGGTGGTCCGGCAGGAACGCCGCCCGGACAAGCGGATGTTCTCCCTCACCGAGGCGGGCCGCGCCGAACTGGACGGCTTCGCCGCGACGCCGCCCCGGCGTCCGACGGCCGTCCGCGACGAGCTGCTGATCAAGATCCAGGCCATGGACGGGGTCCCGCCGGAGGCGACCCGCGCCCTCGTCGAGGAGCGCAGGGACTGGGCCCTGGGCAAACTGGCCCGCTACACCCGGGTGCGCGAACGCCTCCTGGACGGCCGCACCGAGGAGGAGTACCTCCGGGAAGCCGACCGGCTGGGCCCGTACCTCACCCTGCTCGGCGGCATCGGCTTCGAGGAGCAGAACCTGCGCTGGTGCGAGCGCGTCCTGACGATCCTGGCCGACCGCGCCCGCGAGGAGCCGGCCACGGCACCGCCCGGGACCGCGGGCAGGAACCCGGTCGACGCCGGCCCCGGCCGGGCCTCCGCGTCCGGGTGACGGATCACGGCCGCCCTCGTTGGACGGGTGACCGCCCCCGCCGCAGAACGGAGCGTCCGTGTCCCGCGAAACACCCCCGCCCGGGGGGACCCCGACCGTCGTGCACGGCCCGGCCCCGGCCCCCCGGCCGCGCACGGGCCCACCGGAGGCCACCGGGCCGTCCGGGCCGTGCGTGCCGCCGGCGGAGCCCGTCCGGCCGGGACCGGGCGGCAGGTCGGCCGGGCGCGAGCCGGTCGACGACGGCGGCGCGGGCCGCGCCGCGGAGCCGGCTGGTACGCGGGGTGACCGCCGAGGCCCGCGCACCTTCGTCGAGGACACCCTGGAGACGCTGCGGCTCGACCCGGGCCGCGAACTGGCCGTGCACGGCGAACGACGGCTTTCGGCCGGGGAGTTCGCGGCGCTGGTGGACCGCATGGCCCACGCCCTCGTGGCCCTGGGCGTCGAGCGGGGCGCGACCGTGACGCTGCTGAGCGGCAACCTGCCTCAGACGCTCGCCGCCCGGTACGCGGCCCATCTCGCGGGCTGCAAGGTCAACCACCTCTACAGCGGGATCTCGGCCGCCCTGCAGGCGGCGATCGTCCGGGACGTGGAGACCCGGGTGCTGATCGTCGACCCGCGGCTCACCGGCCGCGCCAAGGAGATCACCGACGCGGCACCGGTACGGCACCTTCTCGTGCTGGGAGACCCGGGCCGCACCGGAGGGCAGGATTTTCTGGCGCTGGCGGACGGGCAGCCCGACAGCGCGTTCCCCGCCCGGTGCCGCCCCGAGGACATCTGCGTCATCCGGCACACCGGAGGCACCACGGGCCGCCCCAAGGGCATCGTCTCCGCCTTCGACCAGGCGGCGCGGATCAGCCGGGTGATGACCCCCGAGCGCCGGGGCGCCGACGGGGCGCTGCGGCAGCTCGTGTGCACGACCCTCGCGCACGCCGGGGGCATGATGGCCGACGGCGTGCTCCGGGCGGGCGGGAGCGTGGTGCTGCAGGACGGGTTCGACGCGGGCGAGGTGCTCGCCGCGATCGAACGCGAGCGCGTCACCTGCCTGTTCCTGCTGCCTCCGCTGCTCTACCAGCTCCTGGACCACCCCGACGCCCGCCGCCGCGACCTCAGCAGCCTGACCACGGTGACCTACAGCGGCTGCCAGGCGTCCCCCGCCCGACTCGCGAGCGCCGTACGGCGCCTGGGGCCCGTGCTCGTCCAGGTCTACGGCCAGAACGAGACGGGCGGGATCAGTGTCCTGACGGCGCGGGACCACGACCTCACGCGCCCCGAACGGATGCGTTCGGCGGGCCGCGTGCTGCCCGGGGTCGAGGTGGCCGTGCGCGACGCGGACGGCCGGGACCTCCCGGCGGGGGAGCAGGGCGAGATCTGTGTCCGCTCCCCGGGCGTCATGCGCGGCTACTGGAAGCAGCCCGAGCTGACCTCCCAGGTGCTGCGGGAGGGATGGGTGCACACCGGCGACCTCGGCCGCCTGGACGAGGAGGGCTACCTCACCGTCGTCGACCGGATCAAGGACATGATCGTCGTGGTCGGCGGACACGTCTACACCACCGAACTGGAGGATCTCCTCAACTCCCACCCGGAGGTGTCGCAGAGTGCCGTCTACGGCGTGCGGGACGCGGACCACGTGGAGCGGGTGCACGCCACCGTGGTCACCGTGCCGGGGGCCGGGGTGCGGGCCGGGGACCTGCGGGCCATGGTCCGGGAACGGCGCGGCCCCCTGTATGAACCGGCCCGCATCGACTTCGCGGACTCGCTCCCGCTCACGGACGCCGGCAAGCCCGACAAGAAGCTGCTGCAGCGACGGGCCCGGGAACGGGCCGGGACCGCGTCTCCCGCCTGACTCCGGCGGGGCGTGGCGGAAGTCCGGGGCCAGGGCACGGGGCCGGGTGAGCCGCACGCGCGGAACCCGGCCCCGGGCGCGGACCCCCCGGCCCCGGGCGCGGCCCTCCGGTGAGGCCCCGCGGGCCCCGTCGGCGGCCCGGCACCGGGGAACCGTCGGGACGCGTCGCCGGGACGTGCCGGGGTACTAGGCTGAGCCGATGTTCAGCCCCGAAGGCCCCCGGTTGCGCGAACTCGCCGTCCAGGCGCTCTCGTCCGTGGAGCACGGCTACGACCTCCTGGCCCCGAAGTTCGACCACACCCCCTTCCGCACCCCCGACCGGCTGCTGCACGCCACCGCCTCGGCGCTGCGCCGGTCCGGACCCTTCGACCACGGGCTCGACCTGTGCTGCGGCACCGGCGCCGGCGTGGAGGTGCTGGCCGGGCTGTGCCGCGGACGCGTCACCGCCGTCGACTTCAGCGCCGGCATGCTCACCGTGGCGCGCGAGCGGACCCGTCCCGGCGGGCCGCCGGTGGACTGGGTGCGCGCCGACGCCCGGGCCCTGCCGTTCCGCCGGGTCTTCGACCTCGTGGTGAGCTTCGGAGCCCTCGGCCACTTCCTGCCGCACGAGGTGCCCGGGCTGTTCGCGCAGGTGCACTCGGTGCTGCGGCCGGGAGGCCGGTTCGCCCTCCCCGTCGTCGCGCCGCCCCGGCCCGGCACGCCCGCCCACGCCGTGCTGCTCGGCTTCGACACGGTGATGCGGGTGCGCAACGCCCTGTGGCGCCCGCCGTTCGTCATGTACTACCGGGCCCTGCGCTTCGGCGACCTCGTGCGGGCCCTGGAGGAGGCGGGATTCCGGGTGGAGTTCCAGCCGCTCCCCGAGTTCGGCCGCCGGCCCGACGGCAGCCCGCGAGTCCGCCTGGTCGTCGGTGTGCGCCGGGAGGCGTGACCCGGGGGCCGTGGTCCCCCGGGGGATGTGACCCCGGGGAGTCGCGACGAGTGCCGGGAGGCGTGACGCCCGTGCCACGACGCTCGGACGCGTTACCTCGGGGGTGCGCCCCCCCCGGCCGCGCTCGGGGCGCGTCCGGTCGTCTCCGGTCGTCTTCGGTCGCGTCCAGTCGTCTCCGGTCGCGTCCGAGCCGTCGCGGCCCCGACGTCCGGCCCACGTCACACGGCGGCCGGCAGCGTGAACTCGTAGACCAGGGCGTCCTGCTGGCTGTCGACGACCAGTTCGGTGATCTCCAACGGCCGCGCGTACTGGTCGTGCACCCGCCGGGTGACCCGCACCGACGGCGCGCCCGCGATCCGGGAGATCGTGTCGCGGTGGTGCAGGGTGAGCCCGGCCCGGCGCAGCCAGTCGTAGGCGCGCCGCAGCTCGGCGGCGGCCGTGCCGTCGGCCCGCCCGCGGTAGCGGGCCAGCTCCGGCACCTCGGCGAGCGCCGTCGCGGAAAACGATGTCACCGCGGTCCGCTGCTCCCGCTCGTCCGCCGACGCCGACCAGTAGCGGTGCACCAGGGTCGGCCGGGCGGGCGCCAGGTCCAGGGCCTCCGCGTGGCCGGGCGGCGGATGCTCCCAGGCGATCGTCGCCCGGGTCACCGCCCCCCCGTCCGGCGGACCGCGAGCCCACCGGGAAGGTGAGGGAGGCGGGCGTCTCCACCGGCAGACCGGGCAGGGTGGCGTGGCTGCCCCGCCGGTCCGTGGCGACCAGACCGTCACGGCGCAGCACCTCCAGCGCCTGCCGTACGGTCTCCCGGCTGACGCCGAAGTGCCCGGCCAGCCGGCGCTCGCCCGGCAGCCGCTCGCCGGGCGGGATGGTCCCGGCGTGCAGCTCGCCGAGCAGTTCCGTCGCGATCCGCCGGTACAGGGGTTCGCCGTCGGCCGACGCGGGGTCCTGGGGGGTGGTGCGGGTCATGCCGCGCCTCCTGATGATGACGTTCCGTATGCGCTCGGGCTCGGTGCGCCATCACATCTACCATTGGTCTAAACCAGCAGGGAAGAGCGATCCTCTACTTCGGCCGAAACCGCACCGGGCGCCGCTCGCCTCAGAGGGCCCCGTGGACCGCGTCGATCAGGGCCGTCTTGCGGGGGTCGTCGGCGATGTGGGGCCCCATCCGGTTCATCACGTAGCCCATCGACACGCCGGCCTCCGGGTCCGCGAGGCCGCACGAGCCGCCGAAGCCGTCGTGTCCGAAAGCCCGCGGGTTGGGACCGTAGGAGGCGTGGGGTCCGCTGAGCCAGAGACCCAGCCCGATCTCGGTGTCCCGTTCGAAGCCCGCGCCGAGCACCAGGTCCCGGCAGCGGCCCTGCCCCTCGCGCACCCGTTCCGCCGCCCCGGCCGACAGCAGCCGGCGGCCCTCGCGCGGATCGCGCCCCATCAGCACGCCGTACAGGTCGGCCACGGCCCGGGCGGTGCCGTGCCCGTTGGCGGCCGGTATCTCCGCGGCCCGCCACGCGGGGGTGTTGGCGGTGGCCGCGCCCGCGAGGGGGTTCGCCAGCGCGGCGACCGCGACCGGCGCCGGCGCGGCCCGCTCCCCGCCCGGCGCGGCCGGATCCTGCACCAGTTCGGCGATCCGGCCGGCGTCCTTCTCCGGGCGGCCCACGGTGAAGTCGATGCCGAGGGGGCCGGCCACCTCCCGCTCCAGGAAGGCGCCGGGCAGCAGCCCCGACACCCGGCGCACCACCTCGCCGACCAGGTGACCGTACGTCAGCGCGTGGTAGCCGGACCGGGTGCCGGGTTCCCACCAGGGCTCCGTCGCGGCGAGCCGGCGCGTGGTCAGGTCCCAGTCGTAGAGCTGCTCCAGCGTGTGCGGCTCGCGCAGCCCCGCCAGGCCGGCCCGGTGCGACAGCAGATGGCGGACCAGGACGCCCTCCTTGCCCGCGGCCGCGAACTCCGGCCAGTACGCGGCCACCGGGGCGTCGAGGTCGAGCAGCCCCCGGTCGGCCAGCAGGTGCGCGCACAGGGCCACCGGACCCTTCGTCGTCGACCACACGTTGACCACGGTGTCCCGCTCCCAGGGCCGTGTGCGGGCCGCGTCCGCCCACCCGCCCCACAGGTCCACCACCGTCCGGCCGTCCACCGTCACGGTCACCGCGGCGCCCAGCTCGCCCCGCGCCCGGAAGTTCTCCTCGAACGCCTCCCGTACCGCGGCGAAGCGCGGTTCGCAGTGACCGTGAACCAGAACCTCGTGCTCGGACATGGGCCCTCCGTGGCCGTCGTGACGTCCGGGCTCCGACGAAGCGGCCCGGCGCAGCCCAGAACATACCGACTGGTCGGACCGTGAGGAAGGGGGCTGTCAGGGACGGGGTCGTGAGGAGGGGCTGTCAGGAGGAGACCGGGAGTGAGCGACCGCGAGGAGGGGGCGCGAGGAGGGGGGCGCGAGGAGGGGCGTGCCCCGGCGGCGGAAACCACGCGCCCGCCGCCGGGGCACGGGCACGGCACACCACCCCCGGGCGGCGCCCACCCACCGTCCGCCGTCAGGCGTACGCGCGCATCCAGCGCAGCTTGACCGCCTCGTGGAACGGGCCGCCGCCCTCGTGGTCGTTGAACTCGTACACCTCGATCGACTTCTCCGCGTGCGCCCAGGAGTTGAAGGCCGCGAAGACGGTCGAGGGCGGGCACGTCTGGTCCTCCAGGGCCACCGCGAACAGCGCCGGCGCCCGCCCTCGGGCCGCGAAGTGCACCCCGTCGAAGTACGCCAGGGTGCGCAGCGCGTCGTCGGTCCGCCCCGGAAGCCCCTTGAGGAACAGCCCGATCTCCCGGTACGGGGGCCGGTCGGTCAGCGTCACCGCGCGCGGGAAGTCGCACAGGAACGGCACGTCCGGCGCCACGCCCGCCAGGTCCGGCACCAGACCGCCCACCGCCAGCGCCAGCCCGCCGCCCTGGCTGGAGCCCACGACCACGGTGCGGTCCGCGTCCGTCAGCGGGTGCGCGCGGGCCGCCTCCACCGCGCGCACGGCGTCGGTGAACACCCGGCGGTAGTAGTACCGCGCGGGGTCGTCGAGGCCGCGGGTCATGAACCCGGGGTAGGCGGGACCGCTGCCCACCGGGTCGGCGGTGCCCTCCGCGGGCCCCCAGCCGCTGCCCTGGCCCCGGGTGTCCATCACGAAGTGGGCCCGGCCGGTGGACGCCCACAGCAGGTGCTCGTGCGGCAGACCGCGGCCCCCGCCGTAGCCGATGAACTCCACCACCAGCGGCAGCGGCCGGGTGGCCCCGGCGGGCAGCGTCAGCCAGCCCTTGACCGGGTGCCCGCCGAACCCGGCGAAGGTCACGTCGAACACCCGCACCGTGGCCAGCTCCGTGTCGACCGCCTCGAAGCGGACGTCCAGGTCGTGCGCGCGCGCCTCCGCGAGCGTCTTGGACCAGAAGGCGTCGAAGTCCCCGGGCTCCGTGGTGGACCCGCGGTACTCGCGCAGTCCGTCGAGGGGAAGGTCGAACCGGGCCATCAACAACCGCCTCCGTCAGCGAAGTACGCCTACACGATCACACCGTACGAACGCCGTGCGGGACCCCGCCAGGACCCGTACGGCCACCCGGTCAGACACCGCGCCCGGTCCACTCCGGACCCGTGCGGGCCCAGTCCCGCTCCCACTCGGCCAGCCGCCGCCGCATCGCCGCCGACCGCACGGCGGCGTGCACCACCAGCACCGCGGCCGCCGCACCGCCCGCGGCGAAGCCGCCCATGCCGACGGCGTGCTGCCAGGCCGTGGCGGCGTCCACCGGCGGCGGCACGTTGCGTCCCCGGGAGTCGAACCAGACGTGCACCCGGTCGCCCGCCCCCGCCGTGGCGGGCACCCGGGCCACGGCCTCGCGGGCGCTCCCGTCCGGGCCGGTCCAGCGCACGGTGGCCCGGTAGGCGTGACCGCGCTCCAGGGTGGCGGGGCGCGCGCCGGCGGCGCGGCCGGTGACCTCGACGGCCACCCGCTGCCGTTCGGCGCGCTGCTCCGCCGCGGCGGTCCGCGCGTCGACGTACGCCCACCGGGCCGCGACCACGCCCACCAGCGGGGCGCCCACGGCCACCAGCACGGCGACCACCAGGGCGGTCCACGCCTCGACGGCGTCCGACCGGCGCCGCAGCGGACTGCCCCGCAGCAGCCGGGCCCTCACCATCGGCGTTCGCATCCCGGCCTCCCCAGCCGTCGTCGCACCGTCGTCCCACCGCCGTCGGGCCGGACAGCGGGTGCGCCGACCGCGCCGCGACCCCCGTGGCGCGGGCCGCGCACCCGCCCGCCGGCCCTCCGCAGGGGTGCCCGGACGCACGGCGCCGAAACCGGCGGCGTCGCCGGTGCGCGGCTGCGGGCGGCACGGTTCAGCCGAAGCGCTCGATCCGGATCCGGTCCACCGGCTGACCGGCGGCCACCAGCAGCCCGGCGGCGTGCTCCGCGAAGGAGTTGGAACCGCAGACGTACGCCTCCCACCCGCCGGGCGGCGGGTCGGCCAGGAGCGGCGCGAGGTGACGGTCCGTCAGGCGTCCCACCGGCATCCCCGGCGGGGCGCTCCGGGTGAACACCGGGGTGGTCTCCGGGCCGTACTCGCGCGCGTAGATCAGGTCCTCGGGGCCGCGCGCCGACACCAGCAGCCGCAGCGGCACGGTCAGGCCGCGGGAGCGGTGGTGCCGCACCATCGACATCAGCGGGACCACCCCGGACCCGGCGCCGAGCAACAGGGCGGGCCGGTCGCCGGGCCAGGCGAAGAAGCCGCTGAGGGGGCCGCGCATCTCCACCCGGTCGCCGGGCCGCGCCACGGTGTGGAACCAGCCCGACACCTCGCCGTCCGCCACCCGGTCCAGGGTCAGCTCCACGTGCCCGGGGTCGTCCGGCGCGGAGGCGATCGAGTAGTGCCGCTGGGCCACGTAGCCGTCGGGGGCGGTCAGCCGCACCATCAGGTGCTGGCCCGGCACGTGCGCCGACCAGTCCGGCACGGCGAAGCGGAAGGTCGCCGCCCGCGGGGTCTCCCGGCGGATCTCCGTCAGGGTCGCCGTCCGCCACCGGGAGGCGGTCCCCTCGTTCACCGCGATCCGCCCGGGCACCGCGAACCGCGTGGGCGGCACGAAGCCGTCCGGCGCGGACCGGCGGGCCTGTTGGGACTGCCGGGCCTGCTGAGTTCGCTGGGTCTGCCGGGCCTGCTGGGTCTGCTGGGGCACGGTCTCAGTCACCGGAGTACCGCTGTTCCTCCCAGGGGTTGCCCCGCGGGTGGTAGCCGTTGGTCTCCCAGAAGCCCGGCTCCTCCCGGTCGAGGAGGCGCAGGCCGGCGACCCACTTCACGCTCTTCCAGAAGTACAGGTGGGGCACCACCAGGCGCGCCGGGGCGCCGTGCTCGGGCGTGAGCGGCTCGCCGTCGGCGTCCCAGACGATCCAGGCCCGCCCGCCGGTCACGTCCGCCAGCGGCAGGCTCGCGGTGTAGCCGGTGTGCGCGTACGCGACGACGTGGCTCGCGGTGTCCAGGGGCCGCACCGCGTCCAGGAAGGCGTCCAGGGACACGCCCCCGAACCGCACGCCGAACTTCGACCAGCCGGTCACGCAGTGGATGGCCCCCTCGTACGCCGAGGCCGGCAGGGCGTGCGCCTGGTCCCAGTCCCAGGTGCGGGGCTGCGCGACCAGCCCGTCGACCCGGAACGTCCAGTCGGCCGGCGCCAGGTCCGGGGTGACCTCGGCGGACAGCACGGGCCAGGTGTCACGGGCGTCGTACTGGCCGGGCGGCAGACCGGGATCGGCCACGCGGGGGCGGCCGGTGAAGCCTCGGGTGATGTTCACGTGATCAGTGGTTCCGTTGCGGGTGCGGGGTGTTCCAGGGTCCCACGGTACGGGGTGCGGGTGATCGTCGCGGACGTGCGGGGGCCGCGCGGCGTCCGGTACTGTGACGCTCCGGCCGCGCACGGGCGCGGCCT
This sequence comes from Streptomyces sp. 3-6, assembly GCF_056323165.1. Taxonomy (NCBI): domain Bacteria; kingdom Bacillati; phylum Actinomycetota; class Actinomycetes; order Kitasatosporales; family Streptomycetaceae; genus Streptomyces; species Streptomyces sp. 3-6. The sequence goes on from NZ_JBWHZP010000010.1 coordinate 66,183, forward strand.
GTGGAGCCGGGGAGGTGGGACCGATCACCGCTCAGTCAGGTCGGGCGCACCCGCCTCGCAGGGCCGCGGAACACCGGCCGTAGGCGTCCGCGGGAGCGTCCCCACGGCTCTCGAAAGGCCCCCGCGATGCCGTCCCAGCCGCCCGTGAACCCCCTGGCGTCGTCCACGGACCCGCCGTCCGGCACGAGACCTGCCTCGCCACCCGCGGCGCCCGCGCCCGCCCCGTCCACGGACTCGTCCTCCGGCCCGGGGACGCCTCCGATGCCCTCGTCACCCGCGGCGTCCGCGCCCGTCCCGTCCGTGCCGCCGGCCGGGGTTCCGGTCCCCGACGGTGCGTCGGCCCCCCGCCCGGCCCCCGCCCCGGGCGGTCCTCCGGCGCCGGGCCCGGCGCCCGACTCCCCGCAGCCCGCCGACTTCCCGCCGTCCGCCGACTCCCCGCCGCCCGCCGGGGGCCCGTCGCTCGCCCCGCCGCCCGGCCCCTCCTCCCGGGACGTGGTCGTGGCCGTGCTGCGGGCCGCGGGCTGTGTGTTCGCCGAGGACGAGGCCGAGCTGATCCTCGCCACCGCGCGCACCGAGCGGGAGGCCGCCGCGCTGGCCGGGCGCCGCGCCCGCGGGGTGCCCCTCGAACAGGTCGTCGGCTGGGCCGGCTTCCGGGGCCGCCGGATCGGCGTCGTGCCCGGGGTCTTCGTACCGCGCCGGCGCACCGAGTTCCTCGTGGCGCAGGCCCTCGCGCAGGCACCGGACGCCTCCGTCGTCGTGGACCTGTGCTGCGGCTCGGGTGCCGTCGGGGCGGCCCTGGCCGCCGAACTCGGGGACGTGGAACTGCACGCCGCCGACCTCGACCCGGCGGCCGTGCGCTGCGCCCGGCGCAACCTCGCCGGTACCGGCGGCCAGGTCCACACCGGGGACCTGTTCGAGGCGCTCCCGCCCCGGCTGCGGGGCCGGGTCGACGTGCTCGCCGCCAACGTGCCGTACGTGCCCACCGGTGAGATCGCCCTGCTGCCCCCGGAGGCCCGTGACCACGAGCCGCTGATGGCGCTGGACGGCGGGGCGGACGGCCTGGACGTGCTGCGCCGGGTGGCCGCCGGTGCCCCGGACTGGCTGGCGCCCGGTGGGTGCCTGCTCGTCGAGACGAGCCGGCGGCAGGCGCCGGCGGCGGCCGAGGCGTTCACCGCCGCCGGCCTGCGGACCCGCTCGGCCGTGGCCGAGGAGGAGGACGCCCACGTGGTGATCGGCGTGGCGCCCGGCCCGGACGGCCCGGCGCACGGGCCGCGGGCGGTCAGCCCGGGGCCGTCGCCCGGGCGATGAGCAGGGCCACGTCGTCGAAGTTGTCGGGCTCGTGCAGGGTGCGCAGGAGGAGGTCGCAGACCTCCTCCAGGGGCAGGTCGGGGCAGTCCAGCAGGGTGAGGAGCCGGTCCAGCCGCTCGTCCAGCGGGTGCCGCCGCGTCTCCACGAGCCCGTCGGTGTAGAACACCAGCCGGTCGCCCGGCTCCAGGCCGACGACGGTGGTGGAGAAGGACACCCCGCCCACCCCGAGCGGCACCCCCGTGGGCAGGTCGAGCAGCTCCGGAGAGCTCCCGTTGCGCACCCGCACCGGCGGCAGGTGCCCGGCGTTGGCGATCAGGCACTGCCGTCGCGCGGGATCGTGGACGGCGTACACGCAGGTGGCGATCGCCTGGTCGAGGTCGCCGGAGATGCGGTCCAGGTGTTCCAGCAGCGCCGCCGGCTCCAGGTTGAGGGAGGCGAGGGTGTTGGTGGCGGTCCGCAGCCGGCCCATGGTGGCCGCGGCGGGGATGCCGCTGCCCATCACGTCCCCGACGACCAGCGCGGTCCGGTCGCCGGCCAGCGGGATCACGTCGAACCAGTCGCCGCCGACCTCGCTGGTGGTGCCCGCCGGCTGGTAGCGGGAGGCGAGTTCCAGCCCGCCCGTGCGGGGCGGGAGGCTGGGCAGCAGACTGCGCTGGAGGGTGAGTGCGGTGGCGCGGGCGTTCTGGTACCAGCGGGCGTTGTCGATCTGCACGGCCGCCCGGGAGGCCAGTTCGCGCGCCAGCAGCAGGTCGTCGTCGCCGAACGGCAGCGGATTGCCGCACCGCTTGAGGTCCAGCGCGCCCAGCACCTCGCCGCGCGCGATCAGCGGCACGGCGAGGTAGGAGTGGACGCCGGCCCGGCGGAGCAGTTCGGCGGCCTCGGGGGAGCGGGCGATGCGCGGCAGGTCGGCGTCCTCGACCACCGGGAGCATCACCGGCCGGGCCGTGCGCACGCACTCGGTGACCAGCCGGTCGGGAGCGTAACGGGCCAGTCCGCCCGGCGGGTCGGCGGCCCGGAGCGCGTCCGGCGCCCGGTCGCCCTGGACGGCCAGGGCCCGGATCACCGCGGGTTCGCCCGGACCGAGGGTGCTGCGACGGCCCCGGACCACCGCGTCCAGCAGGTCCACCGCCGCCACGTCGGCGAGTTCCGGCACCGCCACCTCGGCCAGTTCGCGGGCCGTGCGGTCCAGGTCCAGGGTGGTGCCGATGCGGGCCGTGGCGTCGGCGATGAGGGCCAGCCGGCGCCGGGCGGCCTCGGCCTCGACCCCGGCCCGGTACTGCTCGGTGACGTCGACCACCGACAGGGCGACGCCGAGGACCGTGCCGAGGGCGTTCTCCAGCCGGTACAGCGACACCGTCCAGGCGTGGTCCTCGTCCGGGTCGGCCGGTGTGCGCCCGACGGCGGACCGGTCGATGACCGGCTGCCCGGTGTCCAGCACCCGGCGGGCCGCGTTCTCCAGGACGTCGATGTCCAGCTGGGGCAGCACCTCGCGGACCGTGCGGCCCAGGTGCTTCGCGGCGGGGATGCCGTTGATCTGCTCCAGCGCGGGGTTGACGGACACGTACCGCAGGCGGGTGTCGAGCACGGCGAGCCCGATGGGGGACTGGGCGACGATCCGGGTGGACAGCGCCACGTCCTGTTCCAGCCGCCGCACCGTCGACTGGTCGACCGCGAGGCCGAGGGCGAAGACCTCTCCCTGGTCGTCCAGCAGCCGCATGTTGCGGAACTCCACCAGGCGGGTGCCGCCGTCCTTGCGCCGGATGGGAAAGGCGCCGGCCCAGCTCCGCCCCGTGCGCATCACGTCGGCGAACAGGTCGACGACCATGTCCAGGTGCTTCTCGTGCACCATGATCCGGGCCGCGTACTGGCCCAGCGCCTCGTGCACCGTGTACCCGAAGAGTTCCTCGGCCTGCGGGCTCCACAGGACCACGCGGCCCTCGGCGTCCAGCACCACCGAGGCCACGCCCAGCACGTCGAGGAGCCCGCTGGGGCGCACCGGCCCCCGCTCCGGGCCGCCGTCCCCGGCCGGGGGTGCCCCGGCTGCACTCATCCCATGCCCGCCTTCGCCGCTCGGGCCGACATCTCGTCGCGCTGCCGGCTTCCCTTGTTCTACCGCGCGCGGGGGCGATTTTCCGCCGCTCGGCCGGCCCGGTTTCCAGCTTCTCGCGTTCCGGTGCGGCTCTCACCCCGGCGCGGCGCGCATGCGCGTGCCGGTCGGCGGGTACCCGCGGGGTCCGCTTCCCGTCAGCCGTCCCGCGGGTCCGGCGACGCGCGGGTCGTGCCCGGGCGCCGACGGTGCTTTGCTGGGAGGGCGGGGCACGGCGGGGGTCAGGAGAGGAGCGATCCCGATGAGCAGTGAGCGACCGCACCCGGAATCCGTCTCGGTCGAGATCAGCGGATGCAGCAAGCACGACGCCCGGATCGTGTTCGACACGCTCTGCGCGTGCTTCACGTCCGACCGGTGCGCCGAGGACGTCCCCGAGGAGTTCCACGAGACCCGGCCCACGGTGTGGCTCGGCACGTTCGACGTGGCCGCACCGCACGGCGGCGGCACCGGCCCGGCCCGACTGTCGTCCTCCGTCGACGCCGACCTGCACGGCGGCCCCTGGGCCGTCGACCGGTTCCGCAGCACGCTGGACGACCTGTTCGCCGTGCACGACCTGACCACGGTCTCCGGGGACCAGGAGAGGGAGCTGCACGTCCGTCTCGAAAGCCGCTGACACGGCCGGCCCGAGCAGCCGCACCCGTCGGCCGACACCCACCGGACCCCGGAGCACCGCTCCGGGGTCCGTTGTGCCGTCCCTCACCCTCCGATCCTTATGCAACTAGTTGCACAAGGCGTCGCGCGTCCTCTACAACAGAGGCACCACACCGCGCACGGAGGGCCCGATGAGCCGTTACCCGCACCTGCTGACCCCCCTCGACCTGGGCTTCACCACCCTGCCCAACCGGGTCCTCATGGGCTCCATGCACGTCGGCCTGGAGGAGGCGGAGGGCGGCTTCGCCCGCATGGCCGAGTTCTACGCGGCCCGCGCGCGCGGCGGAGTCGGCCTCATCGTCACCGGCGGCATCGCGCCCAACGACGAGGGCCGGCCCTACGAGGGCGGCGCGAGGATCACCACCGAGGCCGAGGCGGAGCAGCACCGGGTCGTCACCGACGCCGTGCACGACGCGGGCGGACGCATCGCGCTGCAGATCCTGCACTTCGGCCGCTACGCCTACCACCAGGACCTGGTCGCCCCGAGCCCGCTCCAGGCGCCGATCAGCCCCTTCCCGCCCCGCGAGCTGACCGACGCCGAGGTCGAGCGCACCATCGACGACTACGCGCGCGCCGCCCGCCTCGCCCGGCAGGCCGGCTACGACGGCGTGGAGATCATGGGCTCCGAGGGCTACCTGATCAACGAGTTCATCGTGACGCGGACCAACCGGCGCACCGACCGCTGGGGCGGCTCCTACGAGAACCGGACGCGCTTCCCGGTCGAGATCGTCCGCCGGGTGCGCGAGGCGGTGGGCGAGGACTTCATCGTCATCTACCGCCTCTCCATGCTCGACCTGGTGCCCGACGGCTCCACGCTCGACGAGGTGATCACCCTGGCGAAGGCCGTCGAGGCGGCCGGGGCCACCCTCATCAACACCGGTATCGGCTGGCACGAGGCCCGCATCCCCACCATCGCCACCTCGGTGCCGCGCGGCGCCTACACCTGGGTCACCCAGCGCCTCATGGGCGAGGTGTCGGTCCCGCTGGTCACCACCAACCGGATCAACACCCCCGAACTCGCCGAGCAGGTGCTCGCCGAGGGCTACGCCGACATGGTCTCGATGGCGCGGCCGATGCTCGCCGACCCCGACTTCGTCGCCAAGGCGGCCGAGGGGCGGCCCGAGGCGATCAACACCTGCATCGGCTGCAACCAGGCGTGCCTCGACCACACCTTCAGCGGACAGATCACCTCCTGCCTGGTCAACCCGCGCGCCTGCCACGAGACCGAACTGGTGCTCTCCCCGACCCGCCGCCGCAAGCGCGTCGCCGTCGTCGGCGCCGGACCGGCCGGCCTCGCCTGCGCGGTCGGCGCCGCCGAACGTGGCCACCACGTCACCCTGTTCGACGCCGCGAGCGAGATCGGCGGACAGCTCAACGTGGCCCGCAAGGTGCCCGGCAAGCAGGAGTTCGACGAGACGCTGCGCTACTTCCGCACCCGCCTCGACGAACTGGCCGTCGCCCTGCGGCTGGACACGCACGTCACGGCGGACGACGTCGCCGGGTACGACGAGGTCGTCGTCGCCACCGGCGTCACCCCGCGGGTGCCGGAGATCCCCGGCGTCGACCACCCCAGCGTCCTCGGCTACCTGGACGTCCTCCGGGACGGCGCCCCCGTCGGCGACCGGGTCGCGATCCTCGGCGCCGGAGGCATCGGCTTCGACGTCGCCGAGTTCCTCACCGACAGCGGGGACAAGGCGCACGAGGACGCCGAGACCTACTTCCGCCACTGGGGCGTCGACCTCGACCACGCTGCCGCCGGCGGCCTCACGGCACCCGACCGGCCCGCCCCGCCGCGCACCGTCCACCTGCTCCAGCGCAAGACCACCAAGGTCGGCGCCGGCCTCGGCAAGACCACCGGCTGGATCCACCGCACCGAACTGAGGCACCGGGGCGTCACCATGGTCCCCGGAGTCGTCTACGACCGGATCGACGACGCCGGACTGCACCTGACCGTCGACGGCGAGAGCGCCGTGCTGGAGGTCGACACGGTGGTGCTGTGCACCGGCCAGGAGCCGCGCCGGGACCTCTACGAGGAGCTGGTCGCCGCCGGCCGTCCCGTCCACCTCATCGGCGGCGCCGACGTGGCGGCCGAACTGGACGCCAAGCGGGCCATCAAGCAGGGCACCGAGGTGGCCGCCGCCCTGTAGGGCCCGCGTCCCCGCCGGCCGTCCGGAACGAGCCGTCCCGCCCCGCCGGGACGGCCACTCCGGCACGGCGGGCCCGCACCCCGCCCCGTCGGGCCCGGCACCCGCCCACGGCAGGCCCGGCACCCGGCCACGGCGGGCTCGGTGCCCGGCCACGGCGGGCCGCGGGGCTCGCCTGCGTCCCTAGGATGAGCCCATGTCCCTCCCGCACGCGATCCTCACCGCCCTGCTCGAGAAGCCGTCGTCGGGGCTGGAGCTGACGCGCCGGTTCGACCGGTCGATCGGCTACTTCTGGTCCGCCACGCACCAGCAGATCTACCGCGAGCTGGGCAGGCTGGAGGCCGAGGGGTTCATCCGGGCGCTGCCCTCCCGGCAGCCGGTCCGGGGGCAGAAGAAGTCCTACGAGGTCCTGCCTGCAGGACGCGCGGAACTGGCCCGCTGGACGGCCGCGTCCCAGGATCCCAAGCCGCACCGCGACGCGATGCTGCTGCGCCTGCGCGCTGCCGCGGTGGTCGGCACCGACGGCATCGAGGACGACCTGCGGCGCCATCTGGAGCTGCACCAGCGGCAGTTGGCCGAGTACCAGGACATCGAGCTGCGCGACTTCCCGCCCGGCAAGGACGACCCCGAGGACCGTCTGCGCCACCTGGTGCTCCGGGCCGGCATCGACCTGGAGACGTTCTGGGTCCGCTGGCTCGAACACGCGCTCGCCGAACTCGCCGAACTCCGCGAACTGCGCGGCCCGCAGGGAACGCCGGGCCCACGAGCAATGCAGGCGCAGGCCGACCGGCCGGAGGCGGACGAGGGAACCCCGGACCGGCCGGAGGCGGGTGCGGAGCACGCCGGCTGAGCCTTCGGGCGCCGGGCACCCGGGAGCGGGTCACGAGGTCCGCGTCCGAAGCGCGCCGCGTCCCGGGTGAGGCCAGGCGCATCCCCGGGCGAGGGGTGACGGGCGTGGGGTGAGGTACGCGGGAGGGGGGCGGGAAAGGTGACGCCGGCCGCCGGACCGGAGCGCGTCGGACGTGGTGGCGGCCGGCGCCGGCTCAGAGGCGGTGCGGCTTGTTGCGGCGGCGCAGGAACCACGCCGCGCCGAGCAGACCGGTACCGACCAGCGCGCCGCCCGCGACCAGGGTCACCGTGCCGTAGTCCGTCGAACCGCCCCCCACGCCGCCCATGACGCCCCGTGACGGCGAGGCCGTCGGGGTGACCCGGCTCGGGCTGGGCGCGGGCGAGACGATGACGGACTGGCTGCCCGCGGTGCTGCCGTTGGAGCACGTCACGATCACCGTGTAGGTGCCGGACGTGACGTTCGACCAGGCGGCCGACTGCGACGAGGCGCTGCCCGACAGGGCCACCTGCCGGCCCTGGGCGAAGCTGGTCTGGCTGCTGTTGAGCAGCGAGGCCGTGCCCCAGTTGCCGTTGATCTGGGTGCACGCCGACGTGGTGACCGAGACGGTCGAGCCGGTGGTGCTCACCGAGATGCCGGAATCGGCGGCGGCCGGAGCGGCCAGCGCGAGGGTGAGCGCGGCGGCGGCTGCCGCGGTCGGGCCGGAGCGGAACACGGACGTGGAGTAGCGCATGTGGACTGCCTTCCGGCGGCACGGTTGGCGGTACATCCCTTGCGCCGCCGAGGGTCGGGAACGCCCGTGCCGTACAGGGCCAGCCAAGGCGCACCGGACGCCCCCCGCACCCCGGCCGCCGCCGGGCAGGTGACGGGGCCGTGCGCGCGGCCCACGGCCCCGTCGCGGGACGTCAGTTCCGGGTTCCGGTGGTCACCGTGCGCTCCGCCGAGAAGGCGCCCCACGTGCCGTCCGGCAGCATCGGCCGGATCCGGACCCGGTGGGTGACCCCCGGCTCCTTCCCCACGTAGAAGGAGTACTCGGCCCGGTCGCGCGGGGCCTCCCCGCCGAAGACCAGCGAGGTGGCCGCGCGGCCGTCCAGGTGGACCTGATACTCGGTCACCACGCCGTCCACGTCCGGCGGGACCCAGCTCAGGTCGAGGTGGTAGGCCCCGTCGGCCCGGCGCACGTCCGCCTCGAAGCGGGTGGGCGCGGTCCCGGCGCCGCCGTCCCCCGAGCCCGGTGTGGTGATCCGCACGGCGGTGCTCACCGGGGAGGCGTTGCCGGCGGCGTCGAGGGCCCGGACGGTGAAGGAGTACCGGGTGCCCGGCCGCAGGCCGGTGACCACCGTCGCCGTCTGCTGTCCGCCCACCCCGTGGATCTTCGTGCCGGCCTGGAGGATGTCGTACGAGACCACGGCCCGGTCGTCCGTGGCGGCCGACCAGGACAGTTGCACCGCCCTGCTGCCCACCGCCCGGCCCGCCGCCCCGGTCGGCCGGGTGGGTGCCGAGCGGTCCTCCGGTGCCGCCCGCGGGGTCGTCGCCCGGACCTCCCGGCTGTGCGGCCCCAGCCGCCCCTCCGTGTCCCGGGCCCGGACGGTGAAGGCGTACGCGGTCGCGGGCCGCAGCCCGGTGACGTCCACCATGTGTGCGGAGCCGGGGACCTCCTTCACCTTGGTGGCGTCGCGGTACACCTCGTACCGGGAGACCTTCCCGTCGCCGGGGGGCAGCGCGTTCCACATCACGTGCACGCTGGTGGCGCTCCCCGCCTCGGCGGTGACTCCGGTCGGCGCCCCCGGCAGCCCGCCCTCGCCCCCGGCGCGGTCCGCGGAGCCGCCGGTTCCGCAGGCGGCGAGGAGCAGGAGGAGGGCGCACGACACGGCGCCCGGCACCCCGGCCCGTCGCGCCGCGCGCCGGGGTGTGGGGGAAGGCGCGCGCGAGGGGGCGCAAGCAGGCGCGCGCGGGAGCTCGGACGCAGGCTCGGGCGAGGGAGCGTGCGACGGCGCGGGCGGGCGCGGGGAGGGCGGCGCGGGCGCGACCCTGGCGAACGGCGCGGAGGGGCGCGTGGCGGAGGAGCTGAAGGAGGTCGGGCCGGAGGCGGGCGGGAAGGGGCGCCCGGACGGGCCGTCCGGTTCCGGTTCGGCGGGCCTGTCGGCCGTGGGACGGTGCACGCTCCTCCTTTCCCCGGACCCCGGTCGTGGCGACACGCCGGGGCACCGGCCGAACGGACGGATCCTGGCCTCGTAATGGTCCGTACCAATATGCCGTCCCTGACGCGGCCACATCAAGGGGGCATCGTTGGTGCGCGGTCCGCCGTATTACGTATGCTGAGCATCCGAACGGCTGAACTGCTCGCGAGGGCTGGGTGGTTCATGTCCGTGGCGCGGACCGCTGTCGTCGCTCGTCCCGCGCCTCAGAGGGTGACCGGGCGGCCCGGGCCGGAACACGGCTCGGCCCCCGGGTGCCCGAGCACCCCCCGTCGCGCACCCTCCGGCCCCGTCGCGATGACCCCGTCGCGGAGCCGGAATGAGGTTGGCTGAGGGCTGAGTGCCCGTCAGTGTCCCCGACGAGAGGCCCCTCGAACGTGTTCCGTGCCCCCTCGCTCACCCTGGCCGCGGCCGGTGCCGCCCTGCTCGCCCCCACCCTGCTCCCCGGCGGACCGGCCGGGCCACAGCACGACGCACCGGTCGCCCGGAGCGAGAGTTCCGTGTCAGCCGCCGACCTGCTGGACAGGGTGCGCGACTGCACCCGGATCTCCGACGGTCTCTACCGCACCGATCACGGCACTGCCCCGACGGTCCCCGTCTGCGGCGCCCGCGACGTCGTGCACTGGACGGCCGACCTGGACATCGACTGCGACGGCCGTCCCGGCCCCCGCTGCAACGCCGCGACCGACCCCACCTTCTCCGCCGCCACGGCCTTCGCCCAGTCCGACGGCCGTCCGCTGAACTCCGCGACCCTGCCCCACATCGTGGTGCCGACCCCTAGCGCGGTCTGGGACTACCGCGAGCACGGGGTGCGCGGCGGCTCGGTCGCCGCCGTGATCCACGAGGACCGGGTTCAGTACGCGGTCGTCGGCGACGTGGGCCCCGCGCACATCATCGGCGAGGCCTCCTACGCCACCGCCGAGGCCCTCGGCATCGACCCGCATCCGCTCACCGGTGGCACCGCCGCCGACGTCACGTACATCGTCTTCAAGGACAGCCGCGTCACCCCGATCGAGGACGCCGACGCGGCGGTGACCCTGGGGGAGGAGTTGGCACGCCGGTTCGTCGACGCCGACTGACCGGGCGGCGCCGGTGCGGCTCCGGCGGCGCGCGAGCCGGCGGTGTGCGAGCCGACGGTGTGCGCGCGGGACGCCGGCGAGCGGGGCGGTAGCGGGCGGGGTGGGGGCACGCGGCCGGTGACGCGCCGGCCGGTGGCTCCGGGCGGTGGGTGGGCGGGCGGTGGCGGTGGCGGGCCACCGGCGCGGCTCCCGTCCAGCGGACCGCCCCGGAGCACCGCCCGTCCAGCGGGCCGCCGTCCCGCCGTCCCGTCGGCTCGCGCGCCGCCGCACCGCCGCCCGCCCGCCGCGTCACGCCTTGCGGTACGTGTACGCCTCCGCCGCCGCTGCCTCCACCGCGGCCAGGTCCGCTCCGGTGGCCGCCGTGACCACCGCGGCCACCGCGCCCTCCACGAACGGCGCGTCGACCAGCCGGGTGTTGCCGGGGAGTTCGTCGCCCTCGGCGAGGAGCGTCTTCACCGTGAGCACCGCGCTCCCCAGGTCGGTCAGCACGGCGACCCCGGCCCCGCGGTCGACGGACGCCGCCGCGGCGACGACGAGTTCGGCGCTCGTGCCGAGCCCGCCGTCGTCGGTGCCGCCCGCCGGGGCGACGGGGACCGCGTCCCCCGCCCCGGCCAGCCCCTTCGCCAGCTCCGCGACCGAGGTGGCGACCGCCGCGCTGTGCGACACCAGCACGATGCCCACCGTCGCGTCACTCACCGTCGGCCCCCGTCCCGGACGCGGCGGTCTCCAGGGCCGCGATCAGCAGCGCCGCCGACGTCGCCCCCGGATCCTGGTGCCCGATGCTGCGTTCACCCAGGTAGCTGGCCCTGCCCTTGTGGGCCCGCATCGGGGTGGTGGCCACGGCCCCCTCCTCGGCCGCGCTGCGGGCGGCGGCGAAGGACTGGCCCAGCGCCTCCACCGCCGGCTCCAGCGCGTCGATCATGGTCTTGTCGCCGGGAGCGGCGCCCCCGAGCTGCTTCACCGCGTCCAGCCCGGCCCGCAGCGCCTCGGCCAGTTGCGCCTCGTTGACCTCGTCGGCGTCGCCCAGCGTCTTGCCGGCCCGCCGCAGCAGCGTCCCGTACAGCGGTCCGGACGCGCCGCCGACCTTCGAGATGAGCAGGCGGCCCGCCGTGGTGAGCACCGCCCCGGGCGTGGCGGGCGGGTCCTGCTCCAGGGACTCCCGCACCGCCGTGAACCCGCGCCGCAGGTTGCCCCCGTGGTCGGCGTCACCGATGGGGGAGTCGAGGGCGGTGAGCCGCTCCGCCTCGCGGTCCACGGACGCGGCGGTCGCCGTCATCCAACGGCGGAAGAAATCGGCGTCGAGCACGGAATCTCCTTGCATGGTAGGCACTCCTCGGACCCTGCCCGGGTGCCCGTCACATACCCCAGCGCAGGCCGGGCGTACTGACCGGCGCGTCCCACAGGCGCAGCAACTCCTCGTCGACCTGGCACAGGGTGACCGAGGCGCCGGCCATGTCCAGCGAGGTCACGTAGTTCCCCACGAGGACCCGTGCGACGGGGACCCCGCGCTCGCCGAGCACCCGCTGCACCTCGGCATTGAAGCCGTACAGCTCCAGCAGCGGGGTGGCGCCCATGCCGTTGACCAGGACCAGGACCGGATTGCGGGGGGTGATGTCCGCGAGGATCGCGTCCAGCGCGGCCTCGGCGATCTCGCCCGCCGTCATCATCGGGCGCCGTTCCCGTCCGGGCTCCCCGTGGATGCCGATGCCCAACTCCAGCTCGCCGGACGGCAGGTCGAAGGTGGGGCTGCCCTTGGCGGGCGTGGTGACCGCGCTGAGGGCGACGCCGAAGCTGCGGGAGTTCTCGTTGACCTGCCGGGCGACGGCCTCCACCCGCTCCAGCGGCTGTCCCTCGTCCGCCGCGGCCCCCGCGATCTTCTCCACGAACAGGGTCGCGCCGGTCCCGCGGCGGCCGGCCGTGTACAGGCTGTCGGTCACCGCGACGTCGTCGTCGACCAGCACCTTCGCGACCCGGATCCCCTCGTCCTCGGCGAGTTCGGCGGCCATGTCGAAGTTGAGCACGTCGCCGGTGTAGTTCTTCACGATGAACAGGACACCGGCGCCGCTGTCCACGGCGGCGGCGCGCACCATCTGGTCGGGCACCGGGGAGGTGAACACCTCGCCGGGGCAGGCGGCGGAGAGCATGCCCGGCCCGACGAACCCGCCGTGCAGCGGCTCGTGCCCGGACCCTCCGCCGGACACCAGCCCGACCTTGCCGGCCACCGGCGCGTCCCTGCGGACGATCACCCGGTTCTCCACGTCCACCGTCAGTTCGGGATGAGCCGCCGCCATGCCCCGCAGCGCGTCGGCGACCACGGTTTCCGGGACGTTGATGAGCATCTTCATGGGTGCCTCCTCGGAACCCGCCGAGCGGGTCCGCCGCTGGTTCCTGCTGGTCGGACGGAAAAGGAACGGGAATCGGGGCCCGGCGGCCCGCGGCGGGCCGTGAGCCGGGTGCTGCTGGTGGCGCACGAGGGATTGTCACGTCGGTCGGGCGGTCGGCGGCCCTCGGCTGAGAGGGCCGCTAGTCGGCAGTATCGGCCCTGGCACGGCGAAGGGCACGTGCACGAGCAGGACCGGCCGAGGTGCCCTGCCCGCGGGCCGCGCACGGAGCCGGACGCCCCGCCCGGGCCCGGCCGTCCGGGCGCGGCGGATCCGGCGGACGGGTCGTGAGCCGGACGCACCGCGCCGCACGGCGTGCCCGCCGGGGGACGCTACCGGCGGGCGCGGCGGTGGGCGATGAGCAGGCCGAGGACCAGTCCGGCCACGAGGGTGACGGTCAGGACGCTCCACAGCGGCAGCGTGACCGTGGGGATCCACAGCCGTACCGTGACCGAGCCCGTGTTGGCGGCGATGAACCAGATGGCCGCGGCCACGATCAGCAGCGACCCGATGGTGCGCAGCCTGATGGCCCGCCCCTTGACCGTCACGGTCGGCGGATCGTACGCGCCGGCGGAACTCCGGGTGTTCCGGGACATACCGTCCATTATCGGCCCGGCCGTCGCACGCGGCGACTTCCGGCCGCCCCCGCCCGGGCTCGTCCCCGGGGCGCCCGCCGGGCGGGCCGCACGTGGCGGCCGGCGGCCTGCGTGATCCGGGTGGTTCCTGCGTGCGGGAGGCGGGAACGCGGGTCACGATGAGGTGGGCGGCGGAAACGGACCGTCTCGCCCCGGGTCCGGAAAGAGGTGGATGGTCGTGACGCGGGACGACGGTCGACGGCGCCCGGAGACGTCCCCACCACGGGAGACGACCCACCCGCACCGCTCCACGGTCGGGTACGCGAGGCCGACGACGGACCAGCAGCGCATGTCGGGCCTGCTCTCCGCCGTCCTCTCGCTGAGCCGGGAACTGGAGCTCCCCGTCGTCCTGCGGCGCATCGTGACCACCGCGATGGACCTGGTCGACGCCCGCTACGGCGCCCTCGGCGTCCTCGACGACGAGGCGAGCGGCCTGGAGGAGTTCATCCCCCTCGGCCTGAGCGACCAGGAGTACCGGGACCTGGCGGGCTCCGAGTTCCCGCACGGCCGCGGACTGCTCGGGCATCTGATCCACCACCCCGAGCCGCTGCGGGTGCGGGACCTGACCCGCCACCCCGACTCCATCGGCTTCCCCGAGGGGCATCCGCCGATGCGCACGCTGCTCGGGGTGGCCATCAGCGTGCGCGGGCGGATCTACGGCAACCTCTACCTGTGCGACCGGCGCGACGGCGAGCCGTTCGACGAGGAGGACGAGGCCGTCGTGACGGCGCTGGCCGGTGCCGCGGGCATCGCCATCGAGAACGCCCGCCTGTTCGAGCAGACCCGCGCCTCCGCCGAGCAGTTCCAGCGGCTGCTGCTGCCCCGCCTGCCCGACCTCGCCCCCTTCGAGGCGGCCGCCGTCTACCGCCCCGCCACCGCCCCCGGCCACCACCTGGGCGGGGACTGGTACGACGCCCTGCTGCTCCCGGACGACAGCTGCGGGGTCATCATCGGTGACGTCATCGGCCACGACTTGAAGGCCGCCGCGGCCATGGCGCAGATCCGCAACATGCTGCGCGCCCTGCTCTACGACCACCGCACCCCGCCCAGCCTGGTCCTGCACCGCCTCGACCACACCCTGCACGCCATCACCGAGGCACCGGTCACCACCGCCTGTCTGGCCCGCGTCGAGGCCGACGGGGACGGCTGGCACCTGCACTGGTCCACCGCGGGCCACCTGCCGCCGCTGGTCGTCACCGCCGACGGCCGCACCCGCTACCTGCACGCCGACCCCGGCCTGCCGCTCGGCGTCGACGAAGCGGTGCCGCGGCCCGACCACACGCATCAGCTGCGGGCGGGGGACACGGTCCTGCTGTTCACCGACGGGCTGGTGGAGCACCCCCACCGGCCCCTGGGCGCGTGCATGGACGAACTCGCCGCCCTCGCCGCCCAGCACATCGACAAGGATCTCGACGCACTGTGCCGGACGCTGGCCGACCGGCATCCCAGCGACGGGCACGACGACCTCGCCGCCCTCGCCCTCAGGCTCCCCGCGCCCGGCGCCCGCCGGAGCACGTGACGCCGCCGGGACGCCCACGCGGCCACCAGGGCCGGCGGGCGGTCACAGGCGCAGGGTGAACCAGGTGGTCTTGCCGTCGTCGGTGGGGCGCACGCCCCAGCTGTCGGCGAGGACGCGCACGAGGTTGAGCCCCCGGCCGCACTCCTCGTCCTCGTCGGCCCGCCGGGGCTCCGGCAGGCAGGGGCTGCCGTCCCCGACCTCCACGGTGACGTCGGCCGCTGTCCGGCACACGTGCAGGGTGACCGGTCCCTGGGCGTGCTGGACGGCGTTCGTCAACAGCTCGGAGACGAGCAGGCGCGCGTCGTCGGCTTTCTCACCGCAGCCCCAGGCGTCCAGCGCCCGGGTGAGGAAGGCGCGCCCCTCGGGCACCGATTCGGGCCGGGTGGCCAGGGTCGTGGTGAGGGACGCCAGGGGCGCGGCGGGCAGCCGGGCGAGCAGCAGCGTGACGTCGTCGTCGTGGCCCTCGGCGTCCGGCCGCAGGGTGGACAGGATGCGGTCGGCGGCCTCGTCCAGTCCCGGCGGTCCGGCGGTGAACAGGGCGCCGCAGGCGGACGTGAGGGCGGCGAGACTGTCCTCGATGTCGCAGCCCGGGGTCTCGATCAGGCCGTCGGTGTAGAGCACCAGGGTGGCGCCCGGGGGCACCGCCGCCGACGCCTGCTCGTACAGGACGCCGCCCACCCCGAGCGGCGCGTTCACCGGGGCCGCCAGCGGCCGCGCCCCCTCACCGGGCACGGCGACCAGCACCGGCAGGTGTCCGGCGGAGCACAGGGTCACCGTCGCCTCGTCGGCGGCCACGACGAGGTAGCAGCAGGTGACCAGCTGGTCCGGCACGTCCAGGTCCGCGACGCAGGCGTCCAGGGCCTGCATCAGCCGCCGGGGCCGCATGCCCGTCTTCGCCAGCGCGTGCGCCGCCGACCGCAGCTGGCCCATGGCGGCGGCCGCCTCCAGGCCGCGGCCCATCACGTCGCCGATCAGCACGCCGACCCGCCCGGCGCCCAGCGGTATCAGGTCGAACCAGTCGCCGCCCACGCCCGCCCCCTGGGTGGCCGGACGGTAGCGGCTCGCGGTGACCAGGCCGGGGACGTCCGGCGGGGTGCCCATCAGGCTGCGCTGCAGGGTCAGGGCGACATGGCGCTGCTGCTCGTACAGGGCGGTCAGTTCCGCCTCGGCCCGCTTGCGGTCACTGATGTCGCGGACGATGGCGCACACGCCGATGACCGTGCCGTCCGGTGCCCGCCGCGGCCACAGGGTGACGTCGACGTCCAGCAGCGCACCGGAGCGGGTGAGGCGCAGCGTCTCGAAGTGCTCCACCTTCTCGCCGAGCCGGAGCCGGTCCAGCAGCGCGGCGATCTCGTCCTGATGGCCGTCGGGGGCGAGGAGGGAGATGTGCCGGCCCATCACCTCGGCGGCGGTGTACCCGTACAGCCGCTGGGCGGCGGCGTTCCAGTAGGTGATCCGGCCGTCGAGCGTCTTGGCGAGGATGGCGTCCTGGGAGGACTCCACCAGGGCGGCCAGCTCGCTGATGCGTTCCTCGGCGGCCTTGCGGTCGCTCACGTCGCGGACGGCGGCGGAGATCAGCAGTCCGTCGGCGGTCTCCAGGGGGCTGAGGCTGATCTCGACGGGGAACTCGCTGCCGTCGCGACGCAGCCCGTACAGGTCGAGACCGGCGCCCATCGGGCGGACCTGCCGGTTCGCCAGGTAGGCGTCGCGGTGCAGGGTGTGGTGACCGCGCGAACGCTGGGGGACGAGCAACTCGACTGGCTGGCCCAGGAGTTCCCCGCGTTCGTAGCCGAACAGTGCCTCGGTCTGGGCGTTCACCAGGGTGATCGTCCCGGTCCCGTCGACGATGACCATGGCGTCCGGCGCCGCCTCCAGCAGGCCGCGGAACCGCTCCTCGGCGGCCCCCGGTTCGCCGGGCCGCGCGCAGGCCGAGGGCCGGCCCGGGGGGAGAACCGCGAGCGGATGCGTGGCCGTACCGGTGTTGTCGCTCATGTCCGCCCCAGCCGCCCTGCTGCCAGTGATGTCCGGCCATCCCAGCGCACCCGGACGCGGGCCGGGCCCCGATGTCCCAAAACGGCGACTTTCGGGCCGGGCCCGCCCGGTGACGCACCGCTTGTGACCGGCTGCGCGCCCGGGGTGTCCTCCGTCGCCGCTGTCGGCCCGCGGCGGCCGCCGGGCGGGAACGGCCGCCCCGAGCGGATCCGCCGCGGGTCGGACAAGCTGGAGAGAGGGCGGACACCGGCCACGCGCCGGGTCCCGCCGGACCACCACGGAAGCGAGGTGCGGCATGAAGGGTTACGTCTTCCACGGCCCCGGACGGGCCGCGTGGGAAGAGGTCCCCGACCCGGGCCTGCGGGACGCCACCGACGCCGTCGTCCGGGTCACCGCCGTGACCGTCTGCGGGACCGACCTGCACATCCTCAGGGGCGACGTGCCCGAGGTGCCGCCCGGCACCGTGCTCGGTCACGAGGCGGTCGGCGAGGTCGTCGAGGCGGGGAGCGCCGTGACCGCCGTCCGGCCCGGCGACCGGGTGCTGGTCTCCTGCATCAGCTCCTGCGGACGGTGCCCCTCCTGCAGGCAGGGCATGTACGGGCAGTGCCGCGGGGGCGGCGGCTGGATCCTCGGCCACACCGTCGACGGCACCCAGGCCGAGTACGTCCGGGTGCCGTTCGCCGACCTGTCCCTGCACCCGCTGCCGGGCGCGATGGCCGACCGGGACGCCGTGCTGCTGGCCGACATCTTCCCCACCGCCTACGAGGTGGGCGTGCTCAACGGCGGTGTGCGGCCCGGGGACACCGTGGTGGTCGTCGGCGCCGGGCCCGTCGGGCTGGCCGCCGTCGCCACCGCCCGGTTCTTCGCCCCCGAGCGGATCATCGCGGTCGACCTGGCCGCGTCCCGGCTGGAGGCCGCCAGGAACCTCGGCGCCGACGCCGTGGCCGACGCGGGGGAGGAACCCGCGCAACTGGTCGCCGACCTCACGGACGGGCAGGGTGCCGACGTCGCGATCGAAGCGGTCGGCGTGCCCGGCACGTTCGAGATGTGCGCCCGCATGGTGCGCCCCGGCGGACGCGTCGCCAACGTCGGGGTCCACGGCCAACCCGTCACCCTGCACCTGGAGGACCTGTGAATCAGGAACCTGACGATCACCACGGGCCTCGTCGACACCCGGACCACCCCCGTGCTGCTGCGGATGGCCGCCGCCGGCCGGCTGCCGGCCTCGCAGCTGGTCACCCACACGTTCGGACCGGACGGGATGCAGGAGGCCTACGACGTCTTCGCGGGTGCCGCCGAGACCGGTGCCCTCAAGGTCGTGGTGGGCGAGGAACCGCACGACGTCGTCGCCGTGCGGGACGGCTGACGGCCGCGCGGTGACCCCCGGCACCCGGGCCGGGGCCCTTCGGCCCCTGTTCCGGGCCGGCCGGGTCGCCGACGCTGGGAGTGTCCGCCCGACGACATCCGAGCAGGTGGGTGGAGATCATGGAGAACTCCCCGAAGACCGTCGCCGACGTCATGACGCGCACCGTGGTGGCCCTGTCCGGCGGGGCGACGTTCAAGGACATCGCCAGGACCATGAAGCAGTGGCGGGTCAGCGCGCTGCCCGTCCTGGACGACGAGGGCCGGGTCATCGGCGTCGTGTCGGAGGCCGATCTGCTCCGCAAGGAGGAGTTCCGCGACAGCGACCCGCCCGGCCCCGTGTTCCTGCGCAGCCCCTCCGAGCCGCACAAGGCCGACGCGGTGACCGCGGAGCAGCTCATGACCGCCCCGCCCCTGACCGTCACCCCCGACGCCCCGCCGGCCCGGGCCGCCCGCATCATGGCCCGGCGCGGCGTGAAGCGGCTGCCGGTGGTCGACGGCGAAGGGGTGCTGAAGGGCATCGTCAGCCGTGCCGACCTGCTCAAGGTGTTCCTGCGCGGCGACGACGAGATCGCTCGGGAGATCCGCGGCGTGATCGCCTCCGGGCGTTTCCCCGCCTCCATGGAGGCGGTGCGGGTGGACGTGCGCGACGGCGTGGTCACCCTCACCGGCCACGTCCCCGACCCCTCCCTGGTGCCCTTCGCGGTGCGGGTCGTCCGCTCCGTCGAGGGCGTGGTGGACGTGCACAGCCTCCTGTCGGGCCCCCGCCGGCGCCCGCCCCTCGACCCGGACTTCGCGGACGACGCGAAGCGCCCCGGCGAGCGGGACGGGACGGGCGGGACGCCGGAGAAGGCCGAAGCCTCCTGAACCCGCCCGCCCGCGGGCGCGCACGCTCAGGGCTTGCGGTTCTCCCGGACGACCACCACGGGGCAGGCGGCGTGCTGGGCGCAGCGCTGGCTGACCGAGCCGAGCATGGTCCGGGCGAAGCCGCCCCGCCCCCGGTGACCGACCACGAGCAGGTCCGCCCGCTCCGAGGCCCGGATCAGCACCTCAGACGGATCACCCTCGACCAGGCGCTCCCGCAGCCCCGGCGGACGCTCCCCGGGGAAGGCGGCCTCCAACGCCTCCCCGAAGCGGTGCCGCGCCTGCTCCAGGTCGAGGTCGGGCTCGATGGCGCGCCCGCCCCAGCTCGGCGTCACCCAGGTGTCCCAGGAGTGGATCGCCTCCACCTCACCGCCGACCAGCTCCGCGTACCGTGCCGCCCAGCGCAAGGCCTCGTACGACGCGGGGGAACCGTCCACGCCCACTACCACCAGAGGAACCGGCTCGGGGGATTCCATGGCCACCTCACTGGGTCGACGTTGTCCTACGTCCACGCTGCCCCGCCCGGGGCCGCCCCGCCAACCGGACGTGCGGAACAGGTCCGGGCACGGGCCGCGGGGCGGGTCAGAGGCTCGCCGCGTGGTCGGGGACGTAGGTCTGCAGCTCGCGCGGGGGCCGGCGGTAGCCGGTCGACGGCGGGCGTTCCGGCAGCTCCAGGACGGGCGGCGTCACCTCCGTGTAGGGCACGGAGGACAGCAGGTGCGCGATGGTGTTCAGCCGCGCCCGGCGCTTGTCGTCGCTCTCCACGACGAACCACGGCGCCTCGGCGATGTCGGTGTGCACCATCATCTCGTCCTTGGCCCGGGAGTAGGCCTCCCAGCGGGTGATCGACTCCAGGTCCATCGGTGACAGCTTCCAGCGGCGCCGCGGGTCCTCCAGGCGGCGCTGGAACCGCTCCTGCTGCACGGCGTCGCTCACCGAGAACCAGTACTTGCGCAGCAGGATCCCGTCCTCCACCAGCATCCGCTCGAACAGGGGGCACTGGCGCAGGAACAGCTGGTACTCCTCCTTGGTGCAGAAACCCATGACGTGCTCGACGCCGGCCCGGTTGTACCAGGACCGGTCGAACAGCACGATCTCCCCGGCGGCCGGCAGATGCTGCACGTACCGCTGGAAGTACCACTGGGTCCGCTCGCGCTCCGTCGGTTTCGGCAGCGCCGCGATGCGCGCGCCGCGCGGGTTGAGGTGCTCGGCGACCCGCTTGATGGTGCCGCCCTTGCCGGCCGCGTCCCGGCCCTCGAAGACGACGACCAGCCGGACGCCTTCCGCCCGCACCCACTCCTGCAGCCGCACCAGTTCGGTCTGCAGCCGCAGCAGTTCCTGCTCGTAGACCTTGCGCGGCACCCTCGCCGCCGCCGTGTCCGTCATGAACGCCTCCACCGCCCGGTGATCCGGCCGTGCTCCGCCGGGTCACTCCGCCGAGTCCACCACCCGGCGTCACGCTACTGAGCGGCGCCGGGCCGCGCACCCGGGGGCCGACCGGCCCTCCGGACGGGCCCGGACAGCCCCTGGGCACCGGGGGCGGGACGGCGGACGCTCGAAGCGTGGAGCAGTCCGCGACCGTGAGAGGAGGCGGTCCGCGATGACGAACACCGTGCTGGTCGCCTACGGAACGACCAACGGCTCGACGGCGGAGATCGCCGAGGCCGTCGCCGGCGTCCTGCGCCGTGAGGGGCTGACGGCCGAGGTGCTGCCCGCCCGGTCGGTGCGCAGCGTGACGCCGTACGACGCCGTCGTGGTGGGCGGCGGTCTGTACGCCGGACGCTGGCACCGGGACGCCCGGCGCTTCGTGCGCCGGTACCGCCGGGACCTCGCCGGCATGCCGCTGTGGTTCTTCAGCAGCGGGCCGCTGGACGCCTCGGCCTCCGAGAAGGACATCCCGCCCGCCCCCGGCGTCCGCCGGCTCATGGACCGGACCGACGCCGTGGACCACGCGACCTTCGGCGGCCGTCTGGAGGACGGCGCGAAGGGCTTCGTCGTCCGGATGATCCTGCGCTCCGGCAAGGGCGGGGACTTCCGCGACGTCGACGCGATCGAGCGCTGGTCCGCGCAGGTGGCGAGGGAACTGACCGGGGCCGGTGTCGGCGGCTCCGCCTGACCGGCTGTGCCTGACCGGCTCCGCCTGACCGACTGCGCCGTCCGCGGGGCGGCGGTACCGGGCCGTCACCGGGGACGGGGAGCCGGCCCACCGCCGGGGCGGGCCCGGGGCCGCGGGCGGATCAGCAGCAGCGCGATGTCGTCCCCCGGGGCGGGCACGTGGCGGACGAGGTGGTCCGCCATGGCGTCCAGGTCGGTCGGATCGGCGGCCTCCACCAGTCCGGCGAGGTTGGCGACGGCGTCGTCGAAGTCCGTCCCGGGGGCCTCGATCAGTCCGTCCGTGTACAGGACGAGCACGCAGCCGGGAGGCAGCGGGAACTCCAGCGCCGGGTAGTCGGCGTGCGGCTCGACGCCCAGCAGCAGACCGGGCGGGACACGGAGCAGTTCGGTCCGTCCGGACGCGTGCCGCAGCAGGGGCGGCGGGTGCCCGGCGGTGGCCAGGCGGACGCTGCGGCCGGCGAGGTCGAGGTGGGCGTAGAGACAGCTGGTGAACAGGCCCGGGTCGAGGTCGGCGAGCAGGCGGTTGGTGCCCGTCAGGACGGTGCCCGGGGGAGCGCCGAGGGCGGCGTGGACGTGGACGGCGGTGCGCACCTGGCCCATGAGGGCGGCGGCGTCCACGTTGTGGCCCTGTACGTCCCCGATGGTGGCGACCACCGTGTGCCGGTCGATCCGGATGAGGTCGTAGAAGTCCCCGCCGATGCCCAGGCCGCGCGCGGCGGGGAGATAGCGGGCGGTCACCTCGAGGCCGTCGACCACCGGAAGGGTGTGGGGGAGCAGGGCCGCCTGCAGCCGGTGGGCGAGGGCGTGCTTGCTGTCGTAGAGCCGGGCCCGGTCCAGGGCCTGGCCGACCAGCCCCGCCAGGGAGGTCAGCACGGCGCGTTCACCGGGCGGGAAGGGGTGGGGCCGCTCGTAGGCGAGCAGCAGGGAGCCGATCGGGCGGCCGGAGGCGATCAGCGGCAGCAGCGCCCACGCGGACATCCCGTCCTCGTGCACCGTGCCCGGGTAGGCGGCCTCCATCTCCGCGAAGGAGGCGAAGAAATCCGGCTCACCCGTCGTCAGGGGCCTGACCGCAGGGATGTCCGGGGAGAGCGGCGCGGCGTCGAAGCGGTCGACGACGGCCGCGTCGTACCCGCGGTGCCCGACGATCCTCAGCCGCCCGTCGTCGGCCGTCATCAGCACCATGGCCTGCGCATCGAGCGCCGGCAGCAGCTGGTCGGCGGTCTGGTCCACCACGTCCTGCACTCCGACCGCCTCGGTGAGCGTGGCCGCCAGGTGCATGAGGTGGTACAGCACCGTGGCGCGGCCCGGCCCGGTGGCCGGCGCGGAGGGGGGTTCCGGGGCGCCGTCGTCCGCGCGGCCGGGCAGGATGCGGACGCTGATCCCGGAGGAGTCCGGGTACAGCTCGAAGGTCAGCCACGTGTCCGGGGGCCGCAGCACCGTGAACACCTGCGGGCGACGGGTGACCAGCGCGGCCCGGTAGCGGTCCTCCACGTGGGGGACGTCCATCCAGGGCAGCGCCTCCCACGGCAGGGCCCCCAGCAGGGCGGAGCGGTCTGCGGCCACCAGGCCGGCCGCCGCGGGGGTGATGAACGTGATGCGGCCGCTGAGGTCCAGCGCGCACGAACCGCCGGGCAGGCGCTCGACGAAGGCGGTCATCGCGCGCGATTCGGCGACGGGCCGGATCCGGGGCGGCAACGGGGGGAGGGTGCGGGGACGGCCCCTGGGCAGCAGGGGGTCGCCGCGCTCGGCGCTCTGCTGCATGACACGCCCCAGGTGCTGGCACCCGGCTTCGACGGCCTCGCGCTCCCCGGGGCTCAGGGCCGGGCCGTGGGAGGAGGGCCACAGCAGGACCAGCCCGCCCCACACCGACTCCCCGGTGGCGACCGGCGCGGCGGCCAGGGAGAAGTCGTAGGGGAGGACCAGCGCGGGTTTCGGGTAGCGGCGGGCCATCTCCTCCTGGCCCCCGATCCACACCAGGCGCCGGTGCCGCACGGCGTCCGCCACCGGAATGGGGTCGGTCAGGGCCACCCGCCGCCACGGGGCGACCATCTCCTGCGGAGCGCCGGTCACCATCACCAGCCACAGTGCGCTCCCGCCGGGCGGCAGCACGTACAGCAGCCCGCCGGTCGCCTCGCAGTCCCGCACCACCGTGGTCAGCGCCGTGTCCATCAGCTGCCCGTCCCGGTCCGCGGCGGCGACGGTCGCGGTGGGGCGGTACCGCACCGGCCGCACCGAGCGTCGTCCATAGGGGGACGATACGCCCGGCCCCCGGCACCGGCATCCAGGCACGACGCGCGCGACCTGGGCCGGCGGTTTGCCCTGCCGCCCCCGGGCTACGCGAAGAGGGAGGACGTGTGCGGTCGACGGCCGTGTCGGGCGGCCGGGCCGAGGCGTCGGAGGAGGACAGGATGCGGCACGATCAGCAGGCCCGGACGGAGGACCCCGCCCGCCGCTCGCACCACGGGGCGACCGGCCGCCGCGCCCGGCGCAGCGGCACCGAACCGGTGACGGCCCGTAGCCCGCTGGGGCTGCGCCTGCTCCTGTCCGGCTTCTTCCTGCCGCTGTTCGTCGCGGCGACCGTGCTGTTCGCCCTGTGGGCGGCGGACTCGGACGCCGGCGACAGTCCGGGCCGGGGGCCACTCGTCGGCATCACCGTGGCGTGCGCCGTGCTGGCCCTGATCGCCGCGGTGGACGTCCTCGTCGTCCTGCGGCGGCGCCGGAGCGAGCGCCGCGGCCGCACCGGCGGGCGGTGAGGTGCCGCGCCCGGGGGCGGCCCCGGTGGTGATGGCGGCGCCGGTCAGGGGTCGGGTTGCTCGCGGGCCTCGCGCAGCCGCCGGTTGTGCCAGAGGACGGCACGGTGGATCTCCGGCTCGTGCAGGCCGGTGCGGCGGGCGACCTCGGCGACGGTGAGGGCGGGCGGGCCCGCGCTGAGCGCCTGGGTGACCTTCGCGGCCCACAGTTCCTCCTCGACGAAGGGGCGGCGCCGGTAGTCCTCCCGGAGCTCCTCGAGATGCTGCTCGCCGCAGGCGGTGAGCAGGCGCAGGCCGTCGGCGCGGCCGCCGCGCCCCTGCGCGCAGGAGGAGTCGGGCACCAGGGCGCACACCGCCCGGTCGGCGGGGAAGACCGCGCCGCACCGGTCGCACAGCTCGACCGGGGGGATGTCGTCGCGGTGGGCGCGCCCACCGCGCCGGGGGCGTTTCCACATGAGGACTCCCGCGGACGACGGCGCGACGGCTCGGCTGCGCCGCACCGGCGGATGTCCTCAGTCTGCCCCTCCCGGCCGCGGACGACACGGTCGGCTTCCGGTCACGGCACCCCGAGCTCGAACAGCACGTACCCCGCGTACGAGCCGGAGGCCAGCGCCGCCGTGCCCAGCACCACGGCCAGCGAGGGCACGCGCAGTCGCCGCATCCCCAGGGCCAAAGGGATGACGAGCGGGAACAGCGGGAGCAGGTAGCGGGAGACATTGCCGAAGATCTGCTGGGTGCCCATCACCATCAGGAAGGAGAGCACCGTGTACACGACCAGGACGGCCGGCGGGCGCAGCCGGACCAGCAGCACCGTGAGCACCGGCACCAGGAGCACCACCCCGACCCCGACGACGTCCTCGAAGGGCATCGCGAAGAGATAGTCGAAGTGGCCCACGGGCACGGAGGAGAGCACGTCGAGGGTGTGGCGGCCGTAGTCGAACCTGTGGGCCCAGGCGCCGTCCTGGAGGGTGCTGTAGCCGTTCCACTCGCCCATGCGGTAGCCGACCCAGCCGAGGTATCCGGCGGTCCCCAGCGGCGCGATCAGCACCGCGGCCAGCGGACGGCGCAGGCGCTCCCGGCGGCGCCACACCGCGACCAGTGCGGCCACCGCGAGGGCGGCGACCAGCGTCACGGCGGTCGGCCGGGCCAGGCCGGCCGTGAAGACCAGGACCCCCGCGGTGAGCCAGCGCCGGGTCAGGACGGCGTAGCAGGCCCAGGCAGCGAGCGCGGTGTACACCGACTCGGAGTACACCGCCCACTGCGCGCCCGACCCGGGCCACACCGCCCACAGCCCCACCGCGACCAGCCCGGCCCGGCGACCGCCCAGCCGCGCCGTCACGGCGTGGATCCCGAGGGCCGCGACGAAGGAGGCGACGACCGCGACGGCCATGCCGGAGCCGTACGGGCCGAGCCCGGTCACCTCCGAGACCATCCGCATCAGGGCCGGGTACAGCGGGAAGAACGCCGCCGAGTTGCCCTCCAGGGTGATCAGGCCGGTGGCGCCGGGGACGGGCTCCAGGGCGGGGTCGTAGCCGTGCAGGGCGATCTGCTGGTACCACCAGCCGTCCCAGCTGCCGAGGACGTCCCAGGGGTGCTCGCCGCCACCGAACCGCGGGTGCTTGTCGCGGAAGTCCCCGGCCGCGTCCAGCAGGTACATGAACACGGCGAACCCGGCCAGCTTCAGCGCGCCGTACGTGGCGAGCACCGGGCCGTGCTCCGCGGCCAGTCGGCGCAGCCGCGCGTGCCACGCGTGCCGGGCGGGCCGGTGCGCGGGGGCGCCGGTGGGCGGGCCGGGGTCCGGGGCGCGCGCCGGGAGGACCGCCGAAGGGGTGGCGGCGGCCGGGACGGCGGCGGGGGTGACGGTGGCGGGGGTCGGGCCGGGCCGGCCGGTGCCGGTGCTCATGGGCGGGGGGTTCCTGTCGTGCGGCGGGAGGGGGAGCGGGAGCCGGGGAACACCCAGGCCCGCAGGAGGAGGAAACGCAGCAGGGTCGCGGCGAGGCCGGCGAGGACCAGGGTCAGGAGTTCGGCGCCGGGGGCGGCGCCGGGCGCCGCGCGGTGCAGCAGGGCCAGCGAACCGCTGGTCAGGGCCAGCCCGACCAGGAAGGCGGCCAGGCTCTTCAGGTGGTGCCGCAGCACCCCGCCGCGCCCCCGTACGCCGAAGGTGAGCCGCCGGTTCGCGGCCGTGTTGGCGAGCGTGCCGGCCAGCAGGGCGAGCGCGTTGGCCGCCTGCGCCCCGGTCCAGGGGCGCAGCACCGTGTACAGCAGCAGGTGGAACAGCGTGCTGGCGGCGCCGACCGCGGCGAACCGCAGCAGCTGCGGGACCAGGCCGGGCGGCAGTCCGTCGGCGCGGCGCAGCGCGGTCACCGGCAGCCGCCCGCCGGCGAGGGCGCGCGCCAGCCGGGCCATGCCGCGCAGGTCGGCCAGGGCGGTGGAGAGGATGTCGACCCGGCTGTCGGGATCGTCCACCCAGTCCACCGGCACCTCGTGGATCCGCAGCCCGGCGCGCTCGGCGAGCACCAGCAGTTCGGTGTCGAAGAACCACTCGCGGTCCTCGACCAGGGGCAGCAGATGTTCGGCGACGTCCCGCCGCACCGCCTTGAATCCGCACTGCGCGTCGGTGAAGCCCACCGCGAGGGTGCCGCGGAGCAGGTGGTTGTAGCAGCGCGAGATGATCTCCCGCTTGGGTCCGCGCACCACCCGCGAGCCGCGGGCCAGGCGGGTGCCGATCGCGACGTCCGAGTGCCCGGAGATCAGCGGGGCGACCAGCGGCAGCAGGGCGGCGAGGTCGGTGGACAGGTCGACGTCCAGGTAGGCGAGCACCGGCGCGCGGGAGCGGGTCCAGGCGGCGTGCAGCGCCCGGCCCCGCCCCTTCGCGGCCAGCCGGATCCAGTCGGTGCCCGGCAGCTCGTGGGCCAGGCGTGCCGCGATCACCGGGGTGCGGTCGGTGCTGGCGTTGTCGGCGACGGTGATGCGGAACGCGTACGGGAACGTTTCTGTCAGGTGGGTGTGGAGCCGCCGGACACAGGGCTCCAGGTCGTCCTCCTCGTTGTGCACGGGGACGACGACGTCCAGCACCGGATCCGGATGGCCCGCGGGGAGCGGCGCGCGGCGCGGCAGCACGGCCGGCGCCGCGGCGGTGGAGGGGGTGCGGCGGCAGGCCGGGGCGGACCGCCTGGCGGTACTCATGGCTGGATCACGGTCTCTCTGCGGCGGAACGGGCACGGCGCGCCCCGTTGACGGGTGCATGCCGAACAGGTCGGTGGACGGGTGGCGGACGGGTGGCTCACGGTCGTGGTCGCAGCGGTCGTGGTCGTCGGAACGGTCGCGGTCGGACCGGTCGGTTGGCGAAGGGAGGGGCGCGGAACGCGCGCCGGGTGCCGCTAGCCGCTGGCGGCCGATTCCCCACCGGCCGACGACGAGGGGTCTCCGCCGGACGCGCCGGTCGGCGGGGGAGGGCCCGCCGTGACGGAGTGCGACGGGGGCGGCCCGCCCGTCGCCCGTCCGTCCGCCCCTTCCGGGGTGGAGGTCGGCGGCGTGGTCGGTGTGCGGTCGCCCGCGGGCGGCGTGGTGCCGGAGACGTCCGTGGACGACGGGCCGGTGGGCGCCCGGGACACGGTGGCGTCCGGGCTCGCCCCGGACGTCCGCGTCGGCGTCGGGGCGGCCGGAGGCGGTGTCGGGCTGGTCGCGGGCAGCGGCCCGGGGCCGGCCGGCTGGGTCCGGGACTCGACGCCGGGCAGCAGGGCCAGCCCGATGCCGAGGCCGGTCACCGCGAGGGCGGAGCCGCCGGCCCGCCACAGCATCCGCATGCGGCGGCGGGCGCGGATGCCGTGCCGCAGCCGCTGCCGCTGCTCGTCCGCGAAGGGGGTCTGCTGCCGGGTGTCGCGCATCATGCGCGTCAGCTCCCGCTCGAAGTCGTCCATCGCCTCTCCCCTCAGCCCACGGTCCGGACGGCGTCGGACAGGATGCTGCGCAGGCGGGCCACGCCCCGGGAGGCATGGGACCGCGCGGTCCCCACCGGGCAGCCGAGCGCCTGCGCCACCTGGGCCTCCGGCAGGTCCTCGCAGTAGCGCAGGACCACGGCCGCGCGCTGCCGGGGGGAGAGCAGCGCCAGCGCGGCCTCCAGCCGGGAGCGTTCCGCCACCGTCGACGACACGTCGTCCGGCAGGGGCCGGTCGGGCAGCGCCTCCACCGGGCGCTCGCCCCACCAGCGGCGCCGGGCGGACCGGGCCGCCAGCCGCACCAGGACCGTGCGGACGTACGCCTCCGGTGCCTGCTCGGCGACCCTGGGCCAGGCGAACCACAGCTTCACCAGCGATTCCTGCACCAGGTCCTCGGCCCGTTGCCGGTCCCCGCCGGTGAGCAGGCGCGCGACGTGGAGCAGCGCCGACCAGCGGGCAGCCACGAACTCGTCGAAGCCGTCGGCCCCCAACCGCTCCATCCCCACCGCCCCCGCGTCCGGAAATCCCCTTACACAAGAGACAAAGACTCGTGGCCTCCCGGAACGATGCACCCGCCTGCTGTGATCCCGGTCACCCGGTGACGCGGTTCGGTCGGGCGAGCGGTCACCCGGACATGCAAAGGGCGGGCCGCGGACCCTTGACCGCCCGGAGGTGATCAAGGGCCCGCGACCCGCCCGTGAAAGTCTCGGCCGTGGGAGATCGGCCGGGGGAAAGGCGGGCGCGCCGGTGCGCTACGTGCGGTCGCCCTTGGGCTTGCCCCGCTGGTCGGGGGTGCCGTGCGGCGGCGGCCCGAAGGGCTGCGGCGAGGTGGCGGGGGTGACGGGGGAACCGCCCCGGGCGGCGCCCGTCTCGGGGCGCAGCGCGCCCGGGTCGCCGGACGTCGGCTCGGCGCCCGCCCGCAGCTGCTCCAGCCGCGCCGACAGCAGTTCCGTCACCGGGAGCCGGTCGGCGTGCGTGCGCTCGTAGGCCAGGAGTTCCTCGACCTCGGCGGTGTTCAGGGACCGCACCCGGCTCTCCAGGCCGCCGAGGGGCAGGTGGTCGTAGTCCGGCAGCGGCAGGGCGCTGTGGGCGGGGTCGGCCATGGTTCTCACTTCCCTGTACGGCGTGCTGTGGGGCGGGCGCGTCGCACCGGCCGGTGTCGGGCCCGGGCGACGTCGCCGGTCAGCGGGTTCCCGGGCCGCCGCTGCCGAATCCGCCGCTGCTGCCCTCGTCCCAGCGCGGCCGCTCCTGCGACGTGCCGGTCCGGGTACCGGAGTTGCCGCGGCCGTCCATCTCATGGGGCGTCAGCCGCCGGTCGCTGCGCGGCATCTCGTTCGGCTCCCGCTGTTCCCGGGTCTCGCGCACCGGGCCGCCCTCGGGCATCCGGGGCTGCTCCTCGGGGCGGGGGCGGGCGGTGTCACCGCGTCGCACCCGGCGGCTGCCGAGCGCGAAGGCGGCGATCAGCACACCCACCACCACGACACCCACGGCCAGGCCGATGCCCACGGCGCCGCGGCCCGCGGCGAGGTCGGTCGTCTCCATCCAAGCGGTGTTCACCATGGGCCGCGGGTACCCCCGGCCGTCCCGGACGAACACGCTCCCGTGTCCCGCCCCCCCGCCGGGTTTGACCGCACCGGGCCCGGCAACCCGCGCTGTGTGACGACGACATTTTCGCAGCAGGAGTTGTTCCGGTTCCTGGAGGACCGCTTCGCCTGCGCCCAGGCGTGCACCGAGTGCGCCCGGGCCTGCGCGCTGCGGGCGAGCCTGGTGGATCCGGACGGGACGCAGGACCAGGAACTGGTACGGCGCAAGGGCATCATGTGCGCGGAGGTGTGCGACGCGACCTGCCGTGTGCTGTCCGAGCAGAACCAGGTGGACGAGGCGGCCATCCGGTCGCAGGTGGAGTGGTGCCGCGAGGTGTGCCTGGAGGCCGCCCACGCCTTCGACGGGCACCCGGGCGCCGAGAAGACGGCCCGGGCGTGCCGCGACTGCGCGCGGGCCTGCACGGAGTTCCTCGACACCCTGATCTGACGGCCGGGGCCGCACGGAGCGGTCCCGGCCGGCCCACGCGCCCGCCCTTCGCGCCCGCGCCAAGCTGACCGACGGCCGCCGGGTCGTCGACCTGCCCTGGGTGCGCCGGCTGCTGGCCCGCACCCACACCCGGCTGAAGGCGCTCAGGCTCCTCAGCCGGCGGACGGTCGCCGCCGTCGAGGACGGCACCCTCACCCCGCAGGAGGCGTCCGCCGTCAAGGTCCACGGCTCCGAGGCCCGACGCGACGCCTACGCCTGGCTGATGGAGATCGTCGCCGCGCCGGGCGCGCTGAAGGAGGGCTCGGCGGGCGCCGTGCTGCACGGCGGACTGGAACGCGGCTACCGCTCGGGGTTCATCTTCACCTTCGGCGGCGGCAACAACGAGATCCAGCGCGAGATCATCTCCTGGATCGGCCTCGGGATGCCCCGGGTGCGGCGGTAGGGCGCGGGTGAGGAGGACTCCCGGTCGGCCCAGAGGGTCCTGCCGCCGTCGGCGGTGATCAGTGCCGGACGCTGCTGCCCGTCGAGGCTTCGCGTTGCGTGGTGTGGTGGGAAGCGCTCAGCAGGGCGCGTGCCCGCGGGCGGCAGACCATCGCTCCCCGAGCCGGTGCGGGCGGGCCTGAGCGATGCCTGCCGAGCCGATACGGCGAACTGCAGCCGTGCTGCCCGCGGGGCGGCGGCCGGGCAGCCGGGCCGGGCCGATCGCCGTGGGGGCCTCAAGCGGGTCCGCCCAGCATGATCTTCCACACCCGGGTCGCCACCTGCAGGTTGAGGCGCTCCTCCACGTTCGTGAGGTCATGGCCGCTGAGCTCGCGGATGCGCTGGAGCCGGTAGCGGAGCGTGCTGCGGTGGATCGCGAGGGACGCGGCGGTCTCGGCGTAGTTGCCGCCGCAGTCGAAGTACCGGGACAGGGTCTCCACGAGCGCCGTACGGTGCCGGTCGTCGTAGTCGACGAGCTGTCCGAGCCATTCGTGAACGAACGCCTCCAGCTCCCGGTACTCGTTGCCGGGCCCCAGGATTCGGTAGAGGCCCAGGTCGTCGAAGAACGACGTGCCGTACCGCTGTCGGGACCGGCGGCGTACCTCCAGGGCACGCAGTGCCTCTTGGTACCGGCCGGGGATGCCGTCCGGGGTGTTGCAACGGGCGCTCACCCCGATCGTCCCGTCCCGGGTGCCGGTCTCCCGGGCGAGCGCCTCGTACAGGGCGTGGTCGTGCGGCCTGCCCTCGGCGACCAGCACCACGTGGTCGGAGCGCTGAGTCACCAGCGACGGCATGCCCACGGCCGAAGCCGCCCGGCCCACGGTCCGCGCGAAGGCGTCGTCCGCGGACCGTCCCCTCCACTGCACGACGATCACGTACTGGGTGCGGTGAAGGTCGTGTCCGAACGCCTCGGACCGGGCGTAGGCGCTCTTCTCGTCCGTGCCCTCCAGAAGATCGTCGACCAACTCGCGGCGCAGCCGCAGTTCGACCTCCGCCAGCCGGCGCTGGTGCGACAGTTCCAGGGCGAGTGATGTGGCGGCGTGCTCCAGAGCGAACACGGTGTACTCGTCGGCCTCGCCCCCGGGGTCGAGCAGGGCCAGCACCCCGAGCACCTCACCGCGTGGGCGTATCAGGGAGATGAGCCGGTCCTTGATCCGCACCGGTCCGTCTCTCCTGGCGACCCCCTGGAGCATCTCCTCATGGCGGGCGGGGTCCGGTTCCGGACAGGGGTCGGGTCGGCCGGGACCGGTCCAGGAGCGCAGTCGGCCGAAGCGGTCCTCGACCAGCACGGGAAGACCGGTGAGCGCATGCAGTGCGCCGGTGATGGCCTCCTCGCCGCCGCCCGCGGCCGCGACCCCGGCGAGGGCCTCGTGCACGGCTCGCTGGTATCCCCCCTCCACGAGCTGGGAGATCAGCCGCCGCTGGAGGGTTGTTCGTTCCCGTCGCAGTCGGTGCAGCTCCAGCGCCTCGTCCTGCCTGCGGCGGTGCGCGACGGCGACCGACAGGGCCGCGGCGGCGAGGCGCACCAGCGTGGTGAGCAGGAAGTGCTGGGCGTGGGTGGGCCGGGAGCGAGAGGTCACCACGAGGTAGCCGTGCAGTCCACCGGGCCCGTGCAGGGCCAGTGCCCGGCCCCGTGACCGGCCGGGAACGGACACCGGGCTGTCTTCCCCCGTCAGCTCTCGCACCGCCCGGTCGATGGCCGACGCGCGGTCCTGCCCGGCCTGCGGGCCGAACATCAGCCGGCCGTGCCCTCGGAGGTATCCGGCCTCAGCCCTGTACGGGCCGACGGCCGACACGTGATCCATGGCAAGGCGCAGGATCTCACTCTCGTCCCGGGTATCGAACAGGGCACGGGAGAGTGCCGGCAGCTTGCGGTATGCGAGGGCGGAAAGGGGCGGGCGGGAGCTTCTCCGCAAGATCGTGGGGTGCTGTCCCAGACGGACCGACGGAAGACGGCCTTCCTGGTCGGAACGGCGCCGGTACGTGTTCCTGACCCGGCTGCCTGCCATGTGATCATTCCTGTCCC
The DNA here is from genome assembly GCF_056323165.1 of Streptomyces sp. 3-6. Classification (NCBI taxonomy): domain Bacteria; kingdom Bacillati; phylum Actinomycetota; class Actinomycetes; order Kitasatosporales; family Streptomycetaceae; genus Streptomyces; species Streptomyces sp. 3-6. The sequence continues at coordinate 98,610 of NZ_JBWHZP010000010.1, forward strand.
TGTGGCCTGGAGCGGTGACAGTGACCCTCCTCGACGACGTCCCGGAGCGAGTACCACGATGCCCGAAATGCTCGTTTCGTGCTCGCGGGGGGACGGGCTCCGTCGTTCTTTGATCTGCCGGGTGGAGGCGTGGAGCCGCCCGGTTCGGGAGTCTGGGGCGTGTCGGGTGCCGCTGTGCACACCGGCAGGAAGGACTGGGCAATGACAGAGCAGCCTCGCAGGCCCGTTGCCGCGTACGAGACGTACCAGGAGGCCGAACGCACCGTCGAACACCTCTCGGACCAGGGGTTTCCCGTGGAGAGGGTGGCCATCATCGGCCAGGACGTCCGCCTCGTCGAGCAGGTCGTCGGGCGGATGGATTACGGCCGGGCCGCCCTGCACGGTGCGGTCAGCGGGGCGCTTCCCGGCGCGCTGATCGGCTGGCTCTTCGGCTTGGTCGACTGGGTGGACCCCCTCGTGTCCGCGTTGCTCGTCGCCCTCTACGGCCTGGTGTTCGGGGCGGTCGTGGGCGCGCTGTTCGGCCTGCTGCTGTACGCCCTGCAGCGTGGCCGCCGGGACTTCGCCTCCGTTCGCTCGATGGAGCCCAGCCGGTACGTCGTCGTCGTGGACGAAGCGGTCGCCGACGAGGCCGTACGGCTGCTCGGCGGCTTGCGGCCCACCGGTGCCGGCGGGCGTCCCGCCCATACCTGAACGATCAGTGCCGGCGCATGTCGCCGCACCGGGAGGAGTTCCTCATGGCCAAGGCAGTGGGCATCGACCTGGGCACCACGAACTCGGTGATCGCCGTGTGGGAGGGCGGCGAGTCATCCGTCGTGCCCAACACCGAAGGCAACCGCACGACACCGTCGGTGGTGGCCTTCACCGACACCGGGGAGCGGCTGGTGGGCCAGCTGGCCCGGCGCCAGGCGATCCTCAACCCCAAGGGCACCATCTACTCGGCCAAACGGTTCATCGGCCGGCATTTCGACGAGATCTCCGACGAGGCCAGGGCGGTGGCCTACGACGTCGTCGAGGGCGACGGCGGGGCAGCCCGCTTCAAGGTGCGCGACAAGCTCTACGCGCCGGAGGAGATCAGCGCCCAGGTGCTGCGCAAGCTCGCCGACGATGCTTCCAAGCAGCTGGGGGAGCGGGTCACGGAGGCGGTCATCACCGTACCCGCCTACTTCAACGACGCTCAGCGCACCGCCACCAAGGACGCCGGACGGATCGCGGGACTGGAGGTACTGCGCATCATCAACGAGCCGACCGCGGCTGCCCTCGCGTACGGCATGGACAAGAAGGAGCACGAGACCGTCCTCGTCTTCGACCTGGGCGGCGGAACCTTCGACGTGAGCATTCTCGACGTCGGCGACGGCGTCGTGGAGGTGCGCTCCACGGCCGGTGACAGCCATCTGGGCGGCGACGACTTCGACCGGCGGCTCGTGGATCACCTCGCGGACGGCTTCCAGAAGGAGAACGGCATCGACCTGCGCAAGGACCCGCAGGCGCTGCAACGCTTGTTCGAGGCGGCCGAGAAGGCCAAGACCGAGCTCAGTTCGGTGACGCAGACGCAGGTCAGCCTGCCGTTCATCACCGCCGACGCCTCCGGCCCGAAACACCTCACCGACTCCGTCATGCGGTCCACCTTCGAGCAGATCACCGGTGACCTGGTGGAGCGATGCCTGGGACCGGTGCAGCAGGCCATGTCCGACGCCAAGGTGGGCGAGAGCGACATCGACGAGGTCATCCTCGTCGGCGGTTCCACCCGCGTCCCCGCCGTCCAGGCGCTGGTGCGCCGGCTGACCGGCGGCAAGGAACCCAACATGAGCGTCAACCCGGACGAGGTCGTGGCCCTGGGCGCTGCGATCCAGGCCGGGGTGCTCAAGGGCGAGGTCAAGGACGTCCTGCTGCTCGATGTCACGCCCCTGTCGCTGGGTGTGGAGACGCGCGGCGGCGTGATGACGAAGATCATCGAGCGGAACACCACCATTCCGGTGCGTCGCACCGAGACCTTCTCCACCGCCGACGACAACCAGCCCGCCGTCGACATCGTCGTCCTCCAGGGCGAGCGCGAACTGGCCGCCGACAACCGGGTGCTCGGCCGCTTCCAGCTCACCGACATCCGCCCGGCGCCGCGCGGCGAGCCACAGATCGAGGTCACCTTCGACATCGACGCGAACGGCATCCTCAACGTCAGGGCCCGGGACCGGGACACCGGCAAGGAACAGGGCATCACCATCACCGAGAGCTCCAACCTGGACCGCAGTGAGGTCGAGCGCATGGTCCAGGAGGCCGAGCGCAACCAGGGCCAGGACCGGGCTCTGCGCGAGGCCGTCGATGCCCGCAACGAGCTCGACGCCGTGGCGTACCAGGTCGAAAAGCGCCTCGCCGAGCTGGGCGACGCCGCACCTGCGCACGAGAAGGCACGCGCCGAGATGCTGGTGTCGGATGCCCGGGCGGCAGTCAAGGAGGAGGCAGGCGTGGAACGAGTGCGGCCCCTGACCTCCGAACTCCAGCAGGTTCTTTCAGGACTGGCGGCCCATCACGGCGGCGCCACCACGGGCGGTCCCGACCAGGACACCACCGGCGGCGCCCCGAGCGGCGGCGGGGACGACGACGTCATCGATGCCGAGTTCGACAAGGACTGAGGAACCGTCATGCCGATCCACCCCAGGGAGTCCGACCCGGCCGTGCCGGACCCGGCCGGCCAGGCTCCGGAGAGCGCCGTACGCTCGCCGGGAGGGGAGCTTCCGCCCTCGGGCCCGCCGGACGGGCCGGGGTCCGACACGGACGAGGGACCCGGCCCCGACGCGTCCCGCGGTGGCTCCGCACCCTCCGAGGAGGAGCAGCACACGGCCGAGCTGAGGGAACTCGAAGACCGCTGGCGGCGTGCGCTCGCCGACCTCGACAACCTCCGCAAGCGCCACGCCAGGGAACTGGAGCGGGAGCGGACGGTCGAGCGGTCCCGCACAGCCGCCGCCTTCCTGCCCGTCCTGGACAACCTCGAACTCGCCCTGGCACATGCCGGATCCGACCCCGACGCCATCGTCGAGGGCGTCCGGGCGGTCCGCGACCAGGCGGTGAACGTCCTTGAACTGCTCGGCTACCCGCGGCACGCCGAGACCGGCGTCGCCTTCGACCCGGCCTGGCACGAGGTGGTCGGCGTCGTCAACGACCCCGACGCCCCACCGGGCACGGTCGTCGAGGTGCTGCGCCCGGGCTACGGGGACGGCGAACGCCAGCTCCGCCCCGCCGCCGTGACGGTCGCGAAGCGGGAGTGACCGGCCATGGCACAGGACTTCTACCGGGTGCTGGGCGTGTCACGGACCGCGAGCCAGGACGAGATCCAGCAGGCATATCGCAAACTCGCCCGCAAGTACCACCCCGACGTCAACAAGGACCCGGGGGCGGAGGAGCGCTTCAAGGACCTCAACGAGGCGTACAGCGTCCTGTCGGACCCCAGGACCCGGGCCCGCTACGACCGCTTCGGCGAGGACTTCCGGAAGGTCCCCGAGGACTGGGAGGAGCGGGTCGGCGCCGGCGCCGGACCCGGCGGCGGCTTCCGCGCCCGGCGGACCGCGGGTGCGGGCGGCCCTCGTGTCCGGTACACCGGCTTCGGCGACGACTTCGCAGCGGAGGGCGTCGACATCGACGACCTGCTCGGCTCGCTCTTCGGAGCAGGCGCCGCCCGCGGCGGTGTACCGGGGGCGGACCAGGAGGCCGAGCTGCCGCTCACCGTCGAGGAGGCGTACCGGGGCGGCCGCCGCACCGTCACGCTCGCCGGTCCCACCGGGCAGCCGCGGCGGTACGAGGTCGATGTACCGCCCGGCGTCACCGCCGGACAGCGCATCCGGCTGGCGGGCGAGGGCGGACGGGGCAGTGGTGACGCCGCCGCGGGAGACCTGTATCTGCGGGTCCGCATCCAGCCGCACCCCCGGTTCCGGCTGGACGGCCGGGACGTGTACGTGCAGCTTCCGGTCACCCCCTGGGAGGCCGCGCTGGGCGCCACGGTTCCGGTGCCCACCCCCGGCGGCGGCACGGCCAAGGTCACGGTGCCCGCGGGCTCGTCCAGTGGCCGGCGGCTGCGGCTGCGCGGCGAGGGCATGCCGAACCCGCGCGGTGCCGACGGCAACCTCTACGCCGAACTCCGCGTGATGGTGCCGCCCAAGCTCAGCGACCGTGAGCGCGAGCTGTTCGAGGAGCTCGCCGCCACCTCTTCGTACGATCCCAGGAGGACGTCATGAGCGACCGACCCTCATGGGGGGTGACCGGTGGCGGGCCCGCCCGGGCCGACGCGGGCGGGCCTCCCGTACGGACGGGCGCCGGCTCCACGGCCGTGCGGTACGCGCTCGTCCCCGTGCCCAGGCTTTCCCTGGACACCGTGGCCCGCCGCGCCGGAGTCCATCCCGACCTGGTCCGCCGCTTCGTCGCCCTGGGCCTGGTCGACGCCGAGCGCGACGCTGCGGGGCGCCTGGTGTTCGACTCCAGCGCCCCGGCGGTGCTCGCCCGCGTCCAGCGACTGCGCTCCGGTCTGTGTCTCAACTACGCATCCATCGGTCTGGTGCTCGATCTGCTGGACCGCATCACCCTGCTCGAAGCCGCACTGCGCCGCGCCGGTACGAGGAGTGACATACCGCCATGGACATGAACCGTCTCACCCAGAAGTCACAGGAAGCCCTGCAGGAGGCCCAGACCGCCGCCGTCCGCATGGGACAGACCGAGGTGGACGGTGAGCATCTGCTGCTCGCGCTCCTCGACCAGGAGGACGGTCTCATCCCGCGGCTGCTGCAGCAGGCGGGCAGGGAGCCCCAGGAACTCCGCGCGGCCGTACGGGAGGAACTTTCCCGCCGGCCCAAGGTGACCGGCCCGGGCGCGGCGCCGGGCCAGGTGTTCGTCACCCAGCGCCTGTCCCGGCTGCTGGACGCGGCCGAGCGGGAGGCCAAACGCCTCAAGGACGAGTACGTGTCCGTGGAACACCTCCTGCTGGCCCTGGCCGAGGAGGGCTCGTCCACCGCCGCCGGACGGCTGCTCAAGGAGCACGGCATCACCCGGGACTCGTTCCTGAGCGCGCTCACCCAGATCCGCGGTAACCAGCGCGTCACCTCGGCCAACCCCGAAGTGGCGTACGAGGCCCTGGAGAAGTACGGCCGCGACCTGGTGGCCGAGGCCAGGGACGGCAAGCTGGACCCGGTCATCGGCCGCGACGCCGAAATCCGTCGCGTCACCCAGATCCTCAGCCGCAAGTCCAAGAACAACCCCGTCCTCATCGGCGACCCCGGCGTCGGCAAGACCGCCATCGTCGAGGGCCTCGCCCAGCGCATCGTCCGCGGCGACGTGCCCGAAGGACTGCGCGACAAGACCGTGTTCGCACTCGACATGGGCTCCCTGGTGGCCGGGGCGAAGTACCGGGGCGAGTTCGAGGAACGCCTCAAGGCCGTGCTGTCCGAGGTGAAGGCCGCCCAGGGCCACATCCTGCTCTTCGTCGACGAACTCCACACCGTCGTGGGCGCCGGCGCCGCCGAAGGAGCCATGGACGCGGGCAACATGCTCAAGCCGATGCTCGCCCGCGGCGAACTCCACATGATCGGCGCCACCACCCTCGACGAGTACCGCAAGCACATCGAGAAGGACGCCGCCCTCGAACGCCGCTTCCAGCAGGTCCTGGTCGAAGAGCCGAGCGTGGAGGACACCATCTCCATCCTGCGCGGACTGCGCGAACGCCTGGAGATCTTCCACGGCGTGAAGATCCAGGACACCGCGCTGGTGTCCGCGGCCACCCTCAGCCACCGCTACATCACCGACCGGTTCCTGCCCGACAAGGCCATCGACCTCGTCGACGAGGCCTGCGCCCGGCTGCGTACCGAGATCGACTCCATGCCCGCCGAACTCGACGAGATCACCCGCCGCGTCACGCGACTGGAGATCGAGGAGGCGGCCCTGTCCAAGGAGACCGATCCCGCCAGCAAGGCCCGCCTGGAGGAGCTGCGCAGGGAACTGGCCGACCTGCGCGGCGAGGCCGACGCCAAGCACGCCCAGTGGGAGGCGGAACGGCAGGCGATCCGCCGCGTGCAGGGGCTGCGCCAGGAACTGGAACAGGTCCGCCACGAGGCGGAGGAGGCAGAACGCGCCTACGACCTCAACCGCGCCGCCGAACTCCGCTACGGCCGCCTCCAGGACCTGGAACGCCGGCTGGCGGCCGAGGAGGAGCAACTCGCCGCGAAGCAGGGGCAGAAACGGCTGCTCCGCGAGGTCGTCACCGAGGAGGAGATCGCCGACATCGTCGCTGCCTGGACCGGCATCCCCGTCAGCCGCCTGAAGGAGGGCGAACGCGAGAAGCTGCTGCGCCTCGACGAAATCCTGCGCGAGCGCGTCATCGGCCAGGACGAGGCCGTCCAACTCGTCGCCGACGCCATCATCCGCGCCCGCTCCGGCATCCGCGACCCGCGCCGCCCGATCGGCTCGTTCATCTTCCTCGGCCCCACCGGCGTGGGGAAGACCGAGCTGGCCAAGACCCTCGCCCGGGCCCTGTTCGACTCCGAGGACAACATGGTCCGGCTCGACATGAGCGAGTACCAGGAGCGGCACACCGTCAGCCGGCTCATGGGCGCGCCGCCCGGATACGTCGGCTACGAGGAGGGCGGTCAGCTCACCGAGGCCGTACGCCGCAAGCCGTACTCGGTGGTGCTGTTCGACGAGATCGAGAAGGCCCACACCGAAGTCTTCAACACCCTGCTGCAGGTCCTCGATGACGGCCGCATCACCGACGCCCAGGGCCGTACGGTCGACTTCCGCAACACCGTGATCATCATGACGTCCAACATCGGCTCCCAGTACCTCCTCGACGGCGCCACCGCCGACGGTGAGGTCAAGCCGGACGCCCGCGCCCTGGTGATGGGCGAACTGCGCGGGCACTTCCGCCCGGAGTTCCTCAACCGCGTCGACGACATCGTGCTGTTCAAGCCGCTCGGTGAGCGGCAGATCGAGCGGATCGTGGAGCTGCAGTTCGACGAGCTGAGGCAGCGCCTCGCCGAACGCCGCATCGCCGTCGAACTCACCGACGAGGCACGGGAGCTGATCGCCCACCAGGGCTACGACCCGGTGTACGGGGCGCGGCCGCTGCGGCGCTACATCTCCCACGAGGTCGAGACGCTGGTCGGGCGCGCCCTGCTGCGCGGCGACGTACAGGACGGCGCGAAGGTCCGCGTCGACGCCGCGCACGGAGAGCTGGTGGTCACCTACGACGCGCCCGAGGACGAGAAGGGAGCGCGGGCGGCATGAGTACCGTGCAAGCCACCCACGTCACCTGCCCGCACTGCGGGCGCACCAACCGGGTGCCCGTGGCCGCCGAGGGCCGCCCCAAATGCGCCAACTGCAAGCAGCCTCTGCCGTGGACGGCCGAGGCGGGTGACGACGACTTCGCCGAGGTCGTCGAGCAGGCCACCGTTCCCGTCGTGGTCGACCTGTGGGCCACCTGGTGCGGCCCCTGCCGCATGGTGAGCCCGGCGCTGGAGAAGGTCGCCGCCGATCTCGCGGGAAGGATCAAACTGGTCAAGGTCGACATCGACAGGAACCCGCGCCTGGCGCAGCGCTTCGAGGTCCAGGCGGTACCGACGCTGCTGATCCTCGACAAGGGACAGACCATCGCCCGGCAGGCGGGGGCCGCACCTGCCCCTGCCCTGCGGCGATGGGTGGAGCAGTCGATCGCCGGCCGCGGACCGGCCGGGAAAGGATGACCGGCCATGACCGTACGGACCGACCCCCACCTCGCCCTCGTACGCCCCGTGACCCCGCGCACCGCGGGATGCGAGGAATGCCTGGCCACGCGTTCCCCCTGGCTCCACCTCAGGTTCTGCCTGACCTGTGGCCACGTCGGCTGCTGCGACTCCTCGCCGAACCGGCACGCCCGCCGTCACGCCGCCGCCGACGGCCATCCGATCGCGGCGTCGCTGGAGCCCGGCGAGAACTGGCGGTGGTGCTTCGTCCACGAGGCGTTCGTGTGATGCCCGGCGACGAGACGCGGCCGGGCGCAGCGCCCGTGCCGGGCGAGCCGGAGGGAAGCGTCCCCTTCGAGACTCCTGACATCTACGGTGCCTACCCGCGTCTTTCGGACGGCCAGTTGGCCCGCCTGGCACAGCGCGGCCGGCGGCGTGCGGTGGACGCCGGCGAGGTGTTGATCCGAGAAGGGGAACGATGCGAGACGTTCTACGTCGTCCTCAGCGGGGCGCTCGCCATCCTCGAGGACTACGGCACACCCGGCGAACGGCTGCTGCGGGTCCACGGCCCCGGCCGCTTCATCGGCGAACTCGGCCTCCTGAACGGACAGGTGGCCTTCTACACCGCCGTGGTCAGGGACCCCGGCGAGATCCTGGCCCTGTCCATGGACCAACTGCGTGACCTGGTGACCCGGGACTCCGATCTGGGCGATGTGGTGCTGCGCGCCTGCCTGGGCCGCCGAGCCCTGCTCGTCGGGCAGGGCGCCGGTTTCCGCATCATCGGCTCACGCTACTCGCCCGACACCCGGCGGATGCGCGAGTTCGCCGCCCGCAACCGGCTGCCGCACCGCTGGATCGATCTGGAGACGGACCAGGAGGCGGAGGCGCTGCTGCGCCGCTTCGGGGTCGGTCCGGAACAGACGCCGCTGGTGATCTGGCGGGACACGACGCTGCTGCGCAATCCGAGCAACGCCGAACTGGCCCGGTTGATCGGCCTCCCGCCCTTGCCGTCGGGCAACGGCCACCGCGATCTCCTCATCGTCGGCTCCGGTCCGGCCGGTCTGGCCGCCGCGGTGAACGCCGCCTCGGAAGGCCTCGGAACGACCGTGGTCGAGGCACTGGCCACCGGCGGCCAGGCGGGGACGTCCTCCCGCATCGAGAATCTGCTCGGCTTCCCGTCCGGCATCTCCGGCGCCGAGCTCACCGAGCGCGCCGTGCTCCAAGCGGAGAAGTTCGGCGCCCGGATCAGCATTCCGGCGGAGGCCGCCCGGCTCGAACGGCGGGACGGCCACTACGCCGTCGGCTTCACCGACGGCAGCGAGATCACCGCCCGAACCCTCGTCCTGGCCACCGGCGCCCGCTACCGTCGCCTCCACGTGCCCGGCATCGAACCGCTGGAGTGCGCGAGCGTGCACTACTCGGCGACCGTCTATGAGGCCCAGCAGTGTCGCACCGACCCGGTGGCGGTGGTGGGCGGCGGCAACTCCGCGGGCCAGGCCGTGCTCTTCCTGGCCGGGTACGCGCCCCAGGTGTACCTGCTCGTCCGTGGGCCGAGCCTCGACGAGCACATGTCCCGCTACCTGATCGATCAGATCGAGCGCCACCCGCGGGTCCGGGTGCTCCTGCAGACCGAGATCACCGAGGCGCACGGCGACAAGGTCCTGGAGGCGGTCACCGTGGTCGACCACCGTGCGGGCACGCACCGCCGCCTCGCGGTGCGGGCTCTGTTCGTCTTCACCGGCGCCGACCCGCACACCGAGTGGCTGTCCGGCGCGCTCGCCCTGGACGCGCGCGGCTTCGTGCTCACCGGCGCGGACGCTCAGGCCTGCTCGGTCCCCGAGCTGTGGCAGAGCCAGGGCCGCGACTGCCTGACGCTGGAGACCACCCTGCCCGGCGTCTTCGCCGCCGGCGACGTCCGCAGCGGCTCGGTGAAACGCGTGGCCTCCGCCGTCGGCGACGGCGCGATGAGCATCCACTTCGTGCACCGCTACCTGGGCCACACGGTCGAGCCCGGCGACACCGACACCGCCCCGCAGACCCGTCCGAAGGAGTCCGCTTGGCTCGCTTGACACCAAGGGGACGACGAGATCACCAGAAGGAGAAGGAGGCGATGGGAATGGCCACGCCCGTCCGGCACCACCGAGGTGCCGCAACGCAGGCCAGGCCGCTCGGCTGGGCACGCAATCCGCTGACGGAGTTCGACCAGCTGCTCAGCGAGATGAGCGGGCTGATCGAATCCACGGTAGGAGGTGCGGCGACCGCAGTCGCGTGGACACCCCTGGCGGATGTCACGGAGTCCGACGACGCCTTCCACGTCGAGATCGAACTCCCCGGCGTCAAGAGCAAGGACATCGACGTCGAGGCGAGCGGACAGGAGCTGGTGGTCACCGGAGAGATCAAGGAGAAGGAACGCAAGGGCGTCCTGCGCCGGAGCACCCGCCGCACCGGGGCCTTCGAGTACCGGCTGCGGCTGCCCCGGGAGGTCAACACGGAAAAGATCAATGCGCGGATGTCGGACGGGGTGCTCACCATCACCGTCCCCAAGGCCGAGGTCGCAAAGCCCCGGCACGTCGAGATCACCGAGACGAATGACAGCACCGGGAGCAACGGCTGACGCGAACGCCGCGGTTCCGGACACCCGTCCGGAACCGCGGCCGGGCCGCCGAACCGCGACATCGGGGATGAGTCATGAAGGACGTCCCGCATCACGAGCCCTCACGCGGTGGAGATCCGCCGCCGGACTCCTTGCGGCGCCGCAGGCGCCAGGTGCGCAGCAGCCGGAGGGGGAGCAGGCCCAGCGGTGTCCGTCGGCCCATGTCCGCCAGGTCCTCGCGGTCGAATGCCCGTGCGTAACGCTCCGCGTCCTGGGGCGTCGGATACCGGCGCGGCAGCCATGGCGCTGGGCGGGCTGGCCGAGGTCTTCTTCGGTGTCCGGGCCGAGCAACAGTCTCTGGAGAACATCGCCCGGCCGCTCACCGCTGAGGAAGCCGACGCCGCCTGGCGCGACGAGCCCGCGCCGCAGGACGCCCGGGACCGCAGCCGCCCCGAGCGCGATCGGCGGGCCGCCGACGAACGGGAACAGCGGATCGCCGACCGCACCGCCCGCCGCCGGGAGCGGGAGCGCACGGGAGCCCGCCGCTACCGTCCGGGCACCGGATCGGGCAGCAGGATGTATTCACCGGGGATGGCCGGCACCGCGGGAACGGCAAGCCGTACGTCCGCCATGGCCGAACAACGCCTCGACGACGAGGTCGAACAGATCACCCAGGCACTCCAGGAATCCGGTGCGACGAGCCGCGACCAACTCGAACACGCCGTGAGCGGCCGCTCCTGGGGCCCGGGACGATTCCGCCGTGCCCTGCGCGAGTCCGAGCGGGAGGCCAGGATCAAGGGAGTGGGCAAGAGCAGCTATGCGCCGGCGGACGGACGCGGCCGGTCCGGCAGCGCGCCGGACGACCCCCATGACCAGCAGTGACCCGTACAGAAGGAGGCAGCAATGAAGTACGACGCATTCCTCGCCCGGGTACGCGAGCGAGGCGAGTACAAGGATCAGGACGAAGCCGCGGACGTCACCAAGGCCGTGCTCGAAGTGCTGGCCCAGCGGATCAGCCCCGGAGAGGTCAGGGACCTGGCATCCCAGCTGCCCGGCCCGCTGGGACAATTCCTGCAGGACGCCACGCCACAACGGGCACAGAGCTTCGGGATCGAAGAATTCCACCGCCGGGTCGCCGAGCGCACCAACGCCCGGCCGCGTACGGCGCAGTGGGACGCCAGCGCGGTCCTGACCACCGTTGCCGACGCCGTCACCGGCGGAGAACTGAATCAGATCATCAGCCAGCTCCCCTCGAGCTACGCGGTCCTGTTCGGCAAGGCCGACCTCGCGGACTGAGCCCGAGGCACCCCGGAACGAAAGGCCGCACAAATGGTTGAAACAGGTTTCTCCTCGTTCGACACCATGGTGGACAAGGCCAATCGGCTCCTCAGGGAGGTCGAGGAGGCCTTCGGATGGCCCAAGGAACGGCGTAAGCAGTCCTACGCGGCGCTGCGGGCAGTGCTGCACCCGCTCCGGGATCGTCTCCCGGTCGAGACGGCCGTGCAGTTCGGCGCCCAGCTGCCGACCATCGTCAGGGGCGTCTACTACGACGGTTGGAAACCGGCCGAAACGCCTGTGAGGATGAGCAATGAGGAGTTCCTGGCACGGGTCCGCAGTGAATTCCCCTATGCCGTCGAGGGCGGCGCCGAGAAGCTGGTGCGCACCGTCCTGAAGACTCTGGCGCTTCATGTGAGCGCCGGCGAATGGGAGCACCTCAAATCACGGGTGCCGAACTCGTTCGCCGTGCTCCTGCCGTGACCCGGCGAAGAGGGGGGCCGGCGCCCCGGCGCCATCCGGCTCCTCCGGTCACGGATCAGGGGGCTGCCACTCGAACATCAGGATCGTGGCGTCGTCGCTGAGTGAGTCGTGCCGGTGGTCCAGGACGGCATGGATGAGCAGGCGCAGCACCTCCGGGGCGTTCTGCCCCGCTGCGGTCGACCGGATGATGTAGTCGGTGAAGCGCTCCAGGCCGAACTCCTCGCCCGCCTCGTTGCGGGACTCGACCACGCCGTCCGAGTAGAGCAGTACGCGGTCACCGGGTTCGAGGCCGACCTCGTGCACCTGACGGGCGGTCTCGGCGAGACGTGCCGGCAGGCCCAACGGAGGCTCAGGAGGCCGGTCGAATGTCTCGGGGAGCAGACGGTGGCGACGGATGAGCAGCGGAGCGGGATGACCGCAGTTGCACCATCTCAGCACACCTGTGGGCATGTGCAGTTGAGCGAGGACACCCGTGCAGAACTGCTCCGGAAGCCACGTCGCCAGCGCATCGTCCACGGTGCCCACGAGTTCGTTGAGGCCTGCCCCGCTGCGCCGGGCATTGCGGCAGCCTGCCATGGCGACAGCGGTGGCCAGTCCGGACGCCAGATCGTGCCCCATGCCGTCGAGGATCGTGGTGTGCAGAAGGTCCTCGGTGAATACGTGGTCGAACGCATCGCCACCCAGTTCGTACGCAGGCTCCAGAGCCGCCGTCGAGACGACCCGCCCGGTGCCGATGGAGCGGGGAGGGAGGAAGGCACTCACCATTTCCGTGTGCAGGTGCATCGGCCTGGTACGCATGCGCTGGGCGATGGTGTCGCTGTAGGTGCGCTTGGATGTGATGATCAGCGCGAGGAGCGACGCCGCCGTCCGGCAGCGCCGTAGTCTGAGCCCGTCCAGGGTGCCCATGGTCAGTTCCAGCACGCCCAGGCGTTCCGCTCCGTCGGCCAGGGGCAGCCAGACGTTCAGCTCACCGGAGGGGGTTTCCGCCATTCGCAGTGAGTTGGTGCGGTAGGACCACCCTGCCAGCGACGTGTCGAGGTCCAGATCCGGCCCGTCCTCGACGAACGGCACGAGCAGTCTTTGCTGGATGTCGACCAGGTAGATCGCTGCTCTCCCCAGGCCCATGGCCTCTGCGTACCGGTTCAGGACGACGGGCAGTTCCGCGGGTGATGCCAGCTGGGCGGCACTGACGAGTTCCTCCAGCAACAGCTCCCCCGACCCGACGGACGCGTCTTTGTCCATGCGTTCGATGTTCCCCTCGCCGACGCGCCCCCACAATCCGGGCGTCCTACAGAAGCAGGTCGAAGACGGCTCGGGCCTCGTCCCAGTGCTGGGTCTGGGGGTTCTTCAGGTCGGGGTGGAGGATCTTGAAGCTCTGGGCGAGGGAGAGGCTGAGTCCGCCGATGATGTCCGGATAGGCCGCCTCGGTGTCCTGGTCGGGTGCGCGGTCGAGAGGGGGGTGGGTGGCGAGCTGTTCAAGGATCGGCTTGAGTTCCACTTCCTCGTCGATCGCCCGGAAGCGATGGATGCTCTCCTGCAGGCCCTTCGTGATCGGCAGGTCGCACGTCCGGATGATGTCGCGGTCATTGGCCTTGGCTGTGGCCTGGGCGACGGTCAGCAGATCGTAGAGCTTGGCGTCGACGAAGTCGCTGTACCGCTTGAGGTCGTTCTTGTCGACGTTCAGCCCTGCGGCCGTACGGAAGAACCGCTCGAACCTGGCGATGGACATCACGGTCATGATGGCAACCTCCGACTGCGGGCGCCGGGCGGCTCCCAGCCCCCTGTCCTTCAGCCCCAGCTTGACCGATGGGGCACGGGAACACTTGCGCATGCCGGGCCCAACCGACCCACCCCGCATTGCCCTGTCAGGACCAGGAGGCGACCCGGCGGCAGGGATCCGACGTGTCACGTGGCGACGACGGCGATCCAGGGGCATCCTGTGGGCACTTACGGTTTCGTGGGGCAGCCGATGAGAAGGGTTCAGCCATGCCGAAGCCGTCGCAGGGCGTCACGGTCGTGGCTCTCCTGGCAGATCCGGACACGCCGACGGAGATCGCTGAGCGTATGGCCCGGAGACTTCCCGACCGGCTCTCCAGAAAGTCGGACAAGGGGCGACGGTTCGACGTCAGGGTGGTCAGTGAGCCCGTCACCGCGGGGAGCGAGGACCCGCCCACCGTGATGCGCCGGATCAGGGAACGCGCGAACGCGGAGGACTGGGACGTCGTCGTGGCCCTCACCGACCTTCCGCTGCACTCGCACGGACGCAAGCTTGTGGTGGATCTGAATCACGAATACCGCCTTGCGCTGCTTTCCCTGCCCTCGCTGGGGGGCCGGCGGCTGCAGACGAGGGCCCAGAGGGCAGTGGAGGAGGCCGTCCTCAGCCTGACGGGTCGGCGGGACGCTCCGCCGCGCCCCTTCGACGATCCTCTCGCGCCGGTCCGTCCGGGCCCGGTCGATGAGGACGAACCCGCCGATCTCCGGTACACCACCGGCGGGCCCCGCGGCTACCTCAGGGTGCTCGGCGGCATGGTCCGGGCCAACCGGCCGTGGCGGCTGGTGCCGGCCCTGTCGAAGGCCCTGGCGGCCGCACTCGCCACGGGAGCGATTGCCACCGTGAACGCCACCGTCTGGAGCCTTGCCGCGTCCCTGAGCACCACCCGTCTCGTGATCGCCATGGTCGGATCCTCGCGCTCATGATCGGCTGGCTGATCGTGGACGCGCATCTGTGGCATCGAACGGCGGAGATCTCGCCGGAGGCGAGGAAGCGGGCGGCTCTGTACAACGCCTCGACGGTCGTGACCGTGGGTATCGGGGTGCTCGTCTGCTATGCGGGGCTGCTGGTCATCAACCTCATATGGGCGCTTTTCATCCTCAACGACCAGGTATTCGCCTTCATGACGCGAAGCTCGTTGCACCTCACGGAGTACCTGACGCTCGCCTGGTTCGTCGCTTCGGTCGCCACCGTGGGCGGTGCACTGGGATCAGGCTTGGAGAGCGACGAGGCGATCCGAGCAGCCGCCTACTCCAAGCGTGAACAGGAACGTCGCCGCAGGCTCGAGGACGACCACGAAGACTAGGCCGTGTCCCGGGCGGGAGGCACGGCGTTGGTCGGTGGTGCTCCGGGAACGGCACGTCCGTGTGTCCGCGGAGGAGCTGGCCGGGCTGGTCCGGCGCATCGGCGGGCCGGGCGACCGGTTCCTGGTCCTCCAGCGGATACCCGACCTGCCCGACGTCTTCGCCCAGGTGTGGCACGAGGCCGGCGGCCGGGAACCGGAGCGACCCGCGCGAGGGCGGGGCGCCCGGGAGGATCCCGACCCGGCCGCGCCTCCGGGCGGGGCGGACGCCGGTCCTGCGGAGGCGCCGGCGGACGGACCGGCCGGGCACCGTACAAAGTCGGACGAGATGTCGCCATACTGGTCGGGCCAGGGGAGGGCGCGGCGGACAGCGACGGGGGCGGGGCAGCGGAGATGGGGGACACCAGACTGATCCACGGCCGGTACCGGCTGCTCGACCGGATCGGGCGCGGCGGCATGGGTGAGGTGTGGCGGGCGCGGGACGAGTCACTGGGCCGGCAGGTGGCGGTGAAGTGCCTCAAACCGATCGGCCCCCAGCACGACCAGGCGTCCGGCCGGGTCCTGCGGGAGCGGTTCCGGCGCGAGGCCCGGGTGGCCGCGGCGCTCCAGCACCGGGGCATCACGGTGGTGCACGACTTCGGCGAGGACGACGGCGTGCCGTACCTCGTGATGGAGCTGCTCCAGGGCCGCGACCTCAGCCGGCTGCTGGAGGACAACAAGCAGCACCCGCTGCCGGTCGACGAGGTGGTGGACATCGCCGACCAGGTCGCCTCGGCCCTCGCCTACACCCACGACCAGGGCATCGTGCACCGTGACCTGAAGCCCGCCAACATCGTGCGCCTGCACGACGGCACCGTGAAGATCTGCGACTTCGGCATCGCCCGCCTCGGCCACGACATCGGCTACACCTCACGGCTGACCGGCACCGGCATCGCCATGGGCACCCCGCACTACATGTCCCCGGAGCAGATCGGCGGCTCGGAGGTCGACCGGCGCAGCGACCTGTACTCCTTCGGCTGCGTGCTCTACGAGATCGCCACCGGCGTCCCGCCGTTCGACCTGGACGACGCGTGGGCGATCCTCGTCGGTCACCGCGACACCCCGCCCCCGCCGCCCCGCGAGCACCGTGCCGAACTGCCCGAGCACCTCGAACGCCTCATCCTCGACCTGCTGGCCAAGGAGCCCGGCGGGCGCCCGGACAGCGCCCGCGAACTGACCCACCGGCTGGCCGCGCTGGGCACCGGAGGGGACCGGCCGCCCGCCCCGCGCGACCGGGCACCGGCCGCCGTCACGGTCCGGCCGCCCGGCCCCCACGCCCCGCCCGCGGCCACCGGCCGCGCCGCCCGGCTGCCCTCCTGGACCCGCGGCATGACCTCCGGGCGCAAGGCGGCCGGGGCGGCACCGGCCGCGCCGGCCGAGGACCCGGCGGCCGCGGCACTGTCGGGGGAGTGGATCGCCCGACCCGCCGGGCGACGCGACGAGGAACCCCCGGCGGACACCCGGCCCGCCCCGCCGGAGCAGGCCCTGACCACCCTGGCCGGCCGGCACAACGCGGGCCTGAGCCTGGGGCGCCTGGGCCGCTGGACGGAGGCGGGCGAGGTGCACCGCGCGGTCGCCGCCGAACGCGAGCACCTCCTCGGCCCCGACCACCCCGACACCCTCTCCAGCCGCCACGAGGTCGCGCTCAGCCTCAGCCGCACCGGCCGCGCCGCCGACGCGCTGCGCGAGTTCCGGCAGGTGACCGACGCCCGCCGGCGCGTGCTCGGCGCCGACCACGCCGACACCCTCGCCGCCCGGCAGGAGAAGGCCCACGTGCTCGGCCGCATGGGCCGCCCCTTCGAGGCCCACCAGACGTACCTGGCGGTGCTCGCCGCCCGGGAGCGCACCCAGGGCCCCGACCATCCGGACACCCTGCGCTGCCGCCACGACCTGGCCTTCAACCTCGGCCGGCTCGGCCGTCTGGAGGACTCCTGCACCATGGCCCGCGACGTCGCGGCGGCCCGCGCGCGGGTGCTGGGCGCCGAGCACCCCGACACCCTCGCGACCCGCTTCGAAGTGGCGTACACCCTGGGCCAGCTGGGCCGCTGGGACCAGGCGCTGGAACTGCACCGGGAGGTCGCGCGGGCCCGTGCCGCGGCACTCGGCGCGGACCACCCGGACACCCTGGCCGCCCGCTACGAGACCGCCGTCGGCCTGGGCCGCCTCGGCCGCACCGCCGAGGCGCTGGAGGTCTACCGCGTGCTGGTGGCGGACCGGGCCCGGGTGCAGGGCGCGGACCATCCCGAGACGCTGCGGACCCGGCACGGCCTGGGCGTCGCCCTCGGCCGGCTCGGACGCTGGGAGGAGGCCCTCGCCGAGGCGCGCGCCGTGTGCGCGCTGCGCGAGCGCGCCCTGGGCGCCGACCACGCCGACACGCTCGTCAGCCGCCGGGAGATCGCCGTGGCCCTGGGCTGGCTGGGCCGCTGGTCCGACGCGCTGACCGGCTACCGGAGGGTGGCGGACGCCCGCGAGCGGGTGCTCGGCGCGGGCCACCCCGACACCCTCGCCGCCCGCAACGACGAGGCGCAGTGCCTGCAGCGGCTGGACCGGACCGGCGAGGCGGCCGAGGTGTACCGCACCGTGGCGGCCCTGCGGCAGCAGGGGGTCGCCGGGGGCGCCTGAGGCCCGGCGGGCCGGGGGTGCCGTCTGGCCGCTGCGGATCACCGCGTGCTACCAAGAACCATGACCGCACCCGAGGGAACCGGAACCTACGACGTCGTCATCGTCGGCGGCGGCCACAACGGCCTGGTCGCCGCCGCCTACCTGGCCCGCGCCGGACGCTCCGTGCTCGTCCTGGAGCGCCTGGACCACACCGGCGGGGCGGCGGTCTCCACCCGCCCGTTCGCCGGGGTCGACGCCCGGCTGTCCCGGTACTCGTACCTCGTGAGCCTGCTGCCCGGGAAGATCGTGAGCGACCTGGGCCTCGACTTCCGGCTGCGCACCCGCTCCATCTCGTCGTACACGCCCACCGTGCGGGACGGGCGGCCCACCGGTCTGCTGGTCGGCGGCGGCGAGGAGCGCACCCGGGCGGCCTTCGCCCGGCTCACCGGCTCCGACCGCGAGTACGAGGCGTGGCGCCGCTTCTACGCCCTGACCGGCCGCGTCGCCGAACGGGTCTTCCCCACCCTCACCGAACCGCTGCCGACCCGCGAGGCACTGCGCCGCGCCGTCGACGACGAGACAGCCTGGCGGACCCTGTTCGAGGAGCCGATCGGGGTCGCCGTCGAGGACCACTTCTCCGACGACCTGGTGCGCGGCGTCGTCCTCACCGACGCGCTGATCGGTACCTTCGCCGACGCCCACGACCCGTCGCTGGCCCAGAACCGCTGCTTCCTCTACCACGTCATCGGCGGCGGCACGGGCGCCTGGGACGTGCCCGTCGGGGGCATGGGGGCCCTCACCGACGCGCTCGCCGACGCGGCCCGCGCCGCCGGCGCCGTCCTCGCCACCGGCCACGAGGCGATCCGCGTGGACACCGACGGCCGCCGCGCCGAGGTCGCCTACCGCACCGCCGACGGCGAGGGCGTCGCCGCCGCCCGCCACGTGCTGGTCAACGCCTCACCGCAGGCGCTCGCCGCCCTCACCGGCGACACCCCGCCGCACCCGGCGGAAGGCGCCCAGCTCAAGGTGAACATGCTGCTCGAACGGCTGCCCCGGCTGCGCGACACCTCCGTCGACCCCCGCGAGGCGTTCGCCGGGACCTTCCACATCGCCGAGGGGTACGGCCAACTGGCCGCCGCGCACGCCCAGGCCGCCGCCGGAGAGCTGCCGGAGGCACCGCCCTCCGAGATCTACTGCCACTCCCTCACCGACCCCGGCATCCTCGGCCCGGACCTGGCCGCGCGGGGCTTCCACACGCTCACCCTCTTCGGACTGCACACCCCGGCCCGGCTGTTCGAGCAGGACAACGACGCGACCCGCGAGCAGCTCCTGGCCGCCACCCTCGCCCAGCTCGACGCGCACCTGGCGGAACCGCTCGCCGACTGCCTGGCCCGCGACGCGGACGGGCGCCCCTGCCTGGAGGCCCGCACCCCGCTGGACCTGGAGCACGACCTCGGGCTGCCCGGCGGCAACATCTTCCACCGCGAGCTGTCCTGGCCCCACGCCCAGGAGGGCACCGGCCGCTGGGGCGTGGAGACCCGGCACGCCAACGTCCTGCTGTGCGGCGCGGGCGCGGTGCGCGGCGGCGGGGTCAGCGGCGTTCCGGGCCACAACGCGGCCATGGCGGTGCTGGAGGCCGGGGACGGGTGACAGCGGGGCGGGCCGGGCGCGCGAGACGGCTCGCCCGGCCCCGCTCAGTCGGCCGACCGCTCCCACCCCAGGGCGGTGACGCGGGCCGCGTCCGCGGGCCGTTCCTCGTCGAAGAGGACGCCGCGGGACGTCTCCACGCGCAGGGCGTCCACGTAGGCGCCCCGCCCGACGTACAGCCGGTCGGTCGCGTAGCGCCAGCGCAGGGTGAGGTTCCGCGCGGCGGGCAGGGCCGCGCCGAGCGTGTGCCAGACGCGGCCCGACCAGCCGGTGGCCGCACCCGAGGGGTGCGGACGGGACTCCGCTCCCGGCCGCCGGGTGTCGAACGGCACCGGCGACCAGGCCGTGCCGCCGTCGGTGGACGCCTCCAGCACGAGCGTGTCGGAGCCCGGTTCGGTGTCCCACCACAGGGCGCAGCGCAGGCGGGCACCGCCGGCCGAGGTGTCCAGCGCGGGCAGCGTCAGGGTGGCCGTGGCCGAGCTCTCCATGCCGGAGAACCAGGCCGTCCGTCCCCGGGCCGGCCGCACCGGCACCGCCCGGGCCAGCCAGTTGGCCGTGGCCACCCGGGGAGCCGAGCCGGAGCGCCAGCTGCGCACCGGGTGGACGGAGTTGCCCAGGACGACGAGGAACGAGTCGGTGGTGGGGTCCAGGACAAGGGACGTCCCGGTGAAGCCGGTGTGGCCGGCCGTGCTCGGGGTGGCCATCGCGCCCATGTACCAGTGCTGGTACAGCTCGAAGCCCAGCCCGTGCTCGTCGCCGGGGAAGCCGGTGTTGAAGTCGGTGAACATCAGCTCCACCGACTCCGGGCGCAGGACGCGCGCCCCGCCGTACACGCCGCCGTTGAGCAGGGTCCGCCCGAGCACCGCCAGGTCCCGCGCGGTGGAGAACACCCCGGCGTGACCCGCCACCCCGCCCAGGCTGTGGGCGTTCTCGTCGTGCACCTCGCCCCACACCAGTCCCCGGTCCAGACCCGACCAGGGCCGGCGCGCGTCCTCCGTGGCGGCGATCCGCGGGCGCCAGGCGGCCGGCGGGTTGTAGCGGGTGCGGCGCATGCCCAGCGGGCCGGTGATGTCGTCCCGCAGCAGCACGTCCAGGGTGCGTCCGGTGACCCGCTCCAGGAGCAGCTGGAGCGAGATCAGGTTCAGGTCGGAGTACAGGTACGCGGTGCCCGGCGCGCCGACCGGCTCCTCGTCGTACACCAGCCGGATCTTCTCCTCGCGGGTGGGGGCCGTGTAGAGCGGGATCCACGCGCGGAATCCGGAGGTGTGGGTGAGCAGCTGGCGGACCGTCACGTCCTCCTTGCCCGCCCGGCCGAAGCCGGGCAGGTAGGAGGCGACCTTCCCCTCCAGCTCCACGGCGCCCCGCTCGATCTGCTGCACGGCGAGGATCGAGGTGAACAGCTTGGACACCGACGCCAGGTCGAAGACGGTGTCCCTGGCCATGGGGATCTGCCGGTCCGGGGGGAACTCGACGCCGGTGTCGGTCTTCTCGTCGTACGCCCGGTAGCGCACCGCCATGCCGATGGGCTCGTGCAGCGCGATGGTGCCGCCGCGCCCGGCGAGCAGCACGGCGCCCGCGTACCAGGGATGAGTGGGGGAGGGGCCGAGGAACGCCTCGGCGTCGGTGACCAGCCGGCGCAGGGGCCCGGACAGCAGACCGGCGCGCCGCGGCGATCCGTACCGCAGGGTCGGGTGGCGGCCGCCCTGCCCGGGGCCGGCCGCGGCGGGGTCGGCGGGGAGGGTGGCGAACACCAGCGCGCCCCCCAGTGCCGCTGCCCGTGCGCCCAGTTGACGACGGGTCATCCCGTGTGCCGCCGCGTCCGCCATGACGTACCTCCCGTGTTCGGGGCCGCACCCGGCCTGAAAGAATCTTTCGGGATCGTCTCGCGGGGTGAAACTTTCCTGTCAGGTGCGGGATGTGTCAATGGGGCGTGCGCGCCGGGCGGGAAGTCCGGTGCCCGGCGTCCCCCGGACGCGGAACTGACGCAGCGCCAGAAAGACCCTTCCGTGGTGCGGCCGGCTGCGGCATCCTGCGCCCCTGCAGACGGAGCTGAGCCGCACCCTCGGAACCGAGCACGCCGTCTTCGGCTTCACGCCCTTCCCCGCCGTCGCCGACGCCGCCGCCTTCGGCATCCCGCAGGACGACCGGGGCGAGGAGGTCAAGGCGGTCGTCGAACCGGCCCCGGGCCACGAACCGGGCCCCGCCCGCGCCGCCGCGTCCCTTGACCTTCCCCGGCCGTGAACCGAGGATCGTCAGTCATGACGGCAGGACACGGCAGCACGGTGGACGGACTCCTGCGACGCAGCGCCCGGCGCACGCCGGCCCGCGTCGCCGTCGAGTACGGCGACCGCACCTGGACCTACGGCGAACTCGACAGCGCGGTCTCCCGCGCGGCGGGCGTCCTGCTCGCCGAGGGGCTGTCCCCGGGCGACCGGGTCGCCGCCTACGGGCACAACTCCGACGCCTACCTGATCGCCTTCCTCGCCTGCGCCCGCGCGGGCCTGGTGCACGTCCCGGTCAACCAGAACCTGACCGGCGACGACCTCGCCTACCTCGTCGGCCAGTCCGGCAGCTCCCTCGTCCTCGCCGACCCCGGCCTCACCGCCCGGCTCCCCGCGGGCGTGCCCGTCCTGCCGCTGCGCGACACCGACGACGCGCTGCTCGCCCGGCAGGCCGGCGCCGACCCCTACGACGGCCCCGAGCCACGCACCGAGGACCTGGTGCAGCTGCTGTACACCTCCGGCACCACCGCGCAGCCCAAGGGCGCGATGATGACCCACCGGGCCCTGGTGCACGAGTACCTGAGCGCCATCACCGCGCTCGACCTGTCGGCCGGCGACCGGCCCGTCCACTCCCTGCCGCTGTACCACTCGGCGCAGATGCACGTCTTCCTGATGCCCTACCTCGCCGTCGGCGCCACCAACATCGTCCTGGACGCCCCGGACGGCGACCGCATCTTCGACCTGGTCGAGGCGGACCGCGCGGACAGCCTGTTCGCGCCGCCGACCGTCTGGATCGCCCTCGCCAACCGCCCCGACTTCGCCACCCGCGACCTCAGCGGACTGCGCAAGGCGTACTACGGTGCCTCGATCATGCCGGTGCCCGTCCTGGAGCGGCTGCGGGAACGACTGCCCTCGCTGGCCTTCTACAACTGCTTCGGCCAGAGCGAGATCGGCCCGCTGGCCACCGTCCTCGGCCCGGCCGAGCACAAGGGGCGGCTGGACTCCTGCGGGCGGACCGTCCTGTTCGTCGACGCGCGGGTGGTCGACGAGGACGGCAAGGACGTCCCCGACGGGACGCCCGGCGAGATCGTCTACCGCTCCCCGCAGCTCTGCGAGGGCTACTGGGACAAGCCCGAGGAGACCGCCGAGGCGTTCCGGGACGGCTGGTTCCACTCCGGCGACCTCGCGGTGCGCGACGCCGACGGCTACTTCACGATCGTCGACCGGGTGAAGGACGTCATCAACTCCGGTGGTGTGCTGGTCGCCTCACGGCAGGTCGAGGACGCGCTCTACACCCACGAGGCGGTCGCCGAGGCCGCCGTGATCGGCCTGCCCGACGACCGCTGGGTGGAGGCCGTCACCGCGGTCGTCGTGCCGCGCGGCGACGCCGGCGGGGACGCGCTGGAACAGGAGCTGATCGCCCACGCCCGCGAGCGGCTCTCCTCGTTCAAGGCGCCCAAGAAGGTGCTGTTCGTCGACGAACTCCCGCGCAACGCCAGCGGGAAGATCCTCAAACGCGAACTGCGGGACCGCTTCACCGGATGAGCCGCGGCCCGGCCCGGGCGTGACGGGTCCCGGGCCGCGCGGTGCGGGAGGCGCTATCCGGCCCGCAGGTCGACGATCCGGCGGATCTTGCCCACGGACCGCTCCAGGGTCTCCGGATCCACGATCTCCACCGTGACCGACACCCCGATGCCCTCCTTCACGGCCGCCTCGACGGACCGGGCCGCCTTCTCCCGCGTCCCGCTGTCGGCGTCGGGCCGTGCCTCCGCCCGGACCGTGAGGCGGTCCAGGCGGCCCTCCCGGGTGAGCCGCAGCTGGAAGTGCGGGGCGACCCCCGGGGTGCGCAGCACGATCTCCTCGATCTGCGTGGGGAAGAGGTTGACCCCGCGCAGGATGACCATGTCGTCGCTGCGGCCGGTGATCTTCTCCATCCGGCGGAACACCCGTGCCGTGCCCGGCAGCAGCCGGGTCAGGTCCCGCGTCCGGTACCGGACGATCGGCATGGCCTCCTTGGTCAGCGAGGTGAACACCAGCTCGCCGCGTTCGCCGTCCGGCAGCACCTCACCGGTGACCGGGTCCACGACCTCCGGGTAGAAGTGGTCCTCCCAGATGTGCAGTCCGTCCTTGGTCTCCACGCACTCCTGCGCCACGCCGGGGCCGATGACCTCGGACAGCCCGTAGATGTCCACCGCGTCGATCGCGAACCGCTCCTCGATCTCCGCCCGCATCCGCTCGGTCCACGGCTCGGCCCCGAAGATGCCCACCCTGAGCGAGGTGCTGCGCGGGTCCACGCCCTGCCGCTCGAACTCGTCGAGCAGCGTGAGCATGTAGGACGGCGTCACCATGATGATCGTGGGCCGCAGGTCCTGGATCAGGGTCACCTGACGCGCCGTCATGCCGCCCGAGGCGGGAATCACCGTGCAGCCGAGCCGCTCGGCGCCGTAGTGGGCCCCCAGGCCGCCCGTGAACAGGCCGTAGCCGTACGCGACATGGGCGATGTCCCCGGGCCGGCCGCCCGCCCGCCGCGCGGATCGAGCGGGCCACCATGTCCGCCCACATCGACAGGTCGTTCTCGGTGTAGCCGACCACCGTCGGCCGTCCGGTCGTGCCGCTGGAGGCATGGACCCGGCGCAGCTGTTCGCGCGGCACCGCGCACATCCCGTACGGGTACTGCGCCCGCAGGTCCCCCTTGGTGGTGAACGGGAACCGGGCCAGATCGGCCGGCGACCGGCAGTCGTCCGGGTGGACACCCGCCGTGTCGAAGGACTGCCGGTAGAACGGCACGTTGTCGTAGGCGTGCCGCAACGACGCCCGCAGCCGCTCCAGTTGCAGCGCCCTCAGTCCCGCCTCGTCCAGCCGCTCCGCCGGATCCAGCAGGTAGGTCGTCTCCGCCATCCGACCGTCTCCTCGCCCTCGCGTCACAGGAGCGACCGATCGTTCGGTCGACTGTCCGGGGACCAGTAATCCAGGCGTGCGCGCTCCAGGCAAGAGCGGGGCGGCACCCATTCCCCGGTCCGCCCCGCTTTGCCGTCCCGTCCCGCCCCGCCCCGCCCCGTACCGGGCCGGGCCGCCCGCCGGAATCCTCGGCCCCGGAAGCGGCCGTACGTACCGGTCGTGCGAACCGGCCGTGCGAACCTGCCGGCCCGGTCACTCCCGAGGGGCGGCAGCCGTGGAGGTGCCCCCGTCCGGGCCGTACGCCGTCATGAAGCGGTCGCGGAAGCGGTCCATGCCCCAGCTCGGGGCGTCGGGGGCCGGCTTGAGGCCGTCGGTCCACCCCCAGTCGTCGATCCGGTCGAGCACCTTCTCGTCACGGGCGACGACCGTCACCGGCACCTCCTTGCTCGGGTCGCCGTCGACCACCGCCGGGACCGGCTGGTGGTCACCGAGGAACACCACCACGGTGTCCTCGTCGCCGTACCGCTCGATCCACTCGATCAGGCTCCGCAACGCGTACTCGACGGCCCCCCGGTACTCCCTGCGGATGCTCTCCGGGTTCTTCCAGACCTTCTTGGGGTCGGTGCCCTCCTTCTTGATGCGGTGGAAGACCGACCCGTCCCCGAGGTCCTCCCAGTCGATCATGCGGGCGATGGGGGACCAGGGGTTGTGGCTGGACGCCAGGATGATCTCGGCCATGATCGGAGGGCGGTCCTCCTTGCCGTGCTCCAGCCGCTGGAACGCCTCCATCGTGAACTGGTCGGGTACGGGCGTCCAGCTGAAGTACGGCCCGTGGTAGCCGAGGTGCTCGGAGTCGTAGATGTGGTCCAGGCCGAAGAACTTCCCCTCCGGCCAGGCCCGCCGCACCCCGGGCACGATGCCGACGGTGCGCCAGTCGCCGGCCCGGCGGAAGTAGTTGGTCAGGGTCATCCGGTCGCTGGTGGTCAGGCTGCGGTACCGCTGCTGGTTCTTGATCCACAGGCCGGACAGGAACGTCGAGTGGGCCAGCCAGCTCCCGGCGCCCGTGACCGGCGACTTCAGCCAGCCACTGCGGGAACCGAACCCGGCAGCCGTCAGCCGCTCGGTGCCCTCGGTCAGGACCGCGTCCGTCTCCGCGGCCATCTCCGGGTGGTCGATCGCGGTCCGGCCGTAGCTCTCCACGAAGGTGAACAGGACGTCCTTGCCGCGCAGGCCGGTGAGCAGCTGATCGGGCGGGACGTCCGCGAACGCGTCGACGGCCGCCTGCTTGCGGAAGACCCGGGCGTCCCGGATGCCCGCCTGCACCTGCTCCACCCGGTTGCCCAGCATCTCCGCCGTGCCCTTGGTGGCGACCCGCACGCCGGACACCTGAACGCCCAGGGTGACGCAGGTGATCCACACGACGCAGAGCACCAGCGTGGTGCGGGCGGCGGCGGCACGGTGGCGGGTCATCACACGGGTGAGGCGGACCGTGGCCCGCGTCATCAGCAGGAGCAGCAGGACGAACAGCACGACCGCCCCGACGACGGCCAGCACCTGACCGCCCCGCCCGAACGACTCCCGGACGAAGTCCGTGGCGTCGTCCAGCAGGATCCAGTCGAGGACCAGGTCGAACGGCCGGGCCAGCACCTGGTGGAAGCCCATGTCGAGGAACTTCAGCACGGTGAGCAGCCCGAGCAGGATGCCGGTCGCGACCGCCGTGATCCGGCGCGGGCGCGGCGGGAGCGCGAGCAGCAGGGCCGCGAGGAGGATGCCCTCGGCAGGCAGGCGCAGGAACGCCTCGGGGGCGAGCCGTTCCACGCGGTTCGGGACGAGGAGCGCGAACAGCACCAGGGCCCCGGCCAGCACCGTCGTGCCGACGGTGACGCCTCGTGCCGCCCGCGGATACCGGCGGCGCCAGGCGGACCGTCCGGCGGGCGGGGTCTCCTCCGAGGGCGCCTGCGGGGCGGCGGACGACTGCGTGCGCCCGGTGGCACCGGGCTCCGCCGGGGCGGCGGGCGCCGGTGTCGTCGGCCGGGCGGGCTCGGGCTCCGTCCGCCCGGCGCGCCCTCGTTCCGCCTGCTCGGCGGGGTCGGGCTCCGCCGGGGCGGTGGACGGGTGGCGGGGCTCCGGGCGCGGGGTGGCGTCGGGGTGTGGCTGTGGCTGTGGCTGTGGCTCTGATTGGGGCTGGGGTTGTGGTGGTGGCTGGGGCTCAGATCGGGGTCGGGGCTCGGGGTGACGCGCGGGCACTTCGTCCGCCGGGGCGGCGGGCTCGCCCTCCGTCGCGTTGGGCCGCTCGGGCTCGGCGCCGTCGGTGGTGTCCCCGGGTTCGGCCGTGTCGGTCCCCTCGGGCCGGGGGGCCTCGGTGTGTTGCGGCCGGGGGGCCTCGGGACCCCCGGCCCGGGCCGACTCCGTTCGGTCGGACCCGGCGTCCGCGGGGCGTCCGGGATCCGGTCCGGGCCCGGGTTCCGCGTCCGCCGGGGCGTCGGCTCCGGGCCTCGGCACGGCCCCGTTCGCCCGTACGCCGCCGTCCTTCCGCCGACCTCCGCCCTCCTGCTGGCCCTCGTCCTCTCCCGCATCCACCGCCCCGAGAGCCCTGCCCGGCTCCGGGGTGTCCGGCGCAGGCGTCTCCCCGGGGGTGTCGTCCCGGGCGGTGTCGTCCGGGTCCGCCCCGTTCCCGGGAGCGTCCGACAGCCTGCGGGAGCGAGTGAAGAGCGACACCCGGAGGTCCTTCCGTGCGGTGGTGCGATGGCATGGCGAACAGGACCCGTCACGGGGTCCGTCCCCAGCAGTACGTCCGCAGGTCGCCCCGTGTTCAACGGTCCTCCGGAAGACCCGCGAAAAGCCTCCGGCAGACCCGCGTGCCACCGCCTCCCGGGGCGGGGCCGCTCGCCCCGCGCCGGACCACCACCCGCCCGCAGCCCCCGGCCACCGGACCCGTCCGCCGCCCGTCCACGCCGACGGCCGGCGGGTGACGGGCCCGGTGGCCGACGCCCGTCCGGCGCGACGTCCGGAAAAGGTACTCCTCACGTGGCCTGTCTAGGTTCGGGGCCGCTCGCTAGGCTGGCCGCGGACGACGAAGCCGGGAGGAGCACGGACGTGGCCGAGAGCACCACCCAACAACGCCCGCTGACGGGCTGGGACAAGCCGGACCTGGACCTCAGCAACGCACAGTGGCAGTCCAGCAGCCGCGGCCTGGGCGATGTCCAGATCGCTTTCGTGGAGGGCTTCATCGCGATGCGCAACAGCGGCCGCCCGGAGAGCCCTTCCCTGATCTTCACCCCGGCGGAGTGGGGCGCGTTCGTGTCCGGGGCCCGGGAGGGGGAGTTCGACCTGACGTGAGCTCGCCCGTGCGGGCGCCCGCGCCGGGTTCGGTGCGCGGCGCGCGAGGTGCCCGCCCGCCGACGGGTGTTCATGTCGATTTTCCGGACACGCGGGAGGAAACACCGTGCCCGGGCCGGGTCTGAGCCAGGCTGGCCCGGCGGAAGCCGAACGTCGTACCCCGGAGGCGAGACACCCATGAGCATCCAGCCGGTCGTGGCGGCGGTCGACGGCTCGCAGGACAGCCTGCGCGCCCTGGACTGGGCCCTCGACGCCGCGCACCGGCGCGGAGCCCCGCTGCGGGTGGTGCACGTACGCCAGTACGCCCCCTGGCCGCAGGCCGAGGCCCTGGCCGCGGCGCCGCCCGATCCGGACGACGACCCCGTGCTGGAACAGGTGCGCGACCACCTGAAGGGCCGCACCGGCCTGCCGGAGGTCGAGTACACCGCCCTCGACGGCGCCCCCGGCGCGGTCCTGCCGGAACTGGGCGTCACCGCGGGGCTGCTGGTGCTCGGCTCCCGGGGCCGCGGCGGCTTCGCCAGTCTGCTGCTCGGCTCGAACTCGCTGGCCGCGGCCCGCGATGCCGAGTGCCCGGTCGTCGTCGTGCCCCGCCCCCGCGAGAACGAGGGCGACGCCCCGCCCGAACCCGGACCCCGGGTGGTGACCGGGCTCAACGTGGACAGTCCCGACGAGGCCACCCTCGCCTTCGCCCTCGGCGAGGCGGCCCTGCGCGGCGCACGGCTGTCCGTGGTCACGGCCTACCCGTGGCCGCTGCAGACCTGGATGCTGCCCGGGGAGATGCCCCCGCCGGGCATCGACCAGGACGCCGTCGAACACGAGAACCGCGTCCTCGCCCGGGGCTTCCTCGCCCCCCACCGCGAACGCCACCCCGAGGTCGCCGTCGACATCCTCACCCTGCCCGGCGACGCGGCGGGCCATCTGGTGGACGCCTCCCGGGGCGCCGACCTGGTCGTCGTGGGACGCCACCGGCGGCGGCTGCTGGCGCCGGCCCGCATGATGGGGTCCGTCACCCAGGCGGTCCTGCTGCACGCCGCCGGCCCCGTCGCGGTCGTCCCGCCGGCTCCCGCCGAGGAATAGACCCGCTCCGGCAGGAGGACGGCGGGGCCGGGGCCCGCGCACCGGCGTTCGCACGTCCGTGCGACGCGGGGACGGGCGGTGGCCCACGACGTGGACCGGGGCCCGGCCACGTACCATGGCGGCATGTCGTTCCTCCGCCGCCGCAGCGCCACGCCCGCCGGGCCCGACTTCGACGTACTGGCCATGGACCCGGGCGACTGGCCCGGCAACCTGGGCGCCGGCCTGCTGCCCGCCCCCGACGGCAGCTGCCAGGGCGTCTTCCTGCGGTACGACCTGTTCGGCGGCCGGGGCCCCGCGATGATCATCGGCAATCTGCCGGAGGGCTCCCCGGCGCGCGACATCCCCGAGGACGAGATCCCCTTCGAGGTCGGGCAGCTGCTGCTCGCACTGGAGAACGACGAGGACATCACCGTCGTCGGCACCGAGGACGTGCCGGTGATGCAGGGCGACAACCTGCTGATCGTGCGCCGCGTGAAGCTCTCCGAGAGCCGCATCTCGTGCGTGCAGTTCGACCGGAGCGACAAGGTCCTGGTCACCATCGCCGCCTGGGACCGCCCCATCACCGACGACCTGTACGCCCTCCTCAAGCCCCTGCCGGCGGAGCTGTTCCAGCAGGGCTGAGCCCCCGGTCCCTCCCGCACGGCTCCTCCTGGTCCCACCCGCACGGCTCCCCGGTCCCTCCCGGCCCCTCCCGCGTGGCCCCTTCCGGCTCCCCGCACGAGCCCGACGTGCCGCCGGAACGCGAACGGTCCGCGGCGCGTCCGTCTCCGGACGTACCGCGGACCTCGTGTCACCGCGCCGGCCTGTCACCGCGGACCGGGGCGCCGCGCGGGCCGTCGCCCCGCTCAGCGGGTGCCGACCGCCGCGCGCACGGCCCGGCGGGCCAGCTGGCAGTCGTCGTGCAGCCGCCGCAGCAGCAGCCGCTGCTCCTCGCCGGTGGCCGCCGCACTCGGCTGGGGCGCGCCCGGCACGGCCGGGGCCGCCTCGTGCATCGAACGCTGCACGGCCGTCTCGTACGTCCGGATCTCCCGGGTCAGCACGAGCATCAGGTTCACCAGGAACGCGTCGCGGGAGGCCGGGCCGGCCGCCTGCGCGATCTGGCTGATCTGCCGCCGGGCCACCGGGGCGTCCCCGAGGACCGCCCACAGCGTCGCCAGGTCGTAGCCCGGCAGGTACCACCCCGCGTGCTCCCAGTCGACCAGCACCGGGCCCGCCGGCGACATCAGGATGTTGGACAGCAGCGCGTCCCCGTGGCAGAACTGGCCCATGCCCTGCCGCCCGGCCGCGTGCGCGATGCCGTGCAGCAGCTTCTGCAGGTCGCCCAGGTCCCGGTCGGTGAGCAGGCCCAGCTCGTGGTAGCGGGCGATGCGGGCCGCGTAGTCCAGCGGGGCGTCGAACGTGCCCGCCGGCGGCCGCCAGGCGTTGAGCCGGCAGACCGCGCCGAGGGCCGCCCTGATGTCCGCCCGGGGCGGTGCCTCGACCGGGTGCCGCTGGAGCGCCGCCGCGCGGCCCGGCATCCGCTCGATCACCAGCGTGCAGTGGTCCGGATCCGCCGCGATCAGCCGGGGCACCCGCACGGGCGGGCGGTGCCGGACGAACGAGCGGTAGGCCGCTATTTCGTGGCGGATCCGCTCCGACCAGGCGGGCGAGTGGTCCAGTAAGCACTTGGCGACCGCCGTGCTCCTGCCGGTCGTCCCGACCAGCAGGACGGACCGCCCGGTCCGCCGCAGCACCTGCACCGGCGCGAACTCGGGGCAGATGCGCTGCACCGAGGCGATCGCCGTGCGCAACTGGGAGCCCTGGGGCCCGGACAGGTCGAGCCGGCCGCTGAGCGGCTGTGTGCCGGGCCCCGCGGCGCGGCGTGCCCTGGGTGCGCCCAGGGCCGGGGCCGCCGGGCGCGCGGGGGCGAGGTAGGGGCCGCCGTCCGCCGGACGCGGACGGAGCCGGGGCGGGGCGGACACGGAGGACGATGCTGCGTACATGGGCGAAACAGATCCCTTCGTGTGCCTGCGACGACAGCGCACCACCCGGCCCGGAGCCCGGCACACCCTGGGGAGTGTCCCCGCGGCCGCCGGGTCGTGGTGGCGCATTCCTACTCGACACCCGATGTCCCCTGGCACACCATCTGGCGCACCCTGGCGAACCCTGGCGAATAGTCGCCCGGCAACTTTCCCGGGGCTACTGTCAACTCAGCCGAGAACCTGGGGGCTTGACGTGAGCGGACAACCCAACACCCGTCTCTCGGACCTGTTCGGCCTGGCCGGCTGGTCCAAGGGCGAACTCGCGAGGCTGGTCAACCGGCAGGCGGCGGCCATGGGCCACCCGCAGCTGGCGACCGACACCTCCCGGGTGCGGCGGTGGATCGACATGGGAGAGATCCCGCGCGATCCCGTGCCACGGGTACTGGCGGCGCTGTTCACCGAGCGTCTCGGCCGTGTCGTGACCATCGAGGACCTCGGTCTGGTCCGGCACGGGCGTGCGGGGAAACGGTCGCGCGGCGGGAGTGCGGAACATCCCGACGACGTGCCGTGGGCGCCCGAGCGGACGGCTGCGGTCCTCACCGAATTCACGGGAATGGACCTCATGCTCAACCGACGCGGCTTGGTGGGCGCGGGCGCCGCGCTCGCCGCGGGATCCGCACTCAGCAGCGCCATGCACGACTGGCTGCACTCCGACCCTGCCCTGGTGGCCGACGCTCCCGGCTCCCGTCCCCTGCACGCCGACCCCGCCGGGTTCGACCGGTACGAGGCCGCCCCCATCGGGTCGCAGGAGATCGAGGAACTCGAGCGCTCCGTGGAGGTGTTCCGGGCCTGGGACGCCGCGCGCGGCGGCGGCCTCCAGCGCAAGGCGGTGGTGGGCCAGCTCAACGAGGTGGGCGGCATGCTCTCCTACCACCATCCACCCCATCTCCAGCGGCGCCTGTGGGGCGTCGCGGCCAACCTCGCCGTGCTGGCGGGCTGGATGTCGCACGACGTCGGCCTGGAACCCACGGCCCAGAAGTACTTCGTCATCGCCGCGCACGCCGCGAGGGAGGGCGGCGACCGGCCGCGGGCCGGTGAGGCGCTGTCCCGGGCGGCCCGTCAGATGGTGCACCTGGGCCGGCCGGACGACGCCATGGACCTGATGAAGCTGGCCCAGTCGGGCTCCGGCGAGGAGGTGCTGCCGCGCACCCGCGCGATGTTCCACACCGTCGAGGCGTGGGCGCAGGCGTCCATGGGCAAGGGGCAGGCGATGCGCCGCACCCTGGGCCGGGCCGAGGACCTGTTCGTCTCCGACAAGGGGGACGTGCCGCCGCCGAGCTGGATGCAGCTGTTCAACGAGGCGGACCTGTACGGGATGCAGGCGCTGGCGTACCGCACGCTCGCGGAGTTCGAGCCGCAGGCGGCGACGCACGCCCAGCACTACGCGGACAAGGCGCTGGCGCTGCGGGTGGACGCCCAGCAGCGGTCGAAGATCTTCGACTTCCTCTCCATGGCCTCGGCCTGCTTCATCGCCGACGACCCCGAACAGGCGGACCGGTTCGCCCGGCTCGCGCTGGTGTCGATGGGGCAGAACTCCTCCCACCGCACCTGGGACCGGCTGCGCGAGATGTACCGGCTGACCGCCGCGTACTCGGGCTACCCGCGGATCGAGGAACTGCGGGAGGAGATCGAACGGGCGCTGCCGAAGCCGCGGGGGAAGGGCGGCGCGGGGGCCACGGTGTGACCCGGAGGCCCCCGGGGCGGCACGCGTGCGTCCGGGACCGTGCCCTACGCGGTGACCCTGGCGGCCAGCAGACAGCCGTCGTCCTCGCGCCGTTCCTCCCCGAGCTCGTGGGCCACCGCACGGACGCAGTCCTGCGCGGTGGTGGTCCGGGTGAGGTGCGGGGCCAGGGCCAGCAGCCGGTGTGCCCCCGCGGCTGCCGACGGTCCGGGCAGCAGACCCCCGGTGGGCAGCAGGAGCAGGTCGCCGGCCTCCAGTGTCGTGGTCGCCTCCCCGAACCGGGGGTCGGCGGCGGCGCCGAGGAGCACGCCGTCCGGCGTGTCGAGGATCCGCCCCGTCCCGTCGCGGAACAGCAGCGGGGCGGGGTGTCCGGCCTGCGCCCACACCAGGGAGCGGGAGCCGGGCCGGTAGCGCAGGCAGAGGGCGCTGCCGAGCACGGGGTGGACGGCGGCGTCCACCAGCCGGTTCAGACAGGCCATCAGCGGTCCGGGCGCGGTGCCCGCCGTGCCGAGGGCCCGTACGGCGCCGAGCAGCATCGCCAGCGCCGAGGGCACCCCGATCCCCTGGCCGGTCAGATCGCCGACGGCGAGCTGCACGGTGCCGTCGGGCAGATGCTGGGCGTCGTACCAGTCACCACCGCTCCCGGGCGCGGCCGACGCGGGCAGGGAGAGCGCGGCGACCTCCAGGGCACCGGGCCCGGCCGGCGGCAGGCGCAGGGAGCCGCGCCACACCGGCCGTACGGCGTCCCGCAGTTCGGTGACGAGCCGGTCCCCGGCCGGGTCGGCGGCCGGCCGCGCGGTGCGCAGCGACGCCCGGCTCTCGCTCACCGCCCGGCGGCAGCGCCTCAGTTCGCTGACGTCGCGCAGCACGGCCCACATCGAGGCGGTGCCGCCGTCGGCGCCGAGCACCGGTTCCCCCATCATGTGCACGGTCCGCACGGCGCCGTCCGGGCGCACCACGCGGAACTCCCCGTCGATGGGCCGGGCGTCGATCAGGCAGTCCGTGACCATCCCGGTCAGGGCGGGCCGGTCCTCCTCGTGCACCAGGGAGGGCAGTTCGTCGAGGGTGAGGGGGGCGGTACCCGGGTCGCGGCCCAGGATGCGGAACAGCTCCTCCGACCAGGTGGCCTCGTCGGTGAGCAGGTTCCACTCGGCGCTGCCGACGCGGCTCAGCAGGGACGTGCGCGCGGACGGGGAGGACCCGGCGGGTGCCGGGCCACCGGCGCCCGGCGGACCGTCCCGCAGCTGGGCCAGGTACCGTCCGACGTCGTCGAGTTGATGGAGCGTCAGGTCGTACAGGGCGCGCTGCCAGCGGTCCTCGGGACCGGTCCCGTCCGCCGGTGCGCCCCTGCGCGCGGCGTCCACGTCGCCCTTGAGGCGCCGGGCCCGGGTCAGCAGCGTGTCGACGGGGCCGGGTCCCGGCGGCCGGGCCGCGGGGCGGTCCTCGGAGAGGTGGGACGGCATGACGCACTCCGATGCGGGACGGTACGGCCAGAGGCGGTGGGACCGCTACGACTGTCGCACAGCGCGCGACGGCCCGTAAGGGATTCGGCAACACACGATACGGCGGTGCCTCCGGCATATGTCACGGTCTTCGCGGAGTTACTCCGGGGTACCTTCGCCGGCCCGGCCCGAGGGCCCAATCCACCTGTGGGAAAGGGTAGTTGACGCGCCGCCCCCTCCCGTACCGTGCGTCACTCGGGTGTTCGGGATGCGCACATCTGTGCACGGCCGGGGCCGGCGGGGAGGGACCCCCGCCGGCCGTCTCAGTAGCGCAGGACACCCGCCATGCCCACCGCGTCGCCGAGGGTGCCGTCCGGGACGAAGTGGACCTCGGCGCCCGTCTCCAGGCTCTGCTCGACGATCTCGTCCACGATGTCCTCGCGGGCGTCCAGGTCGCCGTCCTCGGCCGGCACCAGGTGCTCGCCGTCGTCGCGCACCGTCAGCCGCAGGTTCTCCTCCACGGCCAGCAGCCCGACCCGGCCCTCCCGCGCGCTGCGCCACAGTTCGTCCACGCCCGCGGCGTACTCCTTGCGGCTGCGCGCCGCCTCCAGGGCCTCCAGCACCCCCTCGGTCCGCCGGCGGGCCTGCTCCTCCAGCACCGGCCGCAGGGCCTGCCACACGGCGTCGGGCGTGCTGTCCGCCAGCCCGCCGTGCGGGACGTGCACCGCGTCGCGGGTGACGGTTCCCGAGTCGTGCAGCAGCGAGAGCGCCGCCTGCTCCCCGGTGACGTACAGCGGGCGCGGCCGGTCGCGCAGCACCTCGGCCACGGCCGCGTCGGCCGCGCGCAGGAACCGGCGGGTGTCCTCGTCCCGGAAGTTGCTCGGCTGGTCGCCCACCCGTTCCTGCCGCTCCGGGTCGAAGTTCGGCTCGGAGCGGACGAGGGGGAAGTCGCCGGCCGTCTCCTCGACGACCCGGTCCACCCCGCCGCTCCACAGGGTGGCGCGGTCGGCCGACACGGAGAGTACCCAGAACGGCTGTTCGGCCGTGTGGGCGGAGACCAGGTTGCGGGTCAGGAAGGTGTCCGAGAGCACCACGCGCTCGGGCACGGAGCGGGCGAGCGTCCACACCTGGTGCTCCCCCGGGGCGGCGAAGATGACCAGGCCGTCCTCGGTGTGGCTCAGGTCGACCTCGGACAGGGCCCGGTCGAGTTCCTGGAACACCTGGGCGCGGCGGTCCCGGCTGACCGACGGGTCGGCCTCCAGCTGCTTCTTGGCCTCGGCGACCATGTTGCGCAGCCGGACCTGGTCCTGCGTGTTGAGGGGATCGCGCCGGTGGGTCGGCGTCAGCACGGACACCGCGGGGTAGGGGCGCGGACGGCGAAGCTCGGCAAGGGTCGTGGGACTCAGATCGTGCTCCATGACAGCACCATAGAGCCGAATCACGAGTACGGCATCGGGGGAAAGTCCGGACACGTCCGCCGGTCCGGCCGGTCCCGCTCAGCCGGCGGTGTCCTGCTCGGAGCCGCACGAACTCCCGTCGCGGGGCAGGGAACCGTACCGCAGGAAGTCGTCGACCTTGCGCTGCACGCACTTCGACGAGCCGTAGCCGGTGTGCCCCTCCGCCCGGTTGTCGAGCACCACCGCCGACGGACCCAGCCGCTCGGCCGTCTCCACCGTCCAGCGGTACGGCGTCGCGGGGTCGCCCCGCGTGCCCACCAGCAGCACCCTCGGCGTGTCCAGGTCCTTGACGTGCTCGCGGATGTAGTCGGTGCCCTTCGGGCGGCCGTAGCACATCAGCACCTGCGCGAGCCGGTACGGACCGAACACCGGCGAGGCCTTCTCGTAGCGGGCGCGCAGCCCCGGCAGGGCCCGGGTGATCTGGTCGGCGGACGGGCGGTCGGGGTCGTCCGCGCAGTTCACCGCCATCAGCGCCGCCGGGAGGTTGTCCAGCGGTATCTCCTCCTCGTCGGCGAGCGGCTCGTGCTCGCGCACCGGCAGCGGAGCGGTCACCCCGCCCGTCGCGAACGCCTCCACGCCACGGGTGTCGCCGTCCTCCATCAGCTGGGCCAGGGCCCGTTGCAGCAGGGGCCACAACTCCCTGCTGTACAGGCCCTGGCCCATCGCCCCGGCGAGGTCCTGACCGGTGAACTCGAAGCCGAAGTCCGTGGCCACCGGGTTCTCGTCCAGGGACTCCACCAGGTCCAGCACCTGCCGGCGCGCCGTGCGAGCGTCCTGCCCGAACGGGCAGGCGATGTCCTCGGTGCACCAGGTGAGGAAGGACTCCAGCGCCTGCTGCTGCCCCGCCGCGGCGGCCAGCCCCTGCTCGGCCAGCGGCTCGGTCAGCGTGTCGACGCCGTCCAGCACGAACCGGCCGACCTTGTCGGAGAACCGCGCCGCGTACACCGCGCCCAGCCGGGTGCCGTAGGAGAAGCCCAGGTAGTTCAGCTTCTCGTCGCCGAGGACCGCCCGCATGACGTCGAGGTCGCGGGCGACGTCCACGGTGCCGATGTGGGGGAGGACCGGGCCGGAGTGCTCGGCGCACTCGGCGGCCACCTCGCGCAGCTGCGTCATGGCCCGGCGAGGGTTCAGGTCCTCGCCGTCCGTGGCTTCCAGCGCCTGCCCCGTGGCCTCCGCGCCGCAGCTGACCGGGGCGGAGCGGCCGACCCCGCGCGGGTCGAAGGAGACCACGTCGTAGTCGTCGGTGAGGTCCATGAACTCCTTGCCGCCGTGGGCCAGCCCCAGGACGCCGGAACCGCCCGGGCCGCCGAAGTTGACCACCACGGAACCGCGCGGGTCGCCGGTGCCCCGGTAGCGGGCGAGGGCCAGCTCCAGCGTGCCCTTCCCGGGCGCGGCGTAGTCGACGGGGACGGTGATCCTCCCGCACTGCAGGTCCTCGGGCATCTCCATGCCGTCGCACGTCGACCAGGTGATCCGCTGGTCGTAGAACCGGCTCAGATTCGGCTCGTCCCGCTCGGTCGTCCCCGCGGTGACCGCGGCCGGCAGCCCGAGGCCCAGCAGGGCCAGCCCGACCGCGCCGGTCACCGCGCAACTGCGGACCGGCGGTCGCGTGGACAGCTTGATCGGCATGGATGCCTCCAGCAGCGCTGCGCGGACCGGGAACCGGTGCCCCCGCTCACCCTAGGCGGACCGCGCCGGACCCGCCTGTCGGCCGGACGGGGGCCGGCCCGGCGCCGGGGAGGGCCGCGGGACCGGCGCGCGTTCGACGCCTTTGCCCGGGGTTCGAGCCGCGGGCCACCCGACGGGGTGAACGCGGGACGACATCCGGCCGGGCCGCACCCGTCGGCGGGTCTCCGCGTTGAGCCGGGTGCGGGCGAGCGCCCGCGACGACGTCCGGAAGGCAGGAAACGATGGGACGGATCACTCGAAGCGGCATGATCGTCCTCGCCGCCGCGTCCGGCGCGCTGGCCGTGGCCGGGCCGGCGCACGCCGACGCCGGGGCGGAGGGGAGCGCGGCCGGGTCGCCCGGCCTGGTCTCCGGCAACACCGTCGAGCTGCCGGTGGACCTGCCGGTCAACGCGTGCGGGAACACGGCGGACGTCGTGGGACTGCTGAACCCGGCCCTGGGCAACACCTGCGCCGAGGAGGACGCGGACGACCCGGCGCCCCCGCCGTCCGAGGTGCCCCCGCACCCCCTCCCCGCCCCCGTCCCGGCTCCGCACACCGAGCGCACCGAGCTGGCCGAGACCGGTTCCGAGGGGACCGCCGCGCTGGCCGGAGCCGGTGCGGCCCTGTTCCTCGGCGGGGCCGCCCTCTACCGCCGCTCCCGCCCCCGGGCGGGACGCTGACCCGGCCCCGGCCGGGACGCTGACCCGCCCCTGGCCGGGGCGCCGACCCGGCACCTCCGGGCCGACGGGCCCCGGTCAGGCCGTGCCCCGGGACACCCCGGTGAGCAGCACCATCCCGGAGTCCCCGTAGTCCGGCAGGGTGGTGTCGCTGTCGATACGGGTGACCGCGAGTTCACCGGCGAGCGGCGCGAAGACGCGCTCCACCGTGGCCGGGTCGACCGGGCAGCCCGGCCAGCGGGAGGCCGGACCGATGCGGTACGTCGGCATGTTCTCCATGAACGCCGCCACCAGGTGGCCGCCGGGGCGCACCGTGCGGACGAAGGCGCGGCAGAAGGCGGCGAACTCCGCGAGGTCCTCGGTGGCGCCCTCGGCGACGAAGTGCATCGAGGCGAGGCCGTACCTGCCCGGCGGCAGGTCGCGCACGTCGCCGTGGATGACGTGCACCGGCGCGAGCGCTCCCGCGAGGGTGGGGGGCACGTCCGGTTCGAGCCGCCGGCACAGCGCGTGGAACTCCTCCCAGCTCGCGTCCGGACGGTGCTGGAGCTGCTGCTCCAGGTAGGCCACGTTGCTCGCCCCGGCCTCCACGGCGTCGATCCGCCGGCTCACCGCCGACGCGAGGATCAGCGGATACAGGTTCGGGCCCGCCCCGAACTCCACCGACCGGTCCACCGAGCCGCGCGGCAGCCGCCGGTAGTAGGCGCTGTGGTGCGCGATCACCGCGGCGTCCGAGGGGTGCACGTCGCGGTAGTTCTCGGCCAGGTAGTCGGCGACCGGCCAGCGGTCCCAGTCCACGTCGTCGTTGTGGGTGGTCATGACGTCCGGTCCCTCGCCTTCGCCCGCAGCGGGAAGCGCGCCGCCAGCCGGGTCAGCGTCCCGGCCAGCCGGTCCATGTCCTCGTCGGAGTTGAGCGCCGTGATCTGCACCCGGAAGCCGACCCGGTCCCGCGGCACGAGGGGGTAGGCCGCCAGCGTCACGTAGATGCCCTCGTCCCACAGGAACGAGCCCACCGCGTCGAGGTCGTCCGGGTCGGCCAGCGGGATCTCCACGATGGGCAGCCGGTCGGTGTTCAGGGTGTCCACCCCGAGGTCGTCGAGGTGGTCGAGCAGCCGCACCGTCCTGCGGTACAGACCGGCCCGCAAGCCGTCACCGCGCCGGTCGTTGACGTCGAGGCCGGCCATCGCGGTGGCCAGGGACGCCGTCGGGGAGGGCCCCGAGTACAGGTAGGGCGCCGCCGCCGTCTTCAGCCGGTTCTTCAGGTCCGTCGGCAGCGCGAGGAACGCCAGCAGCGACGAGTAGGCCTTGGAGAACCCGCCGGTGAGCACGAGGGAGTCGTAGCTCTCCCCGGTGTGGCGCACGATGCTGTTGCCGCGCAGGCCGTACGGGCACGGCTCGTCGGGCCCGCGTTCGCCGATCACCCCGAACCCGTGGGCGTCGTCCACGTACAGGGTGGCGCCCGCGGCCCGGCAGACCGCCGCCAGGTTCGGCAGGTCCGGGATGTCGCCGCTCATGCTGTTGACGCCGTCCAGGCAGACCAGCCGGGGGGTGCCCGTCGGCACCGAGTCCAGCAGGGTGCCGAGCTCGTCCGGCCGTTCGGCGTGGAAGCGGTGCAGGGTGGCGCCCTGGGCGCGCGCCACGACGCAGCCGTCGTAGAGGGTGCGGTGCGCGGTCGCCTCCACGAACACGTGGCCCTGGTCGGCCAGCACGGGGACGACCGAGGAGTGCATCAGGGTGAGCGTCGGCAGCAGCAGGGTGTCGGGGGCGCCCAGCAGCGCGGCCAGGCGCTCCTCGATGTCCGGGTACAGCCGCGGACTGCCCAGCAGCCGTGACCAGCTCGGATGCGTGCCCCAGGCGCGCACGGCGGGCTCGACGGCGGCCATGATCTCCGGGTCCCAGTCGAAGCCGAGGTAGTTGCAGGACGCGAAGTCGATCAGCCAGTGGTCGCCGCTGCGGATGTGGCGCCCGCGCACCTCGTCCAGGACCGCGTCGCTCATCGGGCTGGTGCGCCGGAGCCGGTCCAGTTCCGCGTGGTGGGCCCGCCGGCGCACCCGGGCGGCCCGCGCGGCCTGCTCCTCGCCGTCCGCCCGGACCCCCGTGCGTCCGGCCGGGCGGGGGCCGGGCGCGAAGTGCCGACGGCCGGGCCGGCGCAGCACGTGGGCGCTCTCCTCCACCGTCATGGGCCGCGCGTACAGGTAGCCCTGGCCGAAGCGGCACCCCATGCCGGCCAGCAGGTCGCGCTGGTCCGACTGCTCGATGCCCTCGGCGATCACCTGCAGTCCGAGGGTGTCGGCGATCCGCACGATGCCCTCGACGAGCGCCACCTGCTGGGCGTCCTGGGTGATGTCGTCGATGAAGGTCTTGTCGATCTTCAGCACGTCGATGGGGAAGTCGCGCAGGTAGCGCAGCGAGGAGAAGCCGGTGCCGAAGTCGTCGACCGCGATGTGCACGCCGAGGTCCTTCAGCGAGTCCAGGACCGAACGGATCCGGTCGTCGTGGCGCAGCAGCACGGTCTCCGTGAGCTCCAGCTGGAGGGAGCCGGGCACCAGTCCCGGCGTGCGCAGGGCCTCCCCGACCTGCTCCACGAACCCGGCGTCCCGGAACTGGCGTGCCGAGACGTTCACGCTGACGTACGGCGGCCGGTCCGTGCCGTGGGTGCGCTGCAGGCCGGCGATGTCGTGGACCGCGTTCTCCAGGACCCAGGAGCCGAGCGGGGTGATGTGCCCGGTCTCCTCGGCGAGCCCGATGAACCGCTCGGGCGGCACGGACGCGCGGGGCGCCTGCGGCCAGCGGACCAGGGCCTCGAAGCCGACGACCTCCCCGGCCGTGATGTCGACGACGGGCTGGTAGCGCAGCGTGAACTCCTTGCCGGCCACCGCCCGCGCCAGCTGCGTCTGCAGGTCGTGCCGTTCGGTCATGCGGTCCTGCAGCAGCGGCCGGAAACGCCGCCACTGCCGCTTGCCGGCGGCCTTCGCCGCGTACAGGGCCAGGTCGGCGTGGCGCAGGAGCTCCTGAGCGTCGGAGCTGTCGCGGGCCGTGGCGAGCCCGACGCTGGCGGAGACGGTGACCGCCTCGTCGGCGAGCTCGAAGGGCCGGCCGACGGTCTGGATGATCTGCGCGGCGAGCACCTCGGCGTCCCGCGGCTCGCGGGCGTCCTCCATCAGCACCGCGAACTCGTCCCCGCCGAGCCGGGCGGCGGTGTCGGTGCGTCGCAGGGCCCGGGAGAGCCGGTTGCCGACGGCGACCAGCAGGCCGTCGCCCGCCGCGTGCCCGAGGGTGTCGTTGACCAGCTTGAAGTCGTCCAGGTCGATGAAGAGCAGGCACACCAGGGACGATTCCCGGTGGCCCCGCAGCAGGGCGCGTTCGATCCGTTCCAGCAGCAGGGTGCGGTTGGGCAGCCCGGTCAGCGCGTCGTGGAAGGCGCGCTGGGTCAGCTCGTGCTCCAGCCGCCGCTGCTCGGTCACGTCCCGCAGGGTGACCACCAGCCCGGCCACGGTCCGCTCGCCACGGAAGTCGCTGCAGCGCACCTC
Organism: Streptomyces sp. 3-6; assembly: GCF_056323165.1. Taxonomy (NCBI): domain Bacteria; kingdom Bacillati; phylum Actinomycetota; class Actinomycetes; order Kitasatosporales; family Streptomycetaceae; genus Streptomyces; species Streptomyces sp. 3-6. Next base: position 140,022 of record NZ_JBWHZP010000010.1, read on the forward strand.
CACCTCGACCCGGCCGTCGCGGCGCCGCACCCACCAGTGGTCGTGCCCCGCGCGGGTCTGCCGTTCCCGCACGGCCGCCAGTTCCCGCACCGCGCGCTGCCGGTCCGCGGGGTCGAGCAGTCCGGGCAGGGACTGGCCGGTGAGGTCGGCGGTGCCGAACACGGACGCGGCGGAGGGGCTGGCGTACCGGATGGTGTCGTCGTCCTCCACGATCAGGATGACGTCCGAGGCGTTGCGCACGAGGGTGCGGAAGTAGGCCTCGTTCTCCCGCCGGATGATCTCCTTGCGCAGCACCAGCCGTTCCATCGCCACCCCGACGTGGGAGGCGAGGATCTCCAGCGGCCCCCATGCCTCCGCCAGGGCCCGCTCGGGGCCCGCGACGAGCAGGACCCCGGGCACGCGCTCGGCCGGGCGGTCCGGCTGCGTCATCGGGCACACCAGGACGGCGGGCATGTCCTGCAGGGCGGTGGCGAGTTCGGGGCCGAGGGCGTCCGGGGTGACGAGGCGGGTGCCCTCGGGGGCGAGTTCGGCGACCCGGTCCGCGGGCAGCAGCAGCGTCCGGTGGCCGACGTCCGGGCCGAGGACCCGGTCCACGGCCGTCTGGCAGGAGAACACCACCTCGCTCGGGCGCACCGCCGCCACCAGGCTGGCCCCGGTGCCGTGCAGGGCCAGTTCGCGGGAGACGGCCCGGCGGTGGGCGACGACCATGCTGCCCAGCCGCAGGATGACCAGCAGGAACAGTCCCGCCGAGAACGCGGCGATCACGGTGGCGTCGTGCGCGGTGCGGGTCACCCCCTCGTAGAGCAGGATCGCCGGGGCGATGAGGGTGGCCACCGCGAGGACGACCAGCCGGTGCGGCGGCGGCAGCAGCGACGGGGAGCGCCGCTGGGGCAGTGGGGTGGTCAGCCGGACCATGGAGGGGTGCAGCGCGGCCAGTCCCCAGGCCGCGTAGAAGACGATCCACCCCGCGTCCAGCAGGGTGCCGACCTGCCACATCGCCCGCAGCTGGAGGATGCCGTAGCCGATGTCGAAGCAGAGCAGGGTGAGGGTGCCGACCACCAGCAGCCGGATGGAACGGTCCGCGCTGCCGAGCGGGGCCGGGCTGAGCAGCCGCGCCAGCAGGGCCAGCACCAGGACGTCGCCCAGCGGGTAGGCGATGCTGATCGCCCGCTGCTGCCAGGTCAGTCCCTGCACCTCGGTGAGCGGCTGCACCAGGAACACCCACACCGGCAGGGCGAGGCCCGCGGTGACGATCAGCGCGTCCAGCAGGCTCGGCAGGTCGCGGTCCGGGTAGCGGTACCGGATGAGTCCGGACAGCCCGACGGCGAAGAGGGGGTAGCTGAGGAGGTAGAGCGCGTCGGCGGGCGACGGGAAGGGGTTGGAGGCGCCGAAGTACTCCTCCATCACGTTGTAGTAGGTGTCGCCCGCGACGAACGTGAGCAGCCCCGCGGCCAGCACCCACCAGGGCCAGGCACGGGCCGGCCGGTTGACCCGGATGCCGACCGCGACGGCGGCGACGCCCGACAGACCGATGGCCGCCCACAGCGGCGCGCAGGTCGCGGGGACCGCCAGGTACACGACGGTCGCCACGACGATCCACGCTGTGTAGCCCGCCATCAGGCGGGTCGCCGGAAGCGAGCGCATACGCCGTCCCCCGTCGGGGAGACCAGGGAAGCGGCACCTGGTCTGACTGTCCCGACGATGGTAGACACCGGGGTTCGGGCCCTGCATCTCGGAACGGCCCGGGCCCGGCCCCCGGTCAGCCGTCGCGGCGGTGGTACCGCCGGTGCAAGTCCTTGATCCCGGGAGCGAGTTCGGGGACGGGTCCGGCGACCTCCACTCCCGGTGCGATCTCCGCGACGGGCAGCGGCCGCACCGGCGGGGCCGGCGCCCCGAACTCGGTGAGCCAGTCGGTCAGCTGTGCCGAGGAGGCCGCGTACACGATGCGCCCGAGGCCCACCCAGGCGTGCGCGGCGGCGCACATCGGGCAGTGCTCGCCCGAGGTGTACACCGTGGCGGCGGCGCGTTCGGCCGGGGTCAGGTGCTCGGCGGCCCAGCGCGCCAGCGCGAACTCGGGGTGCCGGGTGCGGTCCCCGGCGGCCGTGCGGTTGCGGTCCTCGGCCAGCACGGTGCCGTCCCCGCCGACGAGGACCGAGCCGAAGGGATCGTCCCCCGCTTCCAGCGCTTCGGCCGCCAGCTCCACACAGCGGCGCAGGTGGGGCAGTTCGCTGTCCTTCACGACCATGACCGGCCTCTCTCGACGTGGGTGACCACTGTTGCCGATCAAGGTAACCCGCGGGCCGCGCCGTGTGATTCCCGACGCGTTCCCGGCCGGCCGGGGCGCACCGGACCGGCCCCGGCCGGTGGGGGCGCGGCGGGCGGGATGGAGGCGGGGGTGGAGCCGGCCGGGGCGTGGGCCCGGCGGACGCCGGACGCCGGTGGCCGGGCCCGCCCCTTCTCCGTCGCCCGCGACGGCGCCGCCGTGCGGGGGTGGGCGGCATGGATCACGCCGCGCTCCTCGCCCTGTTCGACGCCGGGGTCCGCAGGGGGCGCGGCCCTACGGCCCGGGCGCCCGGACCGAGCGGACGGCGGCCGTGGTCCGGCAGACCGCCCCGGAGCACGGCCGGAACGGCGTCCCGTGGTCCGCGCTCACCACCACGACCCCGCCCGTCCACCTCCCGCAGGCCGGTACCCGCTCCTCGCGGGGCCGGAGGCCCGGGCCGACCGGTCCCGCGCGGGCCGGGCCGCGGTGCTACCTCCGGGTGCTGCGCGCGGCCGTGACGAGGCACACGGTGCCGAGGACCACCGTCAGGGCCCCGATGACGATGTTGTTCCAGATGACTCCCGCGTCCGGGTTCTCGCCGACGATCCACGGCGAGACGATCATCCACAGGCCCACGGCGCACATGGCGCCGCTGAGCCCGTACATCCGGGCCGGGGCGGCGGTGAAGCCGAGGGCGAGGAGCCCGATGGCGATGCCCACGATCAGGTTGTGGGGCACCAGGGCGGGCTGGCTCGTCGTGTAGTGGAGGATCCACGGGGACACCGCGCAGTAGAGACCGAGGATGAACACCGGTCCGTCCACGAGGGCCACGTCGCGACCGCCGAGGACCCGGTCGTAGCGGGCACGCATTTCTGAGGCATCGGGGTGGCCCGCGATGTCACCCCTGGGGTGCGAGACGTTGGCCATGACCGTCTCCTTAACTGGTCGTCCTGACCGCGCACCAAGCGCGGTATGCGGTGAGTGCCGCGCTTGCCCATTCTGCTCTTATTTCTTCCTTATGTGTAGGGGAGTGGGTGCCCTTCCGGGGCCCTTCCGGGGCCCTTCCGGCGTCCTTCCGGGCCCTGGCCGGCCGGGTTCCGGCGGGCGTGCGCCGAGGCTTCGGTCGGCGGGGCAGAGGCCCCGGTGCGCCGGTGTGGGAAGGGGGCGTCGCGTATCGGCCACCGTGACTGGTCTAAACCCTTGACTGGTACAGACCAAAGCGGTTGAGTGTGCCTCCACACCCCCCACCACGGCCGCCCCACCGCCCGTGACCGGATCACCGGTGCGCGCGTGCGGGCGCACCTTCGAGCGCCGTCCCGCCGGAGCGGCCGTGTCCCGCAAAGGAGTTGGACCCTTGTCGAGACACCGCATCGCCGCCGCGCTCACCGTGCTCGCCCTGGCCGGCAGTGCGCCCGTGCTCCTCCCCGCCTCGCCGGCCTCGGCCGCCGCGTGCTCCAGCTACCCGAACTGGCAGGCCGGGAAGGCCTACAACGCCGGTGACATCGTGCGCTACACCGACGGCCGGGCGTACATCGCCGAGCACGCCAACCCGGGCTACGACCCGGTCATCAGCACCTGGTACTGGGAGCCGTACGCCTGTGACAACGGGCCCGGGGCGCCCGTCGGGGACTTCGTGGTCTCCGAGGCGCAGTTCAACCAGATGTTCCCGAACCGGAACTCCTTCTACACCTACAGCGGGCTCAAGGCGGCGCTCAGCGCCTACCCGGGCTTCGCCAAGACCGGCAGCGACACGGTGAAGAAGCAGGAGGCCGCCGCCTTCCTGGCGAACGTCAGCCATGAAACGGGCGGTCTGGTGCACGTGGTGGAGCAGAACACCGCCAACTACCCGCACTACTGCGACTGGGGACAGCCCTACGGCTGCCCGGCCGGGCAGGCCGCCTACTACGGGCGCGGGCCGATCCAGCTGAGCTGGAACTTCAACTACAAGGCGGCGGGTGACGCCCTCGGCATCGACCTGCTGGGCAACCCCTGGCTGGTGCAGAACGACGCGGCCGTCGCCTGGAAGACCGCCCTGTGGTACTGGAACACCCAGACCGGCCCCGGGTCGATGACCGCGCACAACGCCATGGTCTCCCAGGCCGGCTTCGGTCACACCATCCGCAGCATCAACGGCTCGCTGGAGTGCGACGGGCGCAACCCGGCGCAGGTGCAGAGCCGGGTGACCAAGTACCAGCAGTTCGCCCAGATCCTCGGGACGACGCCCGGCGGCAACCTGTACTGCTGACACGGACGGTGCGCCGTGGTGTCATGCACCTGACCACCCGCCGTCACGGCCGTCGCGCGCCGGCGTCCCGCCGCGCGACGGCCGTGCCCGGACGAAGGGCACCCACCATGCGCACCCCCCACGCCGTACTGGCCGCCTGCGTCGCGACCGTCGCGCTGGCCGCGACGATCGCGGCACCGGGACGGGCCGCGGGCGCCGACGCGGTCCCACCGCCCGGCGCCTACTACGTGCAGAGCGCCGTCACCGGACTCAACGCCTCCGACCGCGGCGGCGCCGTCGAGCAGCACAGACCCCGCGGCGACGAGGACCGCCAGCAGTGGCGCCTGCGGGCGGAGGGCTCCACCCACCTCCTGGAGAACACCGACGCCCCCGGCTCCTGCCTCGGCCGGGCCGGTGACCGGGCCCGGACCGTCCCCTGCGGCAGCGCCGACGCCCCGTGGAGCATCACCCCCGTGGGAGACGGCCGCTTCACCCTCGCCGCACCCGGGAGCCCGGACCGCCGCCTCGCCGTCGCCCCCAAGCCCGCCGGTGCCGTCCACCCCGCTCCGCTCCCCGTCGGCGCCGCCCCCGGCGACCTCGCCGCCTGGTACCTCACCCCGGTCACCCCCGTCACCTCCCCGATGCCGCCCCCGGACCGCCGCAGCCTCGACCAGGTCACCTTCCTGACCTCCCACAACGCCTACGCCAACGGCGTCGACGGCGGCTTCGCCCCGCCCTTCGTCAACCTCTTCCCCAATCAGACCCGCGGCATCGAACGCCAACTCGCCGACGGGGTCCGCGGATTCATGCTGGACATCCACCAGACCCCGGACGGCGCGATCCTCTGCCACAACAGCTGCACCCTGGTCAGCCGGCCCGTCGCCCTCTGGGTCGACCTCCAGCGGATCGTGGACTTCCTGCGCTCCCACCCCGACCAGTTCGTCACCGTGTTCCTGGAGGACTACGTCGACCAGGAGGTACTGCGCGCCGAACTCGCCCGCGTCGACGGTCTCCAGGACGTGCTGTACCGGCCGGACCGGACCGGGGTGCGGCAGAACGGATGGCCCACGATGGCCGAACTGGCCGCCGCCGGGCACCGGTTGCTGATCTTCACCGACAGCACCCGCGCCTCCGACGCGGCCCGCGGCGTCACCCGTGACACCTTCGGGGTGATGTACCAGCGCGAGTGGACGGTGGAGAACCACTGGTCCATGGGCCCGGGCGTCGGCGCCTCCGACTGGTCCTGCCACAGCCGCTGGTACGACGCCGGGACCACCCTCCCGCTCACCCGCACCGAGCCCGGCTTCCGCCCGCTGTTCGTCATGAACCACTTCCGGGACGTCCCGATGGCCTCCACGGCGCGTACCGACAACGCCAAACTCGCCGACCGCGCCCGCCGGTTCTGCGAGCCGGCCGCCCGCAAGAAGCCCACCTACCTCGCGGTGGACCGCTACGACCTCGGCGACCCGGCGGCAGCCGTCGCCGCGCTGAACACGTACACCTACCCGTAGCCGCGCCACCGCGCGCGACGGACGGCGGGAGGGGCCCGGGTCCGCGGACCCGGGCCCCTCCCGTCCCGGTTCCCGCGATCCCCGACGCCGCCTCCGCCCGGACTGGCGCATCCGTGGGTTTTACGTATAACCTCTCCGGTCGATCCCCCCCCGGAAAGGTGCCGATGAGACGCATCGCCCTGGTCACCCTCGTCGTGGACGACCACGACGAGGCGATCCGCTTCTTCACCGAGGCCCTCGGCTTCCGGCTGGCCGAGGACACGACCCGGCCCGACGGCTCCCGCTGGGTCGTCGTCGAGCCCGACGACGGCCGCGTCGGAACCGGACTGCTGCTCGCCCGCGCGAAGGGGGAGCGGCAGCGCGCCCGGATCGGTGACCAGACCGGCGGCCGGGTCGGCTTCTTCCCGCACACCGACGACTTCACCCGCGACCACGCCCGGATGACGGCCGCGGGCGTGACCTTCCTGGAGCAGCCGCGCCACGAGCCGTACGGCACGGTCGCCGTCTTCCAGGACCCGTACGGCAACCGCTGGGACCTGCTCCAGCCCGCCGCCTGACCCACCCGCACCCCACCGACCGCCGAGGAACACCCCGCTCATGACCGCGCCCCTGACCACCGACACCCTGCGCCGGCTCCCCAAGGCCGTGCTGCACGACCACCTCGACGGCGCCCTGCGCCCCGCCACCCTGGTGGAACTCGCGGACGCCGTCGGCCACACCCTGCCCGTCACGGACCCCGACGGGCTCGCCGCCTGGTACGTCGAGGCCGCGAACTCCGGCGACCTGGTCCGCTACATAGCCACCTTCGAGCACACCCTGGCCGTGATGCAGCACCGCGAGGGCCTGCTGCGCACCGCCGAGGAGTACGTCCTCGACCTCGCCGCCGACGGGGTCGTCTACGGCGAGGTCCGCTACGCCCCCGAGCTGATGACCCGGGGCGGGCTGACCCTGCCCGAGGTCGTCGAGGCCGTGCAGGAGGGGCTCGCCGCGGGCATGGCCAAGGCCGCCGCCGCCGGCACCCCGGTACGCGTGGGCACGCTGCTGTGCGGGATGCGGATGTTCGACCGCACGCGGGAGATCGCCGACCTGGTGGTGGCGTACCGGGACGCCGGTGTCGTCGGCTTCGACATCGCCGGAGCCGAGGACGGCTTCCCGCCCGCGGACCACCTCGCCGCCTTCGAGCACCTGCGCCGCGAGAACGTGCCCTTCACCATCCACGCCGGTGAGGCCCACGGCCTGCCCAGCATCCACCAGGCGCTCCAGGTGTGCGGCGCCCAGCGCATCGGCCACGGCGTGCGCATCACCGACGACATCCCGGACCTGGCGGCGGGCAAGCTGGGCCGCCTGGCCGGCTGGGTCCGCGACCGGCGCGTCGCCCTGGAGATGTGCCCCACCTCCAACCTCCAGACCGGCGCCGCCACCTCGATCGCCGCGCACCCGATCACCGCGCTGAAGGACCTCGGCTTCCGCGTCACCCTCAACACCGACAACCGCCTGGTGTCCGGCACGACGATGACCCGCGAGATGTCCCTGCTGGTCGAGGAGGCCGGCTGGAGGGCCGAGGACCTGCGCACCGTGACGGTGAACGCCCTCAAGAGCGCTTTCCTCCCGTTCGACGAGCGCAACGCCCTCATCCGCGACGTGGTGCTGCCCGGCTACGACTCCGTCGCCTGAAGCAGCCCGCGCGCGTAGGCGGCCTGTCCGGCGTGCTGGAGGTCGTCGGACAGGACGCTGACCAGGCGGACGCCCAGGGTGACCGGCGGGTCCCACCGCTCGTCGACGATCCGCTCCAGATCCTTGGCCGTCAGCCCGCGCAGCGCCGACAGGGTCTGCGCGTGCACCGCGTCGTGGTAGCCGGTCAGCAGGCCGGGGGAGTCGACGCGCACCGTCGCGACCTTCGCCGGGGTGTGGCCGTAGCCGGTGTCGTGACGGGGCAGGCCCAGTCCGAAGCGCCGCTCCCAGCCCTGGGACAGCCAGACCTGGTCCAGCCCGAAGGCGTCGGCGACGTGGTCGTCCTGGACCCGGGTGAGGTGCCAGACGAGCCACGCGGGGGTGTTGGCGCCGGGAGCGGGCCGGGCGTGGAGCAGTTCGGGGGCGAGGTCCCCGACGGCGGCGTGGACCTCTTCCCGGACCCGGCCGAAGCCGTCGATGAGGATGTCCTTGGCATGCATGGGGTCCACCCTGGCGCATCCGGGGCCGGACCGCCCCGCGTCGCGTGACCCGCGTCGCACCGGGCGGCGTCCCCGCCGGCCGGCCTCAGCCGTCGCCGTGGTCCCCGTCGCCGCCGTGGTGGTCGTCCAGCAGGGACATCAGGGCCCGCGCGGCCGGGCTGGTGGCCCGCGGGGACGGGACCAGGGCGACCGTCTCGTAGACCGCCTCGCCGGCCCCCTTGAGGGGCAGCGCGGCCAGGCCCGCCCGCTTGTGCCGGAAGTGCCGGGGGACGACGGCGACGCCCAGGTCCTGGTCGACGAGGTCCAGCAGGCTGTGCACGTCGTTCACCTCCAGCGCCACCGTGCGCCGCACACCCGCCGCCGCGAACGCCGCGTCGGTGGCCCGGCGCGGACCCCAGTCCGGGTGGAAGTCCACGAAGACCTCCGCCGCCAGGTCGTCCGGCGTCACCGGCGCTCCCGCCCGGGCCAGCCTGTGCCCCGGATGGCACAGCACCGTCACCGGCTCGCTGGTCAGCGGGATCGCCCGCAGGTGGTCGGCGTCCCCGGCCGTCCGGTAGGCGAAGGCCAGGTCCAGCCGCCCCGCCGCGACCTCCTCCGCCAGCGCGGCCGAGCCCCACTGGCGCAGCCTGATCTCCACGTCGGGGTGCCGCCGCCGGAAGGCCGCGAGCAGTTCCGCGACGTGCACCCCGGCGATGCACTGCTCGGTCCCCACCGCGAGCGTCCCGCGCAGGACGCCCTGCACGGCGGCCACCGCCTCGTGCGCCGCCCGCACCTGTGCCAGGATCCGCTGGGCCTCCGCCAGCAGGGCCCGCCCGGCCTCGGTGAGCGTCACCCGGCGGGTCGTCCGGACGAACAGGGCGGCCTGCAGTTCCCGCTCCAGCGCGCGGATGGACGCCGACAGCCCCGACTGGGACACCATCAGCCGTTCCGCCGCCCGGGTGAAGTGCTGGTCCTCGGCGACGGCGACGAAGTGCTGGAGGTGGCGGAGTTCCATGATTGAGCAGCCTAACCGCACAATCCCATCGGATTCTTCTGTTGGACCGCTGCCCGCGCGCCGGGGCAGGGTGGACCCACGGTTCCACCGAACCGTCCCGACCCGTGTGCCCACCCCTCTGGAGTCGCGTTGTACACCCCGCACCCCGACCGTTACGCGGACATGCCCTACCGGCGCACCGGACGCAGCGGTCTGAAGCTGCCCGCGCTCTCGCTCGGCCTCTGGCACAACTTCGGCCCCGACCGCCCGGCCGCGACCCAGCGCGCCATCCTGCGCCGTGCCTTCGACCTCGGCGTCACCCACTTCGACCTCGCCAACAACTACGGCCCCCCGCCCGGCGCCGCCGAGTCGGCCCTCGGCGAGGCGCTGAGGGAGGATTTCGCGCCGTACCGCGACGAACTGGTGATCTCGACCAAGGCGGGCTACCTGATGTGGCCCGGCCCGTACGGCGAATGGGGCTCCCGGAAGTCCCTGCTGTCCTCGCTGGACCGGAGCCTGGAGCGCATGGGCCTCGAGTACGTCGACATCTTCTACTCCCACCGCTTCGACCCGGACACCCCGCTCGAGGAGACGATGGGCGCCCTGCACGCGGCGGTCCAGCAGGGCAAGGCGCTCTACGTCGGGGTGTCCAACTACTCGGCGGAGCAGACCCGGGAGGCCGCCCGCATCCTCGGCGAGCTGGGCACGCCGCTGCTGATCCACCAGCCGCGCTACTCGATGCTGGACCGCCGCCCCGAGGACGAGGGCCTGCTGGACGCGCTGGACGACCTGGGGGTCGGCTCCATCGCCTACTCGCCGCTGGACCAGGGGCTGCTGACCGACCGTTACCTGGACGGCATCCCCGAGGACTCGCGGGCCGCCGGCGACAGCCCGTTCCTGAGGACGGACGCCCTCACCGAGGACCTGGTGGGACGGCTGCGGGCGCTGAACGACATCGCCCGCTCCCGGGGCCAGAGCCTGGCGCAGACGGCGCTGGCCTGGGTGCTGCGGGGCGGTCGCGTGACCTCCGCCCTGGTCGGGGCCAGCAGCCCGCGCCAGCTGGAGGACAGCGTCGCGGCCACCCGCAACCTCTCCTTCGACGACGAGGAACTCGAACGGATCGACGCGGTCGTCCGGAAGTGACCGTCGTCCAGGCGTGACCGCCCGCCCGGGCCCCTGCCGGGGGGACGCGGCCGGACGGGCCGGGCCTCCGGTTCCGCCCGGGCCCCGTCCCGGCCCCCCGGCGGTGCTGTCCGGACCCCTTGGCGGTGCGGCCCGTGCCGCTGCGGGGGTCCGGACCCCGTGGGGATGTGGTGCGGGCCGCCGCGCGGGTGCGCCGTGTGCCTCCGCGACGGGGTCGTCCGGACCCCGTCACCCCTGTTCCGCCCGGCCTCCGCCGGGCCGCCAAACCGACTGAATATGCCAGGAGACTGGCCGGAAACACATGGTGACACTGTTTCAGTCGTGAACATACTCGAAGAGAGCGCTTCACACCGCGCGACGGCGCCCTCACGCACAGCACGCACCCCGGGCGTCCAGCACTCAGCGGCACACGCGAGCCACGCAGCGGGGGAGACATCGTGCACGACGAATTCCTGTGCCACGTCACGGCGTACGGCGTCTGCGACGGACGCCGCATCGGGGTCCCGCTGGGCACCTACCGGGCCCCCACCCTCGCGCTCGCCCTGTGGTGGCTGCGCGACCGGGCCTCCTGGATCGCCGAGCGCCTCGACCCCCGGCCGGAGGCCGAGCACTTACCGTCGGGCGCGCTCGTCCCCGTCCCGGACGGCGTGCCCGACGTGCCTGCCACCCTGCGCGCCTGGTGCGCCGACCTCACCCGGCAGCAGGAGATGGCCGAAGCGCTGGCGGCCGGCCGGATGGTCCGCGTCGCCACGGGTGACGACACCACCGAGTACGAACTGCTCGCGGAATCCGTGGACACCGTGCGCATGCAGCGCACCGCCCCGGTGCTGAGCGTCCCCGTCGGCTGACCGGAGCCCCGCCCGGACGCGGCGGCCACCGTTTCCACACCGGGCACCCGAACGGACCAATCGGTAGAATCCAGGCATGGCGGAGCGATCGGCAGCGCCCGAGCTCGTCCTGGAGACCGACACCGGTTCCACCCGGATGACTCCGGTCCGCGACTACCACGTCGGACGCGACCCGTTGTGCGACATCGTCCTCGACGACGCCCGGGTCTCCTGGCACCACGCGGTGCTCCGCCCCACGGACGGCCACTGGACCCTCCAGGACGAGCACAGCACCAACGGCACCTACGCCGACGGGCAGCGCATCGCCGCCCGGGACGTCGGCCCCGGCAGCGTCATCCGCTTCGGCAGCCCCGACACCGGCCCGCGCGCCGTGCTCACCGACCCGGCGCCGCCCGCCCCCGAGCGCCTCTCGGCCGTCTCCCACCCGGCGCTCACCGGCACCTACCGCCGGCCCACCGAGGTCCGGCCGCTGCCCACCCGCACGATCCGCATCGGCCGCGCCGCCGACAACGACCTCGTCCTCGACGACCTCGTGGTCTCCCGCGCCCACGCCGAACTGCGCGCCCTGCCCGACGGCGGCTACGAGATCGTCGACCTCGGCAGCCACAACGGCACCTACCTCAACGGCGCGCCCGTCACCCGCGCCCCCGTCGGCCCCGGTGACATCGTCGGCATCGGCCACGCCGCGTTCTGCCTGGTCGGCGACGAACTCCAGGAGTACGTCGACACCGGCGAGGTCTCCCTGGACGTCCAGGACCTCACCGTCGCCGTCGACCGGGGACGCAAGGTGCTGCTCGACCACGTCTCCTTCCCGGTGGGGGAGAAGTGCCTGCTCGCCGTGGTCGGCCCCAGCGGCGCCGGCAAGTCCACCCTGCTCAACGCCCTCACCGGGCAGCGCCCCGCCGACCACGGCACGGTCCTCTACGACGGCCGCGACCTCTACCGCGACTACGCCGAGCTGCGCCAGCGCATCGGCCTCGTCCCGCAGGACGACATCCTGCACGCCCAGCTCACCGTCCGCCGCGCCCTGTCCTACGCCGCCGAACTGCGCTTCCCGCAGGACACCGCCAAGGCCGAGCGCCGGGCCCGGGTCGACGAGGTCATCCGCGAACTCGGCCTGGAACAGCGGGCCGACCAGCCCGTGCACAGCCTCTCCGGCGGCCAGCGCAAACGGGTCAGCGTCGCCCTGGAACTGCTGACCAAGCCGTCCCTGCTGTTCCTCGACGAACCCACCTCCGGCCTCGACCCGGGCATGGACCGCTCCGTGATGCACATGCTGCGCGGCCTGGCCGACGACGGCCGCACCGTCGTCGTCGTCACCCACAGCGTGCTCAGCCTCGACGTCTGCGACCGGCTCCTGGTCCTGGCCCCCGGCGGGCGCATCGCCTACTACGGGCCCCCCGACGACGCCCTGGCGTTCTTCGGCTTCGCACAGTGGCCCGAAGCCTTCGAGGCGTTCGAACGCGACCGGGACCGCGACTGGGCCGGCGACTACCGGACCTCGCCCTTCCACGGCCGCTACATCGCCGACGCCACCGACCAGCCGCCCCAGCCCCGGTCCGGCCCGGTCGTCATCGCCCCGCCGCCCCGGCCGCGCAGCCGCACCGCGCAACTGGGCACCCTGGTCCGCCGCTACGCGGCCGCGCTGAGCGCCGACCGCACCTTCCTGGCGATCATGATCGCGCTGCCGTTCGTCATGGGCGCCATGGCCCGCGCCCTCGCCGGCGGCGCCCTGACCCGGGAGACCGTCTCCAACACCCTGCTGATCCTGTGCGTCGGCGCGGTGCTCACCGGCGCCGCCAACGCCGTACGGGAACTGGTCAAGGAGCGCGCGATCCACCGCCGCGAGCGGGCCGTCGGGCTGTCCAGATCGGCCTACCTGCTCTCCAAGATCGTCGTGCTGGGCACCGTCACCGTGCTCCAGGCGGTGGTGCTGACCCTGGTCGCCCTGCTCGGCGTCGACCTCAACGCCCCCGGGGGCGAGGGCGTCCTCATGCCGCCCCTGGTGGAGATCACCGTGGCGGTGGCCCTGCTCGCCTTCACCGCCATGACCCTCGGCCTCCTCGTCTCCGCGCTGGTGCGCAAGGAGGAGGTGACGATGCCGCTGCTGGTGCTGCTCGCCATCGTCCAGGTGGTGTTCTGCGGCGCCCTGCTGAAACTCGACGGCGTGCCCGGTCTCGAACAACTGTCCTGGCTGGTGCCCTCGCGCTGGGCGCTCGGCGCGATGGCCGGCACCGTCGACCTGGCCAGGATGTCGCCCGGCGACCTGACCTCGGACCCGATCATGCGGCACTCGGCGGGCATGTGGCTGCTCGACATCGGGATGCTCGTGGTGCTGTCGGCGCTGTTCGCCTTCGCCGTCTCCCGGCTGCTGCGCCGTCACGAACCCGTCGTGATGCGGAGGTAGACCCCCCGATGACCACGCCCGCGTTCCGGCCCACCCACGTCGTCCCCCGGCACGGCCTGCCCGCCTGGGAGGCACCGGACCCCTCCCGGCCCACCGCCGGCCTCGACCCGCTGCTGCCGGTGCGGCTCACCGAGTCGCGCGGCGACTGGGGGCACGTGCTGTGCTCCAACGGCTGGTCGGCCTGGGTCGACGGCCGCCGCCTGGTCGCCGTGCCCGAGGACCCGCCCGCCTCCGACGCCCCGCCCGCCCGGACCGCCGACCCCCGGCCCCTGCTGACCCGCGTCCAGGAGACCCTGGCCCGCTACCTGGTCGCCGCCGAGAACCTGGCGGAGGGCGGCCTCGACGGCGAGGCCTTCCGGCAGCGCACCCGCGGGCTGCGCGTCGGCATCGTGGTCGACGGGGAGTCCGCCTGGCTCTACGACTCCGCCCACGGCCGCTGGCTCTACACCGACGGCGCCCACCTGCAGCCCTACGCCGCCGACGAGCCCCCGCAGCAGGACCGGGAGCCCGCGCCCGAGGGCGCCGCCGCGGAACCCGGGCCCCGCCCGCGGGTCCCGGCGCACCCGCCGACCCGGGTGGTGCCCGAGGCGGGGGAGGACGGCGGCCCGGCGGCGCCACAGGAGCCGGGGGAGCCCGGCCCGGCCGCCGGTGCGCGGTCGTACACGCCGACCCGCGTGGTCCCGGACGGGGCCGTCCCCGGGGAGGACCCCCCGGCGCGGGCACCGGCCAGCGGGGACCGGGCGCCGGCCCGCGCGGACGGCGGACCGGCCGGGGCGCCCGCCGGACCGAGGGCGCCGGACGCCGTCCCGACCCGGGTGGTGTCCGGACCGCCGGACGCCTCCCCCCGCCGCGCGCCGGAACCCGCCGACGCGGGCCCCGGCACTCCGGCCGCCGGGAAGCCCGAGGGCCGGACCGGCGGCCCGGAGCGAGCCGCGGACCGTCCCCCCGACGCGTCCGCCGGCCATCCGCCCACCCGGGTCGTGTCCGGCAGCGGCCCGCCGCCCGGGCCGGGGGAGCCGACCCGCGTCGTGGACCCGGGCCCGGGGACGTCCGATGAGCCGTGACACCAGCCTCTTCGCGGGGCGCTCCGCCGACCTGACCGGGCAGCAGGTCGCCGGGTACCTCATCGAACAGGAGATCGGGCGGGGCGGCATGGCCGTCGTCTACCGGGGCCGGGACCTGCGGCTGGACCGCACCGTCGCCCTGAAACTGCTCGCCCCGGAACTCGCCCGCAACGACACCTTCCGCCGCCGCTTCACCCACGAGTCCCGCACCGCCGCCGCGATCGACCACCCGCACATCGTGCCGGTGTTCGAGGCGGGGGAGACGGACGGCATCCTCTACATCGCCATGCGCTACGTGGAGGGCAGCGACCTGCGTCACCTCCTGGACCGCGAGGGCCCGCTGCCGCTGCCGACCGCCCTGCGCATCGCCACCCAGGTGGCGTCCGCGCTCGACGCCGCCCACGACCACGGCCTGGTGCACCGGGACGTGAAGCCGGGCAACATCCTCGTCGCGCGCGGCACGGACAGCGACCACCCCGAGCACGTCTACCTCACCGACTTCGGGCTCACCAAGAAGTCCCTGTCGCTGACCGGCTTCACCACCGTCGGCCAGTTCGTCGGCACCCTCGACTACGTCGCCCCCGAGCAGATCTCCAGCCGCCCGGTCGACGCCCGCTGCGACGTCTACGGATTCGCCTGCGTCGTCCACGAGACCCTCACCGGGCACCCGCCCTTCCGCCGCGACGACGACATGGCGCTGCTGTGGGCGCACCAGTACGACGACCCGCCCCGCCTGACCGCCGAACGCCCCGGCCTCCCGGCGCCGGCCGACGCCGTCCTCGCCAAGGCCCTCGCCAAGAGCCCCGACGACCGCTACGCCTCCTGCCTGGACTTCGTCGCCGCGCTGCGCACCGCCTCGACCGGCAGCGCCCGCCCCGCCACCCACGTGGCCGCCCGGGTGCCGCGGCCGGAGGAGGGCCCGCCGAAACGGCCGCCCCGCTGGGCGCTCCCGGTGTTCGAACCGCCCGACTAGACCGGTCGGCGCGCGGGACCCGGCCCTGCGCGCCCGGACGCGCACCGCCCCGGACGCGCCACCGGGCTCAGGAGCCGTCCGGTGCCTTGCCCGGTGCCGCCTCGCCCCGCCGGCGGACCCGCCGGGCCGGCAGCGCCCCGAGGAAGCCCGTGACCAGGCCCCACAGCAGGCCCAGCCCCAGGGCGCCCCACACCCGCGGCCTCAGCAGCACCTGGCCCGACAGGCCCTCGCCCAGGTCGCCGATGCCGAGGACGGACAGCCCGAGGCGGGCGGAGATCCGGCCCAGCAGGCAGATCATCAGCACGGTGAGGGCGAGCGCCACCGCCAGGTGCACGGCGTGCTGCCAGGCCCGGACGCGCGACGGGGACAGGGCGGCCATCACGAACGCGGTGGTCAGCAGCAGCACCGCGGCGACGACCGGCAGCCACCACACCCGGCCGTCGTGCTCGGCGAGCGTGCCGAGGTTCAGCGCGGAGATGTCCGGCGTGCGCAGCACCTCGTCCAGGAGGTGCGGCATCGGCAGCCCGAACGGGCCGTTCACCCTGCCGTCCCAGGTGGCCCCGAGCCCGACGGTCAGCGCGAGCCAGGCGACGTTGGGCAGCCCGAGCAGGATCACCGCGAAGGTCTCGGCCGGGCGGCCTCGGACGGCGGCGACCGCGAGGGCGATCAGCAGCGCGACCACCACGTAGGCCAGCAGCAGTTGGACCATGGCGTGCGCGGCGGGCCGCACCGACGTCTGGAAGCGCAGCAGCCCGCCCGGCAGGGGCGCGCCGCGCGACACCAGCAGGGCCAGCACCAGCACGCCCGCCAGCCAGACCAGACCGATCAGCACGGTCGGCAGCACGTCGGTGGTGAAGCCCACCTCCGGCCGGACGCCGAAGAGGTCACCGAGGTCGCCCAGCGCGCCCTCCCCGAGGGAGATCGCGAACGTGTGCCGGGCCCCGAACGCCAGACCGAGCAGCGCGAGCAGCCACAGCGCGGCGATCCGCGCGGCCCAGCCCGCCAGTTCGGGCGCCCCGGCGACCGCCCGGTGCCGCAGCGGACGCAGGAAGCCCAGGCCGACGACCAGGGCCCCGGTCAGGGTCACGGAGAGCGGCATGACCGTCAGCCCGCCCTCGGTGCCGGCCAGTCCGCCGGCGTCACCGGAGAGCTTCACGGTGCCGCCGACGGCCGTGACCACGGTCGCCGCGACCACCGGGGGGAAGGCGCCGTCCGGCAGGTCCGCGGCCCCGGCCGCCCACAGGCCGAGCGCCGCGACCACGCCCATCGCGAGCAGCCCGGCGAGCACGGTCAGCAGGGCCTGGACCCACCCGTGCCGGGCGACCGCCGGGGCGGAGAGGGGGTGTGACGTCACCCGGCCACGCTAAGCAGACCCGGCCCGCCACGCCCGCCGGAAGGTCCGTCCGCGTCGGCTTGCGGGCGCCGCACCCCCGGAGCACACAATGGAACGTAGGGCGCACAGCCGCACACGTCGCCGCCCGGCCTTCCGGACGCGCGGGGCGGCTGCCGCGGACACCGCGCGGGAAGAAGAGCTCGTGAGCGTCGAACCCCCGTCCTCGGGCCGGCCCACCGGACCTCCCTCCGGGCCGCTGTCCGGCCCCTCCCAGCCCCCGTCGGGGCCACCCTCCCAGCCGCCCCCGGGCGGCGGCGGCTCCTCCGCCGGCCCGCCCGGGCCCCGGCGGCGGCCGTGGTGGCGCTCGGTACCCGGCATCGCCGTGCTCGCGGCGGCGGTGGCCGCCGCGGTGATCCTCACCGTGGTGTTCACCCGCTCCGACGGCGGCAGCACCCAGGCGGGCGGGGGAGAGGTGTTCCTCCAGGCCGCCGACGCCAAGGGCCCCGACCCGTTCACCGAGTCCACCGCGAAGGACGCCTCCGCGCCCACCGCCACCCCTTCCGTGGCGCCCAGCGGCTCCGCCGGCGCGAACGAGGTGCGCACCGTCGACGGCGCCGCCCCCGGCCTGTACGGGGGCACCCGGGACGCCGCCGCCTGCGACGTGGAGCAGCAGATCCGGTACCTGCGGGAGGTGCCCGCCAAGAACGAGGCGTTCGCGGCGGTCGCCGACGTCGCCCCGTCCGACGTGCCCGGCTACCTGCGCTCCCTCACCCCGCTGCAACTGCGCATGGACACCCGGGTCACCAACCACGGGTACCGCGACGGAGCCGCCACCCAGTACCAGGCCGTGCTGCAGGCCGGCACGGCGGTCCTGGTCGACGACCGGGGCGTGCCCCGGGTCCGCTGCGCCTGCGGCAACCCGCTGACCGAACCGGTCGCCCAGTCCTCGCCCCGCCTCACCGGCACGCCGTGGCCCGGTTTCGACGAGGCGAACACCGTGGTGGTGGAGCCCTCGGACCGGCCGGTGAAGAAATTCGTGGTGCGCGACGCCGAGGGCGGCTGGTTCGAGCGGAACCACGGCGACACCGGCGGCAAGGACCGTCCGACCGAGCCGCCGGACCACCGCAGCCCGTCGGCCACGCCGAGCACTCCCAGCACGCCGCCCACCGACGGGTCCACCCCCCCGGACGGGCCCACCACCCCGGCCGACCCGCCGACCACCGGCACCGAGCCGCCACCGGACACCGGCGACACCACGCCGACCGGCGACCCCCCGGCGTCCGAGTCGTCGGCGCCGCCGCCCCCGCCCGCGTCCGACACACCGGAGTCCGCCGCCACCGTGAGCGCGCCGCCGGTCGTCTCGTCCTGAACGGGGTGCCGCGGTGCTCCGGGCCGAGCGGACCGGCAGCGGCGCGGGTCCGCGGACCTCAGCGGCGGGGCTCCCGGGAGACGTCCCCTGGCCCTGCCGCGGCGGCCCGGACGACCAGCGCGTGATCGCCGAGCCCCCGCAGACGTCCGGGGGACAGCACGCCGACCGTCGTCAGCACCGCCCGCAGGCGCCCGGTGGCGGGATCGAACGCGGCGTCCAGCACGGTGCCGCGGTCCTCGCCCGTGTCGGTGAGCACCGGCCGCCCGATCAACTCGTGGTGCTCCGGCACCGGCACGGCACCGCCCGGCACCCGCACCCGGACCGCCTCCGGGCCGACGGCCTCGACGGCGCTCCACGGCAGCACGCGCCCGCCGCGCAGCCGCCCGCGCCGCACCCGCAGGTGCGTCACCTCACCCGCGGTCACGTCGACGGTCAGCGCGCCGACCGTGCCGAGCCGTCTGCCGCCCCGTGACCCCGCCACCACGACGGGCAGTCCCCGCAACCGCGAGTACGGCATCACGACGGCACTCCCCCCGCCCGCTCGTGACGGACACCGGCCCCGGACACGAACCCCGTCAGGTCGTCGGCGACGTAGGCGGTCGCGTGCCGCGGGACCACGAGGGTCCGTCCCGAGACGGACAGCGCCTCGGCCCGCGGCAGGTAGGCGCGGTGGCGGCGGTGCCGGGAGCCGCGCACCAGTTCGCGCCGGGCGGCGAGGCGGAACGCGGCCACCCGGCCGCTGGTACCGCCCTCGACCAGCACATCGAGCACGGTGCCGACCGGCTCACCCTCCTCGGTCACCACCCGGGCCCCCAGCAGTCGCCCGCGTGAGGCGTCCCCCCGCACGGCCGACAGCGGCAGCCCGAGCAGCGCCCGCTCGTCGCGGACCATGACGGCGTCGGGACCGAGGCTGTGGACGGCCGGCCAGGGCAGGCTCTGCCGCACGGGACCGGACAGCAGGTCCCGGCCGGTGACGGAGAACCCGGTGACGTGCCCGGCCGCGGCGTCGAGCAGGGTGTCCTTGACGTGGGCCACGGCGTCGCCCCCCAGGGTCACCACGGGTAGCATCGTCAGGCTCCGCACCGCCAGCAGGTGCCTCATGGTGTCTCCTCCCGCCGCCGGAACCGACGGCGGGCCGGGTCCGCGCCGGGGTCCCGGCAGCCCGGGTTCCCCGGTGTGCTCGGGCATACACCGGCCGGGAGGAGTGCCGCGCCCGACTCGGGGTACGCGGACTGGTGCAGAGCGTCCGGCCAGCCCGGCTTTTCAGAGAGACACGCATGACCGACCACCTGGACGGGGCAGTGATACCGACTGGTTTCGACGTGCCCGTGGAACCGCTGCGGCGGGCCGCACACTTCACCGGCGAGCCCGGATGCATCGCCGAGGCGCGGGCCTTCGCCTCGCTCTTCCTCGAGCAACTGCGGACCGACTGGTGCGCCACCATCGACGAGCGGACTGACGGAGCCGTCCTGCTGGTGGTCAGCGAACTGGTCACCAACGCCGACCGGCACAGCAACGGCCCGTACATCCTGGAGCTGGAGGGCACGGACGCCTCGGTCGCCGTCACGGTCTACGACAGCAGCGTCACCCTGCCGAGGGTGTTCCCCCGGGACCCCGAGCGCGTCGGCCGGCACGGCCTGGAGATCGTCCGCGCCCTGGTCGACAACGTCACGGTGGAACGCGTCCCGGTCGGCAAGTGCGTGCGCGCCGAACTGAAACTCGCCTCCGGCTGAACTCGCCTCCGGCTGAACCGTCGGAGGGGTCGGCCACGGCTGGCGTCGGTGTCCGTGCGTCCCGTGCGCGTCCCTGTCCCGGGCACGTGGGTCGTACGCGTTCGTTCAGCCGTCCCGTACGGCTCCGGCCGGCTCGCGCAGGGGCGCGGCACCGGTCCACCCACCCCCGTCGGCGCGGCACGCTCGGCGGGCGCCGGCCGGATGCGCGCGTTGTCTGCTCGTCGATCGTTCGATGACGTGACGTGAGCGGCTGCTGCCCTCACCCGTCACCGGCACGGCTCTCCCGGGAACGCGACCGTGGGTGCGGACCACCCCTCGCCACGCGTCCGTGAGACCGGGCTGCCGTCCCACCCGGTTCCGCGCGGTGCGCGGACGGAGGGGACGGCAGCCCGGTGTCGCTCGGGGTGGTGGCGGCTCAGGCGCAGCCCAGCTCGCCCAGCATGCCCTCACGGAGCCGGGTGATGATGCGCTTGATCAAGCGGGAGACGTGCATCTGGGAGCAGCCCAGGGCCTCACCGATCTCCGCCTGGGTGGCCTCCTCCACGAACCGCATGTGGATGATCTGCCGGTCGCGCTCGCTCAGCTCCGCCATCAGCGGGGCCAACGCGTGGAAGTCCTCGACGAGCTGGAGCCCTTCCTCCTCCACGCCGATGAAGTCGGCCAGCACGGCCTCGCCCTGCTCCGGGCCGTCACCGGTGAGGGCGGCGTCCAGGGAGGAGGAGTTGTAGCCGTTGGCGGCGATCTGCCCCTCGATCACCTGGTCCTCGGTGATGTTCATCAGGGTGGCGAGCTCGGCGACCGTCGGCTCGCGGTCCAGCCGGCTGGCCAGCTCCTCGCGGGCCTTCGCCAGCTCCACGCGCAGTTCCTGCAGCCGGCGCGGCACGTGCACGGCCCAGGTGGTGTCCCGGAAGAAACGCTTGATCTCACCGACGATGTACGGCAGCGCGAAGGAGGTGAACTCCACCTCGCGCGAGAGTTCGAACCGGTCGATCGCCTTGATGAGGCCGATCATGCCGGTCTGGACGATGTCCTCCATGTCGTCGCCGCGGCCGCGGAACCGGCCGGCGGCGAACCGCACGAGGGACATGTTCATCTCGATGAGGGTGTTGCGGGCGTACTGGTATTCGTGGGTGCCCTCTTCGAGCTCCGTCAGACGGCGGAAGAACTGCCGGGACAGCGCCCGGGCGTCGCGCGGAGCCACCGCCCGCGGATCCGTCCCCCCGAGCAGGTCCCCGTCACCCGTTCTGGCCTCGGTGTTCTCGTCCACGACCTGCGCCTGCGACCGGATCACGGCGGTCTCCATTACCTCTCCCCACGAGCATCACGGCGGACATGTGCTGGGCTGCCTCGCCCTCAGGACGTGCGGGTACCCCGCATGTCCCCACCCATGCACACCGAGTTCCGGACATCTGGCAACGGGTGCCCACCACGGGGGAAGGCACGCCGTTGTTCGATGGTACGGGTGCACCCGCCGGTCGGCAGCCGCCGGGCGGAACTCTCCGTTCCGGCCGGTCACGGGCCCGGCCCCAGGAGCCCGCTTCACTCAGGGCGGAACGCCGGTCCCTTCCGCCGCGGGCCGTGCTTCCTAGGCTGGGAGGGTGACGAACCAAGCGCCCCACGACGTCCGGGTCATCCCCCTGCGACCGGCTGCCGGCCGCCCGACACCCGCCCCGAGGGAACCGCTCTGGCGGGACCTCGTCGGAGACGTGCTGCGCCGGGAGCGCCTGGCCCAGGAACGGACCCTGAAGGACGTCGCCGACGCGGCCCGCATCTCCATGCCGTACCTGTCGGAAGTGGAGCGGGGCCGCAAGGAGGCATCCTCGGAGGTCCTCGCCGCCGCCGCCCGGGCCCTCGGCCTGGGGCTGGCCGACCTGCTGGCCCGCGTCCACCACGACCTCGCGAGCAGCACCGTCCGCCGGGCCGGCGGGCCGGCCCCGGGCAGCGCCCCCGCCCCGGCCCGTGCTCCCCGGGGCGGACTCTGCCTGGCCGCCTGACCACCGCCCGCCCGCCGGTGCCACGGCCCCGTGGCACCGGCGGGCGGCGGGTCAGACCCCGACGACGCGGCGGCTGAGCACCTCGTCGGCGAGACCGTAGGCGACGGCCTCGCCGGCGGTGAACACCTTGTCGCGGTCCATGTCGGCCCGCAGCGTGGCCACGTCGTGGCCGGTGTGCCGGGAAAGCACCTCCTCCACCTGTGAGCGGATCCGCACCATCTCCTGGGCCCGGAGCGACAGGTCCGAGACCGTGCCCCGCTGCCCGCCCGTGGCCGGCTGGCCCAGCAGCACCCGCGCGTGCTCCAGCACGAACCGCCGGCCCGGGTCCCCGCCGGCCAGCAGCACGGCCGCCGTGGACGCCGCCTGCCCGACGCAGTACGTGGAGACCGGCGCCCGGACGAAGGTCATCGTGTCGTAGATCGCCATGAGCGAGGTGAACGAGCCGCCGGGGGAGTTCAGGTAGAGGGCGATCTCGCTCTCCGGCGCCTCCGACTCCAGGTGCAGCAGCTGCGCGATGACGACGTTGGCGACCCCGTCGTCGATCTCCGTGCCCAGGAAGACGATCCGCTCCGACAACAGCCGGCTGAACACGTCGTAGGACCGTTCGCCGCGCGCGGTGCGCTCGACGACGTTCGGAATCGTGTACCCGCCCATCAGCGCAGCCCCATCCTCGGACGGCCGGCGGCCGGGCGGACGTCGGCGAGCGACTCCACCACCCGGTCGACCATCCCGTACTCCCGGGCCTCCTCGGCCGTGAACCAGCGGTCGCGGTCACCGTCCCGCGAGATCTCCTGCTCCGTCCGCCCGGTGTGCTCGGCGGTGATCCGCTCGATGGTCCGCTTGGTGAACTCCAGGTTCTCCGCCTGGATCTCGATGTCGGCGGTCGTCCCGCCGATGCCGGCCGACGGCTGGTGCATCATGATCCGCGCGTTCGGCAGCGCGAAGCGCTTGCCCGCCGCGCCGACGCTGAGCAGGAACTGACCCATGCTGGCGGCGAAGCCCATGGCGAGCGTCGACACGTCGTTGGGGATCAGCCGCATGGTGTCGTAGATCGCCAGCCCGGCGTGCACCGAGCCGCCGGGGCTGTTGATGCACAGGGCGATGTCGGTATGGGAGTCCTCCGCGGAGAGGATCAGCAGCTGGGCGCAGACGCGGTTGGCGGAGACCTCGTCGACCTGTGTGCCCAGCAGCACGATCCGCTGGGCGAGGAGCCGGTCGGCGAGCTGGTCGTCGAACCGGGTCGGCGGAGTGCCGCCGTCCTCGGCACGGGGTGACGGGTCCGGCCACGGACCGGTGGTGAAGGGGGACATGGCGCTCCCGGTGGTCGTCGGCACGCGGCCGGGGCGACCGCGTGCCACCACTGTCGACCGGCGGGCGCCCGCCGGGCCCCGTTCTCTGCCCGCGGCAGATTCGCCACGGGCAGAGCGCGCCCGGACCGGGGGCCGGAACGGCCCGGGGGAGCGGCTGGCCGCCGGGCCGCACAGGCGGGGGGCCGGTTCCAGGCCGGACCGCGCCGCACCGATGAGTTCCGGGTCCCGGTCCGGTCTCCCATTCCGACACGGTTCCACTCCCGCTACCCGCCACCGTTCCGCTGCCAGGAGGTACTCATGACCACCGACGGATTCACCACGTGCCTGTGGTTCGACGGGCGCGCCGAGGAGGCCGCCCACTTCTACGTCTCCGTCTTCGAGAACTCCCGCCTCGGCCGGGTCACCCGCCACACCGGTGCAGGCCCGGGGCCCGAGGGAAGCGTCCTCACCGTGGAGTTCACCGCCAACGGCCAGAAGTTCGTGGCGCTCAACGGCGGTCCGGAGTTCACCTTCTCGGAGGCGATCTCCTTCCAGATCGGCTGCGAGGACCAGGCGGAGATCGACCACTACTGGGACAAGCTCGTCGAGGGGGGCGGCAGCCACGGCCCGTGCGGCTGGCTGAAGGACCGGTTCGGCGTGTCCTGGCAGGTGACCCCCGTCCGCCTGGACGAGATGATCGCCGACCCGGACCCGGCCCGCGCGGACCGTGCCATGAAGGCGATGCTCGGCATGCACAAGCTGGACCTCGCGGCCCTGGAGAAGGCGTACGCGGGCGAGTGAGCGCCACAGCAGTCCCAGCAGCCCCAGCAGCCACAACAGCGATGGCAGCCGCAGCAGCCGTCCGGCGCACCGGTCAGCCGGAGGCGCGGACGTGTGCACCGATCGCCCGCGTGATCTCCCGGGCGATGCGCAGGATCCCGGGCGAGGGCACCGGACACGGCTTGGGCTTCGACGTGGTGGGCGCCAGGCAGAAGTGCAGATGGTCGTCGTCCCGGTGCAGGGCGGTCCGGTCACGTCCGGGCTGGGTGCAGTACCCGTCGCGGGCGCGTTCCTGGGCGGTGCACGGCAGGTACTGCGACCAGGTGTACCGCCCGCCCTCGGGGCTGACCGCCCGGCCCGCGTCGGCGACCAGGTCACCGGAGGCGGCGGCCCGCTCCCGGTAGAGCGCGTTCACCCGGCGGATCCGGTCGGGTGTCATGGGGTCCGGTCCCTGGAGCACCCACACGATGCGCGGCCGGTCGTCCCCGCCCGCGGCGTGGATCTGCTCGGTGAGCCGCCGGGCGTCGGCCGCGTACCGCCGGAAGTACGTGTCCTCGGCGGTCGCGTGGGAGACGCCCTTCATGCAGGGCGTGTAGTCCCAGGCGTTGCCCCAGAACTGCAGCACCACGTAGTCCGGCCGCACCGACCGCACCAGGGCCGCCGCCTTGTCCGCGGCGGGCACCAGGGAGCGGCCGGGGGTGCCTTCCAGGTAGTCGCACAGGGTCGTGCCGGAGTACGGCGCGCTGGTGTAGCGGGCGCGCAGGCCGGAGCGCAGTTCGCGGCCGAGCACCTTCTGGTTCTCCATCGCGAGCGAGTCGCCGAGGTACAGCACCGTCGGCCGCCGCGAGGGCGCGGACCCGGCCGTGGCCGGCGGGGTGCCGGGGGTGGCGGTGCCGGGGGAGGCGGGGGCGGCGGGCCGCTGGTGGGTGGTCGCCGACGCCTCGGGTGCCGCGGACGGCGGGGGACCGGCCATCGGTTCCGACGCCGGGTCCCCGCACGCGCCGAGCAGCACGGCACACAGCACCCCACCAACGATCCACACCTTGCGCACAGGGCGGCCTCCCCCACGGCCCGCGGAAACGGCCCTCAGGCAAGCACAGTGCGGGCGGCGGCGGAAGACCTCCCGGTGACAACTCGACCTCCCCGTAGGGCAGTCCGCAGCCTCGACCCGCCCGTCCCCGCCCGTCGCGTCACGCGGGCCGTTCCGGGTACGCGCACCTCACGACCGGGCCCCGCGCCCCCTCGGCTGCCGCCCGCGCGGAGGGACCGCCCGGCGAGGGGCGCCCCGGGAGGAACCGCCCCGCCGAGGGCCCCGTCCGGGCCCGGACCCCGCCGCCCGCGACACCCCGCGCTTCCACCGAGCGCACCGCTGCGGCCGTCGCTAGCGTGGAGTACCGGACCGACAGACCGACAAGCCGACAGGCGGACAGACCGCCGTTTCGAGAGAGGGCCGCCGTCATGGCCGTACAACCCGAGGGAGCCCCCTGCTGGGCCGACGCGATGTTCAGCGACATCGAGGGGGCCAAGAGCTTCTACGGAGCGGTGCTCGGCTGGACCTTCGGCGACACGGCGTCCGAGTACGGCAACTACACCCAGGCGTACGCGGACGGGAAGGCGGTGGCCGCCGTCGTGCCGCCCATGCCCGGGCAGGAGGGCACCTCGCAGTGGTGCCTGTACCTGGCGGCCCAGGACGCCACCGCCACGGCCGCGCGGATCCGGGAGCACGGCGGCGAGTTGCTGATGAACCCCATGCCGGTCGGCGACTTCGGCACCATGTGCCTGGCCCGGGACCCCAGCGGGGTGGTGTTCGGCGTCTGGGAGGCCGGCAGGCACGAGGGCTTCCAGGCGATGGGCGTCCCCGGCGCCTACTGCTGGGCGGAGGTGTTCACCCGTGATCCGGACGCGGCCGACGCCTTCTTCCCGGCCGTCTTCTCCTACCGGCAGAAGGAGATGGCGGACGAGATGGACTTCCGGATCTACGACCTGGGCGAACAGAGCGTGCTGGGCCGGATGCGGATGACCGAGGAGTTCCCGCCCGAGGTGCCGCCGTACATCAACGTGTACTTCACCGTGGCCGACTGCGACGCGGCCGTGGCCCGGGCCGCCGAGCTGGGCGGCATTCTGCGGTTCGGGCCGGAGAGCACGCCCTTCGGCCGGCTGGCCACGCTCAGCGACCCGCAGGGCGCCACGTTCTCCGTGATCGATCTCACCACCACCGAGGGCGACGTACCGGACACCGCCGACGTGGACTGAGCCACCGCCGGCGGCCGGGAACGGCCGGTGCGGACGGGTCCGCCGCCCGTGGCATGATCGGGGCCATGGGTGAGCGAGTGGTGGCCGCGTGCGACGGCGCGTCGAAGGGAAACCCCGGACCGGCCGGCTGGGCCTGGGTGGTCGCGGACGACACGGAGACCCCGGTGCGCTGGCAGGCCGGCGCGCTCGGCCGGGCCACCAACAACGTCGCCGAACTCACCGCGCTGGAACGGCTGCTGGCGGCGACCGACCCCGCCGTGCCGCTCGAGGTCCGGATGGACTCGCAGTACGCCATGAAGGCCGTCACCACCTGGCTCCCCGGCTGGAAGCGCAACGGCTGGCGCACCGCCGCCGGCAAGCCGGTCGCCAACCAGGAACTGGTCGTGCGCATCGACGAACTCCTGCGCGACCGGTCCGTCGAGTTCCGCTACGTCCCCGCCCACCAGGTGGACGGGGACCGGCTCAACGACTTCGCGGACCGCGCGGCGAGCCAGGCGGCGACGGTGCAGCAGGACGCGGGCAGCGAGCTGGGCTCGCCCGAGCCGCCGCCCGCCCCCGACGCCCCGCCCGCGGGTGCCGCGAAGCGGCGGTCCGGCAAGCCCGCGGCGGCCCGCCCGCGCGGTGGCTCCTCCTCGCGCACCCTGAAGGCGAAGTTCCCCGGGCGGTGCCGGTGCGGCCGCTCCTACGCGGCGGGCGAGACCATCGCCAAGAACGACAGCGGCTGGGGCCACCCGGAGTGCCGGACGGCCGACAGCGCCGGTCAGGCGTCGTAGGTGTAGTGCGGGGTGTGGTCCAGGAGGTCCGCCGGACTCGTGTCGTGCCACGGCCCCATCGTCTCGTCGAGGTCCACGACGTCCGGCGTCCCGGAGGCCGGGAGGTAGCCGGCGCCGGGGTGCCGGCGCTGCCACTCGGTCCACAGCTTGTCGATGTAGGCGTGGTGCAGCCAGAACACCGGGTCGTTGGGGGAGACGCCGGTGGCCATCTGCCCCCCGACCCACACGTGCACCCTGTTGTGCAGGTTGACTCCCCGCCAGCCCTCCAGGTGGTTGCGGAAGCCGTCCGATCCGCTGTTCCAGGGCGGCATGTCGTACGTGGACAGGGAGAGCACGGATTCGACGTCCGCCCGGGTCGGCAGCTGCCGGCCGCCCGCGCCGAGTGCCCGCCGCAGATAGGTGCGCTCGTCCACCCGCACCGTGATGGGCCAGTCGCCGGTGGACGCGGCGAACGGGCCGTCCATCACGCGGCCGTCCCGGCTGCGCCCGGTGCCGCCGAGGAAGTCGGGTGCCCACAGGGAGGAACGCACCGAGGAGTCGGTGCTCCAGTCCCAGTAGGGCAGTGCCACCGAGGCGTCCACCGACTGCAGGGCCCGCTCGAACTCCAGCAGGAATCTTCGGTGCCAGGGCAGGAACGACGGGGACCGGTGCCCGGTGCGGGGGCCGTGGTCGGTGTCGGCGACGATGAAGCCGTTGTGCGTGGTGACGAAGGCGTCGTAGCGGCCGGAGCGCTTCAGCTCCAGCAGGGCGGCGACGAAGCGGCGCTTCTCCCCGGCGGTCAGCGACGCCTGGTTCTTGCGGACGGTCATGTGCGGTGGTGCTCCCAACGTACGGACGGCACGGTTCAGTTGGCGGGCCGGGCAGGCCGGGCCGGCTTGGCGGGCGAGGCCGGGGCGGGCGCCGTCGGGAAGGGCAGCAGGGGGGAGCCCTGCAGTTCGTCCACCGCGGCGCGGGCGGCGGCCCGGGGGGTGGGGACGGGGTCGTAGTGGCTGACCACGCTGATCCAGCTGCCGTCGGCGTTCTGCATCACGTGCAGCTCCACGCCGTCGACGAACACGGCGACCGCCGGACCGCCGTGATGGTGATGACCGCCGGCGGAGGCCGGCCGGCCCTGTATGCGGCGCCCCCGGTAGACCTCGTCGAAGTGGTCCGGCGAGGCATGACGGCCGTGGCCGTGGTCGCGGGCGTCGGCCCGGGCGGCGGGAGCGAGCGCCGCGGCGCCGCCCGCGCCGGCGGTGAGGGCCGCGGCTGCGGTGAGCGCGCGGCGACGGCTGAGTTCGGGCATGGGACCTCCTGGACGGGGCGTGTGCGTACGGACCCCGCATACCTACCGGGCGCGCCGGATTGCGGAGAAATCCCCCGGGGGCCGGTTGGCCGTGATCCGGGCAATTCACCGCAGGAGGTACAGGGTTGAACCAAGATGATCTTGCTTCGCCGGGGTGCCGAGTGGAGCGGAAGGGGTAATTCCTTGCGTGGTCGGGCCTCTTCGGCGCGAACCCTGGCGCCACGGCGGTGATCCCGTGGTGTCCGTCACGCCCGGAGAATGGCGCGATCCGCAAGCCCGCGGATCACCACCGCCCACCTGCTACTCTGCGTCAGAGTCCGGCTCCTGTCCGTCATGTCCGGAGGTCCGGCGGGCACGGAGGCCCCCGGAACCCACCGGAGTTCCCCCTCGGAGGTGCGCGTGAAGGTCGTCTGCGTCGGCGGTGGACCCGCCGGTCTGTATCTCTCGGTGCTGCTGAAGCTCCAGGACCCCGCCCACGACGTCACCGTCCACGAACGCAACCCCGAGGGCTCCACCTACGGGTGGGGCGTGACCTACTGGCAGACCCTGCTGGACCGCCTCCGGGCCCACGACCCCGCTTCGGCCGACGCCCTGGCGGCCCGGTCCGTGCACTGGCAGGAGGGCGTCGCCCGGGTCCGGGACCACGAGCGGGACCTGACCACCCGCCACCGCGGCGACCGCGGGTACGGCATCGGACGCCACCGGCTGCTCGACCTGCTCGCCGACCGCGCCCGCTCCCTCGGCGTTCGCCTCGTCTTCGACAGCGACGTCGCCGCCGACCGGCTGCCCGAGGCGGACCTGGTGGTCGCCGCCGACGGCGTGCACAGCGCCCTGCGCACGCGCCACGCCGACCACTTCGGCACCCGCGTCACCGCCGGGCCGCACCCCTACATCTGGCTCGGCACCACCAAGGTCCTCGACGCCTTCACCCACTCCTTCGTCGAGACCGCCCACGGCTGGATCTGGTGCTACGGCTACCCCTACGGCCCGCGGAGCAGCACGTGCGTGATCGAGTGCGCCCCCGGCACCCTCGCCGGACTGGGGCTCGACCGCGCCGGGGAGGCCGACGGGCTCGCCCTGCTGGAAGAACTCTTCGCCGACGTCCTCGACGGCCACCGGCTCACCGGCCGGCCAGGCCCGGGCGGTGCCGCCCGGTGGGAGACCTTCCGCACCGTGACCAACCGCACCTGGCACCGCGGCAACCTGGTCCTCCTCGGCGACGCCGCCCACACCACCCACTACTCGGTCGGCGCCGGCACCAGCCTCGCCCTGGAGGACGCCGTCGCCCTCGCCGGGGCCCTGCGCGACCACGCCGAGGTGCCCGCCGCCCTCGCGTGCTACGAACGCGAACGCCGGGCCGCCCTGCTGCCGGCGCAGAGCGCCGCCCGGCACAGCGCCCGGTGGTACGCGGACCTGCAGCGCTACATCCGCCTCCCCCCGGAGCAGATGTTCGCCCTGCTCGGCCAGCGCCACTCGCCCCTGCTGCCCTACGTCCCCCCGCAGCTCTACTACCGCCTCGACCGGGCGGCCGGGCGGCTGGACACCCTGCGGCGCCTCAAGCGCTGGGCGGGCCCCCGGCTCGCGCGCCGGGCACAGAGCCTGGCCGACCGGGACGGATGACAGACTGTCGCCCATGGACGAGCGCACATTCGAACGGTCCGGTCAGCACGCCTCCGTGATCGGACTGGGCACCTGGCAACTCGGCGCCGACTGGGGCGACGTGGACGACAAGCAGGCCCTCGCGGTGCTGGAGGCCGCCGCCGAGTCGGGCGTGACCTTCTTCGACACCGCCGACGTGTACGGGGACGGCCGCAGTGAGCAGACCATCGCGTCCTTCGTCAGTGGCCGCCCCGACCTGCACGTGATGATCGCCACCAAGATGGGGCGGCGGGTGGAACAGCTCCCCGAGCACTACGTGCTGGACAACTTCCGCGCCTGGACGGACCGCTCCCGCCGCAACCTCGGCGTCGACCGGCTCGACCTCGTGCAGCTGCACTGCCCGCCGACCGAGGTCTACTCCCGCGACGAGGTCTTCGACGCCCTGGACACCCTGGTGGAGGAGGAGCGCGTCGCCGCCTACGGCGTCAGCGTGGAGACCTGCGCGGAGGCCCTGGCGGCGATCGCCCGGCCGCACGTGGCGAGCGTGCAGATCATCCTCAACCCGTTCCGGATGAAGCCGCTGCGCGAGGTCCTGCCGGCGGCCCGGGAGGCCGGCGTCGGCATCATCGCCCGCGTCCCCCTGGCCTCCGGTCTGCTGTCCGGGAAGTACACCCAGGACACCGTCTTCCCCGAGAACGACCACCGGACCTTCAACCGGCACGGCGAGTCCTTCGACCAGGGCGAGACCTTCTCCGGTGTCGACTACGCCACCGGGGTCGAGGCCGCCGCGGAGTTCGCCGCGCTCACCCCCGAGGGGTACACCCCGGCCCAGCTGGCGCTGCGCTGGATCGCCGGCCTGCCGGGCGTGACCACCGTGATCCCCGGCGCCCGCTCGCCCGAGCAGGCCCGGGCCAACGCGGCCGCCGCGCGCCTGCCGGAGCTGTCGCGGGAGACCCTCGCGGCGATCGACGACCTCTACGCCCGGCGGATCCGGGGCCACGTGGAGTCCCGCTGGTAGGACCCGCCCGCCCGGCCCGCGAGGGGCGGCCCCGCGGGCCCGGGTGGGAGGACGGTACGCGCCCCCGGCGCTGACTGTGAGGGCGTCCCGCGCGCCCGGCGCTGACACGGGAACGCGCAGGTGGTACGCGACGGGAACGCCCACGACCCGCCGGGGAGCGGACACGGGCACGGCCCGCCGACGAGGCGGGAGCGCGCACGGCCCGCCGTTCGGACGGACCCTCGCCGTCCGTCGGCGACCTTCCGGCGAAAAGCCTCCCGGCGGAGAAGGGCGGCCCGTGGGAGGCGGGACGCTCACGGCTCCAGGAACAGCTGCCTCTCCTGCTCCTGGTCGCCGGCCGCCGTCCCGTCGTCGCGGACCGTGAACGCCGCCCCGAGGGTGTCGCCCGCCCGGCGCACCGCGTCCGGGGTGCCCTGCACCGTCACGGCCACGGGCGCCGTCAGCGGGGCGGCGTCCGCGGCCGACGCGCCGGTGTCCGCCGGGCCCTCGGCGCCGAAGGTCGCGGTCCGCACGGTCGCGTGCTCGTCGGAGGGGAGGCCGTCCGACGCGCCGAAGGTTCCCTCCAGGGCCCGGACGACCGCCCGCGCGTCGTCGATGCCCCCGCCGCTCAGCGTGACGGTGAGCTGGGTGTCCGACATGTCGTTCACAACCTCCCGGCCTCGGTGTCGTAGCGGTCCGTGTAACCGGGCGCCCGCCGGCCAAACCGGTGGTGCCCGGAGCGGGGAAAGCACCCGCGGACGGGGAACCCGGTGGGAAGAGACGCAGGCGGGCCGAGTCATGGGAGGCGGCGTGTCCGACGCGGAGCAGGGCCGCCCGGTGCGCGCGGAGAAGAGCGGGCCGGCGCGCGCCGAGCAGGCCGGTCCGGTGCGCCGGGGGCGCAACGAGACCGAGGACGAGAGAGCGGACCGGATGTGGCAGGAGCTGATCCAGGAGGTCCGCGTCGCGCAGATGGGCGTGCAGATCCTCTTCGGGTTCCTGCTGACCGTGGTCTTCACGCCGAAGTACGGCGACCTGTCCGACACCGATCAGACGATCTACCTCGTCACTGTCGTCCTGGGCGCGTGCGCCACCGGCGCGCTGATCGCTCCGGTCACCCTGCACCGCCTCGTCTCCGGACGGCGGATCAAGGCGCAGGCGGTGCGGCTGGCCTCCCGCGTGACCCTGCTCGGGCTGTTGCTGCTGCTCGCCACCACCAGCGCGTCCCTGCTGCTCATCCTGCGCGTGGCGACCCACGACGGCTTTGTCCCGTACCTGGTCGCCGGGGTGGTCTTCTGGTACCTGCTCTGCTGGTTCGGGCTGCCGCTGTACGCCCGGCATCGGCACTCGACCCGCTGAGCGACCGACCCCGCGAACGCCCGGTGCCGCCCGCGTCCGCGCCGGGCGGACCACGCCGACCGCGTCCCGGCCGGGCGGACCGCGTCGATCGCGCCTCGGGCCTGCCCGGTGGGTCAGCGTCCGGCGAGGAGGTCCGCCAGGAAGTCGTCGACGCCGGCGTCCTCGTGGCCCGGCGGGACCAGGCGCCGCGTCTCGTCGAGGAACTCCCCGACCGTCTCCGCCCAGGCGAACACCACCGCGTGGTGCCGGCCCCCGTCGGGGCGGGGCTCGCCCAGGAACTCCATCCGCAGCTCCCGGCCCGTGCCGCGCACCTCCGGGGACAGGCGGACGTCCCCGAGGCCGACCGGCCCCCGCAGGCCGTCCGCGACCATCTCGCGGTCGAGCTGCCAGCGCGCCAGGACCCGGCCGTCGTGACTGAAGACCGCGGTGACGGCGAACGGGTCGGCGGGTTCGTAGCTGAAGTGGGCGAGCACGGGGAAGCGCTCCGAACCACCCGCCTGGAGTTCCACCACCAGGGTCTTGTGCACGAACGAGTTCACGAAAGGTCCTCCGGGGCGCGTAGCGACGTAGAGCCCTCTAGTACCCCGCATCCCGGCGGAATGCTCCGTCGTCCGGGTGAATCCTTCCGGGCCCGCCCCTGTCCGCCCCTGCCCGTACCTGCCCGTCCCTGCCTGTCCACGCCCGCTCGGGCCGCTCGGCCGTGGGGAACCGTCCAGCGCCTCACCCCTGCCGTCTCCGCCTCGCGCCACCGCCTCCCGCCTCAGCCGAAGGCGTCCCGCAGCGCCGGGAGCAGCGTCTTCTCCGCCCAGTCCAGATAGGCCGGCTGGGAGTCGCCGCCGATCTGCACCAGCGCGATCTCGGTGAAGCCGGCCTCCGCGTAGGGGCGGACCGCCTCGACGAAGTCGTCCGGGTCGTCGCCGCAGGGGATCGAGGCGGCCACGTCGTCCGGCCGCACGAACTGCGTGGCGGCCTCGAAGGAGTCCGGGTGGGGGAGTTCGGAGTTGACCTTCCAGCCGTTGCCGAACCACCGGAACTCGGCGTGGGCCCGCCGCACCGCCGCGTCCCGGTCGGCGTCGTGGCACACCGGCAGCTGTCCCACCCGCGGCTTCCCCGCGCCGCCGTGCCGGTCGAAGGCGTCGAGCAGCCCGGCCTCCGGCTCGGTCGCGATCACCAGATCGGCGAGCCGCCCCGCGAGGGCGCAGGAACGCTCCCCGGAGACCGCGATGCCGATCGGCGGCGGCTGGTCCGGCAGGTCCCACAGCCGGGCCGACTCCACGTCGAAGTGGGTGCCGCGACGGTTGACGTGACCGCCGTCGAGGAGCGCGCGGATGATCTCCACCGCCTCCTCGAACATCTCGTGCCGCACGTCGACGGAGGGCCAGCCGCCGCCCACGACGTGCTCGTTGAGGTTCTCGCCCGAGCCCAGACCCAGCCGGAACCGGCCCTCGGACAGCAGCTGCAGGGTCGCCGCCTTCTGCGCCACCACCGCGGGGTGGTAGCGGAACGTCGGACAGGTCACGTACGTCATCAGCGGGATGCGCGAGGTGGCCTGGGCGGCGGCGCCCAGCACGCTCCAGGCGTACGGGGAGTGGCCCTGGGCCCGCAGCCACGGGAAGTAGTGGTCCGAGGTCACCGAGAAGTCGAAGCCCGCCTCCTCGGCCCGCACCACATGGTCGACCAGTTCCCGCGGTCCGGCCTGCTCGGTCATCATCGTGTATCCGATCTGCACCATGATGTCCGGGTCCCCGTCCGCGCCGGCCGGAAACGGTGGATCACCCGGCCCCGGCCGGGCAGGATCGCCGCATGAGCCGTACCAGTGCCGATCCGCTGCCCGCCGCCGCACCCGCCGCCCAGGGCGTCGACGCCGCCGGTGTCCACGCCCTCCTCGACGCCCTGGAGGCCGCCGGGGACATCGAGCCGCACAGTCTCATGATCCTGCGGCACGGCCAGGTGGTCGCCTCCGGGTGGTGGGCCCCCTACACCCCCGCACGCCCGCACCTGCTGTACTCGCTCAGCAAGTGCTTCACCGTGACCGCCGCGGCCCTCGCCGAGGCGGAGGGGCTGATCGACTTCGACGCGCCGGTGCTCTCCTACTTCCCGGAGTTCGCGGCGGACGTCACCGACCCCCGCAGCCGCGCGCTGCGGATCCGGCACCTCGCCTCGATGGCCAGTGGCCACGCCCGCGACACCGTGGACGAGGCGTACCGCCGCGACCCCGCCGAGCCCGTGCGCGGCTTCCTGCTGCTCCCGCCCGACCGCGACCCGGGCACCCTCTTCGCCTACAACCAGCCCAACACCTACACCCTGGGCGCCGTCGTCCAGCGCGTGACCGGGCGGTCGCTCACCGACTACCTGCGGCCCCGGCTGCTGGACCCGCTGGGCATCGGCCGGACCGGGTGGGTCCGCGACCGCACCGGACGCGAGATCGGCTTCAGCGGCCTGTACGCCTCCACCGACGCCGTCGCCCGGCTGGGCGCGCTGTACCTCGCCGACGGTGTCCACGACGGCCGGCGGCTGCTGCCCGCGGGCTGGGCCGCCCGCGCCGCGCGCCCGCACATCGCGACGGACGGCGCCCTGGGCGAGGACCGCCCGGACTGGGACCAGGGGTACGGCCACCACTTCTGGATGTCCCGGCACGGATACCGCGGGGACGGCGCCTACGGCCAGTTCTGCCTCGTGCTGCCCGAGCACGGCGCCGTGATCGCCGCGACCTCGGCGACCGAACGCATGCAGGACTACCTGGACCTGGTCTGGCGGCACCTGCTGCCCGCCTTCCACCCGGCACCGCTCGCCGGCCGGGACGCCGAGGACGCGGCGCTGCGCGACCGGCTCGCCCGGCTCTCCCTCCCACCGGCGCCGGGCGGCCCGGTGCCGTCGGAGCGCGCCGCGCAGTGGGCGGGCGCCGTCTTCGCCCCGGCGGGCGGCACCTGCGCCGACCAGCCCACCCTGGCCGGCGCGGAGGTCGCCGCCGGGGACGGCGGCTGGACGCTCACCCTCACCGACCGCGGCGAACCGCTGTCGCTGCGGCTCCCGGAGACGGGGTGGACGGTCACCGAGGAGCCCGTCCCGACCGCCGTCGGCGGCGGCTGGACCGGGCCCGGGACGCTGACGGCGGACGTGCTGTTCCTGGAGACACCGCACCGCCTGCGCCTGACCTGCTCCCTGGCCGACCGCACGTTCACGGCACGCTGGGCGACCCGCCCCCTCCCTCCGACACGCCTGCGCAGGCTGCGGTGCCCGGGGTGAGGAACCGCCGGGTGAGGAACGGCCGGGTGAGGGGCGGACCGTGCGGAAGCGTGCGCGCTGGTCAGTCCGTGCCGGGCCGGAAGGTCCGCAGGACGGTGCGCAGCGCCTCCTGCCCGGCGGGCTCGTCCCAGTCCGCGACCGGGGTCGTCCAGCGCAGCGAGAAGCCGCGCCCGCCGCCGAGGAGGACCCCGCGGCCCAGGGTGCGCACCCTGGTGCCGTCGACGGTGGCGTACCACTCCATGTCGGCGGCCCTCCGCCCCTGGTAGGTCAGCTCCCGGATGGCGCCGATGCGCTGGTAGCCCGCGGTGCGCCGCAGGGCGGGCTCCACGTCGCCCCGCCACACCGCGACCGGGTCCGGGCCGACCCGCTCGCTGTAGGTCACCGCGAGCGTGCGCGGATCGCCGTCGGCGCCGAAGGTGGCACGGTAGGACCCTTCGGCCCCCGGTGTGGTGGCCACCCGTTGCCAGCCCGCCGGCAGCGCGACGGAGAAGCCCTCCGGCGCGCGCAGGACGCGGAATCCCGCGGGCAGCCCACCCGTGCCGGACGGGGACGGCTCGGCACGGTCCGGCGGGGTGGACGGCGTGTTCGGGTCCCGGTCCCCGCCCTCCGCGGTCCCGCCGGGCGACGGCGGGGCCGCCGGTGCCGACGGGGGAGCCGAGGGGGCGGCGGGCGGTGCGGCCGGGGGACCGGCGGCGGACGGGCCGCCGCCGGGCAGCGACTGCGTCACGACCAGCAGGGCGGCCGTCACGGCGACGACGGCCAGGGCGGTGCCGAGGAGCGTCGTCCGGCGGCTCCACCGCCGGCCCGCGCGCCGCACCACGGCGAAGCCGGCACCGCGCAGCCGGGGACGTCCGGCCTCCGCCGCCGCTCCCGCGTCCGGCTCCTCGCTGAGGACGCGGGTGAGGGCCTCGCGCACCACCGGACGGGTCAGTCGCTCCCGCGCGTCCTTGCGCAGCAGCCCCTGCACGACCCGCGTGAGCGGCCCGGCCCGCACGGGGGAGCGCAGCGGCAGCCGGTCCACGCCCCGCAGCGTCGCCTCGGGCCGCCCCCGGTCCCGGAACGGCGGACGTCCCTCCACCATCGTGTAGAGGAGGGCGCCCAGCGCCCAGAGGTCGGCGGCCGGGCCGACGCGCTCGTCGCGGGCCTGCTCCGGTGAGGCGTACGACGGCGCGGTCAGCCGCGGTGCCAGGGTCGCGCCGACGAGCCCGTATCCGGTGACGACGACCGGGCCGGTGTCGCGCACGAAGACCTGGCCGGGGCTGAGTTCGCCGTGCGTGATGCCCTGGGCGTGGGCGGCGTCCAGCACGTCGAGCAGTTCCAGGCCGATACGGGCGGCCCGCACGGGGTTGACGGTGCCCTGCTCGGCGAGGAGCTGCCCGAGCGGGACGCCGTCGATCCACGCGGTGACCGTCCACAGCGCGCCGTCCTCGCCGACGGCGTCCACCACGGTCGCCACCCGCCCCGGTGCCAGCCGGTCCACGCTCTCGGTGGTGCGCAGGACGCGCGACAGGGCCCGGCGCGCGGTGTCGTCGGAGGTGTCCTCGGGCAGTCCGGTCCGGGTGACCAGGCAGGGGCGGCCCGACCGGGTGTCGTCGGCGTACCAGCAGACGCGGTTGGTCTCCCGGTGGAGGACCTCGACCAGCCGGAACCGACCACCGACCGACCCGTGCGTGGAGACGTGCGCCCTGCCCATGGCCATCCCTCGTCCGACCGCTGTTTCCGCCTTGGGCACAGGTACGGAGGACGGGGCCGGATCGGTTCAATGGAACGCGTCCGGATCACGGCACGGGAGAAATTCCGTCCCGCGTGTCGAAAACCGTGGCCCGCGCAGGTATCGGCCGATCTCCCGGAACCGGGCGGCACGCGGCTCACCTGGCACGCTGTGCCGTTCGGCGGGCCGTCCCGCTCCTTTTCCGGCGGCGGTGAAAGAACCGCTCCCGGCCCACCTGGAGTAACCCGCGGTAAATCCCCCGGCGGGCGGGAAAGGACCCGGTCGCGCGGGAACGTGGAATGCGGTGGAAAGGCGGCGGCCCACCCGGTGGGGCCACCGCCCGAAGGGGCGGCCCGGTCCGGGTGCGGCCCCGCCGGCGGGGGTCAGCGCAGTCCGAAGCGGTCGGCCCAGGCCGCCATGTCGGCGGTGGTCGCGTTGCCGCCGCAGACGACCAGTGCGAGCCGGGCGCCGTCGCCGACCCGCTCCCGCACCTGCCGGGCCGCCGGCAGCAGACAGCCGGCGGCCGGTTCCGTCCACACCTTGGCGTGCTCGGCCAGCTCCAGCGACCCGCGCACCGCCTCCCGGTCCGGCACCACCAGCACCTCGGTGACCAGCTCGGCGACGTGCTGGTAGGTCAGCGCCGACACGCTCGGAGCGCTCAGCGTGGAGACGATCGACGACAGCTCCACCGGCACCGGACCGCCCGCGGCCAGCGCCTCGGACATGGCCTCGGCACCCCCGGTCTCCACCCCCCACACCCGCACGCCCGGCCGCCGGGCCCGCAGGGCCGCCGCCACACCGGAGATCAGCCCCCCGCCCCCGATGCTGACCAGCACGTCGGTGACCTCGTCGACGTCCTCGGCCAACTCCAGTCCCACGGTGCCCTGTCCGGCGATCACCTCGGGATCGTCGAACGGGTGGACCAGGGTCAGTCCCTCCTCCTGGAGCCGGGTCATCAGCGCGAAGGCGCCGTCCATGTCCTCGGTGAGCCGCACCGTCGCCCCGGCCGACTCGGCGACCTCCACGGCACGCGCCGGAGCCGAACGCGGCATCACCACCGTCGCCTTGACGTCCAGGGCGGAGGCCATGA
The DNA here is from genome assembly GCF_056323165.1 of Streptomyces sp. 3-6. NCBI lineage: Bacteria > Bacillati > Actinomycetota > Actinomycetes > Kitasatosporales > Streptomycetaceae > Streptomyces > Streptomyces sp. 3-6. The sequence goes on from NZ_JBWHZP010000010.1 coordinate 178,407, forward strand.
CCGCGAGTGCGATGCCGTGGTTGCCGCCGCTGACGGCCACCACCCCGGCGGCCCGCTCGGCCTCCCCGAGCGCCAGCAGCTTCGAGGCCGCTCCCCGGGCCTTGAACGACCCGGTGCGCTGCAGCAGTTCCAGCTTCGCCGTGACCGGGACGCCCAGCAGTGCCGACAGTCCGGGGCTGGGGACGGTCGGCGTCCGCACCACGTGCCCGGCGATCCGTTCGGCCGCCGCCTCGATCCGCGAGATCCCGATCATGTCGGTCACCTTTCCGGCGCGGGGGTCGTGATCCACGCCGTGACGCACTCTCACCCCGGTGCGCGGCCCCGGTCAACCGTGGCGGCACCGGGCCGCACGGCTCCCGCGCGGCGGACCGCCCCGGCCGGCCGCACGGCCCGCGGCGCGACATACACCGTCCGACGGCCGCCCCCCTCAGTGCTGCTGCGGCTTGTGCGGGGTCGCCTCGCTGGGCCGCACCACGACGTACCCCTCGCCCTGGAGCACCAGCTGGACCGCCTCGCCCGAGCCCCCGCGGAGCATCGACCCCAACGACTGCGACCGGTTCAGCGAGGTGGTCAGCCCCGCCGTCCAGCCCACGACGGCGTCGGTGTCCACGTGCACCGGCTGCTGCGGCGAGACCGGGATGACCAGGGGATCGCCGTCACACACCAGCCCCAGTCGGCCGTGCCCGGTGAACACGCTGTTGAACAGGCCGCCGCCGGTGATGCCGGCGCCCTTCACCGTGCTGATCCGGTAGGCCAGGGTGGGGTCGAAGCAGAGCACGTTGCGGCCGTTGACGGTGAACTCGTCACCGGGCTCGACGTCGACGATGAAACAGTTCTGCGCCTCCTGCGCGAACCACGCCTCACCCTGCCCGCGCACCGCCATCAGCGGCAGCCCCTCACCGGTCACCGCTCGCTTCAGCATGCCGCCCACGCCCTGGCCCTTGCGTTCGAACTGCAGGGAGCCGCGGTAGGCGACCATGGCGCCCTGCCGGGCGAGCATCTCCCCGTCGACCACGTACCGGATGCACTTCGCGCTCTCGACGGTCATGCCCGGGGCCGTAGCGGGCTGCACCATGTGCCGGCTGGAAAAGAGATCACCTTTCATGGCGTCATCCTCACCCGGACGCCTGCCCTCCGCCAAGAAACCGGAGGGACCGTCCGCCCCCGGCGGAACCGGCCGCCCTCAGGGACGGGCCACCTGCGGCGCCACGTCCTCGTGCACCGGGGCGGCCGGTGCGGCGCTGCGGGCGGCCGAGCGCCCGCAGAACGCCGCGTCCAGCGTCCGCAGCATCGTGCCCATCACCTTCGCGTTGTTCGAGGTGGTGGCCAGCGCCGTGAGGGAACGCCGTCCGTCCTTCGACGTGAACGCGTAGGAGTAGTAGCCCTGTACGGCACCGGTGTGCCCGTACACCGACACCCCGCACGACAGGTCGCGCCGCCGCAGCCCCAGCCCGTACGCCTGCCCGGTGCCCGCCGGCACCCAGCGCCGCATCTCCCGCAGGGCCGCGGCCGAGACCAGCCGCCCCGACATCAGCGCCGTGAGGAACGTGTTGACGTCCCGCGTGGTGGAGATGACGGCGCCCGCGCTCTGCGCCCAGGACACCGTCTGCTCGGTGGCGTCGACGAGGGCCCCGCCGGCCGCGTCCGGGGTGAGGTAGCCGCGGGTGTGGCGGCCCGGGAGCGCGGTGCCGGGATGCACGTAGAACGTGTCGCGCAGTCCCAGCGGTCCGACGATCCGCTCCCGGTACTCGGTCGCCAGGGACCGGCCCGTCACCGTGCGGATCAGCATCCCCGCGACGACGAAGTTGGTGTTGGAGTAGCGGTAGGCGCCGCCCGGCGCCGTGGTCCGCGGGTGCTGCAGCGACCTGCGTACCAGCGCGCGCAGCGTGAACACCTTCGTGCGGACCGCCTCGAAGCCGGACACCGTCCGGGCGAACATGTCGTTGGTGTAGTCGTACAACCCGCTCCGGTGGCTCAGGACGTGACGGACCGTGATGCGGTCGTCGGGCAGCAGCCCCGGCAGGTGGCGGTTGACGGGGGAGTCCAGCTCCAGCCGTCCCTCGTCGACCAGTTGCAGCAGCACCACGGCGGTCATCACCTTGGTGACGCTGCCGATGCGGAAGCGGTCCGCGTCGGTGAGGGCCCGCCCCGTCGCGCGGTCCGCCACACCGGTGGCCGCCCGCAGCACCGTGCCGTGGTCGTCGATCCGCGCCATCGCCCCCGGCGCGCCCTGTGTCCGCGCCGTGCCCAGCAGCTTCTGCAGGCCGGCCAGATCGGGCGCGTCGAGCGCCGGGGCCGACGCCGGGGCCCGGGCCGCCCCGCCGGCGGCGTGCGCCGGAACCGCCAGGAGGGACAGGGCGGCCACCGCCGCCACCGCACCCGTACGCATCGTCGCCGCTGTCGAGACCATCCGCCGCCGCTCCGCTTCCGCCGCACCGCCATCCGGGCCCGGCGGCGCACGGTCACCCTGTGATCACCGAGCGTCGCCGATCGCCACAGTATGGCGACGCGACGCGGCGGAAAGGGTCAGGCGGACGTGGGGCGGCGGGGCGTGTCGGCCACCCGGCCCGGCCCGTCGGACTCCGGGGCGACCAGATCCTCCCGATAGGCGATCGCCACCGCCTCGGTGCGCCCCGACGCGCCCAGTTTGGCGAGGATGTTCGACACGTGGACGCTCGCCGTCTTGCCGCTGATGAACAGCTCCTCGCCGATCTGCCGGTTGCTCCGCCCCCGGGCGAGCAGCCGCAGCACCTCCCGCTCGCGCGCGGTCAGCACCCCGGCCCGCCCCGCCCCGGACGGCCCGCCGAGCCCGCCGCGCGCCGCCAGCGCCTCGGCCCGCTCCACCAGCGGTACGGCGCCCAGCCGTCCGGCCGCCTCACGCACGGCGCCGACCTCGGCCGCCGCCTCCTCCCGCCGCCCGGCGGCCAGCAGGGCCTCGGCGTACCGCAGCCGGGACCGCTCCCGCTCGTACACGTCCCCGAAGCCGAACGCGGCCACCGCCCGCTCCCACACGGCGGTCTCCGGCCCCGACACCGCCCGGCGCCACTCGGCCTCCGCCCGCGCCAACCACGCCTGGCCCTCACTGCCCTGCGGCCCGCCGTCCTCGCCGTGCGCGGCCGACGCCCGGGCCCGCTCCACCAGGTCGTCGGCGGTCCCGGCCCACCGGCGGACACCGGCCTCGTCACCGGCCGCACGCCGCTCTGTCGCCGCGTCCGCGACCGCCGCCAGCGCCAGGGCCGCCAGCCGCACCGTGACGTCCGGGGCCGTCCCCGACGCGTCCGTGAGCGACGTGATCGTGCGGCGCATCCACCGCACGGCCTCCTCCGGGTCGCCCCGCAGCGCGGCCGCGTCGGTCAGCAGGATCCCCGCCACCAGCGTCGCCATCCAGTCGAACGGCCCGTCCAGGGTGGCCCGGACCCGCTCCACGGCCGAGAAGTCACCCCCCGCCAGCGCCACGTACAGCGCGGGCGCGACCGCGTACCCGCCCAGCGGGGGAAGCTCCCGGGCATCGGCCTCCGCGGCCCGCGCGCACGCGTCCCAGCGGCCCGTCGCGTACAGCACCAGCAGCCGCAGGTACCGCATCGCCAGCGGATACGGCGACGCCAGCAGCCCGGCGCGGCGGGCCCGGTCCAGCCCCTCCGTCAGCAACGGCAGGCACGCCTCCAGCTCCCCGGCCTCGTGGGCGCCCATGGCCAGGTTGTACAGGGCCCGCAGCTCCACCGCCGCGTTGCCGGCCTCCCGGGCCAGCTCCCTCGCCCGGGTGAGCCGTTCCCGCCCTTCGGCGGAGTGGCGGCTGAACTCCTCCAGACCGACCACCGAGATCAACAGGTCCGCCTGCGCGTCGGCCATGCCCAGCCGTTCGGCCGCCGCCAGCGCCCGGTGGGCCACCGACAGCGCCGTGTCGTTCTCCCCGACCTGCCGCGCGGTCATGACGTGCGTGGCCGCCGCCCACACCCAGGTCGGCGAGGCCGGTTCCCCGGGGATCATCGCCAGCGCCTCGCTGCTGTGCGCGAAGGCCGCGGCCAGGCTGTCGACCCGCAGCAGGTTCCCGGCCAGCGTGTACCGCACCCGCGCGGCGAGCTCCAGGTCGGCGTCCCGCCCGAGGTCCGCCAGCGCGGACCGGGTGAGGGCGACCGCGCGGTGCAGTTCACCGGCGTGCGCCGCCGCGGCCGACGCCCGCAGGGTCAGCGTCACCGGATCGGCCGGCGTGCCCTCGGGCAGCCCCTCCGCGCCCACCGCCGGCCACAGGTCCAGGGCGGTCTCCAGGTGCCGCAGCTCCTCGGCGGGCGCGCCGAGTCGCTGGGCGTGGTCGGCGGCCTCCAGCGACGCGGCGAGCGCCCGCGCCGGGTCGTGGCTCTCCCGGTGGTGGTGCGCCCGCTCCGCCGCCGTCTCCGCACGCGGTCCGCGCCAGGCCAGCAGCCGGGCGAACGCCCCGTGCAGCCGCGCCCGTTCACCCGGCAGCAGGTCCGCGTAGACCGCCTCCCGGGCCAGGGCGTGCCGGAAGGAGTACGTGCCGCCCTCCCCGGCGACCAGCAGCTGCCGCCCGACGGCCTCCCGCAGGGCCGGCTCCAGCTCGTCCTCGGGCAGCCCGACCGCCTCGCGCAGCACCTCGTGGTGGACCCGGCGTCCGGCGACGGCCGCGGTGCGCAGCACCCGCTGCGCGGTCTCCGACAGCTGCTCCACCCGGATCAGCAGGACGTCGGCGAGGCCGCTGGGCACCCCGGTGGCGGGGGTGCCGGCGGCGGCCACCAGTTCCTCGGCGTAGAAGGCGTTGCCCTCCGCGCGCTCCACGATCCGGCGGACCGTGGCGTCCGGCAGGGGCCGCGCCTCCAGCGCCCGCACCAGCCGGGTCACGTCGGCGTCGGGCAGCGGTCGCAGCTCCAGCCGCTCCACCACGGGCAGCCGCACCAGCTCCGCCAGCACCGGCCGCAGCGGATGCCGCCGGTGCAGGTCGTCCGCCCGGTACGAGGCACAGACCGCCAGCCGGGGCGCGGGCGACCCCACCGCGGGGCGCTGCAGCACCCCGCGGCCCAGCAGGAAACGCAGCAGGTCGCGCGAGGACTGGTCGGCCCAGTGCAGGTCCTCCAGCACCAGCAGCAGCGGCGCGACGTCCGCGACCTCGGCGAGCAGCTCGGCCACGCCCTCGAACAGCCGCAGCCGCGCGTCCGCGTCCCGCATCGCGTCGGTGCCGCCGCCCAGCAGCCGGCCGACCGCCGGGCGGCCGGCGACGACCGCCGCGAACCGCTCGTCGGCGGCCAACCGCCCCAGCACCTCGGTGAACGGCAGGTACGGCAGGCCCACGTCGCCCAGGTCCACGCAGTGCCCGGTGACCACCGTCATCCCGTCCGCGGCGGCCCGCACGGCGACCTCGTCCAGCAGCCGGGTCTTGCCCACCCCGGCGTCCCCGGCGAGCAGCACGGCACGTGCCTGACCGCGCCGGGCGCCTTCCAGCACCCCGGCGAGACGGGCGAGTTCGTCGTCCCGGCCGACGAGCGGACCGGCGAAGGAGGTCGCTGACACGCCCCCATCCTGGCACGGTGCCGCGACGCCCGGGGCGGGGCGGGCAGGGGCGCGGGTGTGCGGGGTCCGGCAGGTCGGGGGCGGGACCGGGCGGTCGTCGGTGGGGGCCGGTCCGTCGGTCCGGGTGCGGGGTCCGGCAGGTCAGGGGCAGGGCCGGGCGGTCGGTCGCGGGCCGCCCGGCCTGCCGGTCCGGGGTGGGGGCCGGGCAGCGGGGCCGGCCGGTCAGTGGTGCAGCCGGGCGGTCCAGTCCGCCGGGACCCGCTCCGCCGGTCCGGGGGCGGGTTGCGCGGCCGGGTGGCTGTCCGGCGGGGCGAGGGCCGGGCCGGACTCGTACAGCTCCTCGGTGGTGTAGTCGAAGAACCAGTCCTCACCCGGCTCGTAGCTGTGCACCAGCGGGTGCCCGGTGGCGCGGTAGTGCGCCGTGGCGTGCTGACCGGGCGAGCTGTCGCAGCAGCCGACGTGGCCGCACGCGGCGCACCGCCGCAGGTGGAACCACCAGCCGCCGGTGGCCTCGCAGTCGGCGCATCCGGGGCCGCTGGGCGGGACGGAGGGGTCGACGGGGACGCTGGTCATGCCTGCTCCTCGGGGGACTCGGGGGACTCCGGGGGCTCGGGGAACTCCGGAGACTCACGGGACTCGGCAGTGTCGGGGGACGCGTGGGACCCGGGGGTGTCGTCGTCGGGGGGCGGGGCGGTGAGCGGCAGCAGCACCTGGAAGCGCGTGTCACCGGGCTCGGAGTCGAACCGCAGGACGCCGTGGTGCTTGTCCACCACGATCCGCCACGAGATGTCCAGGCCGAGCCCGGTGCCCTCACCCACCGGTTTCGTGGTGAAGAAGGGGTCGAAGACGCGCTCGCGGATGTCCTCGGGGATGCCGGTGCCCGTGTCGCGGAACTCCACCAGCAGCCGCCCGGCCTCCCGCGCGGTGCGCACGGTCAGGGTGCCCCCGCCGCTCGCCGCGTCCATCGCGGCGACCGCGTTGTCCACGAGGTTCGTCCACACCTGGTTCAGCTCCGCCGGGTAGGCGGGGATCCTCGGCAGGGTGCGGTCGTAGTCCCGGACGACCTCGATGTGCTGCCCGGTCTTGGCGGACAGCATCACCAGCGTGCTGTCCAGGAGTTCGTGCACGTCGACGACCTGGAAGGGCGCCCGGTCGAGCTGAGCGTACTGTGTGGCCGCGTCCACGAGGTGCGAGACGCGTTTCGCCGCGTCCTCGATCTCGTCCATCAACAGCTCGGTCTCGACGGTGTAGTTGAGCCAGCCCACCGCGCCCGGCAGCAGTTCCTCGTCCACGACGGCGGCGACCCCGTCCAGCCAGTCCGGGTCCAGCCCCGCCTGCACGAAGGTCGGGGCGATGCGCCAGCCCTCGGGCACCCCGTGCTCGTCGAGCCAGTCGGCGAGCGCGTCCTCGCGGTCCGCCGCCTCCAGCGGGCTCAGGGCGGGCGCCTTCGCGACGCGTTCGGCGGTGCGCTCCTGGAGGTCGATGAGGTTGCCCAGGGTCTCCGGCTCGTAGGTGCCGGTGGAGATCACCCGCAGCTTGTGCCGCATCCGGCCCACCCGCTCGCGCAGCGACGCGGTGGCCCGCACGGCTGCCGCCGCGGGGTTGTTCAGCTCGTGGGTCAGACCGGCCGACAGCGAACCGAGCGCCAGCAGCCGTTCGCGCTGCCCGATGGCCCGCTGGGTGCTCTTGGACCCGAAGAACAGCCCCTCCAGCAGGTGGACGGCCATCGGGAACCATTCCCGCATGACGGCCGCGAACGTGTCCGCGGGCAGCACGAAGAACCGCGACGGCTCCGTCACCCGCATCGTGTTGGTGTACACCTGCGGCACCCGGTCGCCCAGGTACGCCTGCATCGCCCCCGCGTACACCCCGCGCTGGGACGTGCGGTTGACCTCGACGTCCTGGCCGCCGACCCGGCGCGACAGCACCACCGTGCCCTGAAGCATCACGTAGAAGCAGGTCGCGGGCTCGCCCTCGGTGTACACGGCACCGGGCTCGAAGCGTTCCACCCGCCCCTCGTCGCACAGCCGTCCCAGCTGTTCGGGGGTGAGCCGCTCGAACAGGAACAGCGAGCCGATCTCCCGCGGGCTGCACGGCGCCGGCCCGCCGTTCACGACTGCTCCAGGTAGCGGTGGACGAGCATGACGGCCATGGCTCCCTCTCCGACGGCGGACGCGACCCGCTTCGCGGACTCGGCGCGGGCGTCGCCCGCCACGAACACGCCGGGCACGCTGGTCTCCAGGTGGTAGGGCGGCCGGTCCAGCTCCCACTCGTCCGGTGGCCGTCCGTCCGCGGTCAGATCGGGCCCGGCGAGCAGGAAGCCCCTCCCGTCCCGCCGCACCGTGCCGTCGAGCCAGCCGGTCAGCGGGGCCGTCCCGATGAACACGAACAGCCAGTGCGAGTCGACCCGTTCATCCGCGCCGGTCCGCGTGTCGCGCAGCGTCAGGTGCTCCAGGTGCCCGTCGCCGTGCGCGGCGGCGACCTCGGTGCCGGTGCGCACCGCGATGTTCGCCGTCCGCTCGATCTGCCGGACCAGGTAGTACGACATCGACGCGGACAGGTCCGGCCCCCGCACCAGCAGCGTCACCGACTTGGCGCCCCGCGCCAGGTGCATCGCCGCCTGCCCGGCCGAGTTGGCGCCGCCCACGATGTACACGTCCTCGCCCCGGCAGGCCGCCGCCTCGGTGAGCGCCGACCCGTAGTACACCCCGCGGCCGGTCAGCTCCGCGCAGCCGGGGACCGACAGCCGCCGGTACGACACCCCGGTCGCCAGGATCACGCTGTGCGCGGCGACCGCCGAACCGTCCGAGAACCGCACGACCCGGGCGGAGCCGCACACCTCCAGCCCCGTCACCTCCCGCGCGGTCAGGATCTCCGCCCCGAAGCGGGTCGCCTGGCGACGCGCCCGGTCGGTGAGCTGCGCCCCGGACACCCCGTCCGGGAAGCCGAGGTAGTTCTCGATGCGGGAGCTCTGGCCCGCCTGGCCGCCCGTCGCCGACCGCTCCACCAGCACGGTGCGCAGCCCCTCCGAGGCGCCGTAGACGGCCGCGCCCAGCCCCGCCGGGCCGCCGCCGATCACCACCAGGTCGTAGAAGTCGGCCTCCGGGGTCGTCGCCAGGCCCACCCGGGCCGCCAGGTCCACGGGTTCCGGCTCCACCAGCGGCGTCCCGTCCGGGACGATCACCACCGGCAGCCGCGTCCCGTCCTCGCCCGCGGCGGTCAGCAGCCGGCGGCCCTCCGGCTGGTCGGAGGAGTACCAGCGGTAGGGCACCTGGTTGCGGGCCAGGAACTCCCGCACGTCCGAGGACCGCGCCGACCAGCGGTGCCCCACCACCTTGGTGCTGGGCACCGGCCGGTGGTCGCCGGCCCGCCAGGCGGCGAGCAGATCGTCGACGACCGGGTAGAGCTTCTCCTCCGGCGGGTCCCAGGGCTTGAGCAGGTAGTGGTCGAGGTCGACCACGTTGATCGCGTCGATCGCCGCGCCGGTGTCCGCGTACGCCGTCAGCAGCACCCGGCGGGCACCCGGGTGGATGTCGAGGGCCTGCTCCAGGAACTCGATGCCGTTCATCCGCGGCATCCGGTAGTCGGCGAGGAGCACGGCCACCGGTTCCCCGCGCAGCTTCAGCTCGCGCAGCGCCTCCAGGGCGGCCTCACCCGACTCGGCGCGCACGATCCGGTACGCGGCGCCGTAGCGCCGCCTGAGGTCCCGCGCGACGGCCCGGGAGACCCCCGGGTCGTCGTCCACGGTCAGGATGACGGTGCGCGCCGCGTCGGTGGCCTCTGCCATGGGTCCCCCACATCGCGTGGTCGGGTCCGGCACGGCGGACCCGCTGCGACGTCGGTCACCGCGCCGACTCAGCCCATCGTAGGGGCCCCCGCGCGGGTCCGCTCAGGCTGCGCCGGGCCCCCGGCCGGAGCGGGCGGCGAGCACGCAGAACTCGTTGCCCTCCGGGTCGGCGAGCACCACCCAGGGTTCCTCGCCGCTCTGGCCGACGTCGGCGTGCCGGGCGCCCAGGGCGAGCAGCCGGGCCACCTCCGCGTCCCGGTCGTCCGGCCGGAAGTCGAGGTGCAGGCGGTTCTTCACCGTCTTGCGCCCCGGGTCCGCGCCGAACAGCAGCCCCGGCAGCCGGTCCGGCGCCGGACGGATCTCCATCTCGTCGGCCGACGCGTCCACCACCACCCAGCCGAGCGCCTCGGCCCACCAGCGCCCGAGGGCGTGCGGGTCGGCCGCGTCCACCACCACCTGCTCCCACTGCAGTCCCATCCGCACAGCGTAGGGAAGACTGGGTCCCGCGCGGGGGACGGACCGGCCCGCCGCGCGCAGACGCATCAGGGAATCGAGGAGGGGGCCGCATGACGCGCCCGATCACGGCAGGGGTCGACGGAACCGGGGAGAGCCTCGCCGCACTGAAATGGGCGGCACGCGAGGCGGTCCGCCGGGGGCTGCCGCTGCGGGTGGTGCACGCCTGGCGGTTCCAGGCGTACGACACGGTCGACGCGGGGGACGCCGCCACCCAGGAGCGCTGGGTGTGCGAGTCCGTGGCGGAGGCCGTGCGCGAGGTGACCGGGCGGCACCCCGGCCTCGACGTGAGCGGCGACGCCCTGGAGGGGGACGCCGTCGACACCCTGGTCGAGGTGGCCGCGGACGCGGAGATGCTGGTGCTGGGCTCGCGCGGGCACGGGCGCATCATGGGCTTCCTGGTCGGCTCGGTCGGCCAGCAGGTCATCGTCGACGCGCCGAGCCCGGTCGTGCTGGTCCGTGCCGAGGACCGCCCCTCGGGCGAGGTCGCCGGGCGGGAGATCGTCGTCGGCCAGCAGGGCGACCCGGAGGACAGCGCCGCCGCGCTGGGCTTCGCCTTCCGCACCGCCGCCGCGCGCGGCGCCACGGTCCGGGCCGTACGGGCCTGGACGCTGCCGCCGGTGTTCGCCTACAGCCCCGGTGCGCTGCGCCTGATGGACGAGGCGGGCGGGCTGGAGCCGTACGAGCGGAACGCGCTGGCGGCGGCGCTCGCCCCGTGGCGCGAGCGCCACCCGGACGTGCACGTCGTCGAGCACGTGGAGATGGGCAGCGCCGGGCAGGTGCTGCTGTCGGTGGCCGGCAGCGCCCAGCTGATGGTCGTCGGCCGGCGCGCCCGCCGCACCGCCGTCGGCGCCCGGATCGGTTCGGTCGCGCACGGCGTGCTGCACCACGCGGACTGCCCGGTGGCCGTGGTGCCGCAGGTCTGAGGCGCCCGGGGAGCGGGCCCGTCCGGCCCGCTCCCGGCCGCCTGGCGCTCAGTCCCCGGGAGGTCCCGGCACCGACCGGGTGCGGGGCAGGATGTTCTCGATGTAGTCGGCGACGGCCGTGTCCAGGCCGATGTCGTGCTGGGCCCGCTCCGACAGGTACCAGCGGTGCTCCAGCAGCTCGTGGTAGATCTCCGCCGGGTCCATCCCGCCCCGCAGCTCCGGCGGGACGGCCCGCACGGTCGGGCGGAACACCTCCCGCACCCAGCGGTGGGCGAGGACCTCGGTGCGGGCGCCGCCGCCGTCCGGCCGGTCCCCGCCGGCCTCCGGCGCGTAGTCGTCCTGGGTCGCCATCCAGCTCTCCAGGTCGCTCAGCAGCCGCCGTGCCTGGTTCTCCTCGGCGTCCAGCCCGGTCAGGCGCAGCAGCTGGCGCGGATGGTGCCCGGCGTCGACCACCTTGGGCACGAAGGTGACGGAGTCGCCGAGCGGGGAGTGCTCGATCTGCATCTCGGCCACGTCGAAGCCGAGCGCGTTCAGCCGCCGGATGCGGTGCTCGATGTAGTGGTACTTGCCCGCCGGGTACACCGACGTGCGGGTCAGCTCCTGCCACAAGCCCTCGTAGCGGGCGCAGATCTCCGAGCCGAACTCGACCGGGTCGACGGAGGGGTGCAGCGCCCCGGACGCCTCCAGGTCCATCAGCTCGCCGCTGATGTTGACCCGGGCCAGCTCCAGGTCGTAGGAGCGCTGCCCGGAGGTCAGCTCGGGGTGCAGGTCGCCGGTCTCCGCGTCGACGAGGTAGGCGGCGTAGGCGCCCGCGTCCCGCCGGAACAGGGTGTTGGACAGCGAGCAGTCGCCCCACGCGAACCCGGCGAGGTGCAGCCGCACCAGCAGCACGGCCAGGGCGTCCATCAGCCGGTGCATGGTCGCCGGCCGCAGCGTCGTCTCGAACAGCGACCGGTACGGCAGCGAGCCGGCCAGGTGCCGGGTGACCAGGACGGACTCCAGGGGCTCCCCGGCGGCGTCGGTGCGGCCGGTGACCACGGCGAGCGGGTCGACCGCCGGGATGTCGATCCGGTCCAGGTCGCGCAGCAGCCCGTACTCGCGCTGGGCGGGGCGCTCGGCCAGCTCCTTGACGGCGACCACCTCGTCCCCGGCGCGGGCGTAGCGCACCACGTGCCGGGAGATGCCGCGCGGCAGCGGCACCAGGTACTTCTCGGGCCACTCCTCCAGGGGGAGGTGCCACGGCAGTTGAAGCAGCAGCGCCGGGTGCTCCGGCTTGGTGGCGTTGATCTGCAGGGCCATGGGTCGCGCGTCGTCCTCTCGCGGTGGTCGTGCTGCCAGCCTATGGGGCCCGCTCGCGGGCGTCCGGGGCGGCGGCACGCACCGGCCCGCGGCCCGCGGGCCCGTGCCCGGGCAGCGGCAGGCCGCCGTCCAGGTCCGCCGGGACCTCGGGGAGGCCACGGCGGCGGCCCGGTCGTGGTGCGTGGTGCGCGGTCCGCGGGTTCGCAGGTTCGCGGTCGGACGTACCGGCAGGTCAGGGTGCCGGGCCGCGGGCGGGCGGCCCGGGGGCGGGGGGGTGCATCCCGAACAGGAACCGGGTGGGACGGCTGCGGCGCACCCCGGCCTCGTACAGCAGGAGGATCACCGCGAGCGAGCCGGTCACGATCACCGCGTACTCCACGGCGATCGGCGCCCGCCACCCGGTCACCCCGTAGGCGAGGGCGACCACCACCGGCTGGTGCAGGACGTACAGGGGGAGGGCGGCGACGGAGAGGTGGCCGAGGAGGGCGGCCCGGCGGGAGGCGGCGGGGGGCGGCCCGCCGTCCGGCGCGTCGGCGGCGGCCCGTTCCGCGGGCCGGTCCGGCCGGTCGCCGGACCGTGGGCGGGGCCGGTCGAGCAGGCCCAGGATGGCCAGCACCCAGCACCAGCCCGCGGCACCGAACAGGGCCCGGGTGGTCACGGCGGCCGGGGTCCAGGCGGTGAACGGGTCGTCGCCCGCGAGGAAGCCGGGTGCGGTCCCGGCGAACAGGGCCAGGCCGAGCAGCCCGGCCGGCACCCGCACCCGGCGGGTCGCGGCCCGGACCCGCCCGTCGTCGGCGAGGGCGAAGCCGTACAGGAGGAACAGCAGGTAGGCCCAGCGGTTCCAGCCGGCGAAGCCCTCCTCCATGCCGAGCAGCGCGTTGACCGCGGCCAGGGGCAGCGCGGGCAGCAGGAGCAGCCCCGGCCGGCGGCGCAGCGCGGGCACCGCGCGGCCGGCGGCGTCGGCGAGCCGCCCGGCGACCGGGGCGAGCAGCAGGCTGAAGGTGAGCAGCAGGACGACGAACCACAGGTGCCCGGTCTCGAAGTGCTCCCCGTCCAGCACGAAGGGGAAGTCCGCGAGGTCCGGGCGCACGCTGAGGAACCGGAGCCAGAACTCCCCGTACGACAGGCCGTCGGCGCTCCCGGCGGCGCGCAGCCGCAGCCACGGGGGGAGGGGGCACAGGACGAGGGTGCCGAAGACGAGGGGGACGCCGAGGCGCAGCAGGCGTTCCCGGGCGAACCCGCGCGGCCCGCGGCGGCGGATCGAGTGCCGTGCGCCCAGCCCCGCGACGAGGAACAGCATCGGCATCGCCCACACCACGCCGAAACCGGCGAGCACGGTCACGGCACCGGTGGTCTCGGCGTTCTTGACGTAGAAGTCGTCGTCGGGGGAGAAGACCAGGGCGGCGTGGAAGAAGACCAGACCGACGACCACCAGGGCCCGCAGCACGTCCAGTTCGCCGCGCCGTCCGGTGCCCTCCGCCTGCCCGGGGTCCGCGCCCATGGTCCCTCCCCGCACGGTGTGCGCACCAGTGTGGGGGAGTACGGCGGGGGAGGACAGGCTTCCGGTGCGTGCGGTACGTCAGTTGACGCCGCGCGGGCGGAACTGGACGCTGATGCGCGGCCCGGTGGCGCGGGTGCTCTTGGGCACCGCGTGCTCCCAGGTGCGCTGGCAGGAGCCGCCCATCACGATCAGGTCGCCGTGCCCGAGCGGACGGCGCACCGTCCGGCCGCCGCCCACCGGCCGCAGCAGCAGGTCGCGGGGGGTGCCCACGGAGAGGATCGCCACCATGGTGTCCTCGCGGGCACCCCGCCCGACGCGGTCGCCGTGCCAGGCGACGCTGTCCCGGCCGTCGCGGTAGCAGCAGAGTCCGGCGGTGGCGAACGGCTCGCCCAGTTCGTCGGCGTAGTACCGGCCGAGGGCGTCCCGCGCCTCCTCCAGCACGGGGTGCGGCAGCGGGTCGCCGACGCCGTAGTACGACAGCAGCCGGGGCACGTCCACGGTCCGGTCGTACATCCGGCGGCGCTCGGCCCGCCAGGGCACCTCGGCGGCCAGCCGTGCGAACAGCGCGTCGGAGCCGTGCAGCCAGCCCGGCAGCACGTCGATCCAGGCGCCGTGCCCCAGTTCGGTGCGGCGCACCCCGTCCAGGGGGCCGAGCCGCACCTCGTCCGCCTGGTCGAAGAGCGATCCCTGGAGGGCCTGGAGCGCTTCGGGGTGGTGCGTGGTCATGGCCCCAGCGTACGTCGAATCGAAAGGGTGTTCTAGTCGTGCCCGTCGCACGACCCGAGGTACCGCCCGTCGACGCCCCAGGAACCCGAGAAGTCGAGGGCCCGGAGGTCTTCGGATACACCGCCGTATCGGATACGTTCTCGTATCGAACGCAGGGGGAGGACAGGGCAGGGGAGGGGAGCATGACGACACCGGGTGCGGACGGCCCCGTCAGCGGGCGTCGCGCGCGCACGCGGGCCCAGCTCCTCGCCGCCGCCTTCTCCGTGTTCGCCGACAAGGGCTTCGGTCGGGTCTCCATCGAGGAGGTCTGCGCGGCCGCCGGCTACAGCAGGGGCGCCTTCTACTCCAACTTCACCACCCTGGACGAGCTGTTCTTCGCGCTCTACCGCGAGCGGGCCGGGCTCATCGCCGACCAGGTCGCCGAGGCCCTCGCCCAGGACGGACCTGGCCTCGACGTGCCCGCCGCCGTGGAACGCGTCACCGAGGTGCTGCTGCTCGACCGGGACTGGCTGCTGGTGAAGACCGACTTCCTGGTGCACGCGGCCCGCCGTCCCGAGGTGGCGCGCGGCCTGCTGGAGCACCGCGACCGGCTGCGCCGGGCTATCGCGGACCGGCTCCGCCGCGCCCGCACCCCGCTGCCCGCCGTGCTCGGCGACGCCGACGGCGCCGCGCACGCCGTGGTCGCCGCCTACGACGGCGTCACCACCCGGCTGCTGCTGGACCGGGACACGGCGGGCGCCCGCACCTGGCTGGGACAACTGCTGACCGCGCTGCTCACCGACGGCAGCGCCGAGCCGGCCGCGCAGCGGCACGGACCAAGGAAGGGACGGTCGCCATGGACGCCGACGTCATCGTCGTCGGAGCAGGACTCGCGGGCCTCGTCGCGGCCCACGAACTGACCAGCAGGGGACGCAGGGTGGCCCTCGTCGACCAGGAGAACGTCGCCAACCTCGGCGGCCAGGCCTTCTGGTCCTTCGGCGGGCTGTTCCTGGTCGACTCCCCGGAACAGCGGCGGCTGCGCATCAAGGACTCCTTCGACCTCGCCTGGAGCGACTGGCGGGGCAGCGCGGGCTTCGACCGGATCGACGACGAGGACAGCTGGGCGGTCCGCTGGGCACGGGCGTACGTCGAGTGGGCGGCGGGCGAGAAGCGGTCCTGGCTGAACGGCCACGGCATCACCTTCCTGCCGACCGTGGGCTGGGCCGAACGCGGCGACCTGCGCGCCGACGGCCACGGCAACACCGTCCCCCGCTTCCACATCGCCTGGGGCACCGGCACCGGAGTCGTCGACCCCTTCGTCCGCTCCGCCCGGCAGGCCGCGCGCGACGGGCTGCTCACCTTCCACCACCGCCACCGCGTCGACGACCTGGTCATGACGGACGGCCGGGCCCACGGCGTGCGCGGCACGGTGCTGGTACCCGACGACTCGCCCCGGGGCGTCGCCTCCAGCCGCGAGGCGGCCGGCGAGTTCGAACTCACCGCCCAGGCCGTGATCGTCACCAGCGGCGGCATCGGCGCCGACCACGACATCGTCCGCCGGTACTGGCCCGAGCGGCTCGGCACCCCGCCCCGCGAGATGGTCACCGGTGTCCCCGCCTACGTCGACGGGCGGATGCTCGACATCACCGCCCGGGCGGGCGCCCGGCTGGTCAACCGCGACCGCATGTGGCACTACACCGAAGGCGTACGGAACTGGGACCCCGTCTGGCCGGGGCACGGCATCCGCATCCTGCCCGGCCCCTCCTCGATGTGGTTCGACGCCCTCGGCCGCCGGCTGCCCGCGCCCTGCCTGCCCGGCTACGACACCCTGTCCACGCTCCGGCACCTGCGCACCACCGAGGACATCGCCGGGTACGACCACTCCTGGTTCGTGCTCACCCAGAAGATCATCGAGAAGGAGTTCGCGCTGTCGGGCTCCGAACAGAACCCGGACATCACGGCCAAGGACCGCGCCGCCTTCCTGCGCGAGCGGGTGCTGGGCAAGGGGGCGCCCGGACCGGTCGACGCCTTCCTGCGCCGGGGCGCCGACTTCGTGTCCGCCCCGACCGTGGAGCAGCTGGTCGAGAAGATGAACGCGCTCACCGACGAACCGCTGCTCGACGCGGCCCGGATACGCCGCCAGATCGAGGCCAGGGACCTGCAGATCGGCCACTCCTACGCCAAGGACGCCCAGGTGCAGGGCATCCGCAACGCCCGCCGCTACCTCGGCGACCGCCTCGGCCGGGTGGCGTCCCCGCACCGCATCCTGGACCCGTCGGCGGGCCCGCTGATCGGCGTCAAGCTGCACGTCCTGACCCGCAAGACCCTCGGCGGCATCCAGACCGACCTCGACTCCCGCGCCCTCGGCGCGGACGGCCGCCCCGTCGACGGCCTGTACGCGGCCGGCGAGGTGGCCGGCTTCGGCGGCGGCGGGGTCCACGGGTACAACGCCCTGGAGGGCACGTTCCTCGGCGGCTGCCTCTTCTCGGGCCGGGCGGCGGGACGCGCCGCCGCCGACCGGACCGCCTGAGCCGCCGGGCGGGGCCCGGGGAGCGTACGGTCCCCGGGCCCCGCCCCGTGTCAGTCCTCCAGCAGCCGCAGCAGGACCTCGGCGTGGCTGCGCTCCGGGGTCTTCGACGCGGTCAGCAGCGTCACGTCCCCGTCCCGCGCCAACTGCCGTACTTGGTCCAGGAGTTGAGCGGCCCCGGGAGCGGCCAGCTCCGCCTCGTACCGGGCCCGGAACTCCTCGTACGGCCGCTCCTCGGCGTGGTACCAGCGGCGCAGCTCCGTCGACGGGGTCAGCTCCTTGGGCCACTCGTCCACCCGGGCCGCGTCCTTGGCCAGTCCTCGCGGCCACAGCCGGTCGACGAGGACCCGGACCCCGTCCTCCGGCTCGGGCGGCTCGTAGACCCGGCGCACCCGCACGGTCATGCTCGGACCCCTTTCCGGTCGGGTCAGGTGTCCCGCGAGCGTACTGCCGTGCCCGCCAAGGGGCACGGCGACGGGTGCGCGGCCCCTCCCCGGCGGGCCCCCGGCCCACGGACGGGCGGGGCCCTGTGCGGGAGGCGGCGGGGGAGCACCGGGCGCTCTCCGCGGAAGCCACCGAGCGCCGGCGAGGGCGCCGCCCAGGGCCCGGGCGCCGTCTCCGGCCGGGACGCCGGCCGGGCGCGCCGTGTCAGCCGGACGTCCGCCGCGCAGCGCGCCGCTTCAGGGCGCGCCGTTCGTTCTCGCCCGTGCCGCCCCACACGCCGATGGTCTGACCGGTCTCCAGCGCCCAGTCCAGGCACTGCTGTTGGACGGGGCAGCGCCGGCACACCGCCTTGGCCTGCTCCGTCTGCAGCAGGGCCGGGCCGGACGTGCCGATCGGGAAGAAGAGGTCGGGGTCCTCGGTCCGGCAGGCCGCGCGATTCCGCCAGTTGTCCATGTCGAGAGTCACCTGCGATCGCAGTAGATCCGCACCCTGGGATGCCTTACCGCATGTCGGGTGACCTGTCGCCGCCGGGCGAAACCGCGGCGGCGGTCACGCTCACTGCTCGCGCAGGCCCCATGGGGAGCCGTAGTCGTTCAGCAGGTCCAGGAACGGCCGGGCCGGGAACGCCTCGGGACCGAGCACCCCCTTCCCCGACCAGACGCCCGTGGCGAGGAGTTCGAGGGCGACGACCGGATTGACGGCGGTCTGCCACACCACGGCCTGGCTGCCGTACTCCGCCATGGACCACTGGTTGTCGACGACGTGGTAGAGGTACACCTCGCGCGGCTTCCCGTCCCGGACCCCGCGCACCCAGGTCCCGGCGCACGTCCTGCCGTGCATCCGCTCGCCCAGGGTCGCGGGGTCGGGCAGGCAGGCGGCCACCACGTCCCGCGGCGAGACCGCCACCGGTCCGTCCGGACCCGGCACGGTCACCGGCTCGGTGCTGTCCAGGCCCAGCCGGTGGAGGGTCCGGAGGGTGTCGATGAACTCGCGGCCCAGGCCGTACTTGAAGGTCACCCGGCCGGTGTCCACCCAGCGGGGCACGAGCAGCACCTCCTCGTGCTCGACGTTCACGCACTCCACCGGCCCGATGCCCTCGGG
Source organism: Streptomyces sp. 3-6 (assembly GCF_056323165.1). NCBI lineage: Bacteria > Bacillati > Actinomycetota > Actinomycetes > Kitasatosporales > Streptomycetaceae > Streptomyces > Streptomyces sp. 3-6. The sequence goes on from NZ_JBWHZP010000010.1 coordinate 196,730, forward strand.
GAAGTCGAACACCTCGGGCTCGCTGAACGGTTCGGTGGTGTACCAGCCGCGGCCGGCCTCGTGGACGACCGGCGGGTTCAGGCATTCCTCGATGGTGGTCCAGATGTTGAAGGACGGGGCGAAGTCGTAGCCGTCGACGGTGAGGTTCGCGCCGTCCCGGACCCCGATCTCGTCGATCCGGTCGAAGAGTTCGTCGGCCGCGTACCGGGCGAACACGTCGGACAGCCCGGGCTCCACCCCCATGCCGACGAGGGCCAGCGCGCCCGCCCGCTCCCAGTCCTCCGCCAGGGCGAACTGCTCGTCGCCCAGCTTGACCCCGCACTCCTCGTACGGCCGCTCGGGATGCGGCCGCGACAGCGACATCGCCATGTCGACATAGGTGGCCCGAGCGTCCAGTGCCGCACGGAACAGCGGCATCACGAACCGCGGGTCGGTGGCGTTGAGCAGCACGTCGCACGCGTGCTCCCGCAGCAGGGCCGCCACCGCCGCCCGGTCGCCGGCGTCGACCCGCTCGGCGCGGAACCGGCCGCCCTCCTCGCCGAGCGCCGCCACGGCGGCCTCCGCGCGGGCCGGGTCGTAGTCGGCGACCACCATCCGTTCGAAGAACGGCCGCCGGGCCGCCACCCGGGTGATGGCCGTTCCCACCCCGCCCGCTCCCACCAGCAGTACACGCATGACGAACACTCCCTTTCCAGGACGTACCAGGACGATACGAGGAGCCCCTGTGCGCCCGATACAACGCCTCGCGGCGACGTAAGGTCAATGGCGTTGGCATAAGGCCCCCGCGCCGCGCGGGCCCGCGGACGCCCGTCCGGTGCCGGGGCGGAGGGAGGAGCCGAGATGGCCAAGCGGGTGGTTCCGGAGGAGAAGCGACGGCGCCGTCGGCCGACCCGGAGCGGCCGGGTGCTGTCCGAGACGCTGATCGTCGAGACCGCGTTGCGCCTGCTGCGCGAGCACGGGAGCACCGGTCTGACGGCCCGGCGGCTCGGCCTCGCCCTGGACTGCGATCCGAGCACGCTGTACCGGTACTTCCGCGGCATGGACGACCTGACGCTCGCCCTCGGGGACGCGCTCGTCGGACGCGCGCTGAGCGGCTGGCGGCCGACGGGCCACTGGCGCGCCGACCTGCGCGCCCTGGGGCTGCGCATCCACGCGGCCTACGTCTCCCACCCGCAGGCCGCGGTGCTCACCGCGAGCCGGGTCTCGGGCCGCGCCCACGAACTCGCCGCCGACGAGGCCGTACTGGACATCCTGCGCTCGGCGGGCTTCCCCCCGGCGGAGACGGTCCGCGTCTACCACGCGTTCATCGACACCACCCTGGGCTTCGCCGCGCTGGACGCCGCGTCCCTGGCCCTGCCCGGTGACGCCCGGCGCGCCGACGAGGACCGGTGGCGGTCGACCTACGCCCGGCTGCCCGCCGCCACCCATCCCCGCATCGCCGAGGTGGCTCCGCTGCTGGCCGCCCGCATGAACACCAGCGCGTATCCGACGGCGCTGGACATGCTGCTGGACAGCGCGGCCGGCCGCCTCCGCCCGCCCGGCGGGCCGGGCGCAGGTCCGGGGGAGACGGCCGCTCCGGACGGCGGGCCGGGCGCGGAGCCGCCGGAGGCGCCCGGGACGCCGGGCGGACAGCCGTCCGGACCCGGGGCCGTCCAGGGCCGCCGGGAACCGGCGGCACCCGCGTCCGGCCCGGACCACCGGGAACCGTCCGCCCCTCGGTCCGTCCCGGACCACGGGGATCCGTCCGTCCCGGGCCACCGGGAACCGTCCGCCCCTCGGTCCGGCCCGGACGACCGGCCGCTGTCCGTTCCCGGGTCCGACCCGGACCGCCGTGACCCGTCCGGCCCGGGACGGACGGCCGGTCCCGTCAGGGGCGCAGTTCCTCCGCCGCCGTCGCGGTGACCGCCTGGGCCAGGGCGGCCAGGGCCGGGGAGTCCAGCTTCCACTGCTGCCAGTACAGGGACACGTCCACCTGGAGCTGCGGGGCGAAGCGGACGACCCGCCCGGCGCGCAGCAGGGGGACGGCCTGCGCCTCGGGGACCATGCCCCACCCCAGTCCCGCCGCGACCGCGTCGGCGTACCCCTCCGAGGTCGGGATCCAGTGCCGGTCGGCGCTCGCCCCCGAGCGGCCGCGGGTGACCCGCCGGACGAAACTGTCCTGGATGTCGTCCAGGCGGTCGAAGACGATCACGGGCGCCGCGGGCAGCACCTCGCGCAGCGGCCCGTCGAGGTGCCGCGCGGTGAAGTCCGGGTGGGCGACGGGCAGGTAGCGCATCCGCCCCAGGTGCCGGACCGAACAGCCCGGTACCGGCTCCGGCGAGGAGGTCACCGCGGCCATCACCGTGCCCTCCCGCAGCAGGGCGGCCGTGTGGCCCTCGTCCTCCCGGCGCAGCTCGAAGCAGATCCGCGCCTCGGGCGGCACGCGGCCGAGGGCGGGCAGGAACCAGCTCGCCAGGGAGTCCGCGTTGACCGCCACCGGCACCCGCGTGGCCCGGCCGGTGCCGCTCAGGCCCAGTTCGGCGTGTGCGTCCCGCTCCAGCAGCCCCACCTGCCGGGCCAGCCGCACCAGCACCTGGCCCGACTCCGTCGGCCGCACCGGTTTGGTGCGCAGCAGCAGGACCCGACCGGTGCGCTGCTCCAGCGCCTTGACCCGCTGGCTGACCGCGGAGGGCGTCACGTGCAGGACGGCAGCGGCTGCCTCGAAGGTCCCCTCGTCCACCACGGCGAGCAGGGTCCTGACCTGGTCCAGCGGCAGCTCCGACGCGGGGGAGGGCGCGGCACCCGTCCCCCGGGCGGGCGCGGGATCGGTCGGGGGACGGGAGGAGGAGCCGGACGCGAAGAGGACCGGTGGTGAAGGCTCTGACATCACAATTCCTAAGGGTACGTAAGAATCCTTAGGTGTACTGCACACACCCCCCGCGACTAGCGTCTTTCCCATGACCAGCAGCCTCACCACCGCCGCCGCCGGCTTCGGCACCGGACTGTCCCTGATCGTGGCCATCGGCGCCCAGAACGCCTTCGTGCTGCGCCAGGGAGTCCGCCGCCACGCCGTCCTCGCCGTCGTCGGCATCTGCGCCCTGTCCGACGCCGCCCTGATCGCCCTGGGCGTGGCGGGCGTCGGCGCGGTGGTGGTCGCGTGGCCGGGGGCCCTGACAGCGGTGGGCTGGATCGGCGGACTGTTCCTGCTCGGCTACGGCGCCCTGGCGGCGCGCCGGGTCGTCCGGCCGGAGGCGGAGGGGCTGCGGACCGAGGGGGAGGCGGCCGGCTCGCGCCGCGCGGCGGTGCTCACCTGCCTCGCGCTGACCTGGCTGAACCCTCACGTGTACCTGGACACCGTGTTCCTGCTGGGCTCGGTGGCCGCCGACCACGGTCCGCTGCGCTGGACCTTCGGCCTGGGTGCCGTGCTGGCCAGTGTCTGCTGGTTCGCCGCGCTTGGCTTCGGTGCCCGGCTGCTGAGCCGCTTCCTGGCGCGTCCCGCCGCCTGGCGGGTGCTGGACGGCCTGGTCGCCGCGACCATGATCGTCCTGGGGGCGAGCCTGCTGGCCGGCGCCTGAACGGGCCGGAGTGGCCGGACCGTGCCCGGCCTCCACGGCACCTCCGGGGCGCGGGCCGCCGAGGGGAGGCGCGGTACGACAGGCGGGCCGGACGGCGCGTCCCGCATCGGCGGGCCGTCGCCGCACCGGTGCCGGTGCCGGCGCCGCCCGCCCGCTGCCGGGGGCCGCGCTTGCGACACGGGGGCGCGGCTTCGGCCCGGCCGGTCCGGGCTACGGCACCACGCCCCGCCGGTGCAGCGCGTACTGTTCCAGCAGCAGGCCGCGGGTCATCTCCAGCCGCTGGGCGAGGATCTCCGCGACCCCGCGCACCAGGGTCAGCCCGAGCCGCGGGTCCTGCTCGCACAGGTCGAGCACGGCCCCCGCGTCGAACTCGTAGGCGCGCACCTGGCTGAAGGCCACGGCGCCGAAGTCCCAGCGGTACGGGGGGAAGAGCCAGGACCAGCCGAGCAGGTCGCCCGCACCGAGACCGGCGACCGTCGTGCGGTGCAGGTGGTTGACCCGCTGGTCCAGCGAGACGGCGCCGGACCGGAGGACCCAGAAGCGGTCGGCGGTGCCGCCCGCCTCGAAGATCCGGGCGTCCTCGGGGAAGTGGACCTCCCGGGCGAGGCTCATCAGGCGCTCGCGCTGGTCGGGAGGGAGGACGGTCAGGAGTTTGATCGCTTGAGTCATGACGCGGCGCTCCTAGCCGTACGGGCGGTTCCAGGGTATTTACCCGTCTTGTTCGCCTTTGCCCCTCTTGTTCGTCTTTCCATTGGAGTCGCTCCGGGCGTGCGGAGCGCGCCGGGGAACGTGAGGGGTCCGGGTGGGAGTGCGCCGAGCGGGCATGAGAAAGCCCTGGCTGGACGGGGGAAACCAGCCAGGGCCGTACGAAGTGGTGCCGGAGGACCGGGCGTCGACTCCGTCACCACGCGTAGATGAAGGATAAACCAACCCTCGTCCACTTGGGGAGCCGGAACCCGGTCACGTGACCTGTTTCACTCCCGTGGCGCCGGGGTCCGGAGGGTTCCGTTTCCGGACCGCCCCGGCCCGGCCGCGGGGGCCGCAGGCCGTGCGAGGGCGGTCACCCCGTACGCTCGTCGACGACCCGGACGGTCTCCAGGGACGGCTCCGTCGGGTCGGGCAGGAACATGCCCGCGTCGAGCCCCGTCCGCAGGTAGCGCAGTACGGGCTCGGTCAGCCGCTCGCCGGGCAGCACCGCCGGGATGCCCGGCGGGTACGGCGTGATCATCTCCGCCGCGACCCGGCCGGCGGCCTCGCCGACGGGAACCTCCTCGGCCGGGCCGAAGAACGCGTCGCGCGGCAGCAGGACCTGCTCCAGGCGCAGCTCGCCGGGGTCGGGCACCTCGACCCGCGACCCGTGCGTCAGATCCGGCGCCGCCTGCGAGAGGTCCTTCAGTGCGGACAGCAGCTGACCGGCCGTCTCCCGGTCGTCGGCGTGGGTGATCTGCATGCCGATCCGGCGGTGGTCGACCAGATGGGCGTCGACGCCGCGGTGCTCACGCAGCCAGTCGGCCGCCCGGTACCCGCTGACGCCCAGTCCGTCGAGGTCGATGACGCAGGGCAGCGGATCGAAGTCGTCGGCGCGGCCGGGCCCGCAGAAGTCGGCGCGATCGTTCACATGCATCCCGTCGATCTCCTCGACCGCCGCCCGCACCTCGCCGCAGAGCTCCAGCGCGGCGCCCATGAGCTCCTCGCCGCGCAGGGCCATCTGCCGCCGCCAGCCGTCCAGGCCGGCGTGGATCAGGACCGAGGGGCTCGTGGTGTCGAGGAGGTCGGCCCGGATCCCGAGCAGCGCCGGTGTCACCAGCTCCCCCCGCAGGTGGAAGACCGATCCCTGCTCCAGACCACTGCCCATCTTGTGGATGCTGGTCACGCAGATGTCGGCACCCGCGTCCATCGCCCAGGACGGGAGGTCAGGGTGGAAGGGGAGGTGGGCGCCCCACGCCTCGTCCACGATCAGTGGACGTGCGCGCCGGTGACAGACCTCGGCGACGGCCGCCAGGTCGGCGCAGGCCCCGTACGGGGTGGGGCTGGTGATGAGCGCGCCGCGGGCGTCCGGGTGCGCTTCGAACGCCTGCTCGAACTCCGCGGCCGACGGTGGATGCGCGAGGTGCCGCTCGGCGTCCCAGCGGGGTTCCACCCACACCGGTTCGATGCCGGACAGGATCAGGCCGGACACCACGGACTTGTGGGCGTCCCGCCCGATCAGCAGCTTCTCGTGCGGCCCGGCCACCGTGAGCATGGCCGCCTTGACCGACAGGGAGCTGCCGCAGGTGCTGAAGAAGGTGTGGTCGGCGTGGACCGCGTCCGCCATCAGCTCCTGGGCCCGCTGCAGCACGCGGCCCCGGGTGAGCCGGTCGTCCAGGCCGCCGATCGCCAGCACGTCGCCGAGGAACACCGCGTCGCCGAGGACCTCGCGCACCGCCGGATCGGCGCCACGGGCCTGCTTGTGCCCCGGGGGTGTGAAGGACAGTTGCCCCGTACGGCGGTACTCCTGCAACGCTTCGAGAACCGGCGCCCGGTGGTGGTCGGCAGTCATGCCCGCCGGGTGCCCGAGCCGCACGGAGCCATTCCGCCCTGCCGCGCTCGGGAGCGCGGCTCGCCCCGCCGCCCGCGGTCGCCGCTGCCGCGCCCGCCGTCGTCCGCGATCCCCGCCACCGCCCTGGTCGCCGTCCGCTGCTGGCCGCGCCCGCGGCGCTCCGGGCCGCTCCCGCCGCCGTCCGCGCTCGCGGCCGTCGCCCTCGCGCCGTCCGCGGTGCCGACTCAGTCGCGCACGTCGCGCCGGCCCGGGGTGAGGATCTCGTCCAGCACGCGCAGGACGACCTCGTAGGCCACCCTGCGGGCCTCGGTGTCGCCGGCGCCCGTGCCGCCGCCCGCCCCGGAGTCGTCCCCGGACCGCAGGGCCCGTTCCTCCCGCGCCGCGCAGGCCCGCGCCCGCTGGATGCGCCGCAACAGTTCGTCCGAGTCCACCACATCCGCCATGTCGGGCCGGGTACCCCGGCCTGCCGACCGCATGACAGCGGCGCCCGGATGGGGGCCGGGAGGTTTGCCGCCACCGGGACAGGTGAGCCGAAAAAGGAAGTACGCGGCATCTGTCCGACCGGGCGGGCCGCCGATCCGACCGAGAACCAGGAGCCCGAGGATGCGAGAGGCGCAGACCACCCTGCCCGTTGCCGATCCGCCGGACGACGGCCCGGTCCGGCGCACGTCACCGTGCCGGCCGGGCGACGTCCGGGAAGCCGTCGCCCGCGCGGTGTCCGAGCAGTGCCGGACCACCCACGCGCCGTGCGACGCCGACGCCCTCTCGGACGCGCTGCTCGTCGCGTCCGAACTGACCACCAACGCCATCCTGCACGGCGGCGGCGTCACCGAGGTCCGGGTCGACGTCACCGGACCGTCGGTCCGCGTCTCGGTGAGCGACCGCAGCGACGAGCTGCCGGTCACCCGCACCGCGGCCGAGCGGGCCCGCGGCGGCCGACGGCCCGGCGGCCACGGCTGGCCCATCGTCTGCCGCCTCTCGCGCGACGTGCTCGTCGCCGACCTGCCCACCGGCGGCAAGTGCATCACCGCCGTGGTGCCCCTCTCCTGACGTCCCGGCCCGGCGTCACCAGGCTCCGGAACGCTTCCGACGATTGTCCGGCACAGGTGTGTTTGTTCGTTTGCGGGCGGGGCAACCGGAGTTTCGTGCTTCGGACCGGAGGCGCGCCAGCGGGACCGCTGTGACTGCTGTGGACTCCCTCCGGGTGTCCCGGCGTCCGCGTCCCGCGGTAGAACCCCCCAACCACCGCTCGGGAGCGATACCGCAATGCTCATAGACACCCCGGCCGGCCGCCCCGCGACCCAGCCCACCGAGACGGCCCGCGCCCGCAGGCGGCACGACGACGCCCCTGACACCGCCGCCCTGTTCAGCCGCCTGGCCGTCCTGGAGGACGGGCCGGAGCGGGACGCCGTGCGCGACGAGCTCGTCACCGCGTGGCTGCCCATGGCGCACCGCATCGCCGGCCGCTTCCGCGACCGCGGCGAGTCCGTCGAGGACCTGCGCCAGGTCGCCGCGCTGGGCCTGGTGAAGGCCATCGACCGCTTCGACCCGTCCCGCGGAGCCTTCGAGAGCTACGCCGTCCCCACCATCACCGGCGAGGTCAAGCGGCACTTCCGGGACCGCATGTGGGCCCTCAGGGTGCCGCGCCGGGTGCAGGAACTGCGCAACAAGGTCCGGGTCGCCCGCCGCGAACTGACCCAGAACCCCGGCAGCCCAGAGCCCTCCGTCGCCGACCTCGCCGCCCACACCGGGCTGACCGAGGACGAGGTCCGGGCCGGGATCGAGGCGCTGGAGAGCTTCAGCACCCTGTCCCTCGACGCCGAGCTGTCCACCGAGGACGACGGCTACAGCCTGGCCGACACGCTCGGCGCCTCGGACGGCTCCTACGACACGGTCATCGACCGCGAGTCGGCCAAGGAGGGCCTGCGCCGTCTCCCCGAGCGCGAGCGCGCCATCCTCTACATGCGGTTCTTCGAGGACATGACCCAGAGCCGCATCGCCGACCGGCTGGGCATCTCCCAGATGCACGTCTCCCGCCTGATCAGCCGCAGCTGCGCCCGGGTGCGCGCCGAGGCGATGGGGCACCGCCACGGCCCCACGCGCCCGACGCCCGGCGCCTGACCTCCCGAGCGGCCGCCGGGCGAGCGACCGCGTCGCCCGCCCGGACCGGTCACCAGCACCACCCCCGCACCACCGTCCGCACCTCCTGCACGGACCACTCGGACCACTCGCACCACCGCACGGACCGCCCGGCGCGGCCCGTGCGGCTCGTGTGGCCCCTGGGGCCCGTGCGACCCGTCCCACCCCCCGTACGACACGGACGCCCTCGTCCCCCGGACCGGAGAACGAAACCCATGCTGAAGCCACACCCCGTCGTGCTGCGCCGTCTCGTCGACGAGTACGAGGCCCTCGTGGGCGCCGACACCCTCCCGGGCCCCGCCGGGCCGAACCCCCGGCTGCGCGACCTCGCCTACACGCTGTGCGTGTCCACGGGCACCCGGGACGTGCGCCAGGCTCTGGAGACCGCGCACCAGTGGCTCGGAAGCACCGCGGACGTGGCCCGGCCCCGCCCCGCGGTCGACGCGGCCCGGCCCCGCCCCGCGGCCCTGGCCGCCGACTGAGAGCGCGGACGTCCGCCACACGGGGCGCCGGACCGCCGTCCGGCGCCCCACGTGTGCGCGCCGCGGACCGGGGCATCCGCAGGTCTGCCGGCATCTCGAAGCGAGGCTCCGGAGCGGGGCCGCAGGAACGACGTGGGGGGCACACATGAACATGGGGACGCTGGCCCGCAGAGGCCGCACGGACGCCCGGCGGGCCGCGAACGGCTCGGTACGGGAAGGCGCCGCGCGCGCCGGCCTCACCGCGCGGGGCGTCATCTACCTGCTGGTCGGCGTGCTGGCGCTGCGGATCGCCTTCGGCGACGGTGAACGCCAGGCCGACCGGGGCGGAGCCCTCGCCGAACTCGCCGACAAGCCGTTCGGCGCCGTCCTGCTGTGGGCGCTCGGCATCGGCCTGGCCGGCATGGCCGTGTGGCGCCTGACCGAAGCGCTCTTCGGCGCCGCCGGCAAGAACGGCCGCAAGGCCCGCAAACGGCTCACCTCCGCCGGCCGCTGCGGCTTCTACACGTTCGTCGCCTTCTCGGTCCTGGCCTTCGCCCTGGACCGGGGCAACGGCAGCGGTTCGAGCGACCGCCAGTCCCGGGACGTCACCGCCCGGGCCCTGGAACTGCCCGCCGGACCGTGGCTGGTCGCCCTGGGCGGCGCCGTGGTGGCCGGCGCCGGGGTGTGGATCGGCGTGCGCGCCGCCCGCCGCAAGTACCACGACCAGCTCCGCCTGGGCGAGCTGAGCCGCCGCGCCCGGACCCTGGTGGACGTGACCGGCGTGGGCGGCGGCATCGCCCGCGGTCTGGTGTTCGCCGCGGCCGGGGCGTTCGCCGTCCGGGCGGCCGTCGACTACGAGCCCGACCGGGCCAAGGGCCTCGACGACACGCTGCGCAGCTTCGCCGGCACCCCCGCGGGACCGTGGCTGCTGGTGGCCGTCGCCGCCGGACTGGTGCTGTTCGGAGTGTTCTCCTTCGCCCTGGCCCGCTGGCGCCGCGTCTGACGGACCCCGTCCCGCCGCCGCCGTCGCGCCCCGGTGCGGCGGCGGCCGTATGCCCGGCCGCTTGTGGGGAACCCGTGTGCCATGAGCGAATCCGAGATACCCCCGGAAGGCCGGCCCGTGGACGTCTACCTCGACCTCCTGCGCGTCCGGATGGACACCGAGGACTACCGGCTTCTGCTCCGTGTGGTGGAGCCGGTCCTGGAGGCGATCGAGGAGCATCGTCTCTCCGGCCTCGACCTCGCCCTCGACGGCGGGGACGACGAACTGCCCCAGGAGGTCCGCGACGAGGCCGCCCTCGTCATCGCGACCGCCGTCACCGGCCGCCTGGACAACGAGGTGGTCGAACTCGAGGTGGACGACACCGGCACGGTGCGTGTCGTCACCGACGCCCAGACCGCTGCCGACCCCTCCCGCCTGGGAGAGATCGCCGACTACATCAGGGACCGGCACCGGCAGAACGAGGAACTGCGCGGGATCGCCGCCGCCAGCGGGCTGCCCACCGACTTCTGAGACACGGACCGCCCCTCCGGCCGGACGACCGGCGCCGCGCCGGCCCCCCACCGACCGACCGTGCCGCACCGGCCCGACCCCGCACCGACCGCCACCGCGCGTCCCCGACCCCGTACCGATCCCGGCCCGGCCGCCGACCCACCCGGCGTCCGGGCCGGCGCCGTCGCCGAGCCGTCGAGGGTCGGCGGGTACGCCCCGGAGGGCGCGTGAGAGCGGTCACCGGCGGTCGGCACGCCCGGACGACGCGCCCCCGTCCTCACCGGTCCTGCTGCGCGAGCGGCACCTCCAGCGGGCGGGCGAGGCCCACCACGGCTTCGTCCAGCCGCTGCAGGTGCCGCAGCACGCGGTCGGTGACCCGGCCGAACCGCGGGGTGCCGTCCGCGGCCAGCCCCTCCAGCAGCGAGGCGATGCTCGGACCCGTCTCGATCTTCGCGGTGGTGTCCTCCTCCGCGACCCGGGCGGCGATCGCCTGGATGTTGCGCACCGTCCGCCCCGCCGCCCCGCTCAGCCGGGGGTCCGCCGCGATGGACGGGTGGGCGGGCAGCAGCTCGGCCGTCGCCGCCAGGGCCCGGGCGTGGTAGGCGCAGGTCTCCAGGAGGGCCACCACGTACCGCGCGTTGGCGCGCCGGGCCCGCATCGGGGTGACCGGGTGGGTGAGCGGCTTGGTGGCCGAACGCAGGTCGCCCAGCGCCTGGTCCAGCTCCCGCGCCTTCTCCAGCAGGTCCGTCACGTCCCCGCCGCTGAGCTGCGCGGCGGCCGCCTCCGTCACCTCGGCGAGCCGATCCAGCACGGTGCCCAGCAGCTCGTTGGTCCGCCGGTCGGTGCGGATCGGCAGGACCAGGACCGCGGCGACCACCCCGCAGGCCACCCCCAGCGCCGTCTCCTCCAGCCGCAGCACCAGCACCTCCCAGCTGTAGGTGTGCAGCAGCGTGTACAGCAGGCCCAGCATCGCCGTCACGAAGAACGACATCAGCGTGTACGACAGCGGCGCCGTGTAGAACATCGCGAAGATCAGCAGCAGGACCAGCGCGAACGCCGCCCACGTGTTGCGGCCCACCACCGCGGCCAGCAGGATCCCGGCGACGACCCCGAACACCGTGCCCAGCAGCCGCCGGTAGCCCTTGACCAGGATCTCGCCCGTCGACGCGGTGTTGATGAAGACGATCCAGCAGGTGAGGACCGCCCAGTACCAGCGGTGCGCGGACAGCAGTTCGCCGCCCACGATCGCGAGCGACGACCCCACCGCCACCTGCACGGCGGCCCGGGTGGTGGGCCGCCGCAGTCCCGTCTCCTCCGCCTCCGCCCCGGGCTCCTCCGGGGCGTCGAGGGCGGCGTCCTCGGCGTCCAGCTCCTCGCGGGAGCGGGCGGTCGAGGGAGTGTCGTCGGACTCGTCCTGCGGCCCGTCCAGGGCGATCCGCAGCCCCATGACGGCCCGCGCGGCCTCACCGACGGCCCGGAAGACGTCCTGGACGGCGCGGGAGGCGGGCGGCAGGTTCTCCTCGTCGCGGTAGGCGAGCAGCCGGTTGCGCAGATGGGCCACCGCGGTCCCCTGCGTCCCGGTGTGCAGGATCAGGGTGCGCAGCGCCAGCAGGTCCCGGCGCAGGGACGCCACGGCCTCGTCCGGTCCCGGCAGCCGGCCCACCTCGGGAGCCGGCGCGCCCGGCAGGTGCAGGGTGAGGGTGTCCGCCCGCTGGGCGCTGCGCGCCGACAGCAGCAGCAGGCCGAGCCGCTCGGCGGCGATCTCCGCCTCCGCGATGCGGCGCTGCACCAGCCGGGCCGCCGACTCGTCCGGGGTGCCCTCCTCCAGCCGGGACTGGATCATCAGGGCGGTCTCGTGCAGCCGGGCGGTGCCCTCGCGCATGTCCTCCAGTGCCTTGTCGGCCTGCTCCGGGGTGGCGTCGAGCAGCGTCAGCTGGGCGGTCACCAGTCGCGCCAGCCGCGCCCGGAAGGCGTCGCGCAGCCGCCCCATCAGGCCCGTCGGCGTCACCGGGAACAGGGCGAACCGCGCCAGGGCGCTGCACGCGAACGCCACGGCGATGGCCGCCCACAGGCCGGGCAGCCCACCGGGCTCCGCGCCCACGAACAGGGACAGGAAGTAGACCTGGAAGGCGATCAGCCCCAGCGCCGTCCCGCGGTCGCCGAACCGCCGCCCGTAGACCGCGCAGAAGATCAGGACGACGAAGCACAGGTCGCCCACCACGACCCGTTCGCTGAGCAGCGCCGCCAGCGACACGGACGCGAGGGCCACCGGCAGACCGAGGGCCAGGGTGACCGCCTGGGCCGGTCGCTGCCGCTCCCGGATGGAGAAGGTGGAGACCATCGCGGAGATGGCGCCGGCCACCATGAGGCTGGTCGACGCGCCCGCGAGGCCCAGCACGGCCAGGGTGAGGGCGAGGGCCCCCACCGTCCGCAGCGCGCCCGTCAGGCGCAGCAGCCCCGGGTCGGACGCCACGAAGCGCTCCCGCAGCCCGGTCCGCGCCGGTCGTCCCGCAGCCTTCACGCCCCCGCACTCTCTCCTGTCACCCGCGGCGGACCGGAACCCGGCCGCTCCGCCGCACCGTCCGGACCGCCGTCCGGATCACCGTACCGGGCGGCCCTCCTCCTCGACGTGGGCCCGCACCTGCTCCGGCGTCAGATAGGCGTCCGTGAACTCGAAGTCCCGCAGCTTCGCGCGTTTGCGCGCCTGGAAACCCATGCGGACGAAGTCGTCGCCCGCCACCGAGTTGAGCATCCAGCTCGTCAGCACCCGCGTCTTGGCGACCCCGGTCCGCAGCGCCCCCAGGTGGTACCCGCGGGCCACCACCTGCGCGGGCAGCCCGTGCAGTTCGACGCCCAGCGGCTTGGAGACGGCGTCGGTGCCGCCGAGGTCCACCACGAGCCCCAGGTCGTGGTGGGTGTAGCGGCGCAGCGGCTGGCCGCGCAGGGTCGCGATGACGTTGTCGGCCACCGTCCTGCCCTGGCGGTGGGCGTGCTGGGCGGTCGGCGGGCAGACGGCGCCCTCCTCGCCCTTCGCCAGGTCGGGCACCGCCGCCGAGTCGCCGAGCGCGAACACGCCGTCGTAGCCCGGCAGGGTCATCTCCGCGGTGACCGCCAGCCGTCCCCGGACGGTGTCGGCGCCGAGCGTGGCGATGAGCGGGCTGGCCACCACCCCGGCGGTCCAGATCAGCGTGCGCGTGGGCACCACCCGGCCGTCGGTGAACGTGACCTCCTCCGGGCCCGCCTTCGCGATGGACACCCCGAGCGAGATCTCGATGCCCCGCCGGGTGAGGATCTCCAGCGCGCTGCGGCCCAGCTTCTCGCCCAGCTCCGGCATGAGCTTCGGGGCGATGTCGATCAGGTGCCACTTGATCAGGCCCGGGTCCAGCCGCGGGTAGCGCTCGACGGCGGCGTGCGTCAGCCGTTGCAGGCAGGCCGCCGTCTCGGTTCCGGCGTAGCCGCCGCCGACCACCACGAACTGCAGCCGGGAGGCGCGCTCGGCCGGATCGTGACTGGCGTCGGCGAGGTCGAGCTGGGCGATCACGTGGTCCCGGATGTACGCGGCCTCGGCCAGCGTCTTCATGCCGAAGGCGTGGTCCGTCAGCCCCGGGATGTCGAAGGTCCGGGTGACGCTGCCGGGAGCCAGCACGATGTAGTCGTACGGCTCGTTGACGATCTCGTCGGTGATGGTGCGGATGACGCACACCTTCGCCCGCAGGTCCACGCCGATGGCGCCGCCCGGGATGATCCGGGTGCGGTACTTGGTGCTCCGGCGCAGCGACAGCGCGACCGACTGCGGGGTCAGCACCCCGGAGGCGACCTGGGGCAGCAGCGGCAGATAGAGCTGGTAGGAGACCGGCGTCACCAGCGTGATGCGCGCCTCGTGCGGCGCCAGCCTGCGTTCGAGCCGCCGGACGCACGCCACGCCGGCGAAGCCTGCGCCCACAACCAGGATCCTGGGTCGAGTCACGGTGGTCATCCCTCTCCCGCTGCGTGTGTCCTGCCTCGTACGTCGACGCCCTTCGCGTGCCCCCGTATCGCACCACGATGCCCGCAGGCACGCCCGGGCGCACCGGGAGAGGGCGGCAGGCGGCGGGGGCAGGGCGCCGGTCCGCACGGCGTGGCGGGACCGGGCGCCGGGGACGGTCCGGCCGCCGTCGTTCAGCCGTGCAGGTGACAGAGCAGCAGGCAGATGTCGTCGTCGCGCTCGGAATCGCTGAGCAGCGGGCTCAGCAGCCGGTCCGCGGACGCGTCCGGATCGGCGTCCAGCTCGCCGCCGCGGAGCGAGCCGAGCACCGCCGACAGCCGCGCGATGCCCGGGTCTATGCCCTGCGCGCGCCGCTCCACCAGCCCGTCGGTGTACAGCGCCAGCGTCGACCCGGGCGCCAGCGGCTCGGTGTGGTCGGCGATCTCCTGGTGCAGCGGGATGCCGAGCATCGCGCCCGGCTTGGCGTCCAGGATGCGCACCCGCCCGTCGGGCAGCCGCAGCACCGGCGGCGGATGGCCGGCGGCGGCCCACGTCAGCGTCGGCTCGTCCGGGTGGAACCGCGCGATGACCGCGGTGGCGAACAGGTCCGGCTGGAGGTGGTGCAGGAACTGGTGCAGCCGGGTCAGCAGCCGGCCCGGGCTGCTGCCGTCGACGGCGTAGGCCCGCAGCGCGGTGCGCAGCTGGCTCATCATCACCGCCGCGTGCAGCCCGTGCCCCGTCACGTCACCGACCACGGTGATCAGGCTGCCGTCCGGGCCCCGGAACGCGTCGTACCAGTCACCGCCGATGTTCAGCCCGTGGGTGGCCGGCAGGTAGCGCGCGGCGAGGCTCAGCCGGGGGATGTGCGGCAGCTCGGTCAGCAGGGCGCGCTGCAGGGTCTGGGCGATGTCCCGGTTGTGCTCGAAGCGCCGCGCGTTGTCCAGGGCGATGCTGGCCCGCCGGGCGAGCTCGATCAGCATGACCGCGTCGTCGGGCGCCCAGCGTTCCCCGGGCGGCGACAGGGTCAGCACGCCCAGCGGGGCCTGGCGCGTCAGCAGCGGCACGCACAGCAGCGGCCGCCGCGGGTCGAGCGCCGACGGGGGATGGTCGTCGACCCCCGGCAGCCCGCCGGGGTGGGACGCCGCGTACTGCGGGCGCCCGGTGCGGGCGGCGCGGACCGCGGCGGCGGCGTGCGACGCCGGGTGCACCTGCTCGCTCTCGTCGTCGAACAGCCACACGTCGACGCACGAGGCGTACGACGGCACCAGCAGCTCCGGCAGCCGGCGCACGATCTCGTCGAGGTTCAGCGAGGCGTTCAGCACGGCGCTCGCGTCCGCCAGGAACGTCAGCCGGCGGCGGGCGTTCTCCGCCTCCTTGCGCGCCCTGCGCTCGGCCGCGAACGCCGTGCGCTGCGCCCGCCCGGCGGCGTCCAGCTCGGCGTGCAGCGCGAGCACGCCCTGGTTGGTCTGGTGCAGTTCCTCCCGGTGGAAGGCGACCAGCGCCTCCTGCGCGGTCAGCTCGTCCAGCACCGCGGCCGTGTCCTCGTCGGCGTCCAGCAGCGCCTCGGCCAGGTCGACGGCCCCCTCCGCCCCGGTGCCCGCGGCCTGCGCGGCGTCGGGCGCGGTGACCGCCGCCTCCCACGGGATCTCCCCGGCCGCGACGAGGTCCCGCGGCGGCGTCACCACCACGCGCAGCGAACCCGCGGCCGGACCGGTGGACGGCAGCTCCAGGGTGAGCACCCAGGTGCCGCCCTTGGCCAGGCAGTGCCGCAGCCGGCCGGTGAGCGACGCCGCCAGCCGGGCCCGTTCGACCGCCGGCACGCCGCACCGCGCGGCGGCCCGCGTCACGGCGGCCCGCGCGCCGGCCGCGTCGGCGGGGCCGGAGACCGGCCAGGTCCGGGTCATGGGCGGTCCGGGGGGTCGGGGGCGAGGACGGCCACCGCGGTGTCGTCCCGGACCGGCAGCGCGGAACTGCTCGCGTCCCGGACCGTCACCGCGGCGGTCACCGCCGGGTCGGCCGGCGGGCGGCCGGCGTCCGGGGCGGGACTCCAGCGGCTGGGCAGACCGTCGGTGTGCAGGATCAGCAGGCTGTCACCGGTCCAGGGCAGGTCGTCCTCCCGTACCCGGCCCGGGCGGTGGACGCCGACGATGCCGGGTCGTGACAGCAGGGCCCGCCACCGGTCGCCCTCGCGCAGCCGGGCCCCCACGTTGCCGATCCCGGAGAACCGCAGCCGCTCGGTGCGGGTGTCCACCTGGGCGACCGCGACGGCGGCCCCCCGGGTCCCGGTGAGCGCCTCGTGCAGCCGGCCCAGGATCTCGCCGGGCGGCAGGTGCGCCCACTGCCGCAGCGCCTCCACCGCGGCCGTCGAGGCCCGCGCGGCCTGGGTGCCGTGCCCCAGCCCGTCGGCGAGCAGCAGGGTGCAGCGGTCGCCGCTGCGGTGCCAGGCCCACGCGTCCCCGGAATGGGTGGCCGAGGCGTAGGGGACGTTCACGCCCCCGGCCCGCACGCCCGCCGCCCGCCACTCCCCGTTGCCGCCGGGACCGGCGTGCGGGCCGGGGGACCGCCCGGCCGCACCGGGGGCCGGGCCGCGGGTCAGCCGGGCCACCGCCACGGTGCCCCGGCCCGGCGCGCTGTGCAGGGCGAAGTCGTCGGCCAGACGCCGGCAGGTGCCCAGCCCCGCCCCCAGGGAACGGGTCGTGGTGTACCCGTCCCGCAGGGCCGCGGGCACGTCCGGTATGCCCGGCCCGTGGTCGAGGGCGGCGATCTGCACGGACCGGGCCGCGGGCCCCTCCGGCAGCACGGGCGGATCCACCACGTCGATCAGCATCGTCCCGCCCTCCGCGTACTTCAGCAGATTCGTGGCCAGCTCGGTCGCCACCAGCGCCGCCGCGGCGGTCCGGCGCTCGTCCAGCCCGGCCACCGCGGCCGCCTCCTCGGCGGCGACGCGGGCGTCCCGCACCCGGGTCGAGTCCCGCACCGGCACCTCCCACACGCGCGGCATCAGACGTCCTCCCGCGTCCGGGGAGGCCCGGACACCCAGGATGTCACCCGCACGGTGGTCCCGGACCCGGGGGAGCTGTCCACCGCGAAGTCGTGCACGAGGCGCCGGGCCCCGCCCAGGCCCATGCCCAGGCCGTCGCCCGAGGTGTAGCCGTCGCTGAGGGCCCGGTCCAGGTCCGCGATGCCCGGGCCCTCGTCGATGAAGACCAGCCGCAGCCCGGCGACGCCCGCGGTGGTGATCGCGGAGCTCTCCATCCGGCCGCCCCCGCCGTGCACCAGCGTGTTGCGGGCCAGCTCGCTGGCGGCGGTGACCAGCTTCGTCTGGTCCACCAGCCCGAACCCGAGCGCGGCGGCCGACTGCCGCACGTGCTGGCGCACCCACGCCAGATCCATGTCCGTCCGGATCGGCAAGCAGGCGTCCACGCCTGCCGACGTGTCCATTACGCGCCCTCCCCGCGCCTGCCGCCCGGACGGGACCGTACGACCGGCTGCGAGAGCATCTCCAGCGCGACCTCCGTGCTCAGCGCCGTGCGCAGGCCGGGCAGCGTCAGCCCCAGCTCCACCAGGGTGATGGCGACCGCCGGCCGCATGCCGGCCACGACCGTGCGCGCGGCCAGCAGTTCGGTCTGCGCCGCGATCTCCGCGAGCACCCGCCCCAGGAAGGAGTCGATCATCTCCACGCCGGAGATGTCGATGACGACCCCGGTGACCCCGCTGCGCACGATGGTCTCCGCCAGGTCCTGCTGGAGCTGTTGGGCGGTGCTGTCGTACAGGTCGCCCTGGAGGGTGACCAGCAGGATGTCGCCGAGCCGGAGGACCGGCACGGCGACCTGGCCGGGCGCGCTGCGCGACGGGTACTCGCTCACCGCCGCCCCTCGGCCGTCGGGGACGCGGCCACGATGTCGGCGCCCAGCTCGTGCAGGCAGTAGCCCAGCGCGTCGGCGAGGCTCGCCCGGGTGAGGACCGAACCGAGGTCCAGCCCGAGGTGGACCATGGTCTGCGCGATGGCGGGCCGGATGCCGGAGACCACGCACTCCGCGCCCATCAGCCGGGCCGCCGCGACGGTCTTCATCAGGTGCTGGGCCACCAGCGAGTCGACGGTGGGGACCCCGGTGATGTCGAGGATTGCGAACCGGGCGCGCTGCTCTACCACCGCGTCCAGCAGGGTCTCCATCACGACCTGGCTGCGCGCGCTGTCCAGCGTGCCGATGAGCGGGACCGCCACGATCCCGTCCCACAGCTTGATCACCGGCGTCGCGACCTCCATCAGCTGCAGCCGCTGCCGGTCGATGAGCGCCTGCCCCTCGGTCAGCGCCGTCTGCATCGCGACCAGTCGCAGCGTCCCCATCAGCCGGCTCAGCGTGGTCGAGCAGCTCCGCAGCCGCTCGGGCTCCGCCTGCTCCAGGTCCGCGACCAGCAGGTTCTCGGCCGGCGGCCAGAGGGCGGACAGCTCCGCCGACACCTGCGTCGAGGACAGCCCGGCACGCGACCGGGACGCCCCCATCCGGGCGAGCTGCTCACGCACCCCGCTGAACCCCGCCGCGTCCGGGTCCTCGACCTTCCCGGCCTCCGCGACCTCGGCCAGGGCGTCCACGACCGTGCGGCCCGCCTCGACGGCCTCGTCCCGCGAGACGGTGAACACCGTACGGAACAGGGGTTCGTCCGCCCACCGCTGGGCGATCTGCTCCCGTCGTCGCCGCAGGAAGTCCGCGACCTCGTGCGACGGCGTCCCGAGCGCCCCGTCCGCCTCGTGCTCCGGCACCTGTCTTCTCCTCGTCGTCTCGATGTCCCCCGTGCGCGGCGCGGCGACCGGGCCGTGCGGCCGCCGGCCGCCCGCACCGGCCGGCGGCACGCCGTCGGGTGGTGGTGTTGCTCGAAAGGTGCCCGGTCCTCGCCGGGCCGGTCCGCTCAGACCTCGGGTTCCTCCCGGGGGGCGGACCCGTCCCGCATCCCGTCGACGCGCTCCAGCGCCTCGTCCACGCTCTCCGAGACGGGGACCGTGATGCTGACCCCGGTCAGGTCCAGGATGCGGCGCACCGCGGACGTGGGGGAGATGATGTGCACGCTCCCCGGCAGTTCCCGGGCCTCCTGGTAGACGCGGAGGATGATGTTCATGCCGGAGGAGTCCATGAAGGGCACGGCCGACAGGTCGAGCAGGAAGTGGCGCCGGCCGTGGTGCAGCTGGTTCGCCAGGTGGTGCTGGAACTCGGTCGCGGTGTCGACGTCCAAGTACCCCTCCACCGTGAGCAGGGCGACATCCTCGCGGG
Source organism: Streptomyces sp. 3-6 (assembly GCF_056323165.1). NCBI lineage: Bacteria > Bacillati > Actinomycetota > Actinomycetes > Kitasatosporales > Streptomycetaceae > Streptomyces > Streptomyces sp. 3-6. Next base: position 216,146 of record NZ_JBWHZP010000010.1, read on the forward strand.
GCAGCGTCACCTCGACGGACAGCGGGTTCTGGGCAATGGGCACGGGTACCTCCAACAAGTACGGACGTCCGGGGCGGGGGTCACCCCGGGGGCCACGCGGTACGGGGCCGGGACGCGGAAGTGATCAAGCTCTCAACGGCGACGACCTGCAAGGACACGTCCCCGCTGCGGGGCCCGAAACCCCTGTGCCGCCTGCCATCCGCACTCCTTCACTCCCGGCCGAGTCGCACCGCGCAGCCGCGCGTACCCCCTGATCGGCGTTTCATGCCCGGCACCGCCCCGACGGAACCGGCCCCGGCCGGAACGGCGGGGGACAGGCGGCCCCGGTACCGGGCCGGGCGGGGGAGGGCGCGGCGCGATGGACCCAGCGCCGGGGCCCGGCGGGACCGCGTGGCCCCTGCCGGACCCCGAGGGCGGCGGGGGCCACCCCGGGCACCCCCTGGCCCGTGCCTCAGCCCACCCGGATGCCGACGATGCAGGTGTCGTCGTCCGTGTCCGACCTGCTGTGCGTGAGCATGCGGTCCAGCTGCTGGTCCAGCGACCTCGGGGCGGTGCCGACCGTGGTCAGGAGCTGGGTCAGCGCCTCCTCCATCGTCCGGTCGCGGCGCTCGATGAGGCCGTCGGTGTACATCAGCAGCGTGTCCTCCGCTGCCAGCGTCACCTCCGCCTCCTCGTAGTCGGCCTCCGGCACCGCGCCGAGCAGCAGCCCCTTGACCGTCGGCAGCGGAGCGGCACCGTCACCGCGGACCAGCACCGGCGGCAGGTGGCCCGCGCGGGCCCAGCGCAGGGTCCGCACGTCCGGGTCGTACAGCCCGCAGACGGCCGTGGCGGTGACCGCGCCGGTCAGGTGGTGGGCGACGATGTTGAGCCACGACAGCAGCTGCCCCGGCCCCGCCCCGGTGACGGCCAGCCCGCGCAGCGCGTTGCGCAGGACGACCATGCTGGTCGCGGCCTCGATGCCGTGCCCGGCCACGTCGCCCACGCACAGCAGCACCAGCCCCGACGGCAGCACCACGGCGTCGTACCAGTCACCGCCCACCAGCTGCTCCGCCTCCGCCGGCCGGTAGCGCACCGCCACCGAGAGGTCCGGCACCCGCAGCGGGGCCTGGGCGGGCGGCATGATGGCCTGCTGGAGCTGGAGCGCCAGCCGGTCCCGCTCGCTGGCGTGCTGCTCGGTGTGCGCGAGCTGGTCCCGGGTGGCGGCCAGCGCCACCTCCGTCCAGTGCTGGGCCGAGACGTCCTGGTAGGCCCCGCGCACCGTGAGCACCCGGCCGTCGGTGTCCGTGACCGGCTCGGCGACCACCCGGATGTGCCGGGTCACCCCGTCGGGCCGCTGCAGCCGGAAGGCCGCGGAGGCGGGCCGGCCGTGGTGCATCACGGTCCGCAGGAAGCGGCCGATGGGCACCGCGTCGTCGGGGTGGGCGTGCGCGGGAAGGTCCTCCAGAGGCACCGGCAGGCTGGTCTGCGGACGCCCGTAGAGGTCGAACAGCTGGCCGTTCCAGGTGATCTCGCCGGTGAGCAGGTTCTCCTCGAACCCGCCGATCCGGCCGAGGCGCTGGGCGTGCTGGAGCAGGCTCGCCAGCCGCGCCGCCTCGTCCTCGATCCGCCAGATGAACAGCACGCTGGTGCCGTGCCGGCTGATGCTGAGGTCGGCGACCGCCGACAGCGGCACCTGGTCGACGAGCGCCGTCAGGTTCGTCCGCCCGGCCCGGAACGGCTCACCCGTCGCGTAGACCCGCTCGATCCGCTGGAACAGCCCGCTCTCCCCGGCGGCCAGCGGGTACGCCTCCAGCAGCAGGGCCCCGTTGATCATCGCCCGGGAGCGGCCCGCCGGGTCCTGGAAGCGGCCGTTGACGTGCTGGATGCGGAAGTCCACCAGGTTCCCGGCGGCGTCCAGGTGCGGCACCAGGACGAGGGCCGGGTCCTGCAGCCCGTCGGCCAGGTCCATCAGCTCGGCGGCGTCCGGCAGCACCCGCGGCGGCTGGGCCGGGTCGCCGGGCGCCGTGTACGTCTCCAGCGTGTGCGCGCACAGCTCCGCCAGCGCCTCCACCTGGCGCACTATCTGCGGCGGCTGCTCGGGCAGCGGCACCGGCCAGGCGATCTCCAGCACGCCGTGGATCCGGCCGCCGGTCCCCGCCGGGACGGCCGCCCGGCCGCCGTCCGGGTGCTGGTGACGGCCGACGCTGGGCAGACCGGTGTCGGACAGCGAGGTGATCCACAGCCCGTCCCGCTCGGTCAGGCCCGACCGGGCCACCGTCGCCACGTCCGGCGGCACGTACCGCCAGCGCGCCGCCTCCGCGGGGGAGAAGCCGGCACTGCCCGCCAGGGTGAGCGAGCCGTCGAAGCCCGCCGACCAGATGGCCACGGCCGTCGCGCCGATCGGCCGCAGCGCGTGCTGGAGCAGGGACTCCGCGACGGCCTGGGTGTCGTCGGCCGCCAGCACCCCGCTCTCCGCCGCCCGCAGCCGGACGGCCGCCGCCGCCTCGCTCTCCGCCTCCTCGGCCGCCCGGGTGGCGGCCAGGAACGCGCTGGTCACCTCCGACATCCGGTCCCGTGCCGCCTGGTTGATCACCTCGACGGCGAACTCCAGCGGCGTGGTCCCGGCCTGCTCGGTCAGCTCGGCGAGCTGACGGGCCGCCTGCGCGGGACCGCACTGCAGCCGCTCGACGAGGATGCCCTTGGCCAGTTCCAGCAGGGCCCGCCCCTCGGCCTCCGCCTGCGCGGCCCGCACTTCCCGGCTCAGCCGGTCCACGGTCGCCGCGAGCCGCCCCACGGGGGAGTCCGCGGCCACTCCGGCGGGCCCGGTCCGGTGCGCGGCCGCCGGCAGGCCGGAGCCGTCGGGCGGCTCCTCGTGCGGCGGCAGGATCGGCCGGTCGGTGGTGCTCACGGTGCGGATGCTCCTCGGTTGCGGGGACCTGGGGCGCGGTGGGACGGGCGCGGGCGGCTCACGCCGGCAGCCAGCGCCGGACGCACGCCATCAGGGCGTGCGTGTCGACCGGCTTGGTGACGTAGTCGCTGGCGCCCGAGGCGAGACTCTTCTCCCGGTCCCCGGGCATTGCCTTCGCGGTCACCGCGATGATCGGCAGCTCCGCGTACTGCGGCATCGCCCGGATCTCCTCCGTCGCGGTGTACCCGTCCATCTCGGGCATCATCACGTCCATCAGCACCAGCGCCACGTCCGGGTTGGCCATCAGCGTCTCGATGCCCCGGCGCCCGTTCTCCGCGTGCAGCACCCGGAAGCCGTGCAGCTCCAGGATCCCGCTGAGGGCGAACAGGTTGCGCGCGTCGTCGTCGACGACCAGGACCGTGCGGCCGGCGTGCGAGACGTCCACCACCGGATCCGGCGCCTGCCGCTGCGGGTCGTCCGGCCGGACCAGGGACAGCACGTCACCCGGCTCCTCGGCGGACAGGTGCAGCGCGATGCGCTCCCGCAGCTCGTCCAGGCTGGAGAGGAACTCCAGCGCGGTCCCCGCGGAGCGCGAGCGCAGTGTGTCCTCCATGGCGGTGTCCGCCCGGTGCCCGCTGTGCACCAGCACCGGGACGGCGGCCAGCGCGGCGTCGCCCCGCAGCGCCTCCAGGAAGCGGGCCGCCTCGCCCTCCATGCCCAGCTCCAGCACCACGCAGTGGCACGGCTCCGCCGCCAGGGCGCCGGCCGCCTCCTGGGCTCCGACCGCGGTGATGATGTCGACCACGGGCCGGCTCCCCCCGTGCCCCCGGGCGCCGGCGACGTCCTGGACGACGCTCTCCGCGACCAGCGTGAGCAGCCCGCGCGGGCGCTCCTCCACCACCAGCAGCCGCCGCGGACGCCGCTGCGCGTCGCCGCCGCCCTCCAGCGCCGGGACCGGCCGGGAGGGCGCGTCGGCGGGCAGCACGGACGCGTCGCCCCGCACGCTCGCGCCCGGGGTGCGCGTCAGGTCCTCGAAGTCCGGCCGGGCCACCGGCAGGAACAGGGTGAAGGTGCTGCCCTGGTCGGGCACGCTGTCCACGCTCACCGCACCGCCGAGCAGGTGCGCGATCTCGCGGGTGATGGACAGGCCCAGCCCGGTGCCGCCGTACTTGCGGCTGGTGGTGCCGTCCGCCTGCTGGAACGCCCCGAAGATCGTCTCCAGGTGCTGCTCCGGGATGCCGATCCCGGTGTCGCGGACCCGGAAGGCCACCACCGCGCCGTGACCCCGCACGCCGGCCGGCACCTCCTCCTCCGCCGCCGGTTCGATCCGCAGCTCGACGCTGCCCCGCTCGGTGAACTTCACCGCGTTCGACAGCAGGTTGCGCAGCACCTGCCGCAGCCGCGAGTCGTCGGTCAGCAGGTCCGCGGGCGCGCCCGGGGCGGTCGTCACCGTGAAGTCCAGGCTCTTCTGCATCGTCATCGGCCGGAAGGTGGCCTCGACGTACTCGATGAGCCGGCCCAGCTCCACCCGCTCGGGGCTGACGTCCATCTTCCCGGCCTCGACCTTGGACAGGTCCAGGATGTCGTTGATCAGCTGCAGCAGGTCCGAGCCCGCCGAGTGGATGATCTGCGCGTACTCGACCTGCTTCGGGGTCAGGTTGCGCGAGGGGTTCTGGGAGAGCAGCTGCGCCAGGATGAGCAGGCTGTTGAGCGGGGTGCGCAGTTCGTGGCTCATGTTGGCCAGGAACTCCGACTTGTACTTGGACGCCAGCGACAGCTGCTGGGCCCGCGTCTCCAGCTCCTGCCGGGCCTGCTCGATCTGCAGGTTCTTCGCCTCGATGTCCCGGTTCTGCGCCACCAGCAGCGACGCCTTCTCCTCCAGCTCCGCGTTGGAGCGCTGCAGCTCCTCCTGCTGCACCTGCAGCTCCGCGGACCGCTCCTGCAGCGCGCCGGTCAGCCGCTGCGACTCGGCGAGCAGTTCGTCGGTCCGGGCGTTGGCGACGATGGTGTTGACGTTGACGCCGACCGTCTCCATCAGCTGGGCCAGGAAGTCCTGGTGGATCTGGGTGAACGGGGTCACCGAGGCCAGCTCGATGACGCCGAGGACCTGGCCCTCCATCACGATGGGCAGCAGCACCAGCGCGGTCGGCACCACCTGGCCCAGACCGGAGGAGATGGTGACGTAGTCCGGCGGCAGGTCCTCGACCATGATCGTGCGGCGGCTGCGCGCCGCCTGGCCCACCAGGGTGCGGCCGAAGGCGATCCGGGTGGGCCGCTCCAGGCCGTCGGGGTAGCCGTAGGAGCCGACGAGCCGCAGCTCGGGCCCGTCGTCGCCGTCCTCCGCGAGGTAGAAGGCCCCGTACTGCGCCGACACCAGCGGCACCAGCTCGTCCATGATCAGCTCGGCGACCACGGGCAGGTCGCGGTGGCCCTGCATCAGCCCGGAGATCCGGGCCAGGTTCGTCTTGAGCCAGTCCTGCTCCTGGTTGGCGCGGGTGGTCTCGCGCAGGGACTCCACCATCGAGTTGATGTTGTCCTTGAGCTCGGCGACCTCCCCGGACGCCTCCACGTCGACGGACCGGGTCAGGTCGCCCTCGGCGACCGCGCTGGTGACGGCGGCGATGGCCCGCACCTGCCGGGTCAGGTTCCCGGCCAGCTCGTTGACGTTCTCCGTCAGGCGCTTCCAGGTGCCGGAGACGCCCTCCACCTCGGCCTGGCCGCCGAGGCGGCCCTCGGTGCCGACCTCGCGGGCGACGCGGGTGACCTCGTCGGCGAAGGCGGAGAGCTGGTCGACCATCGTGTTGATGGTCGTCTTCAGCTCCAGGATCTCGCCGCGCGCGTCGACGTCGATCTTCTTCGACAGGTCGCCGCGGGCCACCGCCGTGGTGACCAGCGCGATGTTGCGGACCTGGCCGGTGAGGTTGCTGGCCATGGAGTTGACGTTGTCGGTGAGGTCGCGCCAGGTGCCCGCCACGTTCGACACGTGCGCCTGGCCGCCGAGGCGGCCCTCGGTGCCGACCTCGCGGGCGACCCGGGTGACCTCGTCGGCGAACGCCGACAGGGTGTCGACCATGGTGTTGATCACCTCGGCCAGCGCGGCGACCTCGCCCGCCGCCTCCACGGTGATCCGCTGCGACAGGTCGCCCCGGGCCACGGCGGTGGCCACCTGGGCGATGGACCGGACCTGGCCGGTCAGGTTGGAGGCCATCACGTTGACGTTGTCGGTGAGGTCCTTCCAGGTGCCGGAGACGCCCCGCACCTGGGCCTGGCCGCCGAGGCGGCCCTCGGTGCCGACCTCGCGGGCGACGCGGGTGACCTCGTCGGCGAAGGCGGAGAGCTGGTCGACCATCGTGTTGATGGTGTTCTTCAGCTCCAGGATCTCGCCCCGCGCGTCGACCGTGATCTTCTGCGACAGGTCGCCCTGCGCCACGGCCGTCGCGACCAGGGCGATGTTCCTGACCTGGCCGGTCAGGTTGCCCGCCATGAAGTTCACCGAGTCGGTGAGGTCGCGCCAGGTGCCCTTGACGCCCTTCACGTCCGCCTGGCCGCCGAGGCGGCCCTCGGTGCCGACCTCGCGGGCGACGCGGGTGACCTCGTCGGCGAAGGCGGAGAGCTGGTCGACCATCGTGTTGATGGTGTTCTTCAGCTGGAGGATCTCACCGCGCGCGTCGACGTCGATCTTCTGCGACAGGTCGCCCTGCGCGACGGCGGTGGCCACCTGCGCGATGTCCCGGACCTGGCTGGTCAGGTTGCCCGCCATGGCGTTCACCGAGTCGGTCAGGTCCGCCCAGGTGCCCGAGACCCCCGGCACCTGCGCCTGCCCGCCCAGGGTGCCCTCGGTGCCGACCTCGCGCGCCACCCGGGTGACCTCGGAGGTGAAGACCGACAGCTGGTCCACCATTCCGTTGAACACCTTGGCGATGTCGCCCAGGAGCCCGTCGGCGTCGTCGGGCAGCCGGGTGCCGAAGTCCCCGTCCCGCACCGCCGTGAGCCCGGCCAGCAGCCGGAGCAGCTCCTGGTCCCCGGGCACCGTCTCGGTGCTCTCGGGACTGTTGCCGCTGGTCATGCGCACCCTCGTTCCGCTCCCCGGGAGTCCCCGCCGACGGGAACTCGACCATCCCTGCCGGGCCGCCGCGCGACCCGGCAGCCGTGCCCGCGTTTGTGCAGTTCACGGCTTCGCCAGATGAGAAATACGCCGAAGGCTAACCCAGTTCGCGGGTCCGGACCAAAGCGCGGGCACCCGCGCGGGAGAGGGCCGGAAGAAGGGCCGGACGGCAGGCATGACCGAGGCGCCCGGGGGTAATCGGACCGGTTTCGGTTCCGCGCGGCCGGGCGTCCCGGCGGGATGTCGGAGCACTCGGGTTTCCCGGACCTGACACGGTGTATGCGCAGGCCCGGAGCCGGGTATCCGGTGCTGTGAGTCGCGCGGACCGCGCAGATCCGACCGCGCGCCCCCCGCGCCGCCGGCTCCACGGAACCGTCACGCACCGAAAGGCAGGGGACAGCGTGCCCAACGACACCATCTGGTCCTACGCGTCGGACCTGGGTCCCGCCCGGGATCACGACCTGACCGGCTACTCCGTCGCCGCGAGCGACGGCACGATCGGGCACGTGGACCGGCAGGCCGACCACCACGGCATGCGGCACCTGGTCGTCGACACCGGGGTGTGGGTGTTCGGCCGGAGCCAACTCGTGCCGGTCGGCATGGTCGAGGGCATCGACACCGGGGAGCGGAAGGTGACGCTCGCCTGCACGCGCGCGGAGGTCAAGGGCGCGCCCCGGTTCCGCACCGACAGCGAGACCCAGGACCCGGTCTACCTGACCTCCGTGGGCGACTACTACCGGGGCCTGTCCGGCGGCGCCGGACCCACCTGCTGACCCGTCACGGGCGCACGGACCGGCGCCGGTTCACCGGCGCCGGTCACCACGGCAGGAAGACGTGGATGTCCTTGCCGTCGTCCTGCGTGACCACACTGACCTGGTCGCACAGCGTGTGGATCAGGTGCCAGCCGATGCCGCCGCCCCCGTGACTGGGATGGAACGGCCGCGGCGCCGGCTCGGTGGTGCTCGTGTCGTGCATCACCACGTGCACACCGTCGAACGTCCGGCGCAGCCGCAGCTCGAACGGCCCGGGCGCGTACTGCACCGCGTTGGCGGCCAGCTCCGTGACCACCAGGAGGATGTCGTCCCAGTGCTCCGGAGCGGACGGCGCCTGCAACCGGGCCAGGTCGAAGAGGAACTCCTCCGCGACCAGGCGTGCGTCCGTCACATCGTGCAGCTCCCCCGGGAAGCCGGCGACGCGACTCGTGATCTCCTCGGCAGCCAGTGTCCTGTCCCAACGCGACTCGAATGCCATCTCGCCTTCCCGGCCCCTCGGCGGGGCAGCGTCCCTTCCCTGCTGCTTTCCCCGTGTCGTTGCTGCGGCTTCTCGGTCTGTGGGTTCCCGCGCCGACGGAGCCTACGCGCCCGCATGCCCGAGAGCCGTCGGTCACAAACCCGCCACCGTCCGACCGCACCCCGCCCGGCGGGGCCCGGACGGGGTGCGGCGTGACCGGACACACAGGAGGGGCGTGCGCCCGGCATATGCCGAGTGCACGCCCCTCCCGGCGGCTCCCTCGGGGACCCGCGTCAGCGGAAGACGTTGTCCGCGTCGTCCCAGCCGGGCGGCAGCTCCGCCGCCGGCGTCCGCCCGGGCCGCACCCGCGACTGGTACATCGCGTCGATCTCCAGCGCGTGACGGCGCACGATCTCGTCCCGGCGCAGCTTCATCGACGGCGTCAGCAGCCCGTTCGCCACGTCGAACGGCTCCGGCAGCACCCGGAACACCCGGATCGACTCCGACGGGGACACGGCGCTGTTGGCCGCCGCGACCGCCCGCCCGATCTCCTCGCGCAGCGCGTTGTCCTCCCGCGCCTGCCGGGTCGGCGCGTCCCCCTGCAGCGACAGGGCCGCCCGCCAGTGCGTGAGGAACTCCGGGTCCAGGGTGATCAGCGCGCCGACGCACGGCCGGTTGTCGCCCACCACCACCGCCTGGTGCACCAGCGGGTGCATGCGCAGCCGCTGCTCCAGCGCCGCGGGCGCCACGCTCTTGCCGCTGCTGGTGACGATGATGTCCTTCTTGCGGCCGGTGATGGTCAGGTACCCCTCGGTGTCCAGCCGCCCGAGGTCACCGGTCGCCAGCCAGCCGCCGCGCAGCGTGGCACGCGTCGCCGCCTCGTCGTTCACGTACCCCTGGAACACCGACGGGCCGCGCACCAGGATCTCCCCGTCCTCGGCCAGCCGGATCTCGCTGCCCGGCAGCGGGCGTCCGACCGTGCCGGACTTCTCCCGGCCGAAGGGCTGCATGGTCACCCCGCCGCTGGTCTCGGTCAGGCCGTACCCGTCGTGCACGTAGATGCCGATGCCCTCGTAGAACAGGGACAGGTCGCGGCTGAGCGGCGAGCCGCCGGAGGTGGCCCGGCAGACCCGGCCGCCCAGCGACGCCCGCAGCCTGCGGTAGACCGTCCGCTCGTACAGCGCGTGCTGCAGCCGCAGGTCGAGGCCGGGCCCCGGACCGCGCCCCAGCCGCTGCCGCTCCACGGCGGCGGCGAAGTCCCGCGCCGTGCCGGCGGCCTTCTCGAAGAGGGCGCCGCGGCCGGCCTGCTGCGCCGCCCGCAGGAAGTTCTTGTAGATCTTCTCCAGCAGCGAGGGGACCGCGTACAGGTAGGTGGGCCGGAAGGTGCGCAGGGCCGAGGACAGCGCCTCCGGCCCGAGGTCCGGCTCGTGTCCCATCAGCAGGCCCCCGCGCACGCACAGGCCCTGCACCATCAGCCCGTACACGTGGGAGAAGGGGAGGAAGGCGAGGACCGCGGCCTGCTGCCCGGGCGGCGCGGCGGTGTGGCCCCAGCCCGCCAGCAGGATGTCGCACACCGAGGCCATCCCGCGGTGGCTGAGCGCGCAGCCCATGGCGTGCCCGGAGGTGCCCGAGGTGTAGGCGACCACCGCCGTGGCGTCCGGGAGCACGATCCGGCGCATGGAGTCCACCGTGGCCTGCGGGATGTACGCGCCGTGCGCCACCAGCTGCTCCAGCGCCCCGGCGTCCAGCTGCCAGACGTGCCGCAGCCGCGGCAGACCGGCGCACACCGATCCCACGGTCATGACGCCCTGCTCGTCCTCCACCATCACGGCCACACAGCCCGCGTCCCGCAGGATCCACTCCACCTGGTCGCGGGAGGCGGTCGGGTAGATCGGCACCACCTCGGCGCCCACCGCCCACAACGCGTAGCACAGGACGGTCCACTCGTAGCGGGTGCGCGCCATGATCGCCACGCGGTGCCCCGGGGAGAGTCCGGACGCGATGAGCCCCTTGGCGAGGTCGACGACCTCGTCGCGGAACTCCACGGCCGTGATCTCCTCCCAGGTGGAGGACGCCGGACCGGTGCGGCGGGCGAGCATCGGCAGCGTCGGCGTGCGGGCGGCCGTCTCGAAGAGGCTGTCGGCGAGGCCCCCGGTGAGGGGCGGGGTGGGTGGGGGAGCCAGAGCGAGGTCGCGCATGCACTGCTCCTGACAGGTACGCGGTGTGACTGGGCCGACGGGGACGGTCATCGGCGGCCCCGAATCTAGCCCAGCCGGTGCTCCGCGGGGCCGGGTATGGCGGAAGTGTTCCCGTACCGATGATCTCGGCCCGACGGGGGACCCGTACGCCATGAGCCACTTCAATCCCGATCCCGAACCCGAGCGCACCACCGGCCTCGAACCCGGCGGCGGCGTCCCCCCGGGCGAGACCCCGCCCGGGGAGAGCAGCATGCCCGAGGCGGGCCCGCTGGAACGGCACAACCCGGCCAAGGGCTGGAGCAAGGGGCCGCTGACCGCGATCATCGTCGTCGCGGTGCTGGTCGCCGCGTTCTTCCTGGCCTACGCCCTCGTGCTGATCCTCTGACCGCCGGCGTCCGGCCCGCCCGGACGCCTCAGGCCTGGGTCTGCCGCGCGCACTGCGTGACCACGTCGCGCAGACTGCCGGTGCTCTCCAGCAGCGCGCGCTGCACCTGTGCCCCGTTGCCCTCGCGGAGCAGCCGGGCGCAGCCCTCGCGCGCCCGCTGGAGGTCCCCGCTGTCGGCCAGCGCCTCGCCCACGTGGTCCAGCAGGGCCCGCACCACGGCCTCGGCCGACGCGCGGCGCAGGGTCACCGGATGCAGCAGTTCGCCGGACAGGCCCGAGCGGGCGGCCTGCCAGGCGGCCAGGCGCAGCATGCTCACCCCCGGGTCGAGGGGTTCCCGCCCGGCCCGCCACGCGCGGGCCGACGTCTCCACCAGGCCGCGGGTGAGCGTGGCGATCAGGGCGGCGGTCTCCGCGTGCAGGCACACGTCGGAGACCCGTATCTCGACCGTGGGGTAGCGCGGGGAGAGCCGCGCGTCGAAGTAGATCATGCCCTCGTCGAGGATGACGCCGGTGGCCACCATGTCCGCCACCAGCCGGTGGTAGCGCTCCGGCGTGCCGAAGAGCCCGGTCGGCCCGGCCGACGGCCAGCGCTGCCAAACCCGGCTGCGGTAGCTGCTGTACCCGGAGTCGTTGCCCTGCCAGAACGGCGAGTTGGCGCTGAGCGCGGTGAGGACCGGCAGCCAGGGCCGCAGCCGGTCCACGACCGCGACGCCCTCCTCGTCGGACTCCACCGAGACGTGCACGTGGCAGCCCATGACCAGCTGCTCCCGGGTGGCGATGCCGAACTGCTCCTCCATCCACCGGTAGCGGCGGTTCACGCCGATGGAGGGGCTGACCGGCAGCGGTGAGGTGGCCAGGGCCGCCACCGTGCAGCCGATCTCCCCGGCGTGCCCGGCGGCCTCCTTGCGGCAGCGGACGATCTCGTCGTGCAGACGCTCCATCGAGGACTGCGGATGCGTGGCGAACTCCAGCATCTGCTCGTGCAGTTCCCGCTCGAAGACGTCGTCCGCGTCGTCCCGGGCGGCCCGGGCGAGCACGGCCGTGGACAGGGCCCGTGGCTCGCCGGAATCCGGATCGACCAGGAGGAGTTCCTCCTCCACTCCCACCGTGCGCACGTGTGGCCGCCTTCCCGTGAACTGCCGCGTCGACGCCGGGGTGCCCCCGGCCGTACGACCCCTGATGCCCCGCTCAGGGCATCGGACACCTCGCGTCGGCGGCCGTTCTCACGGAAGGGACGGACTCAGCCAGACGGTGGCCAGCGGCGGCAGGGTGAGCCGTACACCGCCGTCCTCCGGCTTGACCGGGCCGAGGTTGGCCACATCGCTTCCGCCGTAGCGGGCGGCGTCGGTGTTGAGGACCTCCTGCCAGGCGACCACCTCGTCCCCGACCCCGAGCCGGTAGTCCTGCCGGACGACGGGGGAGAAGTTCGTGACCGCCAGCAGCGGCCGGCCCGACGCGTCGAACCGCAGGAAGGCGAAGACGTTGTCGTCCGCCGCGTCCACCGCCACCCACCGGAACCCGGCCGGGTCGGTGTCCCGCTGCCACAGCGCGGTCGTCTCGCGGTAGCGGGCGTTGAGGTCGCGGACCAGGTCCTGGACGCCGCGGTGGTCGCCCGCGGAGTGGTACCCCTCGTCGAGCAGCCACCACTCCGGGCCATGCTCCTCGGACCACTCGGCGCCCTGGGCGAACTCCTGCCCCATGAACAGCAGTTGCTTGCCCGGGTGGGCCCACATGAAGCCCAGGTAGGCGCGCACGTTCGCCCGCCGCTGCCACCAGTCGCCGGGCATCTTCGTCACCAGCGCCTGCTTGCCGTGCACCACCTCGTCGTGCGAGATCGGCAGCACGTAGTTCTCGCTGTAGGCGTACACCATCGAGAACGTCATCTCGTGGTGGTGGTACCTGCGGTGCACCGGCTCGTGGGAGACGTACTCCAGCGAGTCGTGCATCCAGCCCATGTTCCACTTCAGCCCGAAGCCCAGGCCCCCGGTGTCGGTGGGCCGGGTCACACCGCCCCAGGCGGTCGACTCCTCCGCGATCGTCACCACCCCGGGGCAGCGCCGGTAGACGGTGGCGTTCATCTCCTGGAGGAACGCCATCGCCGCCAGGTCCTCCCGGCCGCCGTACGCGTTGGGCTCCCACTGGCCGTCCTCGCGCGAGTAGTCCAGGTAGAGCATCGAGGCGACCGCGTCGACCCGCAGCCCGTCGATGTGGAACTCCTGGCACCAGTACACGGCGTTCGCCACGAGGAAGTTGCGCACCTCGGTCCGGGCGAAGTCGAAGGTGTACGTCCCCCAGTCCGGGTGGTCCGCCCGGCGGGAGTCCCCGGGCTCGTACAGCGGCTCCCCGTCGAAGCGGGCCAGCGCCCAGTCGTCCTTGGGGAAGTGCGCCGGCACCCAGTCCATGATCACGCCGATGCCCGCCCGGTGCAGCGCGTCGACCAGGTACCTGAAGTCGTCGGGGGTGCCGAGCCGGGCCGTCGGCGCGTAGAAGCCGGTGACCTGGTAGCCCCAGGACGGGCCGTACGGGTGCTCGGCGACCGGCATCAGCTCCACATGCGTGAACCCGAGGTCCCTGACGTAGCGGGGCAGCTCCTCGGCCAGCTCGCGGTAGGTGAGACCGGGCCGCCAGGACGGCAGGTGCACCTCGTACACCGAGAACGGCGCCTCGTGCACGGGGGTGGCGGCCCGGCTCTCCATCCACTCCCGGTCGTTCCACTCGTAGTGCGAGGCCGTCACGACGGACGCCGTGTTCGGCGGCTCCTCCGCGCGGCGCGCCATCGGGTCAGCCTTGAGGAAGCGGTGCCCGTGCCGGGAGTGGATCTCGAACTTGTACCGGGTGCCCTCACCGACGCCCGGCAGGAACAGCTCCCACACCCCCGACGAGCCGAGCGAGCGCATCGGGAAGGCGGTGCCGTCCCAGTGCGTGAAGTCCGTCGCGACCCGGACGCCCAGGGCGTTGGGGGCCCACACGGTGAACCGGGTGCCGGTCACACCCTGGTGGGTCATCGGGTGCGCGCCGAGCGCCGTCCACAGCTCCTCGTGGCGGCCCTCGCCGATCAGGTGCAGGTCGAACTCGGGCAGCGCGGGCAGGAACCGGTACGGGTCGTGCGTCCGCTCGGCCGGGTCGTCGCCGTAGGCCACGGCCAGCGTGTACGCGGGGATCCCGTCCAGCGGCAGCACGCCGGAGAACAGGCCGTCGCCCTCCGAGGTCAGGGGGGTGGGTTCGCCGTCCACGACGACCGCCACCTCGCGGGCGAACGGCCGCAGCGCGCGGAAGGCGATCCCGCCGGGCATCGGGTGGGCGCCCAGCAGCGCGTGCGGATCGTGGTGGGCGCCCGCCAGCAGGCGGCCCCGGTCGGCCGGGTCCAGCGGGGGCGCGGTCCCGCCCGTCACGGGGGCGGACGGGGCGGGCCCCGCGGCTTCGGGCAGTGGGGTGTCACGCAGGGCCACGGCTCAGTCTCCTCTCACGGCGAGGCGCTCGATCGCCGCCATCGGTACGGGCAGCCAGTCGGGTCGGTGCCGGGCCTCGTACAGCACCTCGTACACGGCACGGTCCGTCTCGTAGGCGCGGAGCAGACCGTGCTTCTTGCGGGGGTCCCAGCCGGCGCGGGCGGCGTAGCCCGCGCAGTACGCCTCGCGGCAGCGGCGCGCCCACTCCGGGCGCCAGGGGCGGCGCTGGCGGGCGGCGTAGTCGAAGGAGCGCAGCATCCCGGCGATGTCCCGCACGGGGGAGTGGGCGCTGCGCCGTTCGGAGAGCGGGCGGGACGGCTCGCCCTCGAAGTCGATGACGAACCACTCGCGCCCGGCCCGCAGGACCTGGCCGAGGTGCAGGTCGCCGTGGATGCGCTGGGCGGGCGGCCCCGAGTCGCAGGTGGTGAGGGCGGCGAACGCGGCGCGCAGCCCCGGCACGAACGGCTGGAGCGCCGGCACCGAGTGGGCCGCCGCGGTCAGCCGCTCGGTCATCGCCGCCGCCGTGCGCCCGTTCTCCCCGGGCCCGCCCAGCGGGAACGCCGAGGCGAGCGCCAGGTGGACGTCGGCGGTGGCCCGGCCGAGCGCGTACGCCTGGGCGGTGAAGTCGTCGCCCGCGGACAGGGCGGCCAGGGCCAGCGTCCAGCCGTCGGACGCGTCCCGCAGGTAGGGCTGGAGCACGCCCAGCGTCGCGTTGAAGGGGTGCGTGGTGCGGAACCAGGCCACCGGCGCGGGCACCCGGTGGCAGCCCTGACGGGACAGCGCGCCGGGCACCTCCAGGTCCGGGTTGACCCCCGGCTGGATCCGCCGGAAGACCTTGAGGATGTACTCGTCGCCGTACACCAGTGAGGAGTTGGACTGCTCGGCGTCCAGCAGCCGCGGCACCAGTCCGGCGGGCAGCGGCTCGCGGGCGTCGGACTCGAAGCGCAGCGGGCCCGCCGTCCCGGGGGTGCGCAGCCGCTCCAGCAGCAGCTGGGCGGAGCGCGGGTCGTGGAGGGCGTCGTAGACCGTGCGGCCGGCCAGTGGCCCGTCCTGGACGCGGCCGATGAGCGCCCGGCCGAGCCGTGGCGAGGGGTGGTCCCGCACGCCGAGGAGGAGCTGGTAGCAGTCACCGGCCGGGGGCGTGTTCCCGGGCGTGGGCACGCCGCCGTGGCCCGCGTGGACCAGCAGGTGCAGGCAGCCCGGGAACAGCTCCGTCATCGACAGCACGTGCAGGTCGGTGACGGGGCGGTCCTTGCCGGCGAACCAGCGCTGGCCGGGGAGCCAGTCGCGCAGCAGCCCGGCCAGCGACTCCATCGGCTCGGCGGGGGCGCTGCGGGGGCGCAGGAATGCGGTCTTCGTCATGGTGACGCCTCCTGACGTCGGCGCACGCTCACGGGCGGCGGCCGATGCGGGATGCGACTCGGGTGAGCCGGAACCAGTAGAAGCCGTGCCCCCCGAGGGTCAGCAGGTACGGCAGTTCCCCGACGGCGGGGAAGCGCACCCCGCCGAACAGCTCGACCGGGTGCCGCCCGGCGAACTCCCGCAGGTCCAGCTCGGTCGGCTGGGAGAAGCGGGAGAAGTTGTGGACGCAGAGCACCAGGTCGTCCTCGTACTCGCGCAGGAAGGCGAGGACGGCCGGGTTGGAGGAGGGCAGCTCGGTGTAGGTGCCCAGGCCGAAGGCCGGGTTCTGCTTGCGGATCTCGATCATCCGGCGGGTCCAGTGCAGCAGGGAGGACGGGGAGGCCATCGACGCCTCGACGTTCGTCACCTGGTAGCCGTAGACCGGGTCCATGATCGTCGGCAGGAAGAGGCGGCCGGGGTCGGAGGAGGAGAAGCCGGCGTTGCGGTCCGGGGTCCACTGCATGGGGGTGCGGACC